>NZ_CALHVI010000031.1 GCF_938039215.1 uncultured Porphyromonas sp. | reverse complement strand
TACCCAGCCTGATAAGCAGGCTTCTACGCTTACGCTTACTCTCCGCGACAAGACTCTTAAAAGAGCTCTTGACATCCTCTCTGCCCAAGTGATGGCTTACAATCAGGAGGAGGTAGAGATGCGTAATCAGGTCTCTAGGAATACGGCAGAGTTTGTCAACGAACGACTGGAAGCCCTAGGCCGAGAGCTCGGTATTGTCGAGCAAGATATGGCTCGCTTCTCTACACGCAATAAGACGCTGGATTTCTCCTCCAAGGTCGGGAGCTACAATGCTCGCTCCCTCGAAGAGGAAGATGCTTCCATCAAGATCGAGAAGGAACTCAAGCTCGTCTCCTACATGCTCTCTCAGCTAAATAGCCCTAGTACCCGTGGTGGGCTCATGCCTCTTAATATCGCTATTCCAGACCAAGAGCTGGATAGCTATATCACGCAGTACAACCAGCTGAAGTTCCAGCGAGATAAGCTCGTAGAGAGCTCTGGAGGTAGCACGCAGAATCCCGTCATCGCCGAGTATGATGCCACGCTTGATCAGCTCCGCAAGGCTGCTGTCGAGATCCTGAACCAGCAGGCAAATGCCCTAAGAGCTCGTCTCAAGAGTGTTGAGCGAGATCAGTCAGATCTCTTCTCTAAGCTGCCTGGTGTGACTGAAGAAGGTCGTAATAAGGCAGACATTGATCGTCGCCTAGCGATCCAAGAAGGCCTCTATACCGAGCTGCTGAGCAAGCGTGAGGAGTATGCCCTTCGTCAGTCCATGACTCAAGATAGTGCCTACATCCTCGATATGAACGATGCGCCCAATACGCCTCCCGTTAGCCCCAATACGCTACGGACGATCGTCTTGGCTCTCCTGCTTGGGCTTGCACTTCCTACGATCGTGCTGATCACTCGTCTGCTGACGGATAATAAGGTACGCACTCGTAAGGACATCCTTGATCGTGTGTCGATCCCCTTCCTTGGTGATATTCCTAAGGAAGAGCGAACCAAGTCTGGGCATACTCGTGGTGTACGTGAGCAGGGAGGTGATGAGACCTCCGAGGCCTTCCGAGTCCTGCGTGAGAATATGCGCTTCATGATCGGCTCAGGAGAAGGGCAGACGAAGAAGATCATCTTCACCTCCTTCGGGGAATCAGCAGGGAAGTCGTATGTCTCGTACAATCTGGCTAAGACGCTTACCTTCTCGGGTCATCGTGTTGTGCTTGTCGACTTAGACCTACGTAAGGGTACGCTCTCCCACCGTGCTGGTATCATCGGTAAGGGGGTCACGGAGTACCTCTCCGATCCGTCGCTTCAGGTCGAGCAGATCCTCCGCAAGGATCCTAATGCTCCTAAGCTCTCGATCATCTCCTCTGGTGCGGTACCTCCCAACCCTGCAGAGCTTCTCCTTGGCTCACGCCTCGATGAACTTGCCGATAAGCTCAGTGAGCAGTTCGACTTCGTTGTCTTTGACAATGTGCCCTTCGGTAGCGTAGCTGATGCTGCTATCGCTAACCGTGTAGCAGACCTCACCATCTTCATCCTTCGTGCGGCAAGACTCGACCGCCGTGCGCTCCCCGAGCTCCAGCGTCTGTACGATGAGCAGGTACTGACGAACATGGCCATTGTCCTCAATGGTGCTACCGAGGGTGGTCATGGCTACGGCTATGGCTACGGCTATGGTTACGGCTACGGTTACGGCTATGGCTACGGGAACAAGAAGAAGAAAAAGACCTTGCTCCAGCATCTAGGCATTCGCCGCTAAATTATCTACAGAGATACACTCCTCCTTGAGCGGGAGGGGTGTATCTCTTTCTACATTATAGTCCCTCTAGAATAGAAGTCTTATGGCTCGAAATCTCCAATCAGTAGGTGATCTCAGCTACTACGATTGTCTCTTGCCTTGCATTCCGCTAGGGGAGAGCATCACTCCGTGTATCTATCAGACCTGCAGGAGTAAGACTTCCCTGCCAGAGGCTATACAAGAGAACATAGCGAGACTGAAGAAGTCCAATCCCACATGGACGCATGAGCTCTTCGACGACCGTGATATCGAGAGCTTCATCCTAGAGCACTATGGGGAAGAGATCCTCGACTATTACCGTCGCATCAACCCCGTCTATGGGGCCGCTCGAGCAGACTTCTTCCGCTATCTTCTAGTCTATGCCCGTGGGGGAATTTACCTTGATATCAAGAGTACTCTCACGAAGCCTCTAGATCAAGTCCTCCACGCTACAGACCGCTACATCCTATCGCATTGGGACAACCTCCCTGGTGGGATTCATCCACCGAAGCATGGGGTCAATCTCAAGCGACTCCCTACGCTCGCTCGGGGCGAGTGGTGCCAATGGTTCATCGTCTCTGTCGCTGGGCACCCTTTCCTAAGAGAAGTTATCCTAGAGATGCTCGCAGCGATGGATCGCTACAATCCCTTCACTTGGGGTGTCGCAGGTCATGGCATCTTCCCCGTTACGGGACCTCATCGCTATAGTTGGGGGATCGAGCGGGTGCTCCCCCTTCTCCCTGCTGATATGTATCGCATCCTAGAGCGCCCACAAGATCTAGGCCTGCAGTACTCGATCTATGAGCAGGTCTCACTGCTGCACCATCGTGAGGTGCTGGGGGCAAACTACGACGAGCCCCTAGAGCCTGTGATTGCAAGTCGATGGGATCCTCTCTTTGCTCTCTATAAGCCTTGGAAGCGGGTGAAGCAACGCTATAAAGGCTGGAAGCGTCAGCGCCGAGCTCGCCGAGCCCAAAGTAAGAAGTCCAGCTAGCCATGAATGCTATGAGCCCCTCTGGCCCCCTTCTCTCGGTACTTGTCCCCGTCTACAATGTCGCTCCTTACCTCGAGCAATGTCTTGACTCGATACTGAGCCAGCCCTATTCCCATCTAGAGGTCTTGGTCATCGACGATGGCTCTACGGATGGGAGTGGAGCTATCTGCGATCGCTATGCCGAGCGTGATGCTCGCATCCGTGTCGTCCATCAGGCGAATGCAGGGCTCTCAGCAGCACGCAATGCTGCGATGGAGCTGATGCAAGGGGCTTTCTTCACTTGTGTTGATTCGGACGACTGGCTTACGGAGGATGCTTTCTCTGCTCCGATGGCTTACATGGCAGCGAACCCGCTGGTCGATGTCCTAGAGCTAGGCTATATCGAAGTGAATTGTCGGACGGGAGAGGAACGCCCCGTCTTGGCTCAAGGGGTAGAGTATTCCTCGGAGGAAGCTCTTAGCCACCTCGCAGCTCTCTCGGGAGTCACGGGCATGGCTTGGGGGAAGATCTTCCGTACCGATACGATGGGAGGACTTCGCTTCCCCGTGGGAAGACCTTACGAAGACATGCCCTTTGTCTTTGAAGCTCTAGCACGCTCGCACCGCTACCGCTACCTCTCTTGGCTGAGCTATCACTATCGAATAGCTAGGTCGGGGAGTATCACGGAGACCTATGACGGTCGTCTTGTTTACCTCTTTGAGAATCTCCTGGATCTACTGCCAACGATCGAGACTTTGCGTTCGGAGTATCTGCCCCTGCTCCATGAGACGCTCTATCGTCGGCTACTTATATTTTCTCTTTGGGCAATGCGTCACGAGCAGGTTGCCCCAGGGCTACTAGCTCTTCTTCTCCCTTATACGAAGCGATTACGTGGCCTAAGCTATCCTATGGGCTCTACGGCTGACCGCCTTCGTCGTAGCCTTTTCCTCTCCTACCCGAGGCTCTTCCTCTCAATGAAGCGATACATCGGTCGTCGCAACTAATAAAAGACACATACTGCATGGACGAAAAACTTACCTATTGCATTGCTCAGGAGTACATCCAACTGAATACCCCTTCGGCAGAGGCCACACGGGCGATACTGCCGAACTATGAGCCTTTCCGAGTGGACGCACTGCCCGCGGGAGTGCAGCCTCTCTTTACCTTCACGGGGGGAGCTGATCTCCGAGACCTGCCTCGCAAGACCCTTTTGGAAGATAAGTCCTCTGATGGCGTACGGGCATGCGTTTATCACACGACCGATGCTCGGATCTTGCTGGAGCTATCGACAGAGGAGCGCACGCACACGATGGTGATTGATCGTGATTGGACGGAGGTCCAGTCGGATGTCCTGATGGATGATCCTTCGGATTTTTTCTTCATCAATCGTCTTGTCATGATCGTCTATGGGGTGGCTATTGCTCCGCATCACATGCTGAAGATCCATGCTTCCGTGACCGAACTAGCAGGCAATGCTCTGCTCTTCCTCGGTACGAGTGGGACGGGCAAGAGCACGCACAGCCGACTCTGGCGTAAGTTCGTCCCTGGGGCTACTCTGCTCAATGACGACGAGCCGATCCTGCGCATCATGGAGGATGGCGAAGTGCGTGTCTTCGGCTGCCCATGGAGTGGAAGTACACCTTGCTACCGCAATGCCTCTGCTCGTGTCTCTGCCTTTGTCCACCTTCATCAGAGCCCAGAGAACAAGCTGACCAAGCTCCGTGGACGTGATAGTTTTGATTCGCTTTACTCCTCGACGGCTTTCCTGCATTCGGACAAGAAGCGCCACCTCGCTACCTTCGACACGGTAGCGGATGTGCTGGGGCAGATCCCCGTGTACCGCTTGGACTGCCGCCCTGATGAGGAAGCCGTCCAGCTCTCACGCACGCTACTCCCCTAAGAGTCCATCGATGGTGGGAGGAATAAGCAAAAGTGCTCTGCAGAAGCAGATGACGATCCAGAGCGAGCTCTTCTTTGCCGAGATCCTAGATCGGATAGCGGCGGGGAAGCATCCTCGACTCTTGCCTCGTGGCTCGAGTATGCGCCCGTTCATCCGAGGGGACAAGGATCAGATCGTGCTCTCCATGCTCACGGAGGCTTCGTGCGAAGTTGGTCGTGTCGTCTTGGTGCGCATCGATCGTGGCTACCTCATTCATCGCATCACTCGGGTCGATGGCGCTGTCTACACGCTCCGAGGGGACGGCAATCCCTATCAGCGGGAGCAGTGCACACGGGAGCAGATCCTTGCAGAAGTGACCTTGGTGATCCGAGGGAAGCAGGAGATCGCTCTTGGGAGCAAGCTGTGGAAGCGCTACGAGCGCTTTTGGCCCGAGAATGATACGCTCCGTCGCCTAGCGCTAGCGATCTATCGACGGACGCTCTATCGCTGGGGGCTTTAGGAGCGAAGGCGCTTCTCCGTTCCGCTTATTTCTCATCTCCAAGGCTAGAGCCTGAGCCTTGTCTAAGCTGGCTCTAGTTATTCCGCCTCTTTCTCTGAAGGGCGAAGGCTGATAAGGCCACTTTCCCTCGTCTCTTCTCCCTATACTATGGCTACCTGCAGACCTCTGGGCTCTGCAGGTAGCTTTTTTCTGTCTGGATGCCGTGGGGCTTCCCTTCGAGACAGAGCTTTCTTTGCCTGCTCCTTCGCCTTGTCTTCAGCTCGTCTCTCCTCTCCCTCTTTGCTTGAGGTGGGAGCGGTCAGAAAATGGGGGGATTTCACCCGTGATCTTAGGCAAAATGAATATCTTTGCTCGTACTCTTAGAGGCTGCTCTCCTCAGCCTCTTGCTCGGAGAGTGTCACGAGAAATCTCCCTAATCGACGACGATCCATCCTCCTCTGCACCATGTATCGCTACATCTATCTCCTGCTTCTCATCGCTCTTGGCGGTGGTAGGGCTTACGCACAGCAGAGCTTCTCTGCTCCTGGTGGCTTCACTGTCTGTGTCGGAGACAGCCTGCAGTTCGGACTCCCTGCCTATGATAGGACCTATAGGCATATCTTTGATCGTCTCTCTCAAGAGGGGGCGAAGCTAGCTCCTCGCATCAAGGAGGCTTTGCCCTTCACCCGAGCTAAGCTGGAGGGCTACAAGCTCTTCTCAATGGACTCTGCGAGAGCCCAGCTGGATACCTTCCTCGTCCTTCGGCATCCTCGCTTCCCCGAGGACACGCTCTTCGTCCGTCTCAAGGATGCTGTCTCCTTGGGGGAAGTGCTGGTCTGTGATCCCACGCATACGCTTCTCTATCCTGAGGCTAAAGAGCTCACTCCCGACCTCTTTGTACCTGCCCTCCTCCGTGCTGGCTACCTCAGCCCAGGGGAGGACGCGAACGAACTCCAACTCGAGTACTACTCCTCGGCTAGCGGATATAGCTTAGAGTCTGACACCCTAGAGTATCAGCGAGTCATGGCTCGGATCCCTCGAGAGCTCCAGCAGGCGGCCTCTACGATTGAGCTTGGGAAGATATACTACATGGCTTATCCCCTGATATGCGCAGGCTACAACACAGAGTATGGAGGCTATCCTGTGGCAGATCTTCTTACGGGAGGGGTCTTAGGGGCAGCTATCCGCTATCCGAATGCCCGCTATTCGGGTGTGTTTGCTGTTCGGGGCTATATCCCCATCATCCACGTGCCAGCCGAGGTAGCTAAGCGCTATGAGGAGCGCTCGCATAGCGTCGGGAGCGATATACACCCACTGGCAGGACGGCTCTACTTCCGTATGGTGCCCGTCTCGAAGACTACGCTGTCTGAGGAGGCACTTTCGATCCCAGCTCTGGAGATCGAGTGTCTTGGTTTGGACCTCTACGAGTTCGATCACTGTGAGTACTACCATCTGGGCTCGGGCCGTGCCTTGAGTCTCGAGAAGTAGCTCTGCCCTACGCTTACCCTTGGTTTATCTCTGCCTCTTGCTCGGAGGAAGTCTCAGAAAATCTCCCTAATGGACGACGATTCATCTCCCATCTGCTCTATGTATCGCTACATCTATCTCCTGCTCCTCATCGCTCTTGGCGGTGGTACGGCCTCCGCACAGCAGAGCTTCTCTGCCGCTGGAGGCTTCACTGTCCGTGTCGGAGACAGCCTACAGTTCGGACTTCCCGCCCCCGCTAAGAGCTATATCTATGTCTTCGATCGTCTCTCGCAGGAGCAAGAAGAGCTGCCTTCTCGCTTCAAGGAGGCGCTCCCCTTCAGCCGAGCTAAGGTAGAGGGCTACAAGCTCTTCTCTAGAGATGCGACGACCTCCAAGCTGGATACCTTCCTCGTCCTTCGGCATCCTCGCTTCCCCGATGACTCGCTCTTCCTTGATCTTAGCTGGGCTGTCATCTCGGGCGAAGTGTTGGTGTCCGATCCCACGCACACGCCTCTCTTCCCTGAGGCCAAAGAGCTCACTCCCGACCTCTACGTGCCTGCCCTCCTTCGTGCGGGCTACCTTGCTCCTGGGGAGATAGCCAAGGAACTCTATCTCAACTTCGTCTCTACGATCAGAGAAGATACCTTAGCGTCTGACTCCCCCGAGTATCTGCAGTTCGTCGCTCGGTCTTCTGCTGAGCTCCAGCAGAAGACCGAGGCTTTCGACCTCGGGCAGGTGTACTACATGAGCAAGGATGTCACTTGCTCTGGCTATAACACCAAGCGGGGAGGCTATCCTGTGGAGGACCTCTTCCTCGGAGGCTTCTCTGGTACTCCGCCTCGCCACCCAGGAGTGATCTTCCCTGCTAATGTTCAGGTCAGGGGGGATGTGCCCTTTGTCTCCGTTCCTGCTGGGCGTGCTCGGCGCTATGAGCAGCGCTCTTCGAGTGTCGGGAGCGATATACACTTACTCTCGGGACGGGTCTACTTCGTCATACTTCCCGCCTCGAAGCCTCCTCGTCCAGAAGCAGCGCACTTGCTCCCGACGATCAAGATCAGGTGTCGAGGCTTGGACCTCTATGAGTTCGCCCACTGCGAGTACTACCATCTGGGGTCGGGTCATGCCATCATCCCCTTGTAGTAGCCTACTCTTCTTCCACTCTTTATTTCTCCCCTTTTCTTCACCTCCCACATACATTATCCTCATGCCCCAGCGCCTCTTCCTTCTCGATGCTTATGCCCTGATCTATCGAGCTTACTATGCCTTCATCAAGTCCCCTCGGATCGATACCAAGGGGCGCAATACCAGCGCCGTCTTCGGCTTCGTGCTCATGCTCGAAGATCTGCTGGGGAAGGAGAATCCCGATGAGATCGCTGTCGTCTTCGACCCTCCTGGGGGGACCTTCAGGCATCGGGAATATCCCGAGTACAAGGCGCAGCGAGAAGAAACTCCCGAGGGGATACGCATAGCCGTACCGCTCATTCGGGAGCTGCTGAAGGCCTACCGCATCCCCGCCGTCGAAGTCCTCGACTACGAGGCGGATGATGTCATCGGCACGCTCAGCGTGCACGCTGCCGAGGCAGGCCGTGAGGTCTATATGGTCACCCCTGACAAGGACTATGGACAGCTGGTGAGCGATCGGGTGCGTATGTACCGCCCGATGCAGGGAGGGGGCTACGAAGTCTGGGGACCCGAAGAGATTAAGGAGAAGTTCGGGCTCCAGTCGCCTCTCCAAGTCATTGACTACCTTGCCCTCCTCGGGGATAAGGTGGATAACATCCCTGGCTGTAAGGGCATCGGGGAGAAGGGAGCGCAGAAGCTCCTCGCCGAATACGGTACGATCGACAGCCTCCTAGCGCATGCCTCCGAGATCAAGGGTGCTACGGGCAAGAAGATCCAAGAGGGGGCAGAGGCCATCCGCCTGTCCTATTATCTGGCTACGATCCGCAGGGATGTGCCTCTGGACTATACCCCAGGAGCATTTGCCCAAGCGCCCAAGGACGAGGAGGCTGTGCGTAGGCTCTTCGAGGATCTGGAGTTCCGTACGCTCCTCTCCCGTGTCCTTGGTCCAGCCCGTCCCGCTACCCCTAAGCCTCAGCCCGAACCGATGGGCGATCTCTTCGCCCAGCTCGAGGAGCGTGAGGAGGTCGATACCCCCGAAGTCTCAGCCCTACCGAAGCTCTCCATCGAAGTGCTCGATCGCTCTTCCCTCCCCGCCTTCCTCGCTCGTGCTGAAGGGGCGAAGACCCTAGCGCTTGACACCGAGACGACGGGCATCGACCCGCTGACCGCAGGGCTCGTCGCCATCACCTTTGCCCTAGATGCCGAGAAGACCTACTACCTCGATGTGCCAGCCGACCCCGAGGCAGCTCGCTCCCTCCTGCAAGAGCTTCATCCCCTCTTTGCCCGTGAGGGTCTCCTCAAGGTAGGGCAGAATCTGAAGTACGACCTGCAGGTGCTTCGCTCCTACGGTGTCGAGGTTGCTGGGCCTTTCTTCGACACGATGATCGCCCACTATCTCCTCTATCCAGACATGCGTCACGGGCTTGATGAGCTGGCGGAGAAGTTCCTAGGCTATCGGATGATGCCCTTCGAGGAAATGATTGCTCCCCAGACGACTAAGTCCTTCGACCTAAGACTCGTCGAGCCAGAGCGCCTACAGTTCTACGCTGCCGAGGACACCCACATCACCTACCTCCTCTATGAATACTTCGCTGCTCGCATGGAGAAGGCGGGGCTCACGAAGCTCTTCGAGGAGATCGAGATGCCTCTGATGCTTGTCCTCCTCGGGATGGAGCGGGAGGGCGTGCGCCTGGACAAAGCGTGTCTTGCCCGTCAGGCCAAGGAGCTCCAGGAGGCTCTTGCCCTTCTCGAGGAAGAGATCAACACCCTCATCGGCCATCCGATCAATATCAACAGCAGTAAGCAGGTAGGCGAAGTGCTCTTCGATGAGCTCCAGATCGTCGACAAGCCCAAGAAGACTAAGACCGGAGGCTACACGACAAGCGAAGAGGTGCTGGAGAAGCTTCGGGACAAGCATCCCGTCGTAGGCAAGATCCTCGACTACCGAGGGGTAAAGAAGCTCCTCAGTACCTATGTCGAGTCCCTGCCCGAACTGGTCTATCCCGATGGCAAGATCCACACCACCTTCAATCAGACCATCGCTGCTACCGGTCGCCTCTCCAGCAGTAATCCGAACATCCAGAACATCCCCATCCGCACTCCCGAAGGCCGTGCTATCCGTGAGGCCTTCGTACCAGACGAAGGCTGTACCTTCCTCAGTGCCGACTATTCGCAGATTGAGCTTCGTCTGATGGCGCACTTCAGCCAAGACCCTGCCCTCATCGAGGCTTTCCGTTCGGGGCAAGACGTGCATCAGGCTACGGCGGCCAAGATCTATGGTATCCCGCTAGAGGAAGTGTCGCCAGACATGCGCCGTCGTGCGAAGACTGCCAACTTCGGAATCATCTACGGGATCTCTGCCTTTGGGCTCAGCGAACGGCTCTCTATCCCCCGCAAGGAGGCCAAAGAGCTTATCGATGGCTACTTTGCCTCTTATCCTGGGGTGGCTCGCTACATGACGGAGGTCGTCGAGACCGCTAAGAAGCAGGGCTACGTGACGACGCTCCTCGACCGCCGTCGCCTCCTGCCCGACATCAACAGCGCCAATGCCGTCGTCCGTGGTTATGCCGAGCGCAATGCCATCAACGCCCCTCTGCAAGGCTCTGCTGCCGACCTCATCAAGATCGCTATGATTCGCCTAGACGAAGCGATCCGCCAGCGGGGTCTCCGTAGTCGCATGATCCTGCAGGTACACGACGAACTGAACTTCAACGTCCCCTTCGCCGAACTCGAAGAGATGACTGAGTTGGTACGCACGACGATGGAGTCGATTTACCCTTCGCTCCTCGTTCCCCTCGAGGTCAGCATCGGCCACGGCCCCACGTGGCTCGCCGCCCACTAGCCCCGTCGCCTCGCTCCCCGCCCGAGCTGGCGCCTGCTCTCCAGCCCCAAGGGTCGAGCGACGCTCCTCGTAAGGAGTACGAACCAGATCCTCTAAGGGATGAGCGACCCATCTCGTGGGGGGAACGGATAGCATCCTCTGAGGACTGAGGGACGCATTTGCTAAGGGACGAATAGCATAGCTCCTGAAGGTACTCCCCCCTCGTCCCCTCAGCGCATCAATGATAGCCCCCGTAGCGAAAGCCTCCTTTCGCTACGGGGGCTTCTCTCTTCCCTCCACTTTCCCTCCCTCGCCCTGCCTTTGTCGTCTCTCCCGAGGCACCAATAGCGCCTCCCAAGAGGCGCTACTGCTACCTCCGAGGAGGTGCTACTGGTGCTTCTAAGGTGTCGCTATTAGTACCTCCCTAGCATTCCTCTCATCCTTCCTCCCGAGGCAAGAAGCCCACTACAAATAAGCCTCCTCTACAGCCTCTTTTCCCTCGCAATAGCTAAGGGAAAAGTCTATACGAAAACAGTTGCCTGCACGTTCCGAAACTGCTACCTTTGCTCTGAGACTAGTCCCTCATTCATTACCGCCCTAATACATCTTCCTAGCTATGAGTCGTATCTGGACTTCATTCAGAGCATGGGTAAAAGACATGCACCAAGCATGGTCAAAGCATATCTTCATCGTTTCCGTCGTAGCCGTGGCCTTCGGCATGCTCCAGAAGCCCTTCTTGGCACTACTCAGCTTTATCGAGTCGCTTTGCTTAGCCCCTCTATCGCCAGATTGGTTCGGTGGATTAGTTTTCTTCCTTGTCTGCTACCTACTTAAGCGGGAATGGGATTATAGGAAGATCTATGTGCCTCGCCCCGTCTCTTTGTGGCTCTTTCTCCTGCTTGGGATCTATCTGTACTATAGGCATTGGGAAGGCTCTTTCTCGTTTTGGCTGATCCCTTACTTAGGGAAGCTGGCTTGGTCGGATCTCTTACTACTCCCCTGGGGCGGGGCTGTCGCTATTGCCCTTCGACCCAGGTCGAAGGGAGATTATTTGGGCATTGGTATTACTTTGGTTATACTTTGTGCTCTTGGTTATTTCTTACTTCAAGGGAAGAGGGAGGCCTCATTGGGATGGCTTCTCGGGAGTATTGCCATAGCTGTGGTTTCTTGCCTGTTAGGTTATCTCATTCTACGGCGATGGGGCTATAGGCTACAGCCAGAGATCAAGAAAGAAGCTCAAAGGGAGACGGAGCTGAGTTCTCTAGCTATTGATACAGATAGTGCTATTGTAAGTGAGAAAGAGGACTGGTTGGGGTTCTCTGGTATGGCTTGGATTCTCTGTCAAAATCTTGAAATGCTAGACCTGCATGAGAGGTCTCTGACGGTCGGAGTTATTGCCCCCTGGGGAAGGGGGAAGAGTTCCTTTATCAATCTCTTGAGGGAGGGACTGGAGTTCTGTGAGGAGATCATTGTTGTCTTCAATCCTCGAGGCTCAAAGTCGGTCTCCTCGATCCCAGAGGACTTCTTTGATACCTTTGCGAAGGAGTTGTCCCGGCATTACTTAGGCTTTGGCCTCTTGCTCGCTCGGTATACCAAGCATCTAGGATTGCTGAATCAATATGCATGGACTCGTCCCCTAGGCTCTCTCCTTACTCTACTTTTGCCTGGGAAAGAGCAGGAGGCGGTCAATCGTACCCTTAGAGAGCTCGGTAAGCGGGTATATGTTCTCCTCGATGATCTAGACCGTCTCTCAGGAGAAGAAATACTAGAAGTCCTAAAGCTTATGGATCGTAGTGCCTCCTTCTCGAATACGGTCTTCATCACCGCCTATGACAAGGCGTATGTGAACAATGTACTGAAGAAACACCTAGATCACGGGCTTGCTCATTCCTTTATTGATAAGTACATCTCTTGGGAATTCCCCCTGCTAGAGCCCAATAAGGAAATGTTGGAGCGACTCGTAGGTATAGTCTTGTCAAGGAAGGTATACGCTGCATCCCCCATCTGTAGACATATACAAAGAAGCTGGAGTCAGATCGGGCGTACAGTTGTGGAGTCCCTGGATTCAATACGCGATCTCAAGCGTTATCTTAATCTGGTTATCCCTCGCTATAATGGGGCATTTAGCGAGGTGGATTGTAAAGATTTCTTCTTGCTCTATTTGCTTTGCTACAAAGATTTTGGCATTTATTTAGCTCTGCATTCAAGACGAATTTTGCAACTAGATGTTCCTACCCAGACCTATGTGCTTATCCCCAATTATGAGGAAGAACTGAAGCGAGTGTCTCAATGGGAAGGGAGTAAAAGTATCCTAGAGAGGTTGTTCGCTCCGAGCCCAGAAGAGGAAGAGACGGATCCGTGGTGTCGCTCTCTTCGCAGTGCGCTGGGGTTTGATACTTACTTTAGGGGCTTTAACTTCCTGGAAGGTAGTCTTTACGGGCTGGTTTTATCGGAAATAATCCTCTCTATGAGAAAGGGGACCCTCCTTATGGATGTTGATGACCTGATCAGACAGCAAGGGGTAGGACGTGTTGTTGACACCTTCCTCTGTCTAGTGAGATCTTATCTTCAAGGGGGAGAAAATCGAGCAGAGGCAATTAAGACTATGGCATATATGGCCTTCACTGGGAACTTGCCCGAGAGGGAGGCTGAGATCCTGGAGGAAGAACTTTTCGAGTTCTTTTCTCTAGATCGGTATGAGAAGTATAAAGAGCTTCAGGTTGCTCCAGATCTTCCGAGCTATAAGTCCTTGTTGGAGCCAATGCTCACTTTTGTTGTTGAAGAGAACCCTCAATGGATATCTTCGATAATCCAAGACTTGTCTCAGGAAGGAAGTGTATTTCCCGGAGGGTGTACCTATAGTATAGAGGAACTATCTAGGCTACTGTCCGATCATCAGAAGAGCAAAGGAGCTCAGTAGAAGCTCAGCAATGGTATTTGGGAGGATCTCCTAAGCCTTGTTTGTAAGAGGGATTGTAAGAGCTATGCCTAGTATCCTGCGTGGCTACCGAGCAACTTGCCTCCTTGCCCCAGAAGAGCCTAGTGGAGCGTGTATGGATGGTCGCATTTAGGGGTATGATCCCCGTCCTAGCATCGCCAAGCTTGAGCATGCTACTGCTCAGCGCTTACTTCTCCTATAGGAGGAGTAGAGATGTACACTTGATGCGTGGATGGTCGAACAACAGATCCCCCAGCTAGATCTATCTTAGGCTATGTGAGGAGTATCCCAAAGGATGAGCCTTGTAGGAGCTTTGAGCTCTTGTCTGGTGAAGAGGGGGATCTAGAGAGCATCGACTATCTCTATCGGGCGATCTTAGCCCAAGAGGAAAGAGAACGTCAGCAGGCTGCCTCCGAGGGGTAGGGCTATGGCGCTACGGCGACGGAGGCAGGGCTTCCTCCTTCCCCTTGCTCGGGGAAAAAACAGTACCGGCCAGCTCGCACATGCGGGCTGGCCGGTATTGTAGAGGAGAGGGGGGCTTGTGCGCCTTACATCTTCACCATGCCACTGAAGCCCATGAAGGCCATGGCAAGGAGACCCGCTGAGATCAGCGCAATGGGTATGCCCTTCATAGCGGGGGGCAGTTCGGTGCGGCTGAGTTGCTCACGAATGCCGGCAAAGACTACTAGCGCTAGGGTGAAGCCTAAGGCAATGGAGATGGCGTAGACAATGCTCTCGAGGAGGTTGAAGTCCTTTTGGATGACTAGGATCGCTACCCCGAGCACACAGCAGTTCGTAGTGATCAGGGGAAGGAAGACCCCGAGTGCTTGGTAGAGGGCGGGTGATACCTTCTTGAGGATGATCTCTACCATTTGTACTAGGGCGGCGATGACGAGGATGAAGGTGATGGTCTGCATGTACTCCATCCCTAGCGGCTCTAGTACGAACTTCTGGAGAAGGAAGGTGCACATCGTCGAGAGGGCTAGGACAAAGGTCACCGCAGCGCCCATGCCCAGCGCCGTGTCTACTTTCTTAGATACGCCGAGGAAGGGACAGATACCGAGGAACTGCGAGAGTACAACGTTGTTGACGAAGACCGCAGCGACAAAGAGGAGGAGATAATGTGTCATGGGAGGATTACTTCTTGCTACTGAGCTTATTCTTGAGGGCGATGAGGTAGCCTAGCACGAGGAAGGCTCCAGGAGCGAGGACGAAGAGGAGTGCTCCGTATTCCTTGGGCAGGATCTGTAGCGTGAAGACGGCACCACTGCCGAGGAGCTCACGTAGCAGACCCAGCACTGTCAGGGAGAGGGTGAACCCGAGGCCAATACCCACGCCGTCGAGGCACGAGTGGAGGACGCCCTGCTTGGCTGCTACTGCTTCGGCACGACCGAGCACGATACAGTTCACGACGATCAGAGGGATGAAGAGCCCCAGCGAAGCGTAGAGGCTAGGGACGAAGGCCTGCATGAGCATCTGCACGATCGTCACAAAGCCTGCGATGACGACGATGAAGCTGGGGATGCGGACAGCGTCGGGTACGAGGCTCTTGATCAGGGAGATGACGGTATTGGAGCAAATGAGGACGAACATCGTCGCCAAGCCCATCGCCATACCATTGAGCGCTGAGGTCGTCGTGGCGAGCGTAGGGCACATGCCGAGGAGGAGCACGAAGGTAGGGTTCTCCGTCGTGATGCCGTTGCGGATGATATCTAGCGGTTTCATAGGATCGAGGACTGAGGGTAGGGGGTTACTTCGATGCCGAGGAGTCGGCTGGCGCTACTGCGGGTGCTGGGCTGGGAGCTTCACCTGTCCCGACTTCGAGCGTAGAGAAGGTGCGCCAAGCACGATTGACTGCGTCGAGGAAGGCACGGCTACTGATCGTCGCAGCGGTGATAGCGTCTACCTTCCCCCCATCCTTAGAGACGGTAAGGGGGGCTTCCTTCTTCATGTTCAGCCCACGTACATCGCGGATACCAGAGCCTTCGCTCTTCTCGTGGTACCACTCGGGTATGCGAGACCCGAGACCAGGGCTCTCGGAGTGCTGGAGGACGGAGAAGTCTACGAGCTGACCCGTAGCATCGAAGCCGACCATCACACGGATAAGCCCGCTGAAGCCCTTCTGCGTGTAGCTCTCGATGGCAAAGCCTACCAGAGCCCCGCCCTTCTTAGCAGGGTAGACGGTGAGGCTGTCTGTCTCGCCCTCGGGGAGGACGAGCATCTTCTCCTCGAAGGGATTATTATCGAAGGCGGGGGCTACGGCACGGATAGCTTCTACCTTAGCCTTCATCTCTGCCTCGGCGATGGGAGCCGTCGTCACTTGGTTCACGACAGCGAGGATCCCCGAGACGAGGACACATATCCCTCCGAGGGAGAGGAGCATGTTGGGGAGTGTCGAACTGAGCTTCTTCATACGGCTAACGTCCACCGAAGTGCTTCGGACGGATATACATGTTGATCAGAGGAGTGAAGCTATTCATGATGAGGATAGCGAAGGACATCCCTTCGGGGTAGCTACCGAAGAGACGGATGAGGATCGTCAGTAGACCGATCAGCGCACCATAGAGGAGTTGGCCTCGGGCACTCATGGGGCTCGTCACATAGTCTGTTGCCATGAAGATCGCCCCGAGCATCATACCGCCTGTCAGCAGGTGGAAGAGGGGCGAGGGATAGAGCGCTGGGTCAATGAGGTGCATGAGCCCAGAGAAGGCGAAGGCCGTCCCTAGTACGGCTACGGGGATGTGCCACGTGATCACTCGGCGATAGAGCAGGTACCCCAGCCCTAGGAGTAGTGCTAGCGCACTGACTTCGCCCAGACTACCGCCATGGATGCCGAAGAAGAGATCCATGGACGAAGGGATCTGGTCCCAGCTCATGCCAGGAGCACCCGTCTGTATCCCCTTGGCAATGCCTAGCGGGGTAGCACTTGTGACAGCGTCGGTATAGCTCATGTACTGCCCAGGCTGTGGCCAGAGCGTCATCTGAGCGGGATAGGCGATGAGGAGGAAGACACGCCCCACGAGTGCGGGGTTGAAGATATTTCCTCCGAGCCCTCCGAAGCTCATCTTCCCTACACCGATCGCCACCACTGCGCCGATGAGGATGATCCACCAGGGGAGGCTCGAGGGAAGGTTCATCCCGAGGAGGAGCCCCGTAAGAATGGCGGAGCCATCGCCTATGGACGTGGGTCGCTTGTAGAGATACTTAGTGATGGCCCATTCGGTGACGACACAGCCGAGGACACTTACAAGTAGGACAACGAAGGCTCCTAGCCCGAAGGTGAAGAGCGAGACTAAGCACGCTGGGGCTAGGGCGATGAGCACAGCATACATGTTGCGCTCGACGCTGTCACCGCTGTGGATGTGAGGGGAGGGGGATATGATGAGACGATCCATGAGGATTAGCTTTTGCGGGCACGGATGATGGCGGAGACCTTCTGCTTGCCCGTACGGATGAAGTCAAGGAGAGGGCGGTTAGAAGGGCAGGTATAGCTACAGGAGCCACACTCGATGCAGTCCACGATGTAGCCCTTCTCGGTGGCTTCCCAGTCGGCATACTGGACATCCCGCATGAGGAAGGCGGGGTTAAGCCCCATAGGGCAGACGGAGACGCACTTAGCGCAGCGGATGCAGTTGCGCATGGGGCGACGAGTGGATTCTTCACGGGGCAGGATGAGTACGCCCGAGGTGCCCTTGGTCACGGGAACTTCGGTGCTCAGTAGTGCCTTACCCATCATCGGGCCACCGCCGATGATCTTACCCGTGTCTTCGGGTAGTCCGCCCGAAGCCGAGATGAGATGCCCGATAGGTGTACCGATGCGAGCTCGGAAGTTCGAGGGGGTCTCTAGGTGCTTGCCCGTGACGGTGGTGATGCGCTCGACCAGAGGTTTCCTCTTCTGTACGGCTTCGTAGACAGCGAATACCGTCCCGACATTCTGCACGACAGCTCCTGCGGAGATAGGTAGAGCACCGCTCTTGATCTGCTTGCGAAGGACGGCATCGATGAGCTGCTTCTCCCCGCCTTGAGGATACTGCACCTTCAGGGGAAGCACCTCTGTCCCCTCGTAGTCCATAGCGAGCTGGGAGAGGTAGAGGATGGCATCCTTCTTATTGTTCTCGATCCCAATGACGGCACGGCTTACCCCGAGGGCACGCTTGAGGATCTCTACACCGACGAGGATCTCTTCGCCCTTGCTGAGCATGAGGGCGTGGTCGCTGGTGAGGTAAGGCTCACACTCTACGGCATTGACGATCAAGACCTCGGCCTTAGCTCCTGGGGGAGGGGAGAGCTTGACATGGGTGGGGAAGGTCGCCCCCCCCAGCCCTACGATACCAGCAGCGGAGATGCGCTCGATGATCTCCCGAGGCTCTAGGCTGCATGCCTTGATGAGCTCAGGGGAGCGGTCGATGCCTTCTTCCCATTCTTCCTCTTCAGCGGAGACGCTGATGACGATGGCAGGGCGCTTGTATCCCCCAGCATCGAAGAAGCTGTCGATCTTGGTGACCTTGCCAGTGACAGATGAGTGGATGTTAGCGGAGATGAAGCCTCCAGTCTTAGCGATGACTGTACCGACTTTCACGAGGTCGCCCTTCTGTACGGTAGGGACGGCAGGAGCGCCGATGTGCTGACCTATGGGGATGATGACCTCACGAGGCAGGGGTAGCTCTCTAATGGGCTGCTCTGCCGAAAGTTTGTTTTCGGGGGGGTGAATACCTCCGAGACGGAATGTGCGTAGCATGTGTCGTAGGAGAGAGGTCTATAGGTTAGGCGGTAAGCGGTTCGGTGGGAGGTGTCGGAGTGGCTGGAGCTGCAGGCTCCTTCTCCTTCTTGGGGGCTTCTTCCTGAGGTTCCTTAGGCTTGGGGGGAGGGAAGCCTAGCTCATGGATGGCATGGGTAGGACAGACGGGGACGCACTTACGGCAGAGGCGACACTTGGTGTGATCGATGTAGGAGAGGTTGTCAGCGATGGTGATGGCTTCGAACTTACACTCCTTGAAGCAGAGGGAGCAACCGATACACGCATTGCTACAAGCCTTCTTAGCCGCACCGCCCTTGTCCTTATTGACGCAGCTGACGAAGATGCGTCGACTCTTGGGACCTTTCTTGCGTAGCTCGATGATGGTCTTAGGGCAAGCCTTGACACAGGCACCGCAGGCCACGCACTTATCCTCGAGGATGACGGGGAGGCGGGTCTCTGGGTCCATGTACATGGCATCGAAGTTACACGAGTGGACGCAGTCAGCCATGCCGAGACAGCCCCAGCTGCAGTCGGTGTCCCCCTTGTAGAGGGCTGAGGCGATGGCGCAGCTACTAGCTCCGTCGTAGATGTTGGTTCGGGGGCGAGCTTCGCAAGTGCCGTTGCATCGGACGACGGCGACCAGCGGATCTTGCTTCTGGGCAGCAATGCCGAGGATGCCACTGACCTTCTCCATGACGGGTGTTCCCCCGACGGGGCAGAAGAGCCCTTCGAGGGTCTCGCTCTTACAACAAGCGCCAGCGAAGGCGGCACAACCAGGGAAGCCACAGCCTCCGCAGTTCGCTTGAGGCAGGACATCAGCGACCTCTGCGATGCGAGGGTCTTCCTTGACTTCGAACTTCCGAGAGACGAAGTAGAGCAGGAGAGCTCCTATCGCTCCGATAAGCGTCAAGACGATGATCGTAATATACATAGGGAAAGGGTGCTATTCGTGGTGAGGGGCTAGGGACTCGACCTTGAGAGTAAGGCGACGACCCAAGCGCTGACGCTGGGAGTAGAGGAAGAGATAGTAGAGGGTGAGGACACCGAGTGCCAAGGCTACCGAGCCCCCTTCGCTAAGCTGGAGTAGCGACTGCCCAAGGGCAACTGCCGCCACGAGGAGTAGGAGGGGGAGGACAAAAGCCAAGACCACAGCCAAGCGACCTACGCTCGTCTGGGCTACTACTCGGACGGGCTGACCGATGGAGAAGCTCCGTCCGTGCGTCTTGAGATGTAGATAGCGATCCTTGCATTCGGTGCTGACACACCAGTTGCGGGCATGGCAACCGCTGCAGGCACTCTGCTGCTGGATCTGGACGGTGACTTCGTCAGGGGAGATAGCTGTGACGATCCCCAGACGCTGATCCGTCTCTTTAATAGTTCCGTTCATGTGGTGAAGTGCTAATGGGTGAGGGGTCGTAGTTATCGACCCAATTTCATCGGTGCTCTCCTTGTGGATCTCTCGCAGGGAGAGGGGTGAGAAGCGGTAGCACCAGATCCATCCTATTCACATGAGCAAATGTATGCAATCACAGAGAAAGACGCAAACTCAGCGAGGGTGCGTTGCGAAGCGTATGCAAGCTAACCCTCTGATCCAAGCAGGGGTAAGGTGTAGGTCGTACTATGAGGGTAGCTAAAAAAGCCCTGCCCAGAGCTCCCTTGGGAGGGTTCTGGGCAGGGCTAAATATTTTAAGAAGTAGATTGAGCCCTACTTACTCGCTGAGCAGGGTGACATCTGAGGCGACGAGTTGCCCCTTTTCATTGCGGTTCAAGTGAACTTCGACAAAGTCTCCGACGAGGAGGTCATTGAAGTTCACCCCGTTGAGACTCTTGTAGTGGAAGAAGGCATTCTCCTTCACTCCGACATCGATGAATCCGAAGCCTGCCTTGAGGGTGTTGATCTGCCCTCTGATGAAGCCTGAGGGGAGCTCTTCGCCGATGACGATCGTATGTTTCTCTTCGGGGAGGTCGATATGTCCGATGATCTTGACTTCGGGGGCTTCGATCGAATCCTTCACAGATAGGGTGATCTCGGGCTCGGGAGCTTTGGCCAGTCGTGGCTTCTCTTCTTCGGGAGTAGGCTGATCCTGCTCGGCAGGTGGGAGCTCATCATCTCGGAGGCGAGCAACAGATGCAGGGTCGATGGTGCGGGCGTGCGCCGTGGGGGCTTGATAAGGTCGTCCCTTGACCTCTCGGTTGCGCTCTTCGCTTACCCCCTTGTTGACAAAGAGTCCATTGATGATGGGGTCGCTTCGATAGGCTCTGCTGTCGATGAGCTCGTTCATCATGATGGGATAAGTTGCCTCTTCGAGGAGGTCGAAGGAGGTGTAGGTCGTCGTTGGTTCCCGACGAGCTTCTCCCTCGTGCTCCAGATCCCAGCCGAGGACCATCACACGGGTGCCCAAAGCATGGAGCTTGCGAACAAGAGGGATGTAGTCACCATCGGCAGCGATGAGTACGACGATATCAAACTCGTGCTGCAGGGCTCGCTCGTAGGCTTCTAGAGCAAAGAGGACATCCACACCCTTCTCCTTTTTCTTGTTCCCCTTGCCAGCACGAGAGAGGGGAAGATGGTGCATCGTCACCCCCTCAGAGTTGAGCACATCATCAAAGAGTCGTTCGTAGTAGAGTACGTCTCCTGCAGCTTTGGCCGCTTCTGGGGCTGTGAGTCGACCTCGGAAGTAATGAGCATCGACGATCTTGCAGAGTTCAGGCGAAGTCCCCTCAAGTTGGGCAATTTGATATTTGAGGAAGCGGTGTAGTCCTCCTACGCTGAGGCGGCTTTTTCGCTCGTGATACTGATAGTAAAAAGTGCTGACATGCCAGAAGTAGTTGCCGTCGTAGAAGACACCTATTCTAGTCAGGTGTGATTTTTTTTCTTTAAGCATAATTCAATCCATTATAATAATCAACAGAAAATAGCGTTCACTACAAAGTTAGTTTTTTTTCTCCGTAGTTGTTCACTCGTTTTATAAGCTTGTTAAAGCTGTTGTAGTCCAGCTGTTTGTGGCTGGAAAGAGCAGGGCATCTGCTCGAAGATATATGCCGAATATGTCGGCTGGATATATGGATATAACAGTTCGTATCTAGGGGCTGTTGTGGCTACTTGGTGGGGCTTGTATTGAGTGGATCGTCTATGTCTTTGTTTTTGAGTGTCCTAGCCTCTAGCTGTCAGCCCCTATGCTTGATTTGCTTATAGCTTCTCACTCCTTTTGATCACAGAGGAGGGTCAAGGTTTAATCAGCCTTCCCATGATTGACCTTGGGACATGATAAGCGGATCTTCTTTATTGATGTTGCTTTGATCGGGGTGGAGTTTGAGGAGGATGAGTTGGCGGAGAATAAACAGCCTGGATGCTTCTTCCTCGGAGGGTCTTTCATGGACTTCTTAATGGTGGCTTTAGAAACCTACGGTAGGTCGTCACTGCGACCTACCGTGGGTCGTCGAGGCGACCTACAGTAGGTTTTATCGGCGACCTACCGTAGGGTCCGAAATGCCCCCTTCGAAGCGCTCCGCCGTGACCCCTCGAGAAGTCCTTCTACAGGCGGGATGTCGGCAGGTCGAGACCTCTGGGCTTTTCCGATCGAATTTCCCCCATCTTTACTCCTGCTCCACACGCGCCGATTTTGTTCCTAAGGATGCTCGTGGCGAGAAAGAAACAGCCAGAGCTTCCCAAAGCTCTGGCTGTAAGGTCTGAAGGGGGTTGTGCTTGGGACGTGTCGTGAGCGTCGCCACTACATAATACGGAGCTAGCGTGTCGTGCTCCTGCTGGCCTCCCGCCCCTAGAGGGAGAGGCGCAGGGATAGGACGAGCGAGCGTGGACGTAGGTGGTAGGTGGTCCAGTATTCCTCTAGTTCCTCCAGACGGCGGATGGAGTAGCTACGTATGTCGCTGAGGTTGTCGCCGTCGAGGACGAGTTCTACTTGTTTAGAAGGTTTGTAGCTCAGGCTTGCCCCGAGGAAGAGGAAGTCTCGCCGACCAAGGTAGGCACCATTATTATGGCAGTGCTTGGCGTGGAGCTTACCCTGCAGGCGAGTGGGGAGGAAGTCGAGGGAGAGCTGGAGGCGTTGATTCAGTTCGTTGCTTCTCAGTTCTCGCCCAGCGAGATGCGAGCTTAGTCCCTGAAAGCGGACGTCATACTCCAGGCGGTAGCCTCGGATGAGATCCAGTCCTAGGGAGCCCAGTAGGCTGTAGCTTAGGGCTCGGTAGTTCATGCGATCTCCCTGACGGAGTAGCTCTTGATCGCTTTGGGAGAGCGAAGCCGAGAGCACCAGCTGCATCGTCTGCCAGTCGATGTCCTTACGGCCGTAGGCGGAGAGGGTGTAGCGCTCGCTGTGGTGGGGCATGTAGGTCGCCTCGAGGAAACTCTGCCCCTCGTCATCGAGGGTCGTGCCGTAGGCGATGTCACTCCATGAGTGGTGCCATGCCGCTCCGATGTGGGCGAAGATCCGACTGAAGAGATCTCGGTAGGAGAGCCGTGCATCAGCGTTCACGGTAGGACTATCGTGGAGGGTCGCTCGGTAGCGGGACAGGCTACGATAGTTCTGCATCACGGTCGCAGAGAGGAGCTGATGCCAGGGAGTCTCGCTGGAGCTGTAGCTGGCATTTGCCTGGAGACTATAGCTGTCACTGGCCTTCCAGACTAGGGAGAGGGAGGGCTGGAGGTAGAAGCGAAGGCGCTGGGCATCATTGCTCTCTCCTAGGATGGGCATATTGTCTAGAGCGGTGTAGCTGAGCGCTAGAGGGAGGGTGAGCGTCCCCTGAAGTGCTCCATGGCTGTAGCGTGCCACGGGACCAAAGGCTAGGCGCGAGTGTAGGTGGCTGAGCTTACCCTGAGTAGTCCGATGGATATCGGGGTGGGTGAGCTGGGAGTGAAGGGTCGTATAGGTGGCATCCAGGTGGCCCGTGGCCGAGAGCGTCCAGCGTCGGGACTTGACCTTGCCTAGAAGTTCGAATCGATTGACCGAGGAGTAGGAGCTGACTCCTAGCTCCTGCCGAGCTATCTTGGTCCCCTCGAGGCTGAGGGCTTGTGGGGTATAGCTGAGGCTATTGGTAGAGCTCCATTCGAAGCCCGCTCCCCCAGCCGTTCGGTGCACCCAGCGGGTGCGGTTGTTCAGGCGGAGTGATCGGTAGCGGAGTGTCTGTAGGCTCTGTGTCCTCTTGGAGCCTGCTCCTACGACGAGAGGATTTCTGATACTTGTGGAGTGGATCTCCCCATGCCCTTCGTCCCACGCTCCCGAGAGGAAGAAGGTGGAGCTGAAGAAGCTCTGCGTGTGGTTCTTCTCGTAGTTTAGCTGTAGCTCTGCGGCGTGACTCCGTGTGCGGTCACTGATGTCCTCGGTGAGCTGTAGCTGAGCCCCCTCGGGGAGGAGGTAGGTGGTCTTGGCGAAGGAGCTCCCGTAGGCTAGCTGATGGCGGTAGTGGAGATTGTAGCTGAGACTTGCGCTGTCGGCGAGTCGGGTGAGCGTGCTGAGGTTAGCTCTATGACGGTAGCCGAAGAGCCCATTCCCTACAGGAGGGCGGCCATGCACTACGAGGCTGAGCAGACGGATGTCCTCAGAGGTGAAGCCTCCATAGTGCGCTACGGCATCGTCGAACTCCTGCCCTAGATTGTCACTGCTGTAGCGGAGGAGGTGCTGTCGCTTCTTCCCGAAGTGCATGGCTTGAAGCGAGGCATCCCACAGCGGACCTGGAGCGTAGCTTCCTGCACCGAGGCGAAGAGCCTTGGACCATATTCCCTTGGCTTTGTCCGTGAGCTTGAGGTTGATGGCCGCCTGCTGGGTGCTCTGTTGGTCCTCTAGGGCACGCACAGGCTGGTGGTGCTCCAGTACCTGTACGGTGGAGATGTCCTGCGCCCTAATCCCTTGGGTGGCGAGGCCGTAGCGTCCACGTAGTAGGTCTAGGCCCTCGATGTAGAAGCGGTTGATGGGGAGGCCTTGGTACTTGATGACCTTGTTGTCCTCGATCGTGATGCCGGGCAGGCGCTGCAGCACGTCGCCTATGGTGCGATCCTGCTGTAGGGTGTAGGCCGAGACCAGGTAGTTGAGGGTATCCCGCTGTGCCCAGAGCTTCTGAGCTTTCACGATGACTTCACGCAGGAGGCGCTCTTCGTGCTCGAGGTTGAGGTCAAGTGTCTGGGACTGGGCCTTGAGGTGAAGTAGCCGACGCTTGAAGCCTAGGCTCCTGACACGAAGCACCAGAGCGGGGAGCGAAGTCTCTAGCTGGAGTCGGTAGCGCCCTTCGCTGTCGGAGATGGTGTAGGTCAGGAGGCTGGAGTCGGAGGGCTGTAGCAGGGCTAGCACGGCACCCGCTACAGGCTCCGTGCCCGAGCGTAGCTGACCGCTGAGGGTCACCGTCTGAGTCTGAGCTCCGACGGAGGCGAAGCTCAGGACGAGGGTGACGAGGAGCAGAAGGCGCCGACACATGAGGGTTTAGTAGTCTAGGGGCTGGAACTTCGCCGGCTTCATGTTGACTGGGACATCCCCCAGCGTCATCGTGCCGTTCATGACGGTCATACTACTGATCTCGTCGGGCTTGATATAGTAGTAGGGTTTGCTCAGATAGTTGGGATTGGTGAAGAGGCGATTGCGTAGCTCAACGAACTTGCTCCGTGCGCACTTCACAGCTCCCTCTGGTGTGCTGTAGCGGATAGCCTCCTTCACTGCCTCTACGCCCTGGCATTCGAAGCGGTGGATACCATCCTCCGATGTGGCTCGAAGGATCAGTCCAGGTAGTCCACCGAGCCGCCAAGGTCCGAAGCGGGTAGGTAGGCTCTCGGCGAACCAAGCCTCCCATTTGAGACCTGCGTATTCGCCCGTCGCTTTCTGGCAGGAGTGTCCACAGATCGAATCGTACTGGCTGAGTACCGTCCAGCTGATCTGCTTCATGGCCTCGGTGGTGAGGTAGCGGTAGGGCGGGATGATCTCGACGGAGGTCATGCGCCCCTTGGGGTAGTTCTGCCAGGTGGTGGGGACATAGAGTAGCTGTTCGCTCTGATCCTTCTCTCCGTCGTGTCGCTTGCGTCCCATGGTGCAGGCTTGATCCTGTCCGACCTGGAGGGTGAGTCCGTAGCTGACGGTGAGATCCTTACCCTGAGCGTCGGTGCTCCGACAGCTGTATTCGTAGTTCGCCACTAGGAGGGTGTGAGCGATGCTGTCCGAGTCTTGCCTCTGAGCTGTCAGTGTGTAGTAGCCGAGGAGCGTGAGGATGATGATGCTTAGCGTTCTCATGTTTAAATGTTGGAATGGTGTGACTCCTAAATCTTGATTGGTGATGTTTCAAAGGTACTGATTTACCCCCAACTTATTCCGTCACTCTAGGCAGTGGGAAGGAGGGTGGTCCTGCACCCCTCAAAAGAAACCTACGGTAGGTCGTCACTGCGACCTACCGTGGGTCGTCGAGGCGACCTACAGTAGGTTTTATCGGCGACCTACCGTAGGGTCCGAAATGCCCCCTTCGAAGCGCTCCGCCGTGACCCCTCGAGAAGCCGCTCTACAAGCGGGCTGTGAGCGGGTCGAGACCTCTAGGCTTCTCCGACCGAATTTCACCCACATTTGCCCCAGCTCCGAGCGTGCTGATTTTCGCCGTCGCCCCTAGGGGATAAAGAGCTGCGAATGTAGGGTGAGAAGGGTGTCCTCTGGAGAATTAGTAATATCTTTGCCTTGACGTTTCTCCCCATTCGTTCACTCATTTGACACTCACGATAATGGTAGATATTCGCACCTCCTTCGCAGGGCTGACCTTGCAGAGCCCGATCATCCTCAGTAGCTCGGGCTTGACCCGCAATATCGAGCGTACCAAGTCCTTCGTCGAGGCTGGCGCTGGCGCTGTCATCCTGAAGTCGCTCTTCGAAGAGCAGATCCTCATGCAGACGGGGCATCTGATCGCACAGAATGATTATCCCGAGGCAGAGGATTACATCTCTTCCTATGTCCGCAGTGAGGCCATCGAAGGCTATCTGAAGCTGATTCGTCAGGCTAAGGAAGAACTCTCTGTCCCCGTCATAGCTAGTATCAACTGTAGCTCTTCAGGGAGCTGGGCGGAGTTCGCCGAGCGCATCCACGAGGCAGGAGCAGATGCCTTGGAGATCAATGTTATGCGTCTGGAGACGGATCTCTACTTCGATCCAGTCAGGGCCGAGGAGCTCTATGTCTCCATCGTCTCCTCGCTCGTCGGCAAGGGGCTTCCTATCATCGTCAAGCTCTCCCGCTACCATACGAACCTCCCCGTGCTCGTCGACAAGCTCCGTGCAGCAGGGGCCGCGGCGGTGACCCTCTTCAATCGCACCTACCAGATCGATATTGATCTGGATCGTGAACAGCTCATCGGTGGTGAAGTCTTCTCCCATGCGGGTGACTTCACCGAGACCCTGCGCTTCACGGGGCTCGTCCGTGGTCTAGTCCCCGATGTGCAGATCTCAGCGTCTACGGGAGTCTATACTTGGGAGGAGCTGACGAAGGCTATTCTTGCTGGTGCAGATACTACGCAGATGTGTACCGCCGTTTATAAGCAAGGTGCAGCTGCGATCAAGGAAGCCCTTGTGGGACTCCAGCGCTGGATGGTCGAGCACGGCTACCAGAGCCTCGATGAACTCCGTGGCCGTCTGAGCTATGGCTCTGTGTCAGATCCCAGCCTCTTCGAGCGAGTCCAGTTCATGAAGTATTTCAGTAGCCGTCAAGGTTAAGAGTCAAGAGACTTTATCAAACAACATAATATTGTATATAAGAATGAAGAAGCAATCAATGGCGGCAGCGTTCCTCGCTGGCGCTCTCGTCCTATCAAGTTGTGGTGCTAGCAATGCTATCAAGGGTGCTGGTATCGGTGCAGGTGCAGGTGCTCTGATCGGTGCTGGTATCGGTCGTGTCGCAGGTAACACTGCTATCGGTGCTGCTATCGGTGGTGTCATCGGTGGTACTGCAGGTACGCTCATCGGTAAGAAGATGGATAAGCAGAAGAAGGAACTGGAGCAGGATGTCAAGAATGCCAAGATCGAATCGATCAACGATGGTCAGGCTATCCGTGTCACCTTCGACAGTGGTATCCTCTTCGCTACCAGCTCCTCTTCCCTCAGCGCTGCTTCGCAGACGACGCTACGTAAGTTCGCTGCTAACCTCGCAGAGCACAGCCAGACGGACCTGCTCATCGTAGGGCACACGGACAATACGGGGAACGACCGCATCAACGATCCTCTCTCCTACAACCGTGCAGAAAGCGTTCGTAACTTCCTCGCTGGCCAGGGCATCGCATCTTCGCGTATCAAGGTCGAAGGTAAGGGTAGCCACGAGCCTGTAGCAGACAACTCTACTGCCGCTGGTCGTCGTGAGAACCGTCGTGTAGAAGTCTACATCCTTCCTAGCAAGGATATGGTGAAGGCCGCTCAGGACGGTACGCTCAAGTAGTCTCTACTTCGCCTATAAATAAAGCACTCGCCTCGGTCCAAGTCGGATCGAGGCGAGTGCTTTATATATATCTATGGAGTGAGCTCGGATGTCGGATGGCTACTTCTTGAGCCCCTTCACTCGGGAGGGGTTTTGCTTGACGAAGTCTTCCCAGTTCTTCGTCGCTCCTCCCGAAGCCGAACGGAGGGGAGAGGAGGTCAGGAAGTGGTGGCAGAGGGCTGCTGCTAGGCCGTCGGTAGCATCTAGCTCCCGTGGCATGTCTTCGGCGGGGATCTTCAGATAGCGCTGGACCATCCCTGCGACTTGTTCCTTGGAGGCGGCTCCATTGCCGGTGATGGCCTGCTTGATGCGCATCGGGACATATTCGGTGATGGGGATGTCACGGGTGAGTGCTGCAGCCATGGCTACGCCTTGGGCACGTCCTAGCTTGAGCATGCTCTGTACATTCTTGCCGAAGAAGGGGGCTTCGATCGCTAGCTCGTCGGGGTGGAACTCATCGATGAGCCCTTGTACACGATCGAAGATGCGCTTGAGGCGTAGGTAGTGATTCTCGAACTTATCCAGAGAGATCACCCCCAGAGCCAGCAGGCGAGCCGTCTGCCCCTTCACCTCGATCAGACCGTAGCCCATGACGATGGTCCCAGGGTCAATGCCCATGATGATACGCTCGCTCATATATGCTGCTTCTGTCGTGTGATGTCTATTATATATATGTAGTAGGGTGGCTCCTTACTCGACGACGTGCATGATCGTGCTGAAGCCAAGGACCTGCTCCCCGAAGCGCTTCACCAGAAGGTCGGCGATGCGTAGCCCTGTGTTCGATAGAATGTCCTGCAGGTGTGCCTCCCCTTCGGCATAGAAGTGTAGAGCGAAGGAGAGGGCATCGGCTTCCTCATCTTGAGGGATGACGCGATGTAGGCAGGGGGTCCGAACAAGTGTGTCGGCTTCGAGGGCGGGGAGATAGATCTCTCGCATGAAGGAGAGGAAGTCGGTCTCGGTGCTCGGTGCTAGGACAAAAGTTGTGTTATAGAGAATCATAAGTCTTGTCTTTTAGGGAGGGTGGTGCAAAATTTTTTCTGCTGTCCACAAGGAACAAAGATACTTGTAAATAAAATATTTACTACCTTTGTGCCGTTGATGAGGTGCATGCGGAAGTTCCTCATAAGTGTCTGGGGTATTAGCTCATCTGGCTAGAGCGCGACACTGGCAGTGTCGAGGTGAGCGGTTCGAGTCCGCTATACTCCACAGAGGAAGGAAGAGAATGAGTCTCTCCTAACTCGTAATACCGCAAAAGGCGCACTTGGGGTAGCCTCTTCAGGAAACTCCGATACGTCGAGAAAGCATGGGTGGGTGTCTCAGACGCATACTCATGGGTCAACGGCAATATTAAGGGAAGACTTATTGTTGAATCAGAAAGTTGCTGTATCTTTGCGGTGTTATTCATGACGAATTCGAAATTAATAACTAATTAACGTAAGAAAGAAAGATGAAGAAGTTTTTCGCATTTGCAGTTGTCGCAGTAGCTGCTACGTTTGCATCTTGTGCAGGTAACAGCGATCAGAACGCTCAGGATTCTGTAGCTGCTGATAGCGCTGTAGTCGAAGCTGTATCTGCAGTAGTTGATTCTGCTGCTATGGTTGACTCTGCTGCCACTGCAGTTGTTGACTCTATCGCTAAGTAAGCAATAGGTTCGACCTAAGATTAGCCACGGGCACGGTGTCTCTCTCAAGGAGATATCGTGCCCGTGAGCCATATAGAGGCTCTGGGGGATCCTGCCCTCAGAGCCTCTTCCCCTTCTGGGTAAGATGCCGTATCTTTGTATAGCTAATAGGATAGATATGATCACAGTAGAGCGCTACCACGATATCAGTATGGGCCACCGTGTCGTCGGCCACGAAAGTAAATGCCGACATCTCCATGGACATAACTATCGGATCCACTTCGTCTGTACAGCCTCAGAGCTTGATCCTCTGGGCCGTGTCATCGACTTCTCTGAGATCCGAGATCGCTTGTGTATGTGGCTCGAAGAGCATTGGGATCATCGGATGATGATCTGGAGTGAAGATCCCCTACTCCCCGAGCTTCAGCGCTTGGTGCCTGAGGATCTGTGTATCGTCCCCTTCAACCCCACTGCAGAGCAAATTGCTATCCACCTCGTCTCAGTCGTCGGCCCAGAGCAACTCAAAGGCTCGGGGATCACACTCCTTGCCTGTCGCGTAGAGGAGACCCGCAAGTGCTCCGCCTCTTACAGTAGATAGTCCATTCTCCGTTACCCCGAGCTTAGCTTCTTGCCTCGCTCTGGGCCAGTGATATTGCCTATCTTTGTGCTACTATCAGATACTACACATCTATACATATAGGAATGATGAATATCCGTACGTTAGCTCTGCTTGCTATGGCTGCTACAGCCCTATCATCTGCACCCCTCCTCGCTCAGGAGGCACCACGCACCCCGACACTTGAGGAATACACGCTTGGCTCTCCTAAGATGCTTCGTCGTACCTCGCTTCGCTCTTTGAGCTGGCTAGGGAATGACTACATCTATATCGACAGCACACGCCTAGTCATCGGGAAGCCCGCTACCCAGACGAAGGAGACGACGCTCCTTACCCAAGACGAACTTCTCTCGATTCTCGGGGAAGCCTCTAAGGGGAAGGGGGCAAAGTATTTCTCTCCCTTCACAGTAGTCGGAGGCGATAGAGAACTCCTCTCCATCACCTTCGGGCAGAAGCACCACCTTGTAGATCCTCGTGCAAAGAAGCTCGTAGCATCCTTCGAGCGTGCCAAGGCGGAGCAAGCTTTCCTCCTAGCTCCTCGAGCCGATCATGCCGCAGTAGTCAAGGAGGACAACCTCTTCGTCCTCGCTCCTGATGGTACTTCTCGCCAGCTGACCACCGATGGTAGCCCCACGATCGTCTACGGGCAGACCGTGCATCAGAACGAATTCGGGATCAATGGCGGACTCTTCTGGAGCCCTGATGGCAGGCAGCTCGCCTTCTATAGGATGGATCAGACGATGATCGCAGCTTATCCCCTCGTGCATACCGATGCTCGTAAGGCTACCGAAGAGAAGCTCTACTATCCTATGGCGGGGATGCCTAGCCACCATGTCACCCTAGGTGTCTATGACTTAGCTTCGGGTAAGGTGGTCTACATCAAGACGGGTGAACCTAAGGAAAAGTACCTGACGAATATCTCTTGGGCTCCTGATGGTAAGACGATCTACATCGCAGAGCTCAACCGAGAGCAGAATCACATGGATCTGAAGGCCTACGATCCTAAGACGGGTGATTATATCAAGACGCTCTTCTCCGAGTCCAACCGTAAGTACATCGAGCCTCAGTGGCCGATGCGCTTCATCCCTGGACGTGATCACGAGTTCGTCTGGCAGACGCGCCGTGATGGCTACACTCACCTCTATCACTACAATGTCGATGGTAAGCTCCTTGGGCAGATCACCCGTGGAGAGTGGGAGGTCACAGACTTCCTCGGCTTTGCAGATGGAGGCAAGACGCTGGTCTATACCTCTACCGAGCTCAGCCCCATTGACCGAGTCGTCTCCTCTGTCAGCCTCAATGGACGGAAGAAAAAGCTCCTTACCCCTCAGAGTGGATGGCATGTCGCCCGACTCTCACACGATGGGAAGTTCCTCCTCGATACCTACGAGTCGCTGAAGAATCCTACGGAGCAGCGCCTAGTCTCCGTCTCCAACGGTAAGCAGCTAGCTAAGCTCTATCAGTCGAAGGATCCCGAAGCGGGTTTCATCAATCCCGAGATCACCTTCGGTAAGATCAAGGCTGCTGATGGGGTGACTGATCTCCACTACCGCTTGCTCAAGCCAACGAACTTTGACCCCAGCAAGAAGTATCCTACCATCGTCTATGTCTACAATGGCCCTCATGCCCAGCTCGTGCAGAATCGCTTCCACGCTGGTTGCTTAGGTTGGGATCTCTACATGGCTACTCAGGGCTATGTCGTCTTCACTGTCGATGGTCGTGGCTCTGCACACCGTGGGGCTGACTTCGAGCAGATCATCCACCGCCACCTCGGTAAGAATGAGATGGCAGACCAGATGAAGGGGGTAGACTTCCTCAAGAGCCTCCCTTATGTCGATGCCGATCGTATCGGGGTTGCTGGCTGGAGCTATGGTGGCTTCATGACGACGAACCTCATGCTTACCTATCCTGATGTCTTCAAGGTAGGGGTCGCTGGTGGCGCTGTCACAGACTGGGCTCGCTACGAAGTCATGTACGGCGAGCGCTATATGGACACACCACAGGACAACCCCGAGGGCTACAAGGAAACGAACCTATCCCTCCGAGCTAAGGACCTGAAGGGTCGCCTCCTCCTCATCCACGGGACGATCGACCCAACGGTCGTCTGGCAGCACACGCAGCTCTTTGTCGAGGCTTGTGTCAAGGCTGGCACTTACCCCGACTACATGATCTACCCTGAGCATCGTCACAATGTGATGGGTGTAGATCGTGTGCATCTCAACTATACGATGGCTCGCTATTTCTTTGATCACTTGTAGTCACTGGGCACATCGTATCCACTCTAAATTGCTTCTATGAATATTCTCCTATTGGGATCGGGCGGACGTGAGCATGCGCTGGCATGGCGCATGGCTCGTAGTCCCCACCTCAGTCAGCTCTTCATTGCGCCCGGTAACCCTGGGATGTCACTCTATGGGACGTGTCTCCCTCGTATCGGAGTCACAGACTTCGCTGCTATCGCTGATCTAATTCGTCGGGAACGAATCAAGCTCCTCGTCGTTGGTCCCGAGGTCCCCTTGGTCGAGGGGATCGCAGATTACCTCAGAGAGGAAGCGGGTCTGAAGGACCTTCTGATCGTCGGCCCTGATGCCCGTGGAGCACAGCTCGAAGGGAGTAAGGACTTCAGCAAAGCCTTCATGCTGCGCTATGGGATCCCCACCGCAGGATATAAGACCTTCGATCGTCAGTCCTACGATGACGCTGTGGCTTATCTCAAGACACTTCGTCCTCCCTATGTGCTCAAAGCCGATGGACTGGCCGCTGGTAAGGGGGTCATCATCAGTGAAGATCTAGAGGAGGCGGAGCGAGAGCTGCAGGAGCTATTGACCGGTCGCTTCGGAGAAGCTAGCACACGTGTTGTCATCGAGGAGTATCTCCATGGGATCGAATGCTCGGTCTTCATCGCTACGGATGGTCACAACTGGCGCATCCTGCCCGTGGCGAAGGACTACAAGCGCATCGGCGAAGGGGATACGGGTCCCAATACGGGAGGGATGGGCTCTGTCTCTCCAGTGAGCTTCGCAGACGAAGTCTTCATGAAGAAGGTCGAGGAGCGTGTTGTACGTCCTACGATCGAAGGCTTACGAAGCGAAGGGATTGACTATCGGGGCTTCATCTTCGCTGGTCTGATGAATGTCGACGGTGATCCGTATGTCATCGAGTACAATTGCCGTATGGGAGACCCTGAGACGGAGTCTGTGATGCTCCGTATCGACTCCGACTTCGTCGAGCTCCTAGAGCGTATGGCTACGGGTGATCTCGGTGACTACCAGCTCGAGGAATCCACGAAGTACGCAGCTACCGTGGTGCTTGTCTCCGAAGGTTATCCAGGCTCCTATGCCAAGGGTAAGCCTATCAGCTATCCTCATGAGCCGACCTTCGACTCTGCTCTCTTCCATGCAGGTACAGCCCAGGATAACTCGGGGCATCTCGTTACCTCTGGGGGACGAGTGCTCACTGCGAGTTGTCTCGGATCCACGTTGGAGGAAGCCTTAGAGCGATGCTATAAGCTCGCTGATCAGGTGCACTTTGAGGGTAAGTCTCTACGCCGAGACATCGGTCAAGATCTTCTGAAGCTGTCCTAGTATAGTATTCTTCTCACAATGCCTATGGGGAAGCCTCTCTATGGAGAGGCCTTGCCCGTAGGCATTGCTTTTCTCCCCACTCTGAGCATCTACGATTATGTACACCTCCTCGTCGGCACGGCGACGTACGAACTGGCTTGAGGTCATCCTTTGGATCCTAATCTTCTTGCTGGTCTATATACTCCCGTCGTCTCCTCATCTGAGTTTTCAGGTCGAGGTCATAGAGGGGCTCATCCCCCAGCTCCCTGCAGCATCGACGTGGATCAGTAGACTGATCGGACTTCTAGCCCTAGCCTTGATCAGTACGCTTGCTATCTATACGGGAGAGCGCTATCTCCTGATAGAGAAGGGAGAGCGAGCTACGATGGTACTCTTTTTTGTAGCTCTGATGACGACCTCGCCGTCTCTGGGTGCACTCTCGGGGCTTGCGGTGATCTTCCTGCAACTGATCCTCTTCTTGAGCTTCGGTCTCTATCAAGATACGCACCAGCCTCGTTTCTATCTCTTCATTGGACTGCTGGTGGGGCTTCTGTGTCTACTTACCCCGCTCTATGGGGTCCTGCTACCCATCATCCTACTAGCACAGTATCGCCTGCGCTCTATGGAGAGTCGCTCTTTTGTGGGGCTGATAGCGGGTGCCTTCCTTCCCATGTGGCTTCTCTTCGCAGTACTCATCTTCCAGGGATTTAGCGTGCTGAGTAGCTACGAGCAGCTTTTCCTGAGGGACTTTCCTTTGCCTCTTCCTCGGGAAGTGAGCGGGATGGCGTTCGTCACACCCCTGTGTTATTGGAGCTTCGTCGTGTGCTTCCTTGTTGGGAGCTTGCTCTATCGAAGACGTTTCTATCGGGAGAATGTCCGACATCGGGATATGTTCGCCGTCCTGCATTTCTATCCGTTGGTGCTCCTCTTGCTCGTCCCGTTCATGGCGGCAGAGGCTCCGGCCTTACTCCAGCTGACGGTCGTTCCCATTGGCTTCATCGTAGCCCGAGGGATGGGGGCTGTTCCCGAACGCATGGGGCTCGTTTTGCGAGCAATCCTGCTTACGCTCCTTCTTGCTCAGTATCTCTATACTCTTGGCTTCTTTGATCTAGTGCAGCGCATGCTTTCCTAAAGACTTATGACACCATGCCTTTTCTTAGGCACCCATACATATAGCTATGAATAATCCCAATAATGTAAAGGTCGGGAGCCAAGTGCGCTTCCTCAATGCCGTCGGTGGCGGGCGGGTCGCTCGTATCACGGCTGATACAGCTTGGGTCGAAGATGCTGATGGCTTCGAGATCCCCACTCTTCTGAAGGAATGTGTTGTTGTCGATGAAGGTGATACCTTCATCCCCGAGATTCGTCCTCCTCAGATTATTCAAGAGAAGCTCCAGAAGGCGAAGCCCGAAGCTCAGCCTCAGCCAGAGGTCAAGGTGAAGCACTCCGCTCCCAAGCAAAGCCTTCCACAGACCTATCGTCCTGATGCCGATGAGCTGACAGCTACGCTTGCCTTCCTTCCTCAAGATCGGACGAAGCTAGGGCTGACGAACTACGAAGCCTACCTCATTAATTACAGCAACTTCTCACTCTACTTTGCCTACCTGAGTGCTGTTGGTACGGGCTATAAGCTCCGAGCCTCGGGTGTGATCGAGCCGCATTCGGATGCTTTCCTGGAGGAGTTTGCTCCCGCAGAGCTCAATGATCTGGAGCAACTAGCAGTGCAAATCCTTCCCTTCTCAGAGCAACGAGTCACTAAGCTCCAGCATCCCCTTTCGGTGCGCTTGCGCCTAGATACCACAAAGTTCTTCAAGCTCCACTCCTTCCGTGAGAATGATTACTTCACGGATGAGGCGCTGATGATCCCGATCGTAGAGCGGGGTGCGGGCAAGGAGCCCCCAACGATCGATCCCCAAGCCCTAGAGCAATCCCTCAAGGCAAAGAAGGTAGCAGAGCGCGCCGAGCGTCGCCCTTCACCTGCGACAACTCAGCGAGAGGAACCACTTGTCGTTGATCTTCATGCCTCCAATCTGCTGGAGACGACCGCCGGGATGTCTAGTGCGGATATTCACGCTTACCAGCTGGAGTACTTCCACCGTACGATGCGTGAACACCTCAAGGAGAAGGGGCGTAAGATCATCTTCATCCATGGGAAGGGTGACGGTATCCTTCGCTCTTCGATCGAGCGGGAGTTGAAGCATAAGTATTCGACTTGCCGCTATCAAGATGCGTCCTTTAGGGAATATGGCTTCGGGGCTACTCAGGTTACACTCGGCTAATCGGTAGGGATGAAAGAGATCGAACGCAAGTTTCTTGTTTCTACTGTTGCCTTCCGAGAGGCAGCAATAGAAACTCTTCCGATTGACCAAGGCTACCTCCATGCTGATAGCCCAACGGTGCGTGTGCGTCGTCGTGGAGAACAGGCCTTCCTTACGATCAAGAGCCGTGCGGATGAGCGTGGGCTGGTGCGTGACGAATACGAGTATGAGATCCCGCTAGCCGATGTCGAGGCTCTTCTGGTGATGTGTGGGGAGCGTCGTCTCACGAAGGTGCGCCATCTGGTGCCATACCAAGGTCATCTATGGGAGGTGGATGTCTTTGCTGGACGGCATGAGGGGCTCTGTTTGGCAGAGATCGAGCTGAGTACTCCCGAAGAGCACTTCGACCTTCCGCCATGGGTGGGCGAAGAGGTGACGGGTGATCCCCGCTATTACAATAGCGTCCTAGCTGAAAGCAAACAATATGAGTATCCTCATGGTTAGGTAATTGATAGGCTCCGCAAGATGGCCTTTCCCGAATAAGATTTTATCACTTCAAATAAAGAACGCAATGAAGTTCGAACTCATCCAACTCCCCTATGCCCCTAATGCGCTTGAGCCTGCTATCAGCGCAGAGACGCTCTCCTTCCACCATGGCAAGCACCTCGCTGGCTATGTGAATACGCTCAACTCCCTCATCGAAGGGACGGAGCTCGCTGATGCTTCTCTTGAGGAGATCATCTGCAAGAGCGAAGGACCGATCTTCAACAATGCAGGCCAGACGCTCAATCATAACCTCTACTTCACTCAGTTTGGACCAGGCAAGAGAGGCCAGCCTACGGGTAAGCTCCTTGATGCCATTGTCGCTAAGTGGGGTAGCTTTGAAGCCTTCCAGCAGGAATTCCTCACGGCTTGCACGACGCTCTTCGGCTCGGGTTGGGCTTGGCTCTCTGCTAAGGAAGACGGTGAACTCGTCATCACGAAGGAGCCTAACGGAAGCAATCCTGTGGTCCATGGCCTTCGCCCCCTCTTCGGTGTCGATGTCTGGGAGCACGCTTACTACCTCAGCTACCAGAATCGCCGTGCCGACCACATCAAGGATATCTGGGCGATCGTAGACTGGGACGTTGTAGCTAGCCGCTACTAGTAGATCCCCAAGCATTTCTCCTCCTTCGGGGGCAGAAGCAAACGACAGCCCACAGCACTCCACTTAGGTGGAGGCTGTGGGCTGTTTCGTTTCTCTGGTCTGAATGGCGGAATTGTCGTAGCTTTGCTCCTCATTGATACAGATAGATCATGCAGCTAGTCAAGAAGATTATCATCGCACTCATCGTGCTCATCATCATCGCAGCCCTCGTCTCGCTCTTCTTCCTAGGTGAAGCGCAGCGGATGATCGTCGGTATGGGTGCCGCTTTAGGCATCGTCAACCTCCTCGGTCTGCTTTACTTCGTCAATAAGAATGGTGACGGGCGGAGCAAGCCTAGAGCTTAGCGAAGCGGCTTCTAGTCCCATAGCCCCTAGCCCCGTGTAGTCCTAGCACGGATAGAGAAAAAGCCCCAGAGATCAGCTTGCCCTTAGGGTAGCTGGTCTCTGGGGCTTTGTTGTTGGAGGACTATGGTGTTTCCTCGAAGTAGAGGATTACTCTACGCTACGCATGGGAGGCTTGACGACTTCGGCAGCGAGCTTGCGTCCGCGCACCACGATGTAGATAGGTGTACCTACTGCGGAGTGCTCCTTCTTCACATAGCCCATCCCGATCCCCGTCTTGAGGGTGGGGGACATTGTGCCTGAAGTGACTTCACCGATGATATTGCCTTCGGCATCTGCGATCTCGTAGTGCGAGCGGGGCACACCCTTGTCGGAGAGCTTGAAGGCAACGAGCTTGCGAGTGATCCCTTCGGCTTTTTGCTTCTCGAGGAAGGCCTTGCTGGGGAAGTTCTTTTCGGGTAGTAGCTTGGTGATCCAGCCGAGTCCAGCTTCTAGAGGAGAAGTGGTGTCGGTGATATCATTGCCGTAGAGGCAGAAGCCCATCTCTAGGCGGAGCGTGTCACGAGCGCCGAGACCGATGGGGCGGATGCCTTCGGGCTTACCTGCTTCGAAGATAGCATTCCAGATCTTCTCTCCATGCTGAGGATAGAAGTAGATCTCGAAGCCTCCTGCACCAGTGTAACCCGTGTTGGATAGGATGACCTCAGGGCAACCAGCAAAGGTGCCTACCTTGAAGGTATAGTAGGGGATGGAGGAGAGGTCTACATCTGTTAGGCGCTGGAGCACTTGGGTAGCAAGAGGACCTTGGACCGCGAGCTGACCTACATTGTCACTGCTATTCTCTAGCACGGCTCCAGCAGCGTTGTGTGCTTGGCACCAAGCCCAGTCCTTATCAATGTTGGCAGCATTGACGACGAGGAGATACTTTTCGTCTTCGTAGTGGTAGACGAGCAGGTCATCGACGATACCACCTTGTTCGTTGGGGAAGCAGGTGTATTGGATATCACCGACCTTGAGCTTGGAGGCATCGTTGCTGGTGATATCCTGGACGAACTGGAGCGCATTTGGCCCCTTAACCCAGAATTCCCCCATGTGCGAGACATCGAATACACCTACGCCCTTGACGACGGTCATGTGCTCTTCGATGATCCCCGTAGGATATTCGATAGGCATGTCGTAGCCTGCGAACTCGTGCATCTTAGCTCCTAGAGCTTTGTGAATGTCGGTGAATGGAGTTGTCTTCATTGTGTTGCTTACGTTTAATGTAGTTCTGTTAGTTGTATATGCCCCAAAGGTAGTGAGATCTAGGGAAGAAACCTAGGCTATTGCACTTCCTAAAATAATATCAGAAGGCCTTGCTTTCACCTGATTAGATCGGTGTTGATGAAGGCAAAGAAAGGCTTGCTTTCCCACGCTTGATTTGGATAGATCTACTCCGTTGGGCAGTGTCGGATAGCCTTGCTCAGAGAGACGCTTTCAGTTATGAGGTCATACCTGTCTATGTGCACTATGTTGATCTGGGAGGGTTGAATTTCCTGCCTCCTTTTATCCTTTTACTCTGAGAGCGACTCTTTAGAGAGCCACTAGCCCCATGACCCTTGCTCGGGAGGATCATGGGGCTAGCCATTTGTAGTCGAGGAGAGGAAGCTCTTACTTCAGAGCCTCGAGGACATTGCGCTCGATGCGCCCTGCGAGGTCGTCGGTGGGCTCAGCGACGAACTTATGACCTGTGACTGTTTCGTAGAGCTCGACGTAGCGGTCGGTGACGCTCTGGCAATAGGCTTCGGTCATCTCGGGGACGACTTCACCCTCACGACCTTGGAAGCCGTTCTTGATGAGCCACTGACGGACGAACTCCTTGGAGAGTTGCTTCTGCTCCTCGCCACGCTCGAAGCGCTCTTCGTAACCTTCAGCATAGAAGTAGCGGGAAGAGTCGGGCGTGTGGATCTCGTCGATGAGGTAGATCTTGCCATCCTTCTTGCCGAACTCATACTTGGTGTCTACGAGGATCAGCTCACGCTGGCGAGCCATCTCCTGACCCCGAGCGAAGAGGGCATAGGTATAGGCTTCGAGCTGCTTGTAGTCTTCTTCGCTGACGAGACCCGTGCGGATGATCTCTTCACGAGAGATATTCTCGTCATGCCCGACATCTTCCTTGGTTGTCGGGGTGATGATGGGGCTGGGGAAGGCTTCATTCTCACGCATGCCGTCGGGTAGCTGGATACCGCAGAGGGTGCGCTCTCCAGCCTGATAGGCACGCCAAGCGGAGCCCGTGAGGTAGCCACGGATGACCATCTCCACGCGGAAGGGTTCGCAGCGATGCCCCAGAGAGACCATGGGATCGGGGGAAGAGATCAGCCAGTTGGGGACGATGTCTCGGGTGGCTTCGAGGAAGTACGTAGCGATCTGATTGAGCACCTGTCCCTTGTGGGGAATGCCCTTGGGGAGGATCACGTCGAAGGCGGAGATACGGTCGGTAGCGATCATCGCTACCTTGTCGCCTGAGAGGAAGTAGACATCACGGACCTTGCCATGATAGACTCGCTCTTGATTTGGGAAATGAAAGTCGGTGTGGACGAGCGTCTGTGCCATAGTTATGTATGCTTGTATGAGAATTGGAGTGAAAAGAGGCTAGGAGGGGGTCTGGGAGGAGCGCTCTTCTTTCTTGTCTAGAGCGTCGTAGACCTCTACGATCTCAGCCACGAGTGGGTGGCGGACGATATCGGTCTTCTCGAAGTGAATGAAGCTAATGCTTTTGAGATGATGGAGCTTCTCGAGTGCATCCTTGAGCCCTGAGGTGATGCCCCGAGGGAGGTCGATCTGGGTGAAGTCGCCCGTGACGATCATCTTGGAGTTCATCCCAAGGCGGGTGAGGAACATCTTCATCTGTTGGGGAGTCGTGTTCTGCGCTTCGTCGAGGATGATGATCGCATCGCTAAGCGTGCGTCCACGCATGAAGGCCAGCGGAGCTATCTGAATGACACCCGTGTCGATGAGGTCCTTGAGCTTGGGGGCTGGGATCAGTTCGCCCAGTGCATCATATAGAGGCTGGAGGTAGGGGTCGAGCTTGTCCTTCATCTCCCCAGGAAGGAAGCCGAGCTTCTCACCGGCCTCTACTGCAGGGCGGGAGAGGATGATGCGGCGCACTTGCTTGGACTTCAGGGCTTTCACTGCAAGGCAGATGGCGAGGAAGGTCTTCCCCGATCCAGCGGCTCCCGTGGCGAAGCAGAGGTCTCGGGAGGCAAACTCTCGTACCATGCGACGCTGGCGATCACCTCGGGGGAGAATGGCCTTGCCATGGACACCGTAGATGAGGACGTCGCTCTCGGTAGTCGAGGGAGCATCTTCGCCACTCTTCTTGCTGCGATGGCGACGTACGGTGTCGATGATCTGCGCTTCGGTGAGCTGATTGTAGCGGCTACATATCTGCTCTAGAGAGGAGAGGATGTGTAGGAGCTCTTCGGCGGCTTGGTCTTCGCCAAGTACCTTGATGACATTTTGGTGAATGCGTAGCTTCGTCTTAGGGAAGAGGCTTTGTAGCGTGACGAGGTTCGCTCGGTTGACACCGATGAACTCTTGGACATCGGCCTCCTCTAGGACGTAGAGTCGCTCCATCATAGGCTTTATATTCTTTGGGATTGGGAGATGAGTTGCTTGATGAGGCAGAGCCATTCAGGATACTGCTCGCTCAGCGCTGAGACACTGAGGGGGAAGCGGTAGCTCCAGTACTGCGCTGGATCTTCGGGGTGATTGATCTGCTCGGCCTCGGGGCTGGTCAGCCAGAGACGGGGCTCTAGGCTCATCCAGTCGGACAGGGGAAGGATCGTAGCCATAGCGGGCGAAGCGAGATGCGCCTCGATGATCTTCCGATAGAGCTCCTCCAGACGGAGGGGCTCTTCTTGTCTCAGCTCTTCTCGCTGGTAGCGCTCCTGCTCGCTTGCGGGGAGTGAAGCCCACCAACCTCTCAGGGAGGGCATATCATGCGTGGAGGTCGTGGCGATGGAGCGGGTGGGGAAGGTGTCGGGGTGTGCCCAGCCCGTCGGGGTGAAGCTCTTAGGCATGCGCTCCAGCTCGAGGGAGAGGATCTGCAGTGCCTCCAGCACGGCAGGTACAGTGGCGGGGATCATCCCCAGATCCTCGGCGCAGAGGAGGAGGTCCGTGTGCTCGATGAGTGCACCCAGCCGTCGGAGGGCTGTCGTCTGGAAGAGCTCATTGTGTCGGACATAGAAGAAGTCTCCGCTGATCGCTCGCCATCGTCCTTGGAGCTCTGGACTCCACCGTCCGAAGAGGCGGCTGCGCTCTAGGGCGATCCTAGGGTGGTAACCTTCGCTATACGGATCACGGATGAGTGCCGTCTCGGTGCATAGCTGCTGGAGCTGGAGACAAGCCTCTTCTCCAAGGGCTTCCTTGAGCTGAGGCTGGTCGTAGTCACGCTGCTTCGTGTGGGCAAGGTGGTAGAGGCCTTCGACTGAAGTCTCCTTCAGATAGCCCTGCTGACAGAGCGTGTCGAGGGTCTTCTCCCCGAGGAGTTCAGTGATATCTGCTCGGTGGATCAGTGGCTCAGTCAGTAGCTCTACGGGATAGTCTACTTCGAGGAGCTCCTGCCATTCCCCAAGTGTATAGGGATGGGCGGGATGGAAGTGCCCCAAGAGTCCCGAGTGCTCCGATCGGGGAACTTCCCAGATGCGGAAGAACCCGAGGATATGGTCGATGCGGAAGGCATGGAAGTAGTGCGCTTGGCGGGCAAAGCGCTTGCGCCACCAGAGGAAGTCATCCGTCTGCATGCGCTCCCAGTCGTAGGTGGGGAAGCCCCAGTTCTGCCCGTCTGCTGCGAAGTCATCGGGCGGAGCTCCTGCCGACTGATCGGTGTGGAAGAGGCTAGGGTCGATCCAGACATCTACCCCGTGGGGGGCTACTCCGATAGGAAGGTCTCCCTTGAGGAAGACCCTCTTCTCTTCGGCATAGCGGCGCACCGCTCGTAGCTGGCGGTCGAGGACGAACTGTAGCCAATAGTAGTAATGGATCTCTTCACGCACCTCAGCCTCTTCGGCGAAGGTCTTCGCTCGCTGGGCATCGTACTGCTCCCAGCCCGTCCACCGCTCTGGGGCTAAGCCTGGATGGCGATCCCTCAGCACGCAGTAGAGTGCATAGGGGCGGAGCCAGTGCTCGGACTCGGTGAAGAAGCTCTGGAAAAGCGGGCTCGATAGATCTGCTTGTCCCTGCTCGGCGAAGACTCGTCTTAGATACCGCTCCTTGAGTGCGAGCACTCGAGGGTAGTCTACTTGGGGAAGCGCACGTAGCTCAGCGGCCTCCGCTTCAAAAGCCTGCTGCTGGGCTGGATCGGACAGAGCTCCCAGCTCAGCGGGATCTATATATATGGGGTGTAGGGCATCGACCGAGATCGCATTGTAGGGGTAGGAATCGCCCTTGTCTCGGGTGAAGGTCGTGTCGTTGATCGGTAGGAGCTGTAGGGCGTGCATCTCGGCTTCGGCCACGAGGTCGATCGCCTCACGAAGCGTGGCGAAGTCCCCGATGCCCCAGTCGTGCTCGCTCCTCAGAGAGAAGAGCGGAGCCACGATGCCCGCCGTGCGGGTCGAGCGAGTGGGGAGGTGGAGGAAGCTGTCCTGGAAGTGGATCCCGTCGTAGCTCGATCCCGTAGGAAGCTGAGCCTGTCTATTTGCTCCTTCTTCCCAGAGCCATCCGCCTTCTGCCGTGCGGATCAGATACTTGTAGCTAAGGGTCTGCCCTTCGCTGGATGCTGTCTCTAGGGGGAGGGGAAGGCTGATCGTCCAGCGCCCTTGCCCTTGATAGCTGAGGGGCTGTGCTTCGGAGGCATCCCACGAGCCAAGCTGAGGAGATGAACCTAAGATGAAGAGCCCTTCCTCGGGGCGCAGATCGGGAGCAAAGACCGAGAAAGCTAGGTAAGGCGTGCCTAGAGCGAGGTCGTCCGAAGAGCAGGAGCGATGCCGAAGGACATCACAAAGTGCCCGTGAGAAGCTCGGGGCATCTGCGGGCTGATCGATCCAGCGATCTTGGGTGAAGAGATGTTCCCCTCCCTCAAGGCTTGGGAGCGTGTGCTTGATCCGCCACTCACGACGTAGTGGCTCCCCCTCGGAGTCACCGAGGTAATAGCTGTAGCGGAAAGAAGAGGGGTGGGGGAGGTCAAGGGTCGTTTGCCAGCGTCCGTCGCCTAGGTCTTCGAGTGGGAAGGCCTTCGTAGCGTCTAGGGAAGAGTCGGGAGATGGCTGTCTCTCGAGCCATATCCACTCATTCGGATGTGCTCGATATTCGATGGAGAAGGTGACTATCATCTAAGAGGGTGTCCTACCATTCGTTGTCTCGGGGCAAGGGGCATGATCGCTGCACCTTTTACCCGCACAAAGGTACATAATTCTCCCCGCTGAGTGATCGGGGAGATGCTCCATCCCTAGTGTGTGATCTTCGAGGGGGAGTGCCGTGAGGAGGCTTTGTTCGTAGTGCCCTCCCTCTCTTGGCGATTTCCTTGGATTGCGCACTAGGATCGAAGACCGATCACCCGTGACGTGAGCCTTGATGATATAGCTTCTTGCTGGATGATGTTTCAGCCCTTCGGCGTAGGGCCGTATTTCCCCTTTATAATGGACTCTCAAGAGGGGTGGAAAAACGACCCACGGTAGGTCGTCGATAAAACCTACTGTGGGTCGTCTCACCGACCTACCGTGGGTCGCAAGGGCGACCTACAGTAGGTTTTATTTGGGGGCTGTCCTAGTTCCCTTGCTTTCGGGCAGGTCTGAGGGGAGAAATCCCCGTCTGTGAGCCGCCTCCTACTGAGGCGTAGATGCAGCCCGTGGCGATGGGGGAAGAGCGGCCCCGATCTTCTTCACCGAGGGTCGGATGTGCGCCTTTAGTTTGGGGCGCTTTCTCCTCCGCTCTTTTGCCTTCTATCGGGCACGTCTCCAAAGGGGGTGAACGGATGGGTATTGCTCGAATGAGTCTGATGTACTATCTTTGCACTGCATTTCGTGCGCTTCTGGTGAGTTTGTCATGGAATGGAAGGGCTTGTCTCGTGGTGTAATGGTAGCACAACAGGTTTTGGTTCTGTTTGTCAAGGTTCGAATCCTTGCGAGACAACAACGGAAGAGGGAGTTTCGACTCCCTCTTTTTTGTTTGGTGGTCTTCTCCTGAAATTGAGTTTGTAACCCCTCCTCGCTAATGTCGAGGGTGTGCTGATCCAAGGCGCGGAGATTCATCTCGCAATTTTCCATACCTTTGCATAGTAAAGGTGATAGCTCACAGCTCTCTAATAATAAGGAATTAAAGTGCAACTCCCACATTAAGCATGAATACAAATCTCCCTCTAGCCCAGCGTCAGCTCCTTGAGAAGGTGTTGTATATCCTTCATAGGACTGGAGGGTTAGATTATTACCGAATTTTCAAGATCCTCTATTTCGCAGAGAGGTCCTATTTAGCGAAGTTCTGCAGGAAGATGGTCGAGGATAACTTCTGTGCCTTGCCTTATGGACCTGTGCCGACGAATCTATATAATGCGGTTCGGAATGGTGGTGATCGATCTCTCCTGTCTGTCGCTCTGTGGAGGGAGATCCGGAGTGCGGGAGAAGATGCTCCTACAGTGCTCTTGCCTCTGAGGGAACCCGATATGGACTATATCGCCAAGCATGAGGCAGAGGTCCTTGACGAGGCGATAGCCACGTATGCTTCGAAGAGTTTCACCGAACTTAAGACTCTATCTCATGGAGTAGCTTTTAACGGGACGCAACATTGCAATGTGATTAGCTCAGAGGCGATCGCTCTTGAAGGGGGGCTGGATAAGGCTGGACTTCCTTATTTGAAGGAACAGCTAGAGTGGCAAGCCATCGAGAAGGAGGTGCTCTGATGGATGCAGGAGTTACATCTATTGGTTCTGTCCACTATATTGCTATGGATCGGGCTAATGGAATTGTCCCTAAAGATGGGTATTCATCTAGAAATAAGTTCTTCGTGATTCTTGGTTGGGATGACTCGGGAAATGCGTATGGGGGCGTGGTGTTTAACTCTGGAGTGAACCAGAAGCTTCCCTACAATGTGCGGCTATACCATTATCCCATAGGTAAGTCCGCCTATAGCTTCCTCTCTCATAATAGCTTTATCGACTGCACGTCTCTGATGCGGGTGTGTGGCTCTCAGCTTTCCTCTGCAACTTTCTGTGGAGCACTAACCCAAGAGCATCTAGAGTGTGTCTTAGGGGCGGTACGTGAAGCAGGTACGATTTCTGCTATTAAGCTCCGGATGTATGGGATTATCCCTTAGGTGATAGTTCCATAGAGAAGAGGGTGAGGGGGCTTCTTATAAGGAGTCTTTTGTCTTCAGCTGGCATTTTTCCCTCTGAATAGGGGACGAAGTGTTGGGGATATTTGCAGGTATCGGAAAAAGTAGTATCTTTGCAACGTCAAAAGGCAAAACGGCCAAGCACGGTGTGGTAGTTCAGCTGGTTAGAATACCTGCCTGTCACGCAGGGGGTCGCGGGTTCGAGTCCCGTCCATACCGCTTAAAGGAGCTGTGTCATCCTTCTCCCCGATGAGAAGATAGCACAGCTTCTGTGCCAAAAGCCTAGCTCGGGATGTAGCGCAGTCCGGTTAGCGCACCTGCTTTGGGAGCAGGGGGTCCCAGGTTCGAATCCTGGTATCCCGACACAATTAGGGAGGTCTGATGTAGAGCACTACGTCAGACCTCTTTCTTATATATCCAGCTGGGACTCTAGATGTGCCCTCTGGAAGAGACTCTTCGATCGCTGGGGAAGCCTTCGCAGGGAGAGTCGTATCTTTATGCCGTGGGGCTATCTCCCCATCCCGACAAAAAATCAGATGAAGCAAGAATCTCGCATGATCGCTAAGACGCTACAAGCTCTAGAGCCCGTCTTGGCCAAAGAACTTGAAGCTCTAGGAGCGACAGATATAGAGGAAGGGCGCCGCATGGTCTCCTTCACCGGAGACAAGAAACTCCTCTACAAGGCAAACTACTGCCTGCGCACTGCCCTGCGTATCCTCCTGCCTATCGCTACCTTCCGAGCGACGAACCCCGATGAACTCTATGCCCAGCTCAAGCGCCTGGACTGGAGTGCTTGGATGCGGTCAGGAGATAGCTTCGCTTTCGATACCGTAGTCTATTCGGAGGCCTTCACCCACAGTAAGTACGTAGGCTATCGTGCCAAGGATGCGCTCGTCGACTACTTCGTAGAGCGTGGAGAGAATCGCCCTTCGGTGCGTCTGGACAATCCCGATCGCCTCTTCCACATCCATATCGCCCATGACGAGGTGACCCTAGCGCTGGATAGCTCGGGAGAAAGCCTTCACAAGCGTGGCTGGCGTGTGGCTCAGACAGAGGCTCCGATGAGTGAAGTGCTCGCCGCTGGTATCTTGATGCTGGCGGACTGGGACGGCTCGACGGACTTCGTCGATCCTATGTGTGGCTCGGGGACGCTCCTCATCGAGGCCGCACTCATTGCCCGAGGGATTGCTCCAGGCTCCTTCCGCCGAAGCTTCGCCTTCCAGCGCTGGCTGGACTACGATGCAGGGCTCTTCGATCTAGTCAAGGAGGAGGCTGCTTCGCTCCTTCGCCCCTTCGAGCATCATATCTATGGCTCGGACAATTCGATCGAGGCCGTCAAGGTCGCTCGCTACAATGTCCGCACGGCAGGCCTCGATGACATCATCACCGTCGCCCATCGAGCCATGCAGGACTGCCCTGCTCCCGAGGCACCCGTCCTCCTCGTGACCAATCCGCCCTATGGCGAGCGTCTGCGTCCACGCTCCATAGAAGACCTCTACCGAATGATCGGTGAGCGCCTCAAGCATAACTATGCTGGCTCTAAGGCGTGGATCATCGCCTACAAGCCTGAGCACTTTGACTCCATAGGTCTCAGACAGAATGTCCGTATCAAGATGCTCAACGGCTCTCTGGAGTGCGAGCTCCGTGGCTATGAGCTCTTCGCTGGGAAGCGTGAGGACTACAAGCGTGAGCGAGGAGGCGAAGATCGCCCCGAGGCTCCCCGCCGTGAGCGTGCTCCACGCTCCGAGCGTCCTCGTCGAGAGTTTGACCGCCCTAAGAGATCCTTCGACCGCTCCGATCGTCCTGACCGAACGGAGCGCCCCGACCATGATCGCAGAGATCGCCCCGAGAGAGGGGAACGTTTTGACCGATCCAGCCGCACTGACCGCCCCGACCGTGACCGCAGAGAGCGCACCGATAGACCCGATAGTTTTGACCGATCCAGTCGCACTGATCGCCCCGAACGTGCCGATCGCCCTAGTCGCCCTCGCCGTGAGCGTGACTTTGATCGTGCTTCATCTTCGGATCGTCCCCGTCGTCCTCGCCCTGCTGATGATCGTCCTCGGGATGAAAGAGGCCCTCGCAGAGAATACTCCGAGAAGAAAAAAGAAGGTGGTCTGTGGCCCAATGATCGCTTCCGTTACCGAGACGAAGAGGGACGTGAACGTGTTCGCCCTAAGCGTTCTAGCCGTATCCAGATCTTCTCTACAGACGAGGAGAAGTAGCCCCAAGAAGCGTCGCTAGGTACAAGTAATATCGGTGGATGTTTGGTCGTTTCGATTTTTGTTGTACCTTTGCAGTGCAAACGGGTCAGCCCAGGTGGCGGAATTGGTAGACGCGCTCGTTTCAGGTGCGAGTGTTCAAAAGACGTGCAGGTTCGATTCCTGTCCTGGGCACAACCTGACGCTAAGCGTCTCAAGTTTGCAAAGCTTCAAATACGCGGGTGGTGAAATTGGTAGACACGCTACTTTGAGGGGGTAGTGCCGGTTACGGCGTGTGAGTTCAAATCTCATCCCGCGTACAAAGAAAGAGAGCGAGACTCCTTAAGAAGTAATTCTTGAGGAGTCTCGCTGCTTTTATACATATAGATCGTATAGCGCATGCAAGACAAGAGTATGATCGTCTATCCTAATGCCAAGATCAATCTTGGTCTCTTCATCACAGGTCGCCGCTCCGATGGTTACCATCTGCTGGAGACGGGCTTCCTCCCTATTCCCCTCTGCGATGTCCTTGAGATCTCCCTAGCAGACGATGCTACGGAGGATCAACTAGAAGTCGTGGGAGCTATCGAGACGGGAGCACTGAGTGACAACCTTGTACTTCGTGCCGTGAGAGCCCTTCGTGCTGTCCGTCCCTTCCCTGCGCTCTCCCTTCGCCTTACGAAGCATATCCCTTCGGGAGCAGGTATGGGTGGTGGATCGGCAGATGCTTCCTTCACCCTCACTGCTGTCAATGAGCTCTGCTCCCTCGGATTCTCCCCCGAGGAGCTGGAGCGTATAGCCGTGCAGCTCGGAGCGGACTGCCCTATCTTCGTGCGCAATCAGCCCGCTTTGGGTCGAGGAATAGGCGAGCTGCTTTCGCCCCTTTCCCTCCCCCAGCTCGAAGGCTATCACCTAACGATCGTCAAGCCCGAGATCCATATCTCCACTGCCGAAGCCTTCCGTGGTCTCCTCCCGATCAAGCCGATGGAGACCTCCCTCGACGTACTCCTCAGCGAGCCTATCACCTCTTGGCCCTCGGCTGTGATCAATGACTTTGAGCCTAGCCTTTTCCCTCGCTACCCAGAGCTGAAGGAGATCAAAGAGAAGCTCTACGACCTAGGGGCGGACTTCGCTCTGATGACAGGCTCGGGTGCAGCCCTCTACGCTCTATCAAAGGAGCCTCTACCATTAGACTCCTTTGAGGGGAAGGGCTATTTCCTCTGGCAGGGCACGCTCTAAGATCTCCCTTCTTCCCCAACCAAACCTTACCCCTATGACTTCTTCACCTTTTATCCCCCAACTGCTTGTGGCTGCTGGCTCTTCGGGCAGTGGCAAGACTACCTTTACCCTCGGACTTCTTCGTGCTTTGAAGAAGCGGGGACTCACGGTACAGAGCTTTAAGTGTGGGCCTGACTACATCGACCCGAAGTTCCATCACCTAGCGAGTGGTAGTTCGTCGATCAACCTCGATCTCTTCATGATGAGCCCCGAGCATGTACGTGCCGTCTATGCACGACATACCCAGACGGCTGATGCTGTCGTCGTCGAGGGGGTCATGGGGCTCTATGATGGCTATGTGCGGATGCACGGCTCTTCGGCCGAGGTAGCACGGACGGTAGCTATTCCTACGGTGCTTCTGGTCGATGCTCGTTCGTCGGCTTATTCCGTCGGGGCACTACTCTATGGCTTCAAGCACTTCCGTCAAGATACGGAGGTCGTCGGGGTGGTCTTCAATCGGGTGGCATCGGAGAATCATTACCGCTTCCTGCGTGAGGCTGCAGAGGACGCTGGGGTATGTCCCTTAGGCTATATCCCCAAGACCAAGCTCCTAGAGATCCCTTCACGTCACCTTGGCCTATCGCTCGAGGAACTGGGGCGTATGGATGCGCTCCCCGAAGAGGTAGCCCAGATGCTCGAAGAGCACGTTGATCTGGATCAGCTCATCGCTTTATGTACCCGTCCTCGCCCCGAGCTGATCGAGGAAGAGCTTTCTCGCCCCGCCTCTTCTCGGCGCATTGCTATCGCTCGGGATGAAGCGTTCAACTTCATCTATGAGGAGAATGTGCATCGCCTTCGGGACTTCGGGGAAGTGGTCTTCTTCTCTCCGCTAAGGGATGAGGCTTTACCTGAGTGTGATCTCTTGTACTTACCTGGGGGCTATCCAGAGTTCTACCTCTCGGAGCTCTCCAAAGCAGAGCAGACCCGACGAAGTATCCAGGACCATGCAGCGGCAGGGGGGAAGATCCTAGCGGAGTGTGGTGGGATGATGTACCTCTGTCGGGCTATCCGTGATGAGGAAGGAGCAAGCTATCCGATGTGTGGCGTGCTTGACCTTGAGGCTACGATGGAAGGGATGCGCCTCAAGCTCGGCTACCGCAAGGTCTATGTCGGAGGCTCAGAGTGGCGAGGGCATGAGTTCCACTACTCCAGCATTGTCTCTGGAGTAGGAGGAGAAGAGACGGTAGGTCATCAGCTGACGGCTCGGGATGAGTCAGCGCCAACGCTCCTCTACCGCAAGGGAAATGTCTTAGCTGGCTACACGCACCTTTACTTCGCCGAGCAAGATCCCTTCACCCTCTTCGACTAAGGCATATTCAGCCCCTAATCATTGCCCCTCTCGTTCCCACTAATAAGGGAAGAGAAATGCAGCCTACCGTAGATCGGTTTTGAAACCTACTGTGGGTCGCCTCGACGACCTACCGTGGGTCGATGAGACGACCTACAGTAGGTTTTTCTTGCGACCTACCGAAGGTCACTTTTTTGCCCTTGGGGAAGAAGGGGAGAAAGGAGCGGTAGATCCCGCTTGGTGAGCGGGAAGTCTCGCCCTTCGATGGAGCGAAATGAAGGCAGGTGAAATGAGCGGTCTTTGGAACTCTTCTTGAGGAATGGAGACGAAGGCGATTTTCCTACCCAGATAATAGAAATGAGTCAGCCCCGAGCATCAGACTGTCTGATGCTCGGGGCTGGCTATTTGGGGAGGTCGGGGCTTACTTTGCGAGGCCACGTGAGCGCAGCAGGCTCAACATGTCGGGCTCGGTGAGGCCTGTGAATTCGGTGAAGAACGTGCCGACGGGCTTCGTGTTGCCTCGTGAGATGACGAGGTCACGGAAGCGCTGACCATTCTCACGGGTCATACCGCCATGCGCCTGGAACCAGTCGAAGATGTTGTCATCAAGGACTTCGGTCCAGAGGTACGAATAGTAGCCCGAGGCATAGCCACCACCGAAGACATGGAGATAGTAGGCCGAGCGGTAGCGGGGAGGTACTAGGGTGAAGGGAAGGCCTGACTTGGTGAGCGCTTCACGCTCGAAGGCATCCACATCGGTGATCTTAGTTCCAGCAGGGAGAAGTCCCCATGCCATATCGATGGTGACGGAAGCGAGATTCTCACCGAGTGCATAGGACTGCCCGAAGTTCGCCGAAGCCTTGAACTTGTCGATCAGTTCCTGTGGCATAGGCTCACCCGTCTTGTAGTGACGTGCGTAGTTGTGAAGGACGACGGAGTCAGTCATCCAATGCTCATTGAACTGCGAAGGCATCTCGACGAAGTCTCGTGGGGTATTTGTCCCCGAGAGGGTCTCGTACTTCTGCGAAGCGAAGATCCCGTGGAGTGCGTGCCCGAACTCATGGAACATCGTCTCGACGTTGTCCGAAGAGAGGAAGGCAGGAGCACCCTTGGCAGGGGCGGGGAAGTTGCAGACGTTGTAGATGACAGGCTTCGTACCGAAGAGCGTGCTCTGCTGGACGAAGTTGGACATCCAAGCACCACCTGTCTTGGTAGGACGACGGAAGTAGTCGGTGTAGAAGAGGGCTAGAGGAGTGTTGTCCTTGTCGAAGACCTCATAGACCTTCACCCCATCTGCGTAGACGGGGATGTCGGGGCGAGGCTTGAAGGTCAGGCCATAGAGGCGGTTAGCAGCGAAGAAGATCCCATTCTCTAGGACACTATCTAGGACGAAGTAGGGTTTGAGGTCAGCCTCATTGAGGTCGAACTTCTCCTTCTTCAGACGTTCTGCATAATAGTCCCAGTCCCAAGCCTCAAGCTTGAACTCCTTGCCCTCGGTCTTTTGAGCGAAGGCTTGTAGCTCGGCTGCATCTTCGGCGACCTTGGTGCGGCAGGCTGGAGCGAGCTGATCGACTAGGCGCAGGACGGCCTCGGGACGCTGAGCCATCTGATCGCTTAGTGCCCAAGCGGAGAAGCTGGGGAAGCCAAGGAGCTTCGCCTTGGAAGCACGAAGCTCTGCGATGCGGGTGATCGTGGCATGCGTGCCCGTGCTATCGGCTGCTGAGCAGCGATTGAGGGAGGCTTCGAGCACACGACGACGCAGGTCTCGGTTGTTCAGCTCGGCGATGTAGCCAGGACGAGTGGTGTTGGTTTGCTCGAGGAGGTACTTGCCCTTCTGCCCAGACTGGGTAGCCGCTTCGGCAGCACGAGCGATGGCTTCTTCGGAGAGACCATCGAGCTCTTCTACTCGATCTACGAGGACGGCAGCGGCCTTAGTCCCTGCATTCACTTGATTGGTGAACTTGGTCTGAAGGACGGCGATCTCGCTGTTGATCTTCTTGAGCTCCTCCTTGTCTTGGGGGGAGAGAAGGGCACCTTCGTGGACGAACTGATCATAGATCACTTCGGTGAGGCGAAGGTCTTCGCCTTGGAGACTAGAGCGCTGATCGTAGACGGCCTTGATGCGGGCGAAGAGCTTCTCGTTCAGCAGGAGGGCATCCTGATGATCGGAGAGCATGGGGGTCGTCTCCTCGTCGATCTTCTGCAGCTCCTCCGTGCCGTCGGCACCGACAAGCCCCGAGAGGATGGAGGTCGCACGAGCGAGGAGTCGTCCTGACTTCTCATAGGCGAGGACTGTGTTCTCGAAGGTGGGAGCTTCTGCATTCTGCGTGATGCTGTCGATCTCGGCCAGCTGGATGCGTATCCCCTCTTCGATGGCAGGGATGAAGTGCTCGGGACGGATCTTGGTGAAGTCAGGAGCTTGATAGTCTAGGGTGCTCTCTGTGAGTAGCGGGTTCTCCTTCGTCGAGGAGGAGTGACAGGCTGCGAGCATAGCTAGGAGGCTAAGGGTAGCGATAAATCGTTTCATTGTCGTATGGTTTAGCTAGTCGTGTAGTGTGTGGGGACTAGAGGAGGGGCTGCGGCTCTCCGATCCAAGCGATCCCTTCGTCGATGGTGCGGATCTCTGTGGTGTAGAGCAGGCGACGTAGGTCTTCGATGGTGCACTTGACGCAGTAGTCACCAGCTAGACCTGCTATGTCGATGCGCATGGCATTCATCAGTAGGTCGGGCACGGCATCATGGAAGGCGCTGTAGGCATCCTTCTGGCGGGTCATCGCCTTGGGGATGAAGAGTACGTTCATGCCCTTGCGCTTGAGATCCATGATGACATCCGCTAGTGGGGGATAGAGGGCTGCCCCGACGGTGAAGCGTATGCAGTGGATGGGCCACTGGCCACCCTGTACGTCGAAGCTACAGTGATCAGCAGGATGCTGGTCCATTGTGACGACGATGGCATCGTACTCCGCATGGTGCTCTCGGGTCCAAGCGGTGATGTAGTCCATAGCTGCGGCAGCTCCTGGGACGGGGAGGCTACCTGTGATGAAATCGTTCTGAGGGTCTACGATGAGTAGGACATTCATGATCGGTAGAAGAAAAGATGTGTGTGATGTGTGAGGTGTATGGTAAAGGCAGAGGCTGTACCCTGACCTTGTCCCCAGTGGGGATTAAGCGAAGGATACAGCCTCTGTCATGTGTGCTTGGATGTGTGAGGAGAGATCAGAGTTCGAGGTCGATGTCGAACTGCTCATGCCAGGGCAGACCCTGCTTCATGAGTTGCTCCATGAAGGGATCTGGGTCGAATTCCTCGACGTTGTAGACCCCTGGGCGGCGCCAGAGCCCCTTGAAGAACATCAGCGCGCCGATGGTAGCGGGTACGCCCGTCGTGTAGCTTACGCCCTGAGCGCCCGTCTCCTGATAAGCGGCCTGATGGCTGCAGTTGTTCCAGACGTAGTAAGTCCTCTCCTTGCCGTCCTTGATACCACGGATACGGCAACCGATGGAGGTCTCGCCGGTGTAGTTCTCACCGAGCTCTCCAGGATTGGGGAGGATGGCCTTGAGGAACTGGATAGGCACGATCTCTACACCGTTGTAGAGGACGGGGTCGATGCGGGTGATCCCGATATTCTGCATGACGCGTAGGTGGGTGAGGTATTCCTGCCCGAAGGTCATCCAGAAGCGTGCACGACGCAGGGTGGGGTAGTTCTTGACGAGCGACTCCAGCTCTTCGTGGTAGAGGAGGTAGGATTCACGGACACCGATACCTGGGTAGGTCAGAGGCTTGTGGATCTCCTGAGGCTCGGTCTCGCGCCACTGGCCATCTTCGTAGTACTTCCCCTTCTGGGTGATCTCACGGATGTTGATCTCGGGGTTGAAGTTCGTAGCGAAGGCCTTGTGGTGGTCGCCTCCATTGCAGTCGACGATATCGAGGTAGTGGATCTCGTCGAAGTGATGCTTGGCCGCATAGGCGGTGAAGACCCCCGTGACTCCAGGGTCGAAGCCACAGCCGAGGATAGCCGTCAGCCCCGCTTCCTCGAAGCGCTGCTTATAGGCCCACTGCCAGCTGTACTCAAACTTCGCTTCGTCCAGCGGCTCATAGTTCGCCGTGTCGAGGTAGTTCACACCAGCCTCTAGGCAGGCATCCATGATGTGGAGATCCTGATAGGGTAGGGCTACGTTGATGACGAGCTCGGGCTTGAAGGCCTTCATCAGGGCCACTAGCTCGGGCACGTTGTCAGCATCGACGGCAGCCGTCTGGATCTTGACGTTGGTGATTTCGGAGGCGATCTTATCGCACTTACTCTTGGTGCGGCTAGCGAGCATGATCTCAGTGAATACGTCGCTATTCTGTGCCACCTTCTTGGCCACTACCGTGCCGACACCGCCGGCACCGATAATGAGGACTCTTCCCATACGCTATTTCTGTCTTCTTGGACTAAAGGATATTGATTGATCGAATGTGGTGTCTCACCCACTATGGGTATAGACTGCCACAAAGATACGAAAAGTAGAGGAAGCGACTCGCTCCGATGATCTTACCTTGACCTTTTCGATGCCTCGGAGGAAGAGCCCTAAGTGGGGGGCAAAGAAAACCTACTGTGGGTCGCCTGACCGACCCACAGTAGGTCGTCGATGCGACCCACAGTAGGTTTTTTCGGCGACCTACGGTAGGTCGTTTTCCGACCCTAATACGTATCTTTGTTCCTACGCTCCGAAATGGGTGGTTTTACCCTGAGGACGAACTCCTAGCATCGAGAACAAACTAATGACAGACCACTACGTCGTCTCCGCACGCAAGTACCGCCCCGATACCTTCCAGAGTATCGTAGGCCAAGGGGCTATGGCCTCTACGCTCCGTACGGCGGTACTCTCGGGCAAGCTCTCTCATGCCTACCTCTTCTGTGGACCTCGAGGGGTCGGGAAGACCACGGCGGCCCGAGTGCTAGCTAAGACCATCAACTGCATGAACCTCTCCCCCGAAGGCGAGGCGTGCAATGCGTGTGAGAGTTGCCGAGCCTTCAACGAGCAGCGCTCCTTCAATATCTTCGAGCTGGACGCTGCGTCCAATAATTCCGTCGAGGATATCCGCCAGCTCACCGAGCAGGTGCTCATGCCTCCCGCTCTGGGGCGCTACAAGGTCTACATCATCGACGAGGTGCACATGCTCTCCTCGGCGGCCTTCAATGCCTTCCTCAAGACCCTCGAAGAGCCCCCCTCCTATGCGATCTTCATCCTCGCTACGACGGAGAAGCATAAGATCCTGCCCACGATCCTCTCCCGCTGTCAGATCTATGACTTCAAGCGGATCACCGTCCCCGACATCACCCAGCATCTGAAGTATGTGGCTGAGAGCGAAGGCATCGAGGCCGAAGAAGCTGCACTCGGACTGATCGCTGAGAAGGCGGATGGCGGGATGCGAGATGCGCTCTCCATGTTTGACCGCATAGCGAGCTTCGCTGGCGGACATATTACCTATGAGCATGCCCTCGAGAGCCTGAATGTCCTCGACTATACGTACTTCATCCGCACCTTCGAGCTCCTCTTAGCGGGGGATTATCGGGGATTGCTTCTCCTGCTGGATGAGCTGCTCGGTAAGGGCTTCGAGGGGCAAACGATCCTCTCGGGGCTCTCGTCCTTCGTCAGAGACCTCTTAGTGGCTCAGCACCCCGACACGCTCTCTCTGCTGGAGAAGCCCGCCGAGGTGGCTGCCTCCTACCAGCGTATCGCCCAGCAGTGCCCCGCCGCCAGCCTCTTTGGCGCACTGAAGACCCTTGTGCAGGCCGATCAGCAGTATCGGACAGCGACCAACCGCCGTCTCCTCTTAGAACTGAGCTTCCTCAGTCTGATCTCCCTTTTTCGCACCGGCTCTGAGCTAGCCCCAGCGCCTTCGCCTCAGAGCCCACCTCAGTCCAGCCCTTCGCCCCAGACGGCCCCCCAAGGGAATGCCGTAGCGTCGCACCCCCAACCTCAGGTCGCTCCACAGCCCGTCGCACCCCAGCCTGCTCCCGCACCCGTGAGGACGGAGCCCGCCCCTAGTGCGTCCGCTCCTAGTACCCCTACCCCTCAGCCTCGCTCTGCGACTCCCCCCGCAGCACCTCGCTCCGAGAGCGTGACTCCGCCTGCCCCTGCAGGCAGACCCACGCAGCGACTCTTCGGGGCACGCCGACGTGCTACCCCCGTAGAGACCGAAGCCGTAGCTTCGACCGCTACTCCCGCTCCCCCCACGGAGGATCAGCCCTTCACTGAGGAAGATCTCCAGCGAGCTTGGGTGCGCTTCGTCGAGCGAGAGCTTCGCCCCGAGCAGATCATCTGTCGCAATATCCTCAAGGCAGAGCTCCCTACGCTCCTCGAAGGGACGACGGCAGAGGTGGCCCTACCTCCAGGGGATGCTATCCGCACAACTGTGATGGAAGTGCACCTGCAGCTAGAGACCTTCCTGCGTACGACGCTCCAGAATAGTACGCTCAGCCTCACCCTTCGAGAGAAGAATCCCGAAGAGCAGGCCCAAGTCATCCTCACCCCCGAGGACCGACTGCGTAAGCTCGCCGAGAGCAATCCCGATGTGCTCAAGCTCAAGGAAGCCTTGCATCTGCACTTCGCTTAGCATCTCGACAGCATCCTTTCTCCCTCAGCTCTTACACATCTATACATATATCCTATGAAGATCAAGAAGCAACTTACTGCGCTTATCGCTGCCTCGGCTTTGGCAGGCGCTATCCCCGCCTCTGCACACGAAGGACAGCACATGACCCCCGAGATGATGCTCTCGCTAGCACGTGTCGGAGCTTCGTCTCTCTCGCCCGACGGCAAGACCATCGTCTATAGTGTCGGCTTCCCCAACATCAAGGAGAATAAGATCCGCACCGAACTCTTCTCCATCGCAAGCAATGGCACGGGTCGCCGTCAGCTCACCAAGGGCATCGCTGGTCTGCAAGCAGCCCGCTGGATCCAGCAGGGTCGTCGCATCAGCTATATCTCTTCGGAGAGTGGCGAGCCTCAAGTCTGGACGATGGCACCCGATGGCACCGACCGCAAGCAGGTGACTCGTATCGAAGGCGGCCTCTCCGACTACCTCTTCTCACCCGATGAGACCAAGCTGGCTTATATAAAGGAGATCCCCTTCGGCAAGAGTACGAAGGAGGTATATCCTGACCTGCCGAAGGCCACGGGTCGTATCGTCACCGACCTGATGTACAAGCATTGGGACGAGTGGGTAGAGACCATCCCCCATATCTTCATCGCTTCGGTGGGGAATGAGCCGATCACTTCGGGGAAGGACATATTAGAAGGCGAACCCTATGAAGCTCCTACCAAGCCCTTCGGTGGTTCGGAGGAACTCTCTTGGAGCCCCGATGGGAAGACCCTAGCTTATTCCTCCCGCAAGAAGACGGGACTTGAGTATTCCCTCTCTACAAATACCGACATCTACCTCTACGACCTGGCTTCGGGCTCGACCCGCAATATCACCGAGGGTAATGGTGGCTACGACACGCATCCCCGCTTCTCTCCCGACGGATCGAAGATCAGCTGGATCAGCATGGAGCGTGACGGCTACGAAGCCGACCTGAAGCGCCTCTTCATCCAAGAGCTCAAGACGGGGAAGAAGACCTTCCTCACCGATGGCTTCGAATACGATGTCGACGAGACGGTCTGGTCTCCTGACAGCAAGTCCATCTTCTTCCTCGCCACGAAGCACGCCGAAGCTCAGCTCTGGGAGCTGGCACTCAAGGGTCGAAAGATCCGCCAGATCACTACCGGCATGCATGACTACACGTCGCTGGATCTTCAGGCGGGCAAGCTCCTTGCCGGTAGACAGAGCTACACCCTGCCCACCGACCTCTACCTCGTAGACCCAAAGACGGGACGAGCAGACCAACTTACCCACGAGAATAAGGTGACCCTCGACCGCCTCAGCCCGATCTCCGTCGAGAAGCGCTGGGTCAAGACCACCGACGGTGGCAATATGCTCGTCTGGGTCATCCTCCCACCGAACTTCGACAAGACCAAGAAGTACCCCGCACTGCTCTTCTGTCAGGGCGGACCTCAGAGCGCCGTCAGCCAGTTCTTCTCGTACCGCTGGAACATGCGTCTAATGGCCGAGCAAGGCTATGTCGTCATCGCTCCTAATCGTCACGGCGTACCCAGCTTCGGCAAGGCTTGGAATGAGCAGATCAGTGGCGACTATTCGGGCCAAAACATCCAGGACTACCTCACCGCAGTGGACGAAGTGAAGAAGGAGCCATGGGTCGATGCCGATCGTCTTGGCTGTGTCGGTGCCAGCTACGGGGGCTATTCGGTCTTCTACCTAGCTGGTGTTCACCAGAAGCGTTTCAAGGCCTTCATCGCCCACGCCGGTATCTTCAACCTCGAGATGCAGTACATGACGACCGAAGAAATGTGGTTCGCCAACTGGGACATGGGTGGAGCGCCTTGGGAGAAGGACAATGCTGTCGCCCAGCGCACCTTCGCCAACTCCCCGCACAAGCTGGTGGGTAACTGGGATACACCTATTCTTGTCATCCACGGCGAACGTGATTACCGCATCCTCGCAGGCCAAGGCATGGCCGCCTTCAATGCAGCGAAGCTCCGAGGTATCCCTGCCGAGCTGCTGATCTACCCCGATGAGAACCATTGGATTCTTCGTCCGCAGAATGCTCTTCTTTGGCAGCGCACCTACTTCAATTGGCTCGACAAGTACCTGAAGAAGTAATCCTGCCTCCCCCCTTCCATCATCCGCACCCTGCGGAAACAAGAAGCCCCGCCCGCACTCGAAGAAGAGTGCGGGCGGGGCTTCCCCGTTTATCTTAAGGTGTCTCCGTGGAGGGAGAAGAATCTAAAGACTAGAATTCTTCACCGCCACCTTCACTACCTGCACCCTTGTAGATGCGGATGAAGTCTTCAGCGATCTTCAACCAGTCTTGAGAGCTGAGACCCTTCATAAGGTTGTTAGCCATAGCCTTGTAGTCATCTCTAAGTTGGTCGAGGGGCAGAGGTTCGCCACTAGGGGGAACGCGTAGTTCATCCGTGAATTCGCGAGTCCCGTAGACATATACAGGGAAGGAGACTTCAAAGATCTTGCTGCCCTTCTTAGTGAACTGCTCGTTGGGCGCAAAGAATGGAGCAGGCTGACCAGCTTGAAGCTTGCCCTCAGGTGCGTGCCACAGTGCTAGGTGGAGCTTGAAGTGCGAAACCTTGGGGAACTGCATGTAGCCCTTCATACCAATAGGTTCGGTGTCAGGTAGCCACTTGACACGCTTCTCCTCGGGGTCCTGCTTGATGCTCTTCTGGACACTCTTGTTCCAAGGATCACTGTCGCAGTACTCGTAGCGAAGTACGTTCTTGGGGTTCTTAGGATCGAACTCGATCGCTTCTTGACCTTCGAAGGCCTTGACTTCGGTAGGATAGAGGAAGAGCTGGTACTGACTGCGCACCTTGGCATCAGCATAAGCTTCATTGACCAGCTTGCCCTGAGCATCATAGTAGTTGACCCAAAGAGCGTAGTCTGGAGCTGCTGAGGAGATGTCCTTCGGGAAGTACTGGATCATCTCGATAGCAAGGAGGCGGTCGGGTGACCCAGCTTCGAGCGTCCAGTCATTGCCCTTCTTGACGAAGGTGATGAACTGCTCTTGCTTCAGCAGAGGGTTATTCAGGACGGCATCGTTGCCGAGGAAGTGAATACCCTTCTTGGAGTGCAGGTGAGACTCCCCGATGCGGAAGGTAACCTTCGTGATCTCAGGAAGACCATTCGAAGGCTTGGGCTGCTCCTCGGGAGTAGGAGTGGGCTTAGGCTTGGGTTGCTCGTTTTCCTTCGAGCAAGAAGTCAGCGCTGAAGCTCCTAGGAGCAGAGCACCCATAAGCAGGGTGACAGCAAAGTTTCGTTTCATACGATTCTGGTTTATTATAATAGGTTTAGGTAAAACTACAGGTGGAAGGAGCTGTTGTCGTTGCCGGGCTCGGCGCTATTCTCATTTTCTTCCATTTCTTGAGGAGTCTTGCCGAAGGCCTTGGCCATATCGTTCCAGTAGCGATTGCTATCGTGGAACTGGTCTTTCTTATTAGCGATGACACGCACGGGAAGGAGGAACTCGAAGACCGTGCTCCATGTGATGCTTGCTTCTGGCTTGTAGAACTCGGAGCTGACCAGGCCCTTGCTGCCATCCTTGAAGAACTTCGAGCCCTTGGTGTGCTTGAGGCTTACCTTGAGATAGAAGTTGGGAAGCTGGTTACCAGACTTCTTCCCATCCCAGTTACGGTCTCTGTCGAGGAACTTGAAGTGCCCCTTCAGCCCGATGTTATTGACATTCTCGGTGCCAGGTACACGGAGTAGATGCTCCTTGGCATCGCCATCACCCTTCATCTGATAGTAGGGATCCTTCGTGTCTCGGTAGGTGTAGGCGAGCATAGCTTGGATCTTCTCTTCGGGTGTCCCGACAGGAATGCTGGGCTTAGCCTGAGAGAAGTGATCCCAGAGGATTGCCTTGTCCGTACGGAAGTCTTGCACTTCGAAAGGCTGACCCTTGTCGTCCTTATCTGAGAGCGTGAAGAAGATCTGATAGTGCTCCGAGAGATCGGTCAGTGCCTGATTGACTGGCTTGCCCTGAGCATCCTTGAAGTCGAAGAGCAGGGCGAAGAGTGCGCCTCCCTGATGAGCTTGGAAGTAAGGCATCGTCTTAAGCTTCTCTTCCCAGACGATAGATACCTTCCCATTCCCTTCGTTGCGGAGCGTGAAGCGCTGCTCTTGAGGGTAGAGAAGTCCCTTGCGGACATTGTTGCCGTGGAGATTGCCGTGACCATGGTCGTGCCCTTCCTTGATGAGCACCTCACAGGTCGCCCAGTCGAAGCTCTTAGCCTTAGGAGTCGGCGTGGGTGTCGGTGTAGGAGTGGGCGTAGGCTTCGGAGTGTTAGGTTCGTTGTTCTTCGAGCCACAGGAAGCTAGCCCAGCCGTAAGACTGAGAGCAAGCGTCCAGATAGACAGTTTACTTAGATACGTTTTCATAGACTGTTAGGATTGTATGTGTGAGATCTTTAGTTGCTACATACGGAAGTTGGGGTCGAGGCTCATCCCTCCTTCGAAGAGTGCAGGGCGGATACGCTCAGCAGAGCCTCCTGTGTGCTTAGCGATGTCTTGGGCACACTGCTCTGGAGATCCGTCGGCATCAGCGATGACACGGAAGGGGATCTTGATATTGATGTCTGTGACCGTCCAAGCATCATGGCGCTCATAGAACTCTAGGAGCTTGTCGGGCCCCTTCCCGATGTACTTGCTCCCTACGGTGATGTGTACGAGGGTGAGCTGCATCTGGAAGACAATGTCGGGGTGAACGAATTGGAACCAACCCTTGAGCCCCGTGCGATCAAGCGGATCTGCGGGATTGAGGGAGCGCTTCTGTCTGAGGAAGTCAACGGTACGCTCCTGCTTAGTGTTTGGATCGGTGTACTTCTCTCCGAGGGTGAGCTCGATCGGGTCGGTATCTCTGTAGGTAAAGTTAAATATCCGAGGTGATAGCCCCTTGAGGTGGATAGGACGGTAGCGCTTGTAGGGATCGCTCTCCTTATAGTTAGGTGCGGTCTCTTCTTGCTTCTGCCCCGACTCATCAAGAAGGTAGGTGAACTCCTCATAAGGTCGTCCGTCCAGATGTGTAGGATAGGCGAACTTCCCGATGCGGTCTACGTTCATGATCTGGAAGAAGTGCTGATGGATAGGGAGCATACTCCCCTCGATGTCGTCAGGGAAATAGCCGAGGAACTGATAGTTCATTAGCTCCTTCTTGTCATTGTAGTAGCGCATCTCTAGCGTGTAGTAGAGATCTTTGCCCTTGATGACATCGAAGGCTTTACGATCACCATAGTAAGTGATACTCCCCGTCTCACCTGCAGAGCGTCTGAGGTCAATCGTCTGATAGACGGGAAGGATATCATTGTGTCGTTGCTCATAAGCCTCTACATACTTCCCCGAGGGATGCATTCGTCCTAGGCGGAGTACGATGAGGGCACGAGCCCATTCTTCGTGCCCTTTGATCATGTCCTCGACGCTAGGCTCATCAGCCTTGACCTGACAAGAAGGGAGAAGGAGGCTAGCTGGTAGGACAAGAGCCCAGAGGCCGAGGAGGAATCGCAGGCTATGTCTGAAGGATCTAGTCGATATCATGGTGTGGAACGTGAATTAGAAGTAGAGTATCGTTCGCAGGGTTAGACTCCGTCCTGGCGAATGAGCATAGTAGCGGAAGCGGTCAGAGTATTCTTTGTAGAGCGCATTGAGGGTATTCTCTGAGGAGAGAAGGACTTTGAGGGAATGGCGCTGATCGAAGGCATAGCGTAGCTCGCCCTGTATGTTGAGGAGGAAGTAAGCATCTGGAGTCGAGGAGACAAGTTCCTTCTCGGGGTCGAAGCGGGTCTGCTTCGTCACGTAGATCCCTTCGGAGCTGAGCTTGGTACTCCAGCGGCTGTGTGCACCGAAGCTGCGCAGCCACTGTGCACCGAGTGTATAGCGGTCAGCGGGCATGAAGGGGAGCCAAGTCTGACGGGTGATGTTGCGTCCACGTATCCATTCTCCCTTACCGGTAAGCGTGAGTTCGTCTGTGGGCATAGCCGTCAGCGTCACGTCTCCACCAACGAAGCGACAGTTGTCCTGCTCGAATGCAAAGATGGGATAGACACCACTCCAGTGGACATGAATACCATTTTCTCCCTTCGTCTTATTAGGAGCGTCGTAGATATAATTGTCAATATGCTGGTAGAAGAGGCTAGGCTCGATGGTCAACCAATCACGTTGGTACTTCACTGCGAAGACTGCCTTGTAGCCTCTCTCGCTCTTTAGGTTGCGATTGCCCAGTGACCAGGAGCCACCATGATGAAGGCCGTTGCTGTAGAGCTCGTTGACGTCTGGGGCACGCCAGGCAAGTCCGAGGCTAGCACGTGCAGAGAGTGCGTCGGATATACGGTAGTGGGAGGCGAGACTTCCCGTGATGTTGGTGTAGGTATTCTTATCTCCGTAGCGAAGTCTACGCCAGTCACGACCCGCCGCATCGGTGATACGGTGGTCGTAGCGCAGGCCAGCTTCGAGGGCAAGTGCATCGAAGCTCGCCTTCTGTACCAGGTAAGCGCCGAGGTTGAGTGTCGCAAAGTTGGGGATGAATGGCGTAGCTGCCGTGCCGGGCTGATTGGTATTCTTCTGGTAGAGATGGGATAGTCCGACCTGCGTCTCCCATCCGCTTCGGCTCCACTGCAGGCGCCACAGGAGATCAGTCGTGTAAGTCATCAGGTGAAGATCCATCACGGGGGTCTGCGTCCAAGCTTCTACCTTGCGGTTTTCATATTCCTGACGGTGGTTGTCTTGGTAAGCGGCCCAGAGATGAAGCTCTTGTTGGTCCTGGATTTGCCAGAGCACGTCGCCCTTGACCAGCGTATGTCGGGACTTTTGTCGGGGAGCTTTGATCTTGTATGAGAATGGTGAGATGTTGATATCATTAGGACGCCCGGTATCGAAGACTTGTTGGAGCTCGAAGAGATCACCTATATGCGAGCCGATGAAGATGCCACTCTCGGTGGAATAGAGGCTACCGTAGAGGGTAGCACGTAGTCGGTCGGTCTTGTATCCAGTGTAGACCGAGCCGCTCCATTCCTCTAGTCCCGTGTTGTTCAGCAGATATTCGGCTGTGGAGTAGTCGCCAGCACGGCGGTACATACCATGGAGTCGAAGGCCGGCACCTCGTAGTCCTGCTTCGATACTTCCAGAGGCGTCGAAGCCTCTGCCGTTAGAGACGTAGCCGACATTGGTATGTCCACGGTAGGATAGCTCTTGACTCGAAGGTAGTGGCGATGGATTGACGAGGACGACACCGCCAAGAGCGCCAGCTCCGTAACGAACAGCCTCTGCGCCCTTGATGACTTCCACGAGCCCAGCGCCTGTATGGTCTACTTCGGGAGCGTGATCAGCACCCCAGCTTTGGCTTTCGAGGCGGACACCGTTGTTAATTAGCAGGATTCGGCTACTGTGCATTCCCTGGATGACCGGCTTGGAGATGGTTGCCCCGCTCTTGATCGAACTGACACCAGGAATGGCTTCTAGGAGACGAGCTAGCGACTTGTTGCTCTGGGATTGAAGGGCTGCTGTGGAGAGCGCCGAAGTATGTTGGATTCGGTTGATGGTCTTGCCTTGGCCGCTGACGGTGACACCTTCGATGCGCTTGTCAGCTTCTTGCTCTATATATATGGTGAGCGTTGCGCCGGGCTTAGGGGTAGGGAAGTGTCGGTTTCGGATGGTTTTGTAGCCAGCCCCAACTAGGGAGAGCTGGATCTCGGAGCTTCCACCAGCTGGAAGGGGTAGCGAACAGACCCCTTCTTTATTGGTCATTCGCTCGGCTCCTTTTCGGAGGTGGACAGTGATCGAAGGTACTGGCTGCTTTGTTAGGGCATGGAGTACGACCACTTGGAAGTGCCTTCCCTTCTGCGCACGAGCTTGTGGGGCGATGCCCAGCGAGAACAAGAACAGAAGGGTTAGGCAAATGCGTAGAGCTTTTCTAGACATGTCTTGCCTTAGTTTTCGTTTAAGATGTTAGGCCAACGCTGATACGGGTAAGGAAGTTATCCTGTATAGCTAGGGTCTTTGGTTGGTTTGTGTTGGCGAGAGTGTGTGCTTCACCTGCGCTTTTCACGGGCGCAAAGGTAGCTCAATTTTCTATTCGGTCAAGAAGAGTAAAAAGTTCGCCTTTCTCTTCCATCGTTTTCGCCTTTTCTTTCAGTCGCTTTGCCCTTATCCTTCGGATGTGCCGCCCTGCTGCTTCGGGTAGTTTGCGCTTGCTTCGAAGGGGCTTCAGAGAGCCTCCTTAGGAGCGTCTTCGCCTTCTATCAGAAGGTTTGTGAGGCTTCCGCAGAAGGGGCGAGGACGAAGGGAAGACTGAGGAGAGCGAGCGGGCAAAAACGTCCCTTCGGAAGTGACCGTGCGAGCCGAGGAAAGTGAAGGCAGATCTTGCCCTGAAAATTATTGGTTTGGGGGTAGAGTAGAGGCTATTAATTCGTATATTTGAGGCATCATTTACATAGAAACGCAAGGCTATGAAGACCGACATCGAAATCGCCCGCTCGATTGTGCTTGAGCCGATCGAGAAGATAGCAGACCAAGTCGCTATCCCCACACACCACTTAGAGCACTACGGCAGGAGTCTTGCCAAGGTGGATCTAGCAGAACTCAGTTCGCCCAACAAGCCAGGCAAGCTCATCCTTGTCACAGCCATCACCCCGACAAAGGCCGGTATCGGTAAGACTACCGTATCGATCGGCCTGGCGCTGGGGATGAATCGCCTCGGGAAGAAGGCCGTCGTCGCCCTCCGTGAGCCGTCACTCGGCCCCTGCTTTGGGATGAAGGGCGGCGCCGCTGGAGGGGGTTACGCCCAAGTGCTCCCGATGGAGAAGATCAACCTGCACTTCACAGGGGACTTCCACGCCATCACTTCGGCGCACAACATGATCACCGCCCTCCTGGACAATTACATTTATCAGAACCGCAATACCGATAAGGGCCTGAGTGAAGTCCTCTGGAAGCGCGTCCTCGATATCAATGACCGAGCCCTGCGCTCCGTCGTCACGGGACTCGGCGGTACGATCAATGGTGTGCCCGCTGAATCAGGATTCGACATCACGCCAGCATCGGAGATCATGGCGATCCTTTGCCTCTCCACGTCGCTGGACGATCTGCGCCGCCGGCTGGAGAATATACTTCTCGGCTACACCAAGGCAGGCGAGCCCTTCACTGTACGTGATCTCGGCGTGGCTGGTGCCATCACCGTCCTGCTCTTAGACGCAATCAAGCCCAATCTGGCACAGACGACCGAGCACACTCCAGCCTTCATCCACGGCGGACCATTTGCCAATATCGCCCACGGATGTAATTCGATCCTCGCCACTCGCATGGCACTCGCTCACTCGGAATATACGATCACGGAGGCGGGCTTCGGGGCGGACCTCGGCGCTGAGAAGTTCTACAACATCAAGTGTCGTACAGCGGGACTCCAACCAGCGCTAACGGTGCTCGTCGCTACCCTTGGCGGGCTGAAGATGCACGGCGGAGTCGACGAGAAGTCACTGAACGAAGAGAACCTCGAAGGGATACGTCAGGGCTTAGCTAACCTCGATCGGCACATCGCTAACCTGCAGAGCTTCGGCCAAACAGTGGTAGTGGCCTTCAATCGCTTCGCTACCGATACCGACCGAGAAATAGAACTCGTCCGTGAGCACTGCCAGAAGCAAGGCGTTGGCTTCGCAGTGAACACCGCCTTTGGCGAAGGCGGGAAGGGCGCAGAAGCTCTTGCGGAGCTCGTCATCAATACCATCGAGAGCCAACCTTCTGCACCGCTCCGCTTCACTTACCCTCTTGAAGCCTCCATCGAAGAGAAGGCCGCAGAAGTAGCACGACAGATCTACGGCGCTCGCTCGATCAATTTTTCTGCGAAGGCACGTAAGCAGCTCGACCGCATAGCTCGTCATGGCTGGTCACGTTTCCCTATCTGTATCGCCAAGACTCAGTATTCCTTCAGCGATGACCCGACGGCTTACGGCAGTGTGCGGGACTTCGACCTCGAAGTGCGTGATGTCGTCATCAATACTGGCGCAGAGATGATCGTCCTTGTCCTTGGTACGCTCGTGCGTATGCCAGGGCTTCCCAAGGTGCCTCAAGCTGAGAAGATCGACTTCATCGATGGACACATCGAAGGACTTAGTTAGGCTGCTACATTATAATTAGTGGGGTTGGCCCATTATATAGTGAGACCACTCCATATATAATTAGCTAGACTACTACATATAATATATACTTCACTCAACTCAACGAAGCGCAATGAACTACGACTTAGCTATCATCGGTGCCGGCCCTGGTGGAACGGATGCCGCAGAGCATGCAGCCGCACACGGACTTAAAGTAATCCTCTTCGAGAAGAACAAGCTCGGCGGTGTTTGTCTCAATGAAGGTTGCATCCCGACAAAGACTCTTCTCCGCTCCGCCCACCTGCTCTCCGAAGCCCTCGAAGGGAAGAAATACGGCGTGACTATCCCAGAAGCCTCCTTCGAACTCTCGAAAGTTATGTCCCGCAAGACGAAGATCCTAAAGAAGCTTGGTGCGGGTATCCGCCTTGGTCTCCAGAATCACGGAGTGGAGATCGTGACTGAAGAGGCTCGCCTCACGGGTAAGACCTCTGACGGCTTCACGATCGCAGCAGGCGAATCAAGCTACACAGCTCGCCATGTCATCATAGCTACCGGCTCCAAGGCCTTTATCCCTCCCATCGATGGGCTGAGCGATGTCCCCTACTGGACGGCTCGTGAAGCGCTTGAAGTAGAAGAACTTCCCAAGAGTCTCGTAGTCTTAGGTGGCGGTGTCATCGGGATGGAATTCGTTTCGCTCTTCTCTACGCTCGGTGTCGAAGTGACCGTCATCGAGATGCTACCCAAGATCCTTGGGCCGATGGACGAAGAGCTCTCGACGGAATTACAGCAAGCCTTCGAGAAGCGTAAGGTGAAGTTCCATCTCTCTACGAAGGTGACAGCTGTGCGTGAAGGCAAGGTCATCGCCGAGCATGAGGGGGAGCAGCTGGAGATTCCTTTCGACAAGCTGCTTGTAAGCGTAGGTCGTCGTGCTGTCACGGATGGACTTGGGCTGGAGACCGTTGGTGTCGAGCTCAATCGTGGAGCTATCGTCGTCAATGAGCATCTTGAAACTTCGGTCGCAGGGATTTATGCCGTCGGGGATGTCAATGGTGTCTCTATGCTCGCTCATACTGCCGCTCGTGAGGGACAAGTTGCCGTTCACCATATCACGAACTATCCAGATGCGATGAGCTATCGAGCTATCCCAGGGATTGTCTATACGGATCCCGAGATTGCTTCTGTAGGACAGACCGAGCAGGAGTTGCGAGCTTCGGGTGTGGACTATCAGGTGCATCGTGTGCCAATGTCTCTCTCGGGACGCTTCGTTATCGAGAATGAGCAGGGGAATGGTTTCTGCAAGCTCCTTACCGATGCTGATGGTGTGATCCTTGGTGCACATATGCTAGGCAATGGCTCTTCGGAAATCCTCGTGCCAGCGATTATGGCTGTAGAGCAACGCATGACTCTCTCTGAACTCTCTCGTATTGTCTTCCCTCACCCTACGGTGTCGGAGATCGTCCGTGTAGCAGCATTGAGTTAGGGGCTCAAATACTTAGGGGCGGAGGCTGTTAGCTCTCCCGCTTCTCCTTTATCTATTGGGCTGGGTACCTTCCTTAGAGGTGCCCAGCCCTCTTCTTTTCTGTCTTCTTGGGAAGCAGTAGTAAGTGCCCAGAGGCGCTATGGCTTCCGCCAAGGTGTTTGTACTGGTGCCTCTTGTCGAGCTGTAGTATAAGGGAGGGAAGATTTAGCTGATCGTGCTCTGGTGATTATGAGAGAAGGCTCCGTCTTTTGCCTTAGACAAGGTGAGTGGAGCTGAAAGCATCCGTTCGGATCTCTACAGACGGTGCTATTTGTCTCTGTGCACCTCGCTTCTAGGCAAGGAGGTTACGGCTCATCTTTCGTTCCTAAGCGCTCCTCCGTTATTTATAGCAAAATGCTTACTTTTGCTCGTGAAGGGGCGCATTGTCAAGTGATTCGCTTTCTGCTCCCGTAGGATCAAGCGGATCTTGCACATCTCAGGGTCGCTCTTTCGCAATGTGGGCCTCTTCTCAGGCTCTTGGAGGAAGACCCTTGTCTCATCACTGCTCCCCAACCTAACCGATTCTCACACTTTAATCTTTGTCAAAAAAATGGCCGCTTACTCTACAGTCTACACCTACAGACCAATTGCCAATGTCGAAGTGGAGCTTACCTCTCCGCTCTCGGGACGGGTAGAGCCCCTCGAACTTACTCTCTATGCCTACAAAGTAGAATCGATGTTGTACTGGGCGGTACGTAAGTCGCCCACTGCTTCCTATCGAGTCAAGAGTACGGGTGAGGAGATCCCCGCAGCTCATTGGACTGATGAGATGGAGGCTTTCTATAAGGAACGTGCAGCCGCCTACACCCCAATACCTGACGCTGGTACGCATCTGAACTTCTTTGGTAAGATGATCCTAGGCCTCGTCGGTGTTGTCATCCTCTCCACTCTTTGGGGTATTCTCTCCGAACTTCTATAGGACTGGTCAGATCGCAGGGTGCTATCCAGATGCCTACTATCCATATCGGAGGCATTCGTAGGGGACTTCTCTACCTGCCCTTGTAGCGACAGAGGACGAGCACAAGGCTGATCCATCCACTATGTAATACTTTAATTTCTCTTCATTAAGTAATGAGCGAAAACGACAACAAATTCATCTCCCGTAATATGTACACGGGATCCCGCAGCCGTAAGCCTATCCTTGGAGCTATCGCTACCGCAGTCTTTGGGGTGCTGGTGATTGCTTTCGGTGCTTGGCGCTACTTCAGCATGACGGCAGCTTTTGATGCTGGCGAGACGGTTAGAATTCATCGCTACGAGAGCCTCATCTACGATATCGCTGGCTTCCTTGGTATCGGGATCGTCTATCTGATCCTTGGTCTCCTCATCATCTACTACGCCTACAGCGAGTATAAGGATAAGACGAAGCTCGAGGATAAAAAGCCCGAACAGTAGTCTCTTCAGTGCACCGAGCGCTAAGAGCCTCGCTACTATAAATGCTCCGCCCCGACTTCCGCTTTTGCGGTTGGAGGGGCGGAGCTTTCTGTTTTCTCTTCCTCTCTATGATTCTGCCTTGAGCTGTTCTGTATGATGTGGGGTGTGGTGCCTGCTGGTTACTCTTGTGTCGGGAGTATTCTAGAAGGTTGTCGGGTAGACTCAGGTCCCCTCTATATGTGGAACTTGTATCCACGATGGATCTGTCGTTTGTCTGGGGTGTGGTGACTATGAGCTTCGGGTCAGCTGGAGATTCGTGTCATTATCACACGCCTTGAGGGCTTTAGGAGGGAGTTGGGAGTGGATGCTTAATTATTTTAGTATGCTGTGTTTTAGTTGCTTGTCAGTGGCGCTTGTTCTTCACGTGTAGAAAGGGTTTATAAGTGCTTGCAATTAACCTTTTTATTGATACCTTTGCCATGAGTAGAGCTAAAGGTCTCGGTGTGCGAGGTCTGCTTTACTCTTTAAAACGTTTCTAAATATTCATCTACACAAATATCTGCTCTTATGAAGAAGCACAATTTCTCAGCCGGACCATCGATCCTCGATGAGAGTGTTATCAGAGACGCTGCCTCTGCAGTCCTCAACTATCAGGGTACGGGTCTATCTATCCTCGAAGTATCGCATCGTGCAAAGGAATTCTCTGCTACGATGGAGGAAGCTCGCAATATCATGAAGGAGCTTCTTGATATCCCTGAAGGCTACGAAGTCCTCTTCCTCGGTGGTGGTGCTAGCCTGCAGTTCGCTCAGGTACCTATGAACCTCCTCAAGAAGAAGGCTGCTTACGTCGACTCAGGTACGTGGGCAAATAAGGCTGTTAAGGAAGCTAAGGCCTTTGGGGAAGTTGTAACCTTCTCATCTAAGGATGACAACTACATCTGGTATCCAAAGCCATGGGAAAAGAACGAAGTCCCCAGTGATGTCGACTACCTCCACATCACGACCAACAACACGGTCTATGGTACTGAGCTTCGCTATGACCCTAATGTCAACGTCCGCCTCGTCGGTGACATGTCCTCGGATATCTTCACTCGCCAGGTAGATGTATCGAAGTACGACCTGATCTATGGTGGTGCTCAGAAGAACATCGCACCTGCAGGGGTCACCTTCGTCATCGTACGTCGTGATGCAGTCGGCCATATCGAAGACAATCGTATCATCCCCACGATGCTGAAGTACGATGTACACTTCAAGGATTCGATGTACAATACGCCTCCTGTCTTCCCAGTATACGTAGCCCTTCAAACGATGAAGTGGTACAAGGAACTCGGTGGTGTGAAGGTCCTCGAACAGATGAACCTCGAGAAGTCTGCACTGCTCTACGACGAAATCGATCGCAACCGCCTCTTCCGTGGTACTGTCAACACCGAAGACCGCTCGATCATGAACGTCTGCTTCGTCCTCAACGATGAGTACAAGGAGCTCGAGCAGGAGTTCTATGACTTCGCAGTCTCTCGTGGTGCATACAGCTTCAAGGGGCACCGCTCTGTAGGTGGCTTCCGTGCTTCTCTCTACAACGCTCTACCTAAGAGCAGCGTCCAGTTCCTCGTGGACCTCATGAAGGAATTCGAACGTAAGCACTAATCCTCCCCCTCTCTCGTACGAGACCAATACGACGGCACAGATCACCCCGACCCTCCTCGCTGTGGGTGCGAGTGGTCTGTGCCGTCGCACTATCATAGTCTACACTCAATACACATCAATACATCATGTCAAAGGTTCTTATCGCCACCGAAAAGCCATTCGCCGCACCTGCTGTGGCTGGTATCAAGCAGATCCTCTCCGAAGCTGGATTTGACGTCGTCCTCCTAGAGAAGTACACCGCAAAGTCTGAACTCCTCGCTGCAGTAGCAGATGTCGATGCGATCATCATCCGCAGCGATATCATAGACAAGGAAGTCTTCGATGCTGCTCGTCAGCTCAAGATCGTCGTCCGTGCTGGTGCAGGATATGACAATGTCGACCTCGAAGCTGCTACGGCTCACGGTGTATGCGTCATGAACACTCCTGGGCAGAATGCTAATGCTGTAGCTGAGCTCGTCTTCGCTATGCTGCTCTTCAGCGTACGTAACCGCTTCAACGGTACGTCGGGTACCGAACTCAAGGATAAGAAGCTCGGCCTCCTCGCTTATGGTAACACGGGCCGCAACGTAGCTCGCATCGCTAAGGGCATCGGCATGGAGATCTATGCTTACGATCCCTTCACGCCTGCCGAAGTCATCGAGAAGGAAGGTGTACACGCTGTCAGCAGCCAGAAGGAACTCTTCTCTACCTGCGACATTGTATCGCTCCATATCCCAGCTACGCCTGAGACGAAGGGCTCTATCGGTCGCGAGCTCGTGAGCCTCCTGCCTAAGAAGGCTATCCTCGTGAACACGGCTCGTAAGGAGATCATCAATGAGCCTGAGCTCATCGCTCTCCTGAAGGAACGTGAAGATCTCCGCTATCTGGCTGATATCCGTCCTGCTGCTCACGAAGAGTTCGAAGCTGCCGCTGGCGAACGCTACTTCTCTACGCCTAAGAAGATGGGGGCTCAGACTGCTGAAGCTAACACCAACGCTGGCCTTGCTGCTGCTCGCCAGATCGTCGGCTTCATCAAGGAGGGCAACGAACGCTTCCGCCTCAACAAGTAGTCCGCTCCGTAGTATCAACCCATTCCCATCAGATACGAACCTCTATGGCTATCATCAAACCTTTCCGTGGCATACGTCCTCCTCAGGAGCTCGTAGAGCGTGTAGCCTCTCGCCCCTATGACGTACTCAACAGTGAAGAAGCTCGTGCCGAAGCTGAAGGCAATGAGATGTCGCTCTATCATATCATCCGCCCAGAGATTGACTTCCCTGTAGGCACCGATGAGCATGAAGAGAAGGTCTACCAGAAGGCAGCTGAGAACTTCCGTCTCTTCCGAGACAAGGGCTGGCTCGTCCAGGACGCTAAGGAGAACTACTATGTCTATGCTCAGACGATGAACGGTAAGACGCAGTACGGTCTAGTCGTCTGCGCTGCTGTCGAAGACTATATGTCTGGGGTCATCAAGAAGCACGAGCTGACTCGCCGTGACAAGGAAGAAGACCGCATGAAGCATGTCCGTGTGAACAATGCGAACATCGAACCTGTCTTCTTCGCTTATCCATCCAAGGACGAGATCAATAAGATCGTTGCTAAGTACACGGAGAAGGCTCCCGTCTATAGCTTTGTAGCTCCTCTTGATGGCTTCGGTCATGAGTTCTGGATCATCGATGAGGCTGCTGATATCCAGCGCATCACCGAGCTCTTCGCAGAGATGCCAGCACTCTACATCGCAGACGGTCACCACCGCTCAGCTGCTGCTGCCCTCGTTGGTGATGAGAAGCGTAAGCAGAACCCCAACCACACGGGTAATGAAGAGTACAACTACTTCATGGCTGTGTGCTTCCCCGACGATCAGCTGACGATCATTGACTACAACCGTGTGGTCAAGGATCTCAATGGTCTCACGAAGGAAGAGCTTCTGAAGAAGCTTGAGAAGAACTTCGTCGTCGAGGACAAGGGTACGGAGATCTACAAGCCTCAGGCGCTGCACAACTTCTCCCTCTACCTCGGGGATCATTGGTATTCGCTCACGGCTAAGCCCGGCACCTACGACGACCACGATCCGATCGGGGTGCTTGACGTGACGATCTCTTCTAACCTCATCCTCGATGAGATCCTCGGCATTAAGGACCTCCGCTCGGATAAGCGCATCGACTTCGTCGGTGGTATCCGTGGTCTCGGAGAGCTGAAGAAGAGAGTCGATAGCGGAGAGATGAAGTTTGCTCTTGCACTCTACCCTGTCTCTATGAAGCAGCTGATCGATATCGCTGACTCGGGCAACATCATGCCACCAAAGACCACGTGGTTCGAGCCTAAGCTCCGCTCCGGTCTGATCATCCACGAGCTCGTCTAAGAGCACTCCCCTTATGAAACCTCCGAATAGTGCCCTTGGGCCTATTCGGAGGTTTTCGTTTTCCCTTACTTTCGTTTTACCATACACCACATGATGCTTATCATGAGACGCACCTATTCTCTTTTTTCGCTCCTCTTCGTTCTGATTGGTCTGCTGTGCTCGGGCTGTTCTAGCCGAGATGCGGGCTATCCACTTCCTCAGCCTCAGCCGAAGGGCTCTGTGCTTCACCTAGCCGTAGCGACACCTCGGAGCATTGTCTTGCGGGGGCTGGAGTCGGAGGATCCGATGCTTCGTATCTCTTCGCTCCGCTTTGTCTTCTACTCGGCTGACAAATCGGTAGTGAGCCAAGTGCGTGAGCTCGCTGTCTCCTCATCGACCGACCTCTCGGACCTTGCTTTGGCTTTGCCCGAAGGGGATTATAAGCTCGTTGTCATTGCCAATCCCACGGCTAAGCTCATCGCAAAGACAGCTGTGGGGAGTCCACTCGCCCAGCTTACGGGCTACGATCGCTTCTATCTGGATGGGTTAGCCACTCAGGGGAGTCAGCTGACGGTAAGCCTACTGAATGAGCAGGGGCCTATCTCGGTCGCTGCTTCAGACTTTGCTAGTTCGACACCTAAGATCCGTGTTCAGCTAGAGGCTTCGCTAGCCCGTGTGCTGGTGTATGGCGAGCCTCGTCTAGCTGGAGGAGCGAAGCGTGGTGAAGCACCAGCGGGCTATGTCGTCTCTCCACAGGCGCTCTATACGGCACCCTTGCGTCCGCTGGGTCTGCTTCGCACGGGAAGAAATGAAGTGGCGGGGGATGGTTCGCTTGCCCAAGACCGCTACCCTTCGAGCCGTATGTACGAGGCTTGGAAGGATGCCGCCCCTAAGATGCTCACGGAGCTTCTTACGTACTATTCGCAGGATCGGCTGACGACCCGTGAGGGTGGGGAAGAGGTCTACCACGCAGGATTGCTCCCCAATGAGCAAGCACTGAATGGAGCTGTCTCCAATATTCATGTCTATGCTCGTGAGACGACGATCCCTCCCACTGCCTACTTGGTCGGGGCGCTCCCTTCGCTCGTCATCCGGTTCCCTTATATCCCGAGTGGGCTGACGCTCCAGGCTGGAGAAGGCTGGGTGAGCTTCCGTGGTGCGTACTATACGGAGAGCCAGCTCAAGGGATGGCTTGCCTCGGGGCAGTTCGCTGAGCCTGCTTTAGGTGAAGCGGTGCAGCAGGCGGGGATCACTGCAGACTCGTTCAAAGCTCCCTTTGAGAAGGGTGATCTGCGCTTCTACTACCGAGGTTACAACTACTATGTCGTGCCCATTCGCCACTTCGAGGATGCCAAGGCTCCCGAGAAGACTTCCATTGGACGCTATGGGCTGGTGCGTGGTGCTGAATATCGTATTCATCTGACACAGATTCTTCGACCAGGGACACCCCTACCTCCCGATCTCAAGGCGAATCTCGCTCCCATAGCCGAAGAGAAGGATCTGCATGCTATCGTCAGCGTGCGCCCCATCGTCGTCCATTCTTCGGAAGTTCATATTTAGCGGGCTGCGACAGATGTGTCGCTCCCCTCATGTAATCACCCTTCTGGAGCGGGCTAGCTGAGGCTCGGCAAGGTGATCTATCGTGGGTCGTAAAAGAACCCTACGGTAAGTCGCCTTACCGACCCACGGTAGGTCGTCGATGCGACCCACAGTAGGTTTTATTTGCGACCTACCGTAGGTCGTATTTTGGGGGGGCTCGAAGGCCCGTCTCTGCGCCGTCTGAATGGATGTCTAATTGCTTCGGTACTTACCCTTCTGAGTTTGCAATGCGTCGAGGGGTTTCTTCCTTGTTTCTTCGTCTGCTGATCTTGTGCTCTTAGCTAGAGTAGCCCTTGCTTGAATTGCCCTGTATCGGTCTGTGTTGCCTTCTTGGAGAGGAGTAGATGTTCTCCGTGTGTATGTATGGTGTTAGAATAAGGATGGATCCACGGATGATCCCGTGACTCCATTGGAAAGTGTGTCACCCAGAGACCGGCGGAGCTTGAAGTGATCGCGCTTATAGTTTGCTGGCACCTCAGAAATAATCTTTATCTTTGCCCCTGCGAGGTATCCCGATGAGGGAACGTCGCTCCGATTAGCCTCGAGCTCCGCAAAGAGCACGGGGCTAATCCTTTTAGTACTCCTACTCCACCTATGTATATCCAAGCTCCTCGACAGGCTTTCGCTCAAGGCGAGACGCAGGAGATGTAGCCTCCGACCATACTGCCTCAAGAGAGTATTCGGATTTTGAAGCAGGAGCTCACGGCTTAGGTGTTTCTTACATAGCGTTCCTACAGATTTATAGTATCTTTGCAGGAACGAACAAGTAACAAATTTCATCATAATGAGCTCAATGATAAAAGTCACATTCCCTGACGGTAGTCAGCGTGAGTATCCCGTAGGGACGACCTCTTGGGATATAGCTGGTGATATCAGCCCCCGCCTACAGCAGGATGTCCTAGCTGCTGGGGTCAATGGTCAGATCTGGGACCTCATGCGTCCCCTCAAGGAAGACACCGAGCTGAAGCTCTACAAGTGGGATGACCCCGAGGGGAAGTATGCCTACTGGCACTCAAGTGCGCACCTCATGGCCGAAGCCCTTCAGGCGCTTTATCCTGGGGTAAAGTTCGGTATCGGTCCTGCGATCGAGAATGGCTTCTACTATGATATTGATCTGGGCGAAGGCGTACAGCTACGTGATGCCGACTTGGGCGCTATCGAGGCCAAGATGGCTGAGTTCGCAGCCCGCAAGGAACCCATCATCCGCAAGGACATCACGAAGGCCGATGTGACGGAGTTCTTCAAGCAGAAGAACGACGAGTACAAGCTCGAGCTCATTGCCGACCTCCCCGACGGGACGATCACGACCTACACGCAGGGCGAATTCACCGACCTCTGCCGTGGCCCACACGTGCCCAATACGGGCTATATCAAGGCGATCAAGCTGCTGAGCGTGGCTGGTGCCTACTGGCGTGGGGATGAGAAGCGCAAGCAGCTCACCCGCCTCTATGGGATCACCTTCCCCAAGAAGAAGATGCTCGATGAGTATCTGACGCTCCTCGAAGAAGCGAAGAAGCGTGACCACCGTAAGATCGGTAAGGAACTTGGTCTCTTCGCCTTCTCTCAGAATGTAGGCTCGGGGCTTCCCCTCTGGCTTCCTCGTGGTACGCAGCTCCGTCTGCGTCTGGAGGACTTCCTCAAGCAGATCCAGAAGGAGTTCGGCTACCAGCAGGTCATCTCTCCACATATTGGCTCGAAGCAGCTCTATGTCACTTCGGGTCACTGGGCTAAGTACGGGGCAGACTCCTTCCGCCCCATCACGACTCCTCAGGAGGGCGAAGAGTTCATGCTCAAGCCAATGAACTGCCCCCACCACTGTGAGATCTTCAAGGCGATCGGCCCTCACTCCTATCGTGACCTGCCTCAGCGTCTGGCTGAGTTCGGTACGGTCTATCGCTACGAGCAGAGTGGTGAGCTTCACGGGCTGACACGTGTCCGTGGCTTCACGCAGGACGATGCCCACCTCTTCTGTCGCCCCGACCAGATCAAGGAGGAATTCTGCAAGGTGATGGACATCATCTTCATCATCTTCAAGGCGCTCAACTTCGAGAGCTTCGAAGCTCAGATCTCTCTGCGTGATCAGGTCAATCGTGATAAGTATATCGGTAGCGAAGAGAACTGGGAGCGTGCCGAGCAGGCTATCATCGAGGCTTGTGCCGAGAAGGGTCTACCCGCTAAGATCGAATATGGTGAAGCAGCCTTCTACGGCCCCAAGCTGGACTTCATGGTCAAGGATGCCCTCGGCCGTCGCTGGCAGCTGGGTACCATTCAGGTAGACTACAACCTCCCCGAGCGCTTCGACCTCGAGTACACTGGTGCGGACAACAAGAAGCATCGCCCCGTCATGATCCACCGAGCTCCCTTCGGATCCATGGAGCGCTTCGTCGCCGTCCTCATCGAGCATACCGCTGGGCACTTCCCTCTCTGGCTTACGCCTGACCAGGTCGTCGTACTCCCCATCAGCGAGAAGTTCAACGACTATGCACACCGAGTAGCAGCTCAACTCAACGCTCAGGATATCCGCACTCAGGTGGATGATCGCAATGAGAAGATCGGTCGTAAGATCCGTGACAATGAGCTCAAGCGCATCCCTTACATGCTGATCGTCGGCGAAAAGGAAGCCCAAGAGGGCGAAGTATCTGTGCGTGTGCAAGGTGAAGGTGATAAGGGTTCAGTAAAAATCGCTACCTTTGCCGAGCAAATCACCGCAGAAGTCGAGCGTCAGCTCAATGCATGGCATGCTGAACAGCAGTAGTGGACTTCAGTGATAGGATACAATCAATAATACTGAATGGCAGTAGACAACAAACAAAAGTTCCAGTACCGCACGAACGAGGCTATCCGCGTCAAGGAAGTCCGTCTCGTCGGGGACAATGTAGAGCAGGGGGTATATACGATACAGCAGGCTCTTCGTATCGCAAATGACCAAGAGCTTGACCTCGTAGAGATCTCTCCCAATGTCAACCCTCCAGTATGTCGCGTCGTAGACTATCAGAAGTTCATCTTCCAGCTGAAGAAGAAGCAGAAGGAACAGAAGGCTAAGAGCGTCAAGGTCGTCGTCAAGGAGATCCGTTTCGGCCCTCAGACCGATGATCACGACTACAACTTCAAGCTCAAGCACGCTAAGGGCTTCCTCAGCGAAGGCTCGAAGGTCAAGGCTTATGTCTTCTTCCGTGGTCGATCCATCCTCTTCAAGGATCAGGGTGAAGTGCTTCTCCTGCGCTTCGCAAATGATCTGGAGGACTATGGTCGCGTCGAGAGTATGCCCGTCCTCGAAGGGAAGCGCATGACTATCATGCTCGCCCCTAAGAAGGTCGCTACTCCAGCTCCTTCGTCCAAGAAGGAAAAGCCCCAGCGTGAAGAGCAGAGCGAAGAAGCGTCTGCCGAATAAACTAAGCAACCCCATCCCAGCACCTCGCGCATAGGCTGCGTCAGTGGAGTTGGGTCAGTAAATAACTCATATAAACAAAAAGAAAATGCCTAAGCTGAAGACAAACTCCAGCGCTAAGAAGCGTTTCGCGCTCACTGGCTCTGGGAAGATCAAGCGCAAACATGCCTTCAAGAGTCACATCCTCACGAAGAAGACGAAGAAGCAAAAGCGTAACCTCACCTACTTCACCACTGTGGACAAGGTAGACGTACGCGAAGTCAAGGAACTCCTCCGTCTCCGCTAAACGGCAAGTTTGCACAACGATTATTCAGTAACAGAGAGGTAAGCTAATCCAAGTACCATCACCAAGGGCTCGTCCCAAGGTCTGGTCGCTACCAATCACAAAGAAGAAACATCATGCCAAGATCAGTCAATCATGTAGCTTCTCGCGCTAAGCGCAAGCGCATCCTTAAGCTCACTCGTGGGTACTACGGTGCTCGCAAGAACGTCTGGACAGTCGCCAAGAACACTTGGGAGAAGGGGCTCACCTACGCCTTCCGTGACCGTAAGAACAAGAAGCGTAACTTCCGTGCGCTTTGGATCCAGCGTATCAACGCTGCTGCACGTCTCGAAGGGCTCTCCTACTCTCGCCTGATGGGCGCTCTCCACGCTCAGGGTATCGAGATCAACCGCAAGGTCCTCGCTGACCTCGCTGTCAACCACCCCGAAGCCTTCAAGGCCATCGTAGCTAAGGTAAAGTAGTCGCTCCCTAGCGAACTACTCAATCGCATAGCAGAAGCCCTACCCGATGAGGTCAATTACCTCTCGGGTAGGGCTTCGCTTATTTATCTCGCTCCTGTGCTCCCTTGCAGCCCCGATTCCTCACTCTCTCACTTCCTTATCCCCTTCCTTCCCGCCCCCTTGCTCGCTTCTTAGTTTCTCATCGTCCTAGTAGCGCACCCAAGGAGGGTGCTTGCCTCTCCATTGGGGTGGAGCAGAAGCAGCTAGTTGGATCTAATTGTTGTGTTGTATTTGATTGAATAATAGTGATGTACATTTAGTATATCTTGTTTCCTTTGATATAATTACTCTTCTCCCTATATTTGCCCTAGAGCTTCACTAACTAAAATAAGAGGGAGTGTACAATGAAAAAGAATCTATTCACATCGGGACTGCTTCTGCTCTTGCTGTCCTTCTGTATCGGGCTCGTCTCCTGCGATGAGAAAGCCCCCGACCTGTCGAAGAAAGAGCGTGATCCACGCCTCATAGGGGCTTGGACTTATATTGGGAATCGCCCTGAGCAAATTCTCGAAGGAGATAAAACCATCGAGTTCAAGGCTGATGGTTCGTGTGTAGGCTTCGGCTACCCAGGTGGTAAGCGGTTGTTCTACACGAAAGGGAATGATCATCTCTATCTCTTTGTCTATGGCCTTGGACTAAAGCTCTCGAATAGAACTTACGAGGAGTATTACCTGATTGAGCGAGATACGCTTTACATTTGGGGTATAGAAGAGGATATGCTCGCACGGCACTACGATCGAGCACTTGCTTACACGCGCACTCCTAAGCCCTAGATTAGCTCGGTCGACTATTTGGCTTGTTGGAGGAGCTCGTGATGAGCCTACATCGGAGCAATCCTCATTGAGCCCAGCTAACCTTGTTTCCCTAGTAGATCTTGAGCATGATCCTGCAGACGGTGAATGAAATCCGCAGAGATAGCCCCATCCTCAAGAAGCTGGAGGACGAAGGCAAGATCAAGATTTGCGGAGCTGTCTATGACTTGGCTTCGGGTAAGGTTTACTTCCTCTAAGCTGCTTGTCTTAAGGGGCGATCCGAAGTAGGGTCAGCCCCAGGTGCGGAGTGAATCCGCCCAATTAGAAATAGTACCATGGGACTGTGTCACGAGCTAGGCTGTGACGCAGTCCCATGGTTGCTTTTAGGGGTGTTGGGTTGCTCTAGGTGGGGGAGAGGAGAGGTGCTGAGTTGGGTGTTTGATGTCGTAGGCTAGCTTGATCCAGCATCTGATCACTGAGGAAATTTCGGGAGATGCATATTTGTCTTTTGATATTTCCTTATTTTGCAGGAAGTAAGGAGCATAGCTAGCTCTCATCTAGTATGTACGAAAGAAGATATTCAGGAAGACGCACAGCTCGTCAGATCGAGAAGGATGTGATGGATGCCGTCAGGCAGATCATCAAGGAGAAGGGCGTTTCTTCGGTTACCATCAAGGAAGTCTCTAGGGTCTCTAAGACCGATGTCATCGTCCTAGAGCGCAGGTACAAGAGTGATGAAGGGCTTATCCGAGCCTATACCTCTCAGTTTGACTTCTTCCTCAATGATCATATCGGTCTAGATGTAGCGAAGTATGCTACATCAGAGGAGTTCTTCAGGGCACTGATCACCCAGTTCATCGATGCCATATACAAGAGTAAGGACATGCAGTCCATCATGGTATGGGAGATGTACGAAGACAGCCCATTAACCCGCAAGAGCGCTCGACGAAGGGAGGATACGCTCACCGAGTTCTTGCCGGGGTTCGCTAAGCTGATCGATAAGGATCGGATCATGCCAGAGGCTTTGTTTGCAGTGCTCACGGGAGGGTTGTATTATATCCTTCTACGAGGAAGGCGCTCCACCTTCTGTGGTATTGATTTCAGTACGAAGGCTGGGCGGCAGATCTTGGCTGATGCTCTTTTAGAGATCACGAAGAAGTTCCTGCTTGATCATCCAGCCTCCGAGTAGAAGGGTGGGGCTACCTCTAGCCCTAGCTCCTACACCCTATTCATTGAATTTAGATAAATCTCCTTGTGGCTACATCTGGTAGGCAACATTTTCTAGCTTAGCTTGTTGTAGTCTCACAAGTATCATTATTTCTTATCCACTTAAATATATGCCCACCAAGATCACCCAAGAAGCTGCCTTGCGCTACCACGAAGAGGGTCGCCCTGGCAAGATCGCCATCATACCTACTAAGCCTTATGCTACGGCCTATGACCTCTCGCTGGCCTATTCGCCTGGTGTCGCTGAGCCTTGTCTAGCGATCGCTGAGCGTCCCGAAGATGCCTATCGCTATACGAGTAAGGGGAACCTTGTGGGGGTGATCTCCAATGGGACCGCCGTCCTAGGCCTTGGGAATATCGGTGCAGAGGCAAGTAAACCTGTCATGGAGGGTAAGGCTCTGCTCTTCAAGATCTATTCGGGGATTGATGCCTTCGACATCGAGGTCGATGCTACGGATCCCGAGGCATTCATCGCTGCGGTCAAGGCTATTGCTCCTACCTTCGGGGCAATTAACCTAGAGGATATCAAGGCTCCCGAATGTTTCGAGATCGAGCGCCGACTCAAGGAGGAGCTTCCCATCCCAGTGATGCACGATGACCAGCACGGTACGGCCATTATCTCGGGTGCTGGGCTATTGAATGCTCTGGAGCTAGCGGGTAAGCCTATTGGCGATGTGCGGATTGTGATCTCGGGTGCAGGAGCTGCGGCTATCGCTTGTGCTCGCCTCTACTGTGCACTGGGTGCTAAGCACGAGCATATCGTGATGACAGACTCGAAGGGAGTTATCCGAGCTTCTCGCTCCGACCTCAACGAGATGAAGCGGGAGTTCGCTACCAAGGAAGAAGAGCTGACGACACTAGCGGAAGCGCTTGTCGGCGCGGATGTCTTCGTCGGTCTGTCAAAGGGAGGCATGGTCACAGGGGAGATGGTGAAGACCATGGCTGAGCATCCCATCATCTTTGCCCTAGCTAATCCTACCCCAGAGATCTCCTACGAGGAGGCAAAGGCTGCTAACCCTGAGGTCTTGATGAGTACGGGGCGTACTGACTACCCCAACCAGATCAACAACGTCCTAGCCTTCCCCTATATCTTCCGTGGTGCACTTGATACGCATGCTACGGCGATCAATGGGGAGATGGAGTTGGCCGCCACACGAGCTATCGCTGTTCTGGCGAAGGAGCCCGTCCCCGAGTATGTGTGTCAGGCTTATGGAGCGAAGGAGCTGACCTTTGGTCCTGAATACTTCATCCCCAAGCCCGTCGACCGTCGCCTCATCGTCGAGGTCTCTACGGCTGTAGCACGGGCAGCGATGGAGAGTGGGGTAGCACGTCATACGATCACGGACTGGGCTGCCTACGCTGAGCATCTCACCTCACTCTTGGGCTAAGAGCTTAGACTCCTTGGCTGGGGCATAGATCGCCCTCGGCTAAGGTAGGCTTAGATACTAAAGACCCCGCCCCGACTTCTCGCTGGAGAAGTCGGGGCGGGGTCTTTGGTTCGGATGACGAAGGGGGCGCTTAGGCTTCCTTCACACGACCGATATAGGAACCGTTGCGGGTGTCGATGGTGATCAGCTCACCTTCGCTGATGAAGAGGGGGACACGTACCTCTGCACCCGTTTCGACGGTAGCAGGCTTGAGGGTGTTGGTGGCGGTGTCGCCCTTGAGGCCTGGCTCGGTGTAGGTGACACGAAGGTCTACGTGAGCAGGGAGCTCGCAGGTCAGGACGGTCTCAGAGGCTGCATGGACCATAGCTTCGACGGTGTCACCTTCCTTGAGGAACTGGACTCCATCGATGACGGCCTCGGGGATAGAGATCTGCTCGAAGGTCTCAGGGTGCATGAAGTTCAGCCCCATCTCATCCTTGTAGAGGTACTGGTAGGGACGACGCTCGATGCGAACTTCTTCGACCTTCACGCCGCTGTTCCAAGTCTTGTCGATGACACGACCCGTAGCCACGTTCTTCAGCTTAGAGCGAACGAAAGCTGGACCCTTACCGGGCTTGACGTGGAGGAATTCGACGATGAAGTAGTACTGCCCATCGATGTCGAGGCACATACCATTACGGAAGTCTGCTGTAGTAGCCATAGATATTTATTTAGAAATGTTTGCTCAGTTTATGCAGTGCAAAAATAGGAAAAACTAAGGAATAGCCTTGAGACTAAAGCCCATACTTCTCGTGGAGCTGGTCGAAGCGACGGAGGGCAGCATCGCCATGCTTAGCGAAGCCACTACGCACCTTGTCGAGGCTCTTCTTCTGGCCGAGCTTGGTCTTGGAGAAGAACTTGTCGGCATAGCAGATCAGCTCCTCCTCGGCACTGACGGGGGTGTAGATCCCAGGGGGAAGGGGGATGCCTCGCTCTAGGATCTCTTCGGCAGTAAGGCCACTGCCCGTATGTCGCTCGGCTACATACGCATGCCGAGGCAGGCCAAGGCTACGAAGGAGTTCTGCTCCGAGGTAGCCGTGGAGGATGTAGGGAGCTTCGCCCGTGCAGAAGATGTCGGGGGCATTCGTCTGGAAGATCCCGATGTCGTGGAGCATGGCTGCCTCAGCGACGAAGGTGCGGTCGAGCTGCATCTCGGGGTGAGCGTCGAGGAGCTCTAGGGCAAGTCCAGTGACATCCTCGGCATGCAGGCGCAGGATGCGCTCGATGTCGCTCCCTGGTGTATAGTATCGGTGAATGAGGGCTAATGGATCCATTACTTACGGGTAGGCTTGGAGGTGCGTGAAGCGGGTGTCTTAGGCTTGGCGGTGCGAGACGCTGGAGCCTTCTGCTTAGTCGTGCGGGACGCTGGAGTGGTCGTCTTGGGGGTAGAAGGCTGGGGAGCTGGGGTAGCGGGCATCGCAGGCTCGGGAGTGACGGGTACAGAGTCTGGTGCTTCCTCGCCACCGAAGAGAGCGGTCTTCACTCGTCGAATATCATCGACCGAACTGATGAGGCGAGGGTAGAGGTAGGAGCTCTGACGGGAGGAGGGGGGCGTACCGCTGGCTGCATCGTAGGGAGCTGTGGGGAAGATCCCTTCGATGAGGAGGCAGCCGTAGCCTAGGAGGTAGACTCCGACGAGAAGTCCGAGGACCAGACCAATGATCCTGTCGAGGACGAAGAGGAATGTCCCCTTGGTAAGTGAGCTGAACCAGCTCCCTACCATGCGGATGCCCATGTAGATAAGTGCGAAGGAGACGAGGGGGATGATGAAGCCCCAGCCTCCGATGCTCTGGCCATCGCCCCCACCGAAGAGGCTTTCGATCCATGGGGCTAAGCGCCACGCCTCACGGAAGGCGATGATGAGGGCGGCTATCTGGATGACTCGTCGCACGGCACCACCGAAGAGCCCGCCGAGGGCGAAGAGGAGGACCCCGCCTCCGAGGAATAGATCAAGTTGGTTCATCACTTGCTTATGCTGTCTGTACTACTTTCTATTGCTTTGAGTTCCCAAAGTTAGTGTATCCTCGCTAGACTTAGCCCTGTACTACGAGTAGGTCCTACCTATAAAAGGACGAATGTACACCCCTCTCGGGAGTGGCTGGCGAAAGGCCTCCAAACCGACCTACGGTAGGTCGCCGAAAAAACCTACTGTGGGTCGGTCGACCGACCTACCG
>NZ_CALHVI010000030.1 GCF_938039215.1 uncultured Porphyromonas sp. | reverse complement strand
CTTGCTTAGTCTCCAGCAAAAGCTATGCCAAGATACACATTTTACAGCATCTTTCCTGACCCCGCTCCAGCCCGCTTGTTATGCGGGCTCTGGGAGGGGGTCAAAAAAACCTACTGTAGGTCGTCACAGCGACCCACGGTAGGTCGTCGAGACGACCCACAGTAGGTTTTTCCGACGACCTACCGTAGGTCTCTTTTTGCCTTCTTTGAAGCCTTCCCCCGAGCGGGCTATTTCCCTCCGAAGAGAGTGGCTCGCTCTGTCCTCTGAAGCCCTTCCTCCGAAGGCTCCGCCACCGAGTCGGGGAGCGGTCTCGGGTAAACTAGTCCCTTGTGGGGAGTCCACACCTAATTCCCTACCTTATTATAGGTAGAGTGTGCCAAAGATTATGTACTTTTGTACCCAAATAATTTAACTAAATCAATCATCAATCACGTGTTATGCCGAACATTATCACGATAAAGAAGGGGCTCACACTGAATCTGAAGGGAAAAGCTGAGGAAAACCTGCTCCAAGCAGCTCAGCCAGGCAGCAGCTATGCTGTCGTCCCCGACGATTACATCGGGCTAATCCCTAAAGTGATCGTTCATCCAGGTGACAGAGTGCTCGCAGGGGATACCCTCATGTACCACAAGGCTGTGCCTGAGCTACGCTTCACCTCGCCCGTCAGCGGGGAAGTCATCGCCATCAACCGCGGTGCGAAGCGTAAAGTCCTCAGCGTCGAGGTCCGCCCTGATGCTACGACAGAATACAAGACGTTCGCTACCCAAGGCATCGAGAAGATGCAGCGCTCAGAGGTCCTCGCCCTCCTTCTGGAGAGTGGCATGTTCAGCTTCTTCAAGCAGCGTCCCTACGATCGTCTAGCTAACCCCAACACCGAGCCTCGTGACATCTTCGTCACAGCGAACTTCACCGCTCCACTAGCGCCTAAGTTCGACTACCTCGTACGTGGCCGTGAGGATGAGCTGCAGCTTGCACTCACCGCCCTCACCAAGCTCACTTCGGGTAAGGTGTACATCGGTGTCGGAGCAGGTCAGCTCACTGGTCTGACTGGAGTAGAGCGTGTCGAAGTCCGTGGACCACACCCCGCAGGGCTCGTAGGTGTACTGATCAACCACACCGCTCCCATCAACAAGGAAGAGACCGTCTGGACGCTCAAGGCCAGCGACCTCCTAGTGATCGGTCGCTTCCTCAAGACGGGGAAGGTCGACTTCTCCCGCACCATCGCTCTCACGGGCTCCGAAGCTAAGGAGACGGGTTACCTGCAGGTACTCCCCGGTGCTCGCTTCGACGAAGTCCTCGCTGGTCGCCTAGGTAAGGGCGAAAGACACGAGCGCATCATCGAAGGAGATGTCTTCACCGGCATCAAGGTCGATGAGGAGCACGACCGCATCGGCTTCGGTATCGATCAGATCACGATCATCCCCGAAGGCGACGAAGTACACGAAGTCTTCGGCTGGGCACTCCCCCGACTCAAGGAATATAGCCGCAGCCGCTCCTACTTCTCTTGGCTCATGCCTAAGAGCAAGGAATATGTCCTAGATGCTCGCATCAAGGGTGGTCGTCGTGCCATGATCATGAGTGGCGAATATGACCGTGTCTTCCCCATGGACATCTATCCAGAGTTCCTCCTGAAGAGTATCATCGCCTTCAACATCAACGACATGGAGGCTCGAGGCATCTACGAAGTTGCACCCGAAGACTTCTCCGTCTGCGAATTCGTCGATACCTCCAAGATCCCCCTCCAGCAGATCGTGCGTCAGGGTCTCGATGAGCTATACAAGGAAATGAACTAACAACACGAAGGTTTCACTCATATAAAGGACAAAGACCTTGAACGCTTTAAGAAAACAACTCGATAAGATCAAGCCCGCCTTCATGCCTGGTGGGCGCTTCTCGGCCTTGGAGTCTGTCTTCGATGGCCTGGAGACGTTCCTGTTCGTGCCGAACGCTACGTCTAAGCGTCGTGGTGCACACGTGCACGACGCCATCGACAGCAAGCGCACGATGAGCGTAGTGATCTTCGCCCTCCTGCCTGCACTCCTCTTCGGGATGTACAATGTAGGGCTTCAGCATAACATCGCCCTCGGCCAAGAATCTAGCTTCTGGCCTACCTTCTTCTACGGCTTCCTCTCTGTGCTCCCTCAGATCGTAGTATCCTACGCTGTGGGTCTGGGTATTGAGTTCATCATCGCTCAGCTCAAGCACGAAGAGATCCAGGAGGGCTTCCTCGTCACGGGGATCCTCATCCCTATGATCATCCCCGTAGAGACTCCTCTGTGGATGATCGCCGTAGCTACAGCCTTCGCTGTGGTCTTCGCTAAGGAGGTCTTCGGCGGTACGGGCTACAACGTCTTCAACGTAGCCCTCATCACCCGTGCCTTCCTCTTCTTCTCCTACCCTGCCGCTATGTCTGGCGACAGCGTATGGGTACGCCTCGGCTCGACCTTCGGGCTCGGTGGTGAAGGGAAGGTAGTAGACGGCTTCACCGGTGCTACCCCTCTGGGGCAGATCGCTGGTGGCAACGTCGCTGACATCCACAATACCCTCGGCAATCCGCTCACCGACTGGGATGCCTTCCTTGGCTTCCTCCCTGGCTCCGTCGGCGAAGTATCTACGCTGGCGATCCTCATCGGTGCCTGCATCCTGATCTTCACGGGTATCGCTAGCTACAAGATCATGGTATCGGGTGTCGTCGGTGTCGTCGCTATGGCTTCGCTCTTCAATGCCATCGGTGCTACCCCTGCGATGCAGGTCACAGCGCTCCAGCACATCCTCTATGGTGGCTTCGCCTTCGGTATCGTCTTCATGGCTACCGACCCTGTGACGGCTGCTCGCACAGAGACGGGTAAGTGGATCTATGGCTTCCTCATCGGGGTCATGGTCGTCTTCATCCGCGTCCTCAACGCTGGGTACGCTGAAGGGATGATGCTCGCCATCCTCCTGCTGAACACCTTCGCTCCTCTGATCGACTACATCGTCGTCGAGCGCAATGTCAGCAAGCGTCAGGCTCGTCTCGTCGCTAAGAACAAGAACTAATCCACGCAGCATACGATGAATACCAACAAGAATTCCTACGTGATCATCTACGCTGCCGTGATGGTCATCCTCGCAGCTATCCTGCTGGCTGGTGCGAATATCCTGCTCAAGCCCGCACAGGAAGAGAATGCTAGCATCGACAAGATGGAGCAGATCCTTCGTGCCCTCGGCAAGACTGCTCCCAAGGCAGAGGTCATCTCTACCTACAAGGAGCTCATCAAGCAGGAGCTCCTCGTGAATGCCGAAGGGCAGATCGTCAAGTCCTTCGAAGGTGAAGAGATCGGTAATAGCGAAGCTTTCAACGCAAACACCGAGCTCGACTACAAGCTCATCGCTAAGGGCGAGAAGCGAGACCTCCCCGTCTTCGTCGCTGAAGTCGATGGCAAGAAGCTCTATGTCTTCCCCCTCAATGGTGCAGGGCTCTGGAATAAGATCTGGGGATACCTCGCTGTCGATGCCGCTGACCACTCTACGATCGAGGGTGCAGACTTCGGCAACGCTGGGGAAACACCAGGGCTTGGAGCTGAGATCTCTACGCTTCGCTTCGCTAATCAGTTCAAGGGCAAGCAGCTCTTCCGTGAAGGTGCCTTCACAGGTATAGCCGTAGTCAAGGCAGGGCAGAAGTCCGAGACTCAGGATTATGTCGATGGTATCTCTGGCGGTACCCTCACCAGCAACGGTGTGCACGACATGCTCCACCACAGCCTCGCTCCCTTCCAAAAGTTCCTCGAAACCTCTAATGCTCAGTAGCTATGTCTCTCTGGAATAAAAAGAATAAAGAAACGCTCCTCGGGCCTCTGAGCAAGAATAACCCAATCATGGTACAGATGCTGGGTATCTGCTCGGCACTGGCTGTGACCTCCAAGCTCGAGCCTGCCATCGTGATGGCGCTCTCTGTGACCATCGTTGTCGCCTTCGCCAACGTCGTCATCTCCCTCCTGCGTAAGGGTATCCCTAACCGTATCCGCATCATCGTCCAGCTCGTCGTAGCTGCTACGCTGGTGACGCTGGTCAGCGAAATCCTCAAGGCGTACGCTTATGATGTCAGCAAGCAGCTCTCCGTCTTCGTCGGGCTCATCATCACGAACTGTATCCTCATGGGTCGCCTCGAAGCCTTCGCTCTTGGGAATGGTCCTTGGGAATCCTTCCTTGATGGGCTTGGCAATGGCTTTGGCTATGGTATCGTGCTGATCGCTGTGGGCTTCTTCCGTGAGCTCTTCGGATCAGGTACGCTCCTCGGCTTCCAGATCATCCCTCAGAGCTTCTACGCCACCGATGGGATCCACGGCTACGTCAACAACGGGCTGATGATCCTGCCTCCTATGGCGCTCATCTCGGTAGCGGTACTCATCTGGATCCACCGCTCGTACAACAAGGAGCTACAAGAAAACTAGAATCACCCACGACAAATAAGAACTAACAAAGAATGGATTCATTAGCCTTATTCTTTAGGTCGATCTTCATCGATAACATGATCTTCGCCTACTACCTGGGGATGTGTTCCTTCCTGGCGGTATCGAAGAACGTTAAGACCTCGTTTGGCTTGGGTATTGCGGTCACGTTCATCCTGACCTGCACGCTGCCGATCAACTATCTGCTGGAGACGAAGGTCTTCAAGCAGGGGGCGCTGGATTGGCTCCTAGGAGCTGAAGCAGCAGGTATCGACCTCTCTTTCCTCTCCTTCATCATCTTCATCGCTGTCATCGCGGCCTTCACGCAGCTGGTAGAGATGCTCGTGGAGCGCTTCAGCCCATCGCTGTACGCTTCGCTGGGGATCTTCCTCCCGCTGATCGCTGTGAACTGTGCCATCCTCGGGGGATCGCTCTTCATGCAGCAGCGTGAGTTCCCCACCATCGGCGAAGCTACGATCTACGGCTTTGGCTCGGGGATTGGTTGGATGCTCGCCATCGTCGGTATGGCTGCCATCCGTGAGAAGATCCAGTACTCGGACATCCCCAAGCCTCTGCGTGGCCTTGGGATCACGTTCATCATCACGGCGCTGATGGGTATTGCCTTCCTCAGCTTCTCTGGTGTCAAGATGTAATAGCGAAGACTCTAAGTAATGAATACAACGATTATACTCGTCAGCGTAGCAGTCTTCCTGCTGCTCACGCTAGTGCTTGTCATCGTCCTGCTCGTCGCTAAGGACAAGCTCATTCCTTCGGGCAATGTCAAGCTCACGATCAACGGGGAGAAGGAAGCCGAAGTACCCATCGGAGGTACGCTCCTCAATACGCTGCAGAGCGAAAACATCTACCTCTCCTCGGCTTGTGGAGGTAGCGGATCGTGCGGTCAGTGCCGCTGCCGTGTCGTCGAAGGGGGCGGAGAGATCCTGCCTACGGAGACAGGCTTCTTCTCCCGCAAGGAGCAGAAGGACCACTGGCGTTTGGCTTGCCAGACGAAGGTCAAGGAAGACATGCAGATCATCGTACCTGAGTCGGTCTTCGGCGTGAAGGAATGGGAATGCGAAGTCATCTCCAACCGCAACGTCTCGACCTTCATCAAGGAATTCGTCGTGAAGCTCCCCGAAGGTGAAGTGATGAACTTCCAGAGCGGTAGCTATGCGCAGATCTCCATCCCCAAGTACGACATCAAGTACGCCGACTACGACATCGACGAGAAGTTCCGTGGCGACTGGGATCACTTCGACATGTGGAGCCTGACGTGTAAGAACGACACGGAGACCATCCGTGCTTACTCGATGGCCAACTACCCCGCCGAAGGGAACATCATCACGCTCAACGTACGTATCGCCACGCCTCCTATGGACCGCGCTACGCACAAGTGGCTACCCGTCTCTCCTGGGATCTCCTCCTCGTACATCTTCTCCCTCAAGCCAGGCGACAAGGTACGCATGAGTGGTCCTTACGGGGACTTCCACATCCAGGACACGGATGCTGAGATGCTCTACATCGGTGGTGGCGCTGGTATGGCTCCTCTGCGTGCTCAGATCCTCCACCTCTTCCGCACGCTCCACACGGGCCGTAAGGTCTCTTACTGGTACGGTGCACGAAGCAAGAAGGAGATCTTCTACGAAGAAGACTTCCGTGAGATCGAGAAGCAGTTCCCCAACTTCAGCTTCCACATCGCCCTCTCCGATCCTCAGCCCGAGGACAATTGGACGGGCTACGTGGGCTTCATCCACCAGGTCATCTACGACAACTACCTCAAGGATCACGACGCACCCGAAGACATCGAGTACTACATGTGCGGTCCTGGCCCCATGGCCAACGCCGTGAAGGTGATGCTTGAGAACCTCGGTGTTGAGCGTAGCCAGCTCTTCTTCGACGACTTCGGCGGATAGTCTTCCGCACGGGCTGAGTTCCCTCCTCGGGGGCGAGCCAAGTCAAGACCAAGCCTCCCCACTGCGAGCTCTCAGCTTGCGGTGGGGAGGCTTCTTTTGTAGGGAGGTCGGGCGGGAGTTATAGCAAGGTCGGGGAAGGATTTGTAGGAAAGGCAGGTGAGTTTATAGGAAGGTCAGCGGGGACTTGTAGCGAGGCCTCGGGGGAAGGCTGCGCTCAAAGACGAAGGCACTCTGCCCTTGCCCCCTTGCTTCCCAGCCAATAATCCTTACCTTCGTGGCTGAACTAAATATCAAAGCTTATGAGCGTCATCACAACACTGATCACAGGAGCCATCGCCGGATGGCTCGGTGGGACTATCTACAAGGGGAGCGGCCTAGGGCTTCTCGGGAACATCGTCGTCGGTATTCTCGGAAGTGGCGTGGGAGCGTGGCTTCTTGAAAGGGTATTCAACACCTCCCTCGGCGGAGGCTGGATTGGCTCGATCCTGACCGGAGCTATCGGAGCCATCGTCATTCTGTTCCTAATTAATCTGGTATTCAGACACAAGAAATAAGGGAGCGTTTGGCTTTCTGAAAGGAGTTGGCAGTAGGGCGGGAAGCAACCCCCTCCCTACTGCCAACTTTTTTTGTAGGCAAAGCCCCTCAGCGATCTAGGTGGTCCATCCTTACGGCGTGCCTCGATTGCCTCCCGCTCCGCCCGCAGAAGGCGAGCCCGTTCTCCCCGAAGCGAACCACCCCCTTCGCCTCTCCGTCTTCCCCCTTTCGCCACAGGGATAATGCTAGATTAGTTCTGTCGGAGAAGGGAAACTAATCCTCACTATGAGCCGACCAGAAGAGAAGGAAGCTATCTGATAGGGCTCCCTGCTTCTTCCCTCTTAAGGCATCAACAAACGAGATCACAGCTATGATGGGGATCATCAGCAAGTAGAGTATTGCCAGAAGCATGAACAGCGCCATTACAGCCATATATAGATAGCCTAAGATTTCTACAAGCATTGTCATTCCCTTTTTTAGTTCATCCGCTAAGATACCCATTCCCTATGAATACCTCATCCTTCAATTATCTCTTCGGCATTGACGGCAACTTCTCCGTCAAAGGGAGGAGATGAATTGCAGTGTACTGAACGTTTTTCGCCTTCCCCAGCGGAGGAACTTTTTCTGCCGAAGGAGACTGCTCGCCTTGCCCTTCGCCTCAGTCAAGAGTGCCCTTGGCCTGCCCCCGATGAACGAAGAAGCCCCCGAGTAAGCAGGTCAGCTTACTCGGGGGCTTTTGCTTAGAGGCGAGCCTCAGGAAGGGAAGGCGACGGCCTTCAAAGAGGAAGGCAGCGAGCCTCGAAAAGGGGAGGCGACAGCCTTCGAAGAGGAGGGCGAGGGCCTTCGGAAAGGAAGGCGATGAGCCTTAGGAGGCGCTACTTGATCTCGCAAGCACCACCAGCGCAGGAGACAGCTCCCAGTTCGTCGGCATTGGTGTACTGCTTGCCAGAGAAGTCAACGCTCTTCCAGTCGACGGGCTTGTACGTCTTCTTGAGGACTTCGAAGAGGTGGAGGTTGTTGACGCTCTTGAGCACGTTCACCGCCTTGTAGATGTCGCCACGATAATAGTTGTGGGCGAACTTCTCGATACGGCGAACGATGTCTCGCTTGGCGGCGAGGTTCTCAACCTTGTCCTGCAGCTTGGAGGAAAGGATGCCACGCACGTGTTCACGCTCGAGCTCGGGAGCATCGCCCGCCAGGTGCTTCTGGATGTACTCATCGACCGCATGCTCCGAGACGAAGAGCTGTTCACCACGACCTTGCGCAGACTCACAAGCCTTCCACAGGTCGCCGAAGACTTCGATCGTGTCGACCACAAGCCCCGAAGCGAACATACTACCGACCCCGTACTCACGCAGGATCTCTTCGGCCGAAGAGACCTTGCACATGGGAGCCTGAGGAAGGTCCATGTCGCCGTAGGTCGAGAGGAACGTCACCCCTGCGATGTAGTTCTGATTGTCCCAAACCCAGTCGCAGACGACATCCCACTGGTCGTTGGGTACGTCGACGGTGTTGGAGACGTTGTTCTTGATGGGCGACTCCATGTCGGTCATGCCGGGGATGACCCAGCTCTGCTGTACGAGCTTGACGTACTCGAGGAGCTTGACACCGCTGAGTTCGCTGCGAAGCAGAGTCTCTTCACCTTCCTCGATGGGGAAGAAGATCTTCTTGTCAGTGGCGGGCTTGAAGATATTGGGCTGGACGGCCTTGGGGTTCGCTTCTTCGTAGGCCTTGAGGTTAGGCTCTTCGATGTTGGCTTCCACACTGCGCAGGTAGCGCTTGGCGTAGGCTCCGTGGATACCGGAAGTCATACCAAGAAGGAGGCTCACCGTACCGTCGGGCTTGACACACGTCGTGCGGCTTGCGGGGTTGATGCCGAGGATGCGTGCACACTGGGAGTTCTGCTGGCGCACCTGCATCGCCCCTACTGCGAGGATATCCTTGTTGGTGAGGATTTGGGGATTGTTCATGATCCCGCCGATGGAGACACCGATGAGGGGGTCCGCCTTGATGATGTTGGTCGTCGCAGGGCTTAGGTAAGGGAAGTCCATGTAGGTAGCCTGCACTGTGGCCAGCGTCGAAGCGCAACGACAGATCTTGTAGAACTCCTCTTCCGTCGTGCACTCAAGCCCGTTGATGGAAGCGAGGTTACATACCTGCCAACCCGTATCGCCATTCTTATCCGTGGGGAAGAAGCCGATCTCACAGCAAGGGTTGCACCCTACGCCGAACTTGTCACGCCAATAGAGCCCAGGGTCACCGCTGGTACGCATCGCTTGGAAGAGGGATTCGTAGAGGCTACGATCAACCTCCCCGCGGTTCAGCGCCGCAGACATATTGAAGCGAGCACGCTGGGGGTTCGTCGTGAACCAGTCGCCGTGCTTACAGTTCACCATCTCGCTGTCTTCGGGAGAGAAGAGGATCATCAGCGCCGAGCGACGCACGCCACCCGAGAGGACGGAGTCCGCCAGATGGGCGATGATGTCCGTGCACTGCAGTGCCGAAAGGCGCTTCTGCCCCGCAGCGACAGCTTCCTTCAGGAGGATGCGAATGCGGTCCAGCGCTAGGCGAAGGCCATCAGGACCAGGAGCGATGAAGCGACCAGCAATCTTCGCCCCCTTGGGACGGATCTCCGAATAGTCGAAGACGGGCTTCTTGACTCCAGCTACGAAGTAATACTCTAGGAGACGATGGATCGCATCTGCCCAGCCCTCGATGCTGTCACCGATGACGAAGGCTTCGCTCTCCTCGTTGAGCTCCTCGGCCGTGAGCAGAGGAGGGAGCTTGTCCACGTGAGACTGCTCGACAGAGAGCCCACAGCCGCAGCCGCTCAGAAGGAGCCATTCCGTCTCACGGAAGACTTCGAGGCGGTCGCAGTGCGAGTAGCTACAGTTGTAGGACTTAGCCGAAGACTTCAGTACGGGTTCGCCACCGAACTGCAGGTTACGCTGAGAGCCTACGAACTTCTTCTGCTTATAGTAGTCGATAGCCTCGTTGAACTGGGTCATAAACCACTCGTTCTCTAGGGCTTGGGGCGCAAAACGCTCGAGGTGCGTCAGGTGCATCTGGCGGATGCGCTCGACACTCTCTTCCCAGGTCTCCTTGCGACCTAGATCTTCACGGAAAAGGGAATACTTACTTTGGTAAACGTATTCAGATAAAGCACGTTTGCTCTCTGTCATGATGGGGGAAATGTTGAGGTAATGATAGGAAGCCCTCCAGGAGAGCCCCACTGAAAATGTTGTGCAAAGCTACAATGAAAACCGCAATTTTGCACTATGGTCCTTCCCCCTCTGCACCCCCTCTTTGGGGGTCAACTGAGGACTTCTCGGGGAAGGTAGGGAAGCCCCTTCTCGCTTAGCCACACGCTTAGAGAAGAGACCGAAGAAGCAGAGGAATGACTTATCCACATCCATAGACCGAACAAGCACCCCTAATAGACTTCATCTATTATCCACAAGTCCTCCCTTCGTCCGCCCGCTTCCTCTCCCGCTGAATATCGGGGATGCACACTCCGAGGCAGGGAGCAGTAGCGCCTCAAAAGAGTTTTCAGTAGTACCTCGGGGGAGGCAGCAGTAGTACCTCCCGAGCATCAAAATCGACGAACCCAAGGCGAAGGCTGGGGAAGACGACTGCCTTCGATCGGGGAAGCGAAGCGGGTGCCCTTTCATTCCCCGTCTAGACGAAGTCCATTCGACGGAGAAGCCCTACCTTTGCGGGGTAAAACATACGCTCAACTAAGAGATACACAAGATGAAACCCTTACCTAGAGGATCCGTCTATGGACTGCTCCTCGTAGCTGCGCTGGCGCTCCTAGTCACTGTCCTTGCACAGCTCCCTACCTTCCGCCAACTGAGCCTTAGCCCCATGATCCTCGGTGTCGTCCTCGGGATGATCCTAGCCAATACCGTGCGCTCGAAGTTCCCCGAAAACTGGGATGGCGGGCTGAAGATCGCAAGCAAGCAAATTCTACGTGCTGGGATCGTCTTCTACGGCTTCCGCTTGACGCTCAGCCTCGTCTTCCTCGTGGGGAAGGAAGCGATCCTGATAGATAGCCTCATCGTCCTAGGCACGTTCATCCTCGGGAACTTTCTCGGTCGGCTCCTTGGGCTGGACCAAGATGAGCGCCTCTTGATCTCTTCGGGTTCGGCTATCTGCGGGGCAGCCGCCGTACTCGCCACGGAGCCCGTCGTAGGAGCTAAGCCCCACAAGACGGTCGTCGCTGTCGCCACGGTGGTTCTCTTCGGCACGCTCTCGATGTTCGCCTACCCCCTACTCTACCGCTCGGGGCTACTCGATGCGCTCTCTCCCAAGGGGATAGGTATCTACACGGGAGCTACTGTCCACGAGGTGGCGCATGTCGTCGGCGCTGGGGCTGCGATGAGCCCCGATATAGCGGACACAGCGACCATCACCAAGATGATCCGTGTGATCCTCCTTGCCCCTTCCCTCCTTGCCCTAAGCTATCTCCTCGGCCGAGGGCGAAGGAAGAGCGGCGGAGAAGCTTCGGGGAAGATCCAAGTCCCTTGGTTTGCCTTCTACTTCGTTGGGGTCGTCCTCATCAATTCCCTCCTCTTCACGCTAGCGCAGAACTACAGCTTCGAGAGCCTCTATCGTGAGGTGACGGGCGTGATCGAGAAGCTCGACACCTTCGCTCTGACGATGGCGATGACAGCCATTGGGATGGATGCCACACTGGCGAAGTTCCGTCAGTCGGGTGCTAAGGCCTTCCTCCTAGCCTCGGGGCTCTATATCTGGCTCGTCTTCGGAGGCTATCTGCTGACCCTGCTCCTCGTCTAAAGGCAACATCTGCATAGAAGTTATCCCTCGAAGCTATCCGAAGCAAAGGTGATTTCTCCTAAAGGCCAAACACAAGCCTTCCTTCCCGCCCGCCTCTTGGGCTAAGGTCTCGGTGTCGTCAAGCCAATACCTCTCTTTGGTCGAAGGGAGAGTCTCGTAGAAGAGCGCTCAACGCTCCCTGCAAATCAAATCGCCCCGCTTGTACCCAGAGGATACAAGCGGGGCGATTGGCTAAAAGGCGGAATAAGTACCCGCTACATCAAAGTCGGAAGGTAAAGATCTGCGTGCTCTCCCGCATCTTCTTAGTCAGTTGCATCAAGTGAGCGACCCACCAGACCTCCGCCATCAGATCGACGACCGCCTTCTTCCGCTCAAACTGCGCCTGAGGCAAGAGACGCAGAATATCCTCCTCCGAGTCAATGCCCCCGACGAAGGTCGCCTCCATGTGCTTGAGCGTGTCGTGCATCTTGGATCGCCCTGCCCAGAAGCTACTGAGCGCATCGAAGACCAGCACACAGCGCCCTGCGAAGTAGCGGTGCAGATGCTCAAGCAAAAGCTGGATCTGCTCTAGGGTGAAGTAGGCGAAGACCCCTTCGATCGTGATGAGGACCTGCGTCTCAGGCGTGATCTCACTTGCGATCCGAGCGAGCCAATCCTCCTCCAGCAAGTCCGAGCCTAGAGCCGTAGCGCTCTCCCCCAAGAGCTGCTGACGTAGCTCGATGACATTAGGGAAGTCCACATCGTAGTGGGTAGCGCCGTAGGTCGCCCCAGCTATGCGCTCTCCTCGGGTATCTAGCCCACAGCCAGCATTGACGGTGACGAAGGGCTTGCCTTGGGCATGCAGCTCTCGAGCGTAGCGAATGAGCTCACCGTCCATATAGCCTGCCCGCTTGAGACAGCCGTAGTAACTAGGGCTCTTCTTAGGGGCGAACTTCTTATCGCTATAAGTAATCTCTTCGTAGAGTCTCGCTGCTCGCTCATCGCCGAGGATCGGACGCTTGCTCTTGAGGTCCAGCGCACGCATCGCTAGCGGAATGATCAGGGTCTCTTGGACAGCTCCAAGCCCCTCTAAATTGATTTGTCCCATGGTTTATTCAGTTTCTTGGCCGAAGCCTTACATATATTCGGGACAAAACTAGTACTTCTCCCCAGCCCACTCAATACCTAGAAATGCTGATTTTCACCCCTCAAACCCACCCTCATGGGGATAAACGAAGATGCCCCATGCTCCTAGAGCATGAGGCATCCTTATCTTAGGGGTAAGCTGAGACTAAGCCCAGTATTCTTCGCCACGGACGACACGTCCACGGTGCATGACGAAGTGCAGGTGAAGATCTTCGTCGAGGAAGAGGATATCGGCATCACGACCTTCTTCTAGGCTTCCCTTGGTATCTTGGATACCCATGATGCGGGCAGGTGTGTACGAAGCCATATATACAGCGTCGATCAGAGGGATGTTCGCCTTCTGCACCGCCGTACGGATCAGTAGGTCCATCGTAGCGATACTCCCTGCTAGTGCCGAGCGGTCAGAGAGCTTGCAGACTCCATCCTCTACGATCGCATGCCCCGTAGGATCCTTGAAGTCCACCGTGCCCGTATAGAGCAGGGCATCGGTCGTGAGCGCCATGTGTTCGCGCCCCTTCACGGCATAAGCCAGATGCACCATCACGGGAGGTACGTGGATGCCATCACAGATGACTTCGATGTCGAAGTCGGGCATATCGAGGATCGTCTCTACGGCACCAGGCACCTTGTAGATACCGACCTTGTGAGAGACCTTCATCGCATTGTAGAAGTGCGTCCCTAGCGTATAGCCATGCTCCCAAGCAGCCTTGACATCCTTGTCATTCGCTTCGGTGTGCGCCAGAGCTACGACGACACCACGCTCCTTGACATAGCGGCCGAACTCCAGCGTCCCTTCTATCTCGGGTGCCGCGTCCCAACGCTTGATGATGCCCATGCCACGATCCATGATCTTGGTGTATTCCTCTGGGCGAGCCGGACGAATGAGCTCGGGTAGCTGTGCCCCAGCCATCTTTACGGAGAAGTAGGGACCTTCGAGGTGAAGACCTTCGACGGTAGACTCTTCGTCCTTCATCAGGACCTCCGTACATTCGATCCCCTTCATGATGGTCTCGTAGCTGGAGGTAGAGAGTGTAGGGAAGATCGTCGTCGTCCCATGCTGCAAGTGATAATCAGAGGCGGTGCGGAAGGCTTCGACCGTGCCGTCCATGTAGTCTGCCCCTGCAGCCCCGTGGACGTGGGTCTCAATCCCACCAGGGATGATGTAGGAGCCTCGGGCATCGATCTTACGAGCTCCTTCGATCGGAAGGTCCGTATTCAGGACAGCCTTGATCTTCTTGCCCTCGACGAGGACAGAGCCTCCATCGATCCAACCAGAGGGTGTATAGATACGCCCCCCTACTATCTGTGTGTACATATGTTTATGTAGTATATCTGTTTTAGAATGCTCTGAGGTACTGACCGACCAGATGGACAGGAAGTCCCATGACGGTATAGAAGGAGCCTTCGATCCGCCGAATAGCCCGATAGCCTATCCATTCCTGGATCCCATAGGCTCCAGCTTTATCAAGCGGATGGTAGTGGCGGACATAGTAATCAATCTCTTCGTCCGCTAGAGGAAGGAATTCCACCGTAGCAGTGTCGGAGAAGCTCTCCATACGCTCGGTGGTCGTGAGCGTCACGCCTGTCGTGACCGAATGTGCTCGCCCACTGAGCAGACGAAGCATTGCTCGTGCTTCTTCTTCGCTCTGGGGCTTCCCTAGGACTTGGTCTTCGATGAAGACCAGGGTATCTGCCGTGATCAGCAGGGTCTGATCATCGAGCATTGGCCGGTAGGATTCGGCCTTATGTTGAGCTATGTAGAGCGGGATCTCTTCGGGACGAAGAGTAGCAGGATAAGACTCATCCACTCCCTCAAGGAGGACCTGCTCAAAGGGCAAGTCCAGCCCCTTAAGAAGCTCCACTCGGCGGGGCGACTGTGAGCCTAGGATGATGCGATACTTACTGAGGTGCTGCCACATAGACGGATAAGAGGAGGGAGGTGTGCTACCAGCCAAAGCCTGCTGAGAGCGACCAATGGCCATTAGCACGCAGGGTCTGCTCGATGACATCTCTGACGACACCATAGCCTCCGTCGCAGAGGGAGATATAGGTAGCTATACTCTTCACCTCGGGAGCGGCATCGGCAGGTGCACAGGGCAGAGCCACGAGCTTCATGATCGGAATATCTGGGATATCATCCCCGATATAAGCGATCTCTTCGGGACGGAGACCTGACTCACGACAGAGGATCTCAAGCTGAGCAGCCTTGTCGGAGACACGCATGTAGATATGGGCAGCTCCCAGCTGGCGAAAGCGCTGTGTCATAGCTTCACTCGCTCCGCCAGAGATAATGGCCAAGGTATAGCCTTGCTTGACTGCATACTGCATCGCATAGCCGTCCTTGACATTGACAGTACGCATAGGCATGCCATCGGGGCCAATGGGGCTGACCGTAGCACTCACCACGCCATCCATATCGAGGACAAAAGCACGGATTTGGGAGAGGTCAAAGGGGATACTGCTCATATTTCCTTAAAAGATTTACAATACAAAGGTACAATCAATTACGCAGACTTCCTTATTATTTTAGGAAAAGGCTAGCACCTTGGCTGAGAGAAAGGCAGCACCCCTACGAGAATAAAGCGAACACCCCTCTGAAGACAAAAGAAGCACCTAGCCTAAGATAAAAGGAGAGCTAGCCTAGGGAAGAGGAAGCCCCCCATACAAAAATTGGGGTAGCACCCTGTCGAGGACAAGAGAAGCTCCTATCCGAAAACAAGGGAAGTACCTACGCAAGAATAAGAGCAGCATCAATTCAAGAATAAGGGAGATAGCTGCTCAAGGATAAGAGAGCCACTTATATAAAAAGAGAGAAGTCACCCCAGCGTCTTAGCTGAGATGACTTCTCGTTCTTGAGTATTCTAAGTGAGCTCCCGAAGGGTAGCTCCTTGCACTTATTCTACCTTTCCCTTGATACGCAGGGTGAAGGCGCCATCACGGCCATTGCTGTAGACCGCCACGTTCTTGAAGAAGGGGCCAGGGCGTCCTGCGGGGTTGAAGGTGACGATGATACGACCTTCCTTCCCTGGAGCGATGGGCTCCTGACTATACTCTGGTGTCGTGCAAGCGCAAGGGGTGGCCACACGGGTTATCACGAGGGGCGCATCCCCAATGTTCTTGATGACGAAGGTATGAGAGACCTTTCCATTTGCCTCCTTGATCACCCCGAAGTCAAACTCAGGAGCGGGAGAACTGATGACTGCACCCTTACTATTCTGTGCGATGACGAAGCCCACACAGAGCAGGAGTGCACCCAATATCCAACCTAATCTTTTCATACTATTCTTTCTTTAAATTCTCGCCCTTCAGAGCGAACCATTCTACACAAAGATAGGCAAAAGTCTCTAAAGCACAGGGAATGGGGGCTCTACTCAAAGCTCAGAGAGAGGAGGATCATCCGTGTCGATGCCGACTGTAGCGCTTCGGTGAAGCGTATGCGCCTATCCCCTTGGAGGTCGGGGCGGTCGGTCTCGAGGACGTTCCCTAGCCCGTAGTGGAAGGAGAGCTGAGGGGAAAGCTTGAAGAAGGAGAAGTAAATATCACACCCCGCCCCGATACTCAGCCCATAATCTAGAGGCTTGAGGCGAAGGAGCTTATCCTTTCCCGAGAAGGAAAGGGAGGCATAGGGACCTGCCGAGATATACGGACGATAGTTGCCCCAGCGGATAGCTCCCCACTTGAGTTCCAATGGGAGCTGGAGGTAGTTCGTGCGCACGTTCATCTCTTGGACGCTCTTCGTCCCGTCGGTATAAGCTACTGGGACATCGCCTATATGAAGCGTAGGCATAAGGCGGAGCTCTAGGTTAGGCACGAGCACCCATCCCCCTACGAGCCCCACGCTGAAGCTGGGGTGATACTCGGGGGTATCAGCCCAGAGCTGTCCTCCCTCGATATTCGTTCGGCCCGAATTGGTAAGCCGAAGGTCTTCGGCATGAAGGCCAAAGCGGAAGCCTAGGTAGTAGCGCCGAAGGTCGAGGTAAGGCTGACGCTGCACCGCCCCCTCCTGCGCCCTAAGGGCAAGGGGAAGGAAGCATAAGAGGAGCGTGAGAGCTCCGAGCGTCAAGCGTCTGAGGGTCATGAATACTTTACTTGGATAGGGAGGCTGGCGAGCGGTAGCGGCGAACTACTGACGCACATGGCGACGCAGGTGCTGTAGGGCATAGCGCATACGACCGAGTGCCGTATTGATGCTGACACCTGTCTCTTCGGCGATTTCCTTGAAGCTCTTCTCTTCCCAGTAGCGCAGGCGCACGACCTGCTGCTGCTCTTCGGAGAGCATGCTGATACCTTCGCCTAGTTCATCGACATATTCGCCCATGATCAGACGCTCCTCGGCAGTGGCCTCTGGAGAAGGGATCTGGATCGTGAGAAGTAGATCTTCTCCGGAAGCCCCTTCGATCGTCTGCTCTTGGCCACGAGCACGCTGACGGCGGAAGTGGTCCATGATTAGGTTGTGGGCGATGCGCCCGATCCAGCTTCTGAACTTGCCCTCGGCCGTATAGCGTCCTTGGCGGATCGTCATCATGACCTTAATAAAGGTATCCTGGAAGATATCCTCTACGAGATCTTCGTCCGTGACCCAATAGCGGATCGTCGTATGTACATAGGCATCGTAGCGCAGAAGAAGCGTATCGAAGGCTTCGTTCGTACCTAGAGAGTAGAGGTCGACCAGCTGGTCGTCGCTCATGCTTTCATATCGTCTCATTGTCGTCTTATGTATTAGGCTAATCCTACCCTATCCCTACGGCTGAGATCACGGGCCGAAGCTGGGGAAGGTGGGCTAGCGATAGACTTACATTTTGTAGATATGTATAGCTTACTCGATAGGCGACTTTGTTTACACTACGTTAATATGAATCTTTATGGTAAGGTCGAGCGATGAGACCCAACTCTTGGCTACAAATTAAGAGATATGTTTTGACTTTGCCAAATCTATTGTCGTGTAATCGACCTTTTAGAGAGTCGGCGCAGTCGATCTGCGATATTCTTATCGAGGAGTGGGGAGAGGACAATGATCGTGACCGAAAGGAGGATCAAGAGGATCCCCAGAGCCATCGGTCCCGTCACTTCTTCGCCGAAGACTACGACCCCGATGACGATTGCCGTCAGTGGCTCCATCGCCCCCAGCACCGAGGTGAGCGTCGAGCCGATACTCTTGACTGCTCGCACAAGTGCTAGGTTGGAGACCAGCGTAGGCAGGAAGGCCAGAAGCAAGAGGTCCGTCAGTGCTCGACCACTAGGTATCATCTGTAGCCCTCCGCTCAGACTTGTGTCTAGGAGGAAGAAGAGGGCACTGAAGATAAGGACGTAGAGGGTGAGCTTAAGGTTGTTCGACTCACGGACACGGCGCACATTATTCATCGTCACCAGATAAGCCGCATAGGAGAGCCCCGAGAGCAGAACCAGAAGGATCCCGACGAACGAGGCCGAAGAAGAGCCACCACTCTCCTTGAGCGAAAGGAGCGCTACCCCCGAGAGACCAAGGATAATCGCCAGTATCGTGAAGGGCGAAGGCCGCTGCTTGAAGACTAAGGCCATGATCAAGGTTACCCCGACGGGATAGAGGAAGTGCAGGGTCGTAGCCATACCGCTGGACATCGTCCCATAGGCTTGGAAGAGCAGTGACGCTGAGCCGTAGTAGAAGAAGCCAAGGAAGGCAAACCAAAGGAGTTCTTTCAGGTTCGTGCGGAAGGCGATCTTCCGTACCTGCATCAGCACCGCCACCAGCACCGAGGCGAAGAGCATCCGATAGCACAGGATGCTATTAGTCGTCAGACCTTCGCTCATGACGGGGAGTGTGAAGAGCGGGAGGAGCCCAAATGTCGAGGAGGCGGTCATCCCGAAAAGGAAACCCTTGAACTTATTCATCTACGTCGTATATATACAGTGCTCAGATCGGGGATAATCTGCGCTTCTGACAAAGGTACGGATAATATGTATCGGGGGCTCCTACTCCCCGCTTCCAGAGGGCGTTTCGGGAGCGTCAAAAAACGACCCACGGTAGGTCGCCGAAAAAACCTACTGTGGGTCGTCTCGACGACCTACCGTGCATCGGTACGCCGACCTACCGTGGATCGCAAAGGCGATGCACCGTAGGTCGTTTTTTCACACCTCTGTGGTGGCTGGCTAAAGGGCATAAAACGAGCCTTCCCCGCCCTGCTCTCGGCAAGGCGGGGAAGGCTGTAAGCGATTAGGGAAGATCCCCTATTCGATGAGTCTGTTATCGACAAAGAAGGAGAAGTTCGCTCGTATATCCAAGGTGAGCCCTTCGAAGGTGCGTGTCGTCGTAAGCGTGTGGAAAGCGTCGCCTCCCATATTTGCTCCGTCGACGAGGGGCTTCCACTGGCGATTTGCCTCGTCGTAGCGGAAGGTACGCTTCAGGGTCACCCGCTGGGGGCTCTGACCTACTCGCCCACCATTTCGATTGTAAGCTTCGGGGCGAATCTCGAGATCTACGATGAGGGTAGCCAGGTTGTAATGGTTCTTACCAAAGACATCACAGTCTAAGGAGGCATTCTTATTAGCTACCAGATAGGATGTGCTACGTAGGCCCGCTTGAGGTCTCTCGTCTTGTGATCTAAACAATAAGGGCTCCGTCGTATCCGAATGTTCTGTGCTTGCATATTTGACCGATGCGTCGGTAACTTTAACCTGCCCTCTAGTTGATGCAATCCACATTCCCTTAGTGCTGGTTTCCACCACGACATCCTTTAGGGAAATAGCTACGTTATTGTTCTTTCTTCTTGGGATGAAAGATACCTTATCGTAGGAATAGCTTAGGCTATTAGACATACGCACGGGCAAGGCTTCATGGAGGTGTTTAATAGAGAAAGAGATGGGCTCCCCTATGTTCTTAGATGAAGGCTGTGCTCTTTCCTTGAGTAGCGTGAAGACCTTTTCTGGGGAAATCACAGCACCCTGACTACCGTTAGCACTACTACCCAGCTCCAGCATCCTGACTTGACTCTTGCTGATCACTGTGCTCTTTGCTACAGGTAGCCCAGCTTGGAAATCCTTAAACCTAGAAGAGAGGACACCAAGGAGTGCACTAGCACTTTCGCTACTCTCGTAGAGAAAGTAGTAGGCACGCCCATAAGTTACCGAAGACACGTAGCAGATAGGGTTTCCAGCTCCTATGTAGGGGGCTAAATCAGCTTGTTCAATCGTAGATTTGAAAGTGCCCTTACCCCCACCTTCAGGATCTTCATAGCCAAGGGTGTAGAAGCGCTGATATAGCTTCACAAGGACATGAGCCTTCTTCTTATCAAAACCCGAAGAGAGGAAGGTCTTGAGCTTCTCTCCACTCTTGTCGAGGTCGATTCCACTAGCGATCATCGCTTCCTCGGGGCTGTGTACGACCTGTAGCGAGTAGGAAGTGCTCGCTGGGGCACCACTCTCCAGCCAGTGACGAACGAGCCTAGATTGTGCTTGGCTCACCTCATTCTCACGCATCTCTTGGATCTCTTCATACCAGAGGCCTTCTCCGCCACTACCTACAGACAGAACACCTGAAACAGTCTGCAGACTAATACGTCCAGACTGGCGCTTTGTGATATAGGGAATAGCTGTAGGTGCACCCTTACCTCGGATTGATTTCCCCTGGATGAAGCACCCAGGCCACACGACGCTAGGCCACGAATCGAGCACAACGAAGTCTCCAGAACGAGAGGTTCGTTCGTAGCGCATTGTCTGAGTGACTCTATCGCAGTCCGTCCTACTCCCGGCATGCTCCATCTCATGCCTTAAGGCTGGCACTGATGTTGGTGAGCCAATAGCTTTAGCTGTCAGCTTATCTTCGGCAGCTTCAGCGACGTGGCCAGCGGAGCGCAGGAGTTGCTCCACTTCTTGGATGTTCTTAGGGTCTTTGTTGTCCGGTGTAGGGGTGGGGATACCTCCCCCGTTGGAGGATTCTCCGCAGGATGCGAAGCAGAGTCCAGCCACGAGGGTAAAGGCAAAAACAGTCTTCTTCATACGATGGGTGAGTTTCCCGCAAATGTAGCACCGACGTGCCTCATCTGCAAATGGGTTTCTACGAGACTAACGTAGCATTTCGGCAGGAACGTACGAAAGAGAAGGTAGAGCGAACGACATTTACTTAGGCAGAGAGATTGGAGGCTTACATCGGGGTAGATGGAGCCCGTTTCTCTCGTACGTGGTAAGGGACACTTTCAACGACGTTCTTCTCCTTCCTCTGAGGCAAAAGAAGACGCATCCAGAGCCCGCTTGCAGAGGGCGTTTCGGGAGGGTCAAAAAACGACCCACGGTAGGTCGCCGAAAAAACCTACTGTGGGTCGCCTCGACGACCTACCGTGCATCGGTCAGGCGACCTACCGTGGATCGCAAAGGCGATGCACCGTAGGTCGTTTTTACACCCTTCTGAGGAAAGCCTAAAAGCAGGGCGCTCCCTACTCCTTGGACGAGTAGAGAGCGCCTTGTCCCGATGCGGGGAAATGAGGGGAGGAAGGTGGTGCTTAACCTTAGCGCACAGCTCCCCAGACGAGGAGGCTATCCCGTAGCGCTTGCGAACTTCGACGCATGAGCCAAGCCGTGCGCACGGAATAGCTCAAGGGAAGGGTGCAATCCAGCTCGGGGAAGATGCGAGCAAAGCGCTTCGCCTCGGGCGAGGTACACACCGTGTAGCTGATCGATCCCGCAGCGACCTGCATGGCCAGTTGCTCCGCCGCATAGACGGTGTCTATCTGCACGTGTAGGCTATCTCCGATCTCTTCACCTAGATGCTCTAGGAAGAGGCGAAGCGGAGAAGCCTTCGGGAGGGTAATGGAGCGACCTGCGAGCTCGACCTGCTGGGAGATGTGGTTCGTGCTATCCGAGCGGCGCTGTACGAGATAAATCGGTCCCGAGGTCTGCTCGGCAAAGAGCATGAAGAGCGTCGTATCGACCTCTGAGGTATGTGTCAGCGGGCGGGCTACTAGATCCGCTTCTCCCGAAGCGAGCTTCTTCAGTGCTTCATCCCAACGATTCTCTAGGATGACTTCTACCCGTAGGCCACTTCTCGACTGCAGATGCTGCGCTAGTTCGTAGATCGAGCCCGTGAGGCGACCTCCCTGGACTTCGCCCCCTTCGCCATAGGCGGCGAGCAGGCGAAGGATACCCTCCTTACGCACCTCTGGATAATCCCTTCGGACAACCTCCAAGCCAGAGGCACTCCGATCACTTCCCCTACCCTGCTGGCGGAGATAGAGCATGAGCCCGATAGCCAAGATTAGGGCAAGAGTATAGCCCACAAGGCGAACATTCAGACGGAACTTCGGCATAGCTAGCGAAGGAAAGGAATGAGGAACTAATTATTGAGGTCTACGACCACGCCTGCAGCTAGGTGCATGGGGTTGTAGGGGTACTTGTACATGGAGAGACGCTCGTTGGCCATGAGCGCTTCACCGACATTGTACATCTGGAGGAAGAAGCGAGCACGCTTGAGACGGAAGTTGGCATAGGCGATGAGTAGCGGAGCTTCTCCCCCGACATTGCCCTCGGTCTGCAGGGCGAACTGCTGGTTCGTCGGCAGGTAATAGGGAGCCTTGTAAGCCGTGTGCCAATAGCCCTTCACCCCAAGATCGACACGCATGACCTTAGCTATGAGGAAGCGCAGATAGACATCGGCCGCAGCCGTGATCAAGGGGAGGGGAAGTACCGAAGTATTCGAGCTCTGCTGGTAGGCGGCTTCGAGCTCCCAGTTGAGAGGGCCCGTAGAGCCCATCTGACGAGCTCTGAAGGAGAGGACCTGCATCAGATCTGTATGCTGCTGTGTCTCGCCCTTGGAGTCGAAGTAGATATAGTTCTGCAAGCTCGCTGTGCGTGCCTCTAGGCTCGTGCCCCAAGAGGCTAGGTGGACCTTCCCCCCGAGCTCTACACGACGGGTAAACTTCAGATCCTTGTCCCACCAGCCATAGGTGCCGTGGTGATGCGCTGCGAAGTAGGAGGGGCGAGCATTGTCCACATAGGCATCTGCCTCCAGAGCAAAGCGCTTGCGGAAGAGGCGGAAGGCCGTACGAATATCCCCCTCCAGCTTGAAGGCTCCGAGATCATCGCCTAGGATGCCCAGCTCACCACGAGCGGAGAAATTCAGCCCCGTACCTTCACGGCGCTCGATGAGCCCACCGATGAAGGTCGAGCTAAGAGCTACGTCCTTCGCATAGCGATGCGTGGTTCTGTCGGGGAGCGTTGCCCAGCGATTCTCGTGGCGGAGATAGGCGGAGAGTCCGAACTTCACCCAAGGGCGGAAGCCTTCCATCAGCGAGAGGGCTACGGTATTCTGCAGCGTCACGAGCTGTGCCGTGTCATTGGGCAGGGTGTAGCTCTCCTCCGTCCCATCCGACTGCTTACGCTTATGGGTGATCGTCGGCGTACCGAAGACGGTGCCCCAAAGCTCATTCTGCGTATGGGAGAAGAAGCGCCTACGCTGCTTGTTGTAGTACGTGGTGAGGGAGATCGCTCCGACAGGGACGAAGTAAGTGGAGTCTTGGCTCACGAGCATCCCTTCGGCATCAGACGATGGAGCCTGCTTGCGAGGGGCAGTCCGATAGCTACCTAGGCGATAGGAATGTGCTAAGTAGCCGTGGCCCGAGCGGACACGGTTCGTTAGGTTACCGGAATTGATCAAGACGGGCACATCTCGGGAGCCCACCTTGGTTCGGCTGTTGGTGTAGCGTTCGGGATTGTAGATATAATCGGCATTAGTGATCCCGCCATTCTCTTCCTGTTTGTAGTAATCGTTCGCTACATAGGCATAGAGCTCATAGCGATCGCCTCGGTAGGAAGCAAAGACCCGATAGCGGGCATCCTTGCTACGTGCTTGGGTATAGAATCCCCCGATATTCTGATAGTCGAAGTTAGCCCCCACATTGAGGCTCTTCCCGAGGTTTACCCCGAAGTCTCCTGCTACGACATCGGCACTCTCATTGGTCTGGAAGTTGCGCTGGTAGCGTACGAAGGTGAAGGGTGTCTTCGTATCGTAGAAGCGTACCGCCTCGGGCGTGTACAGCATCCGATGGTAGCCATCCAGATAGAAGAAGTCACTGACTCGGCGGGGACGATCGAAGAAGAGCTTCGCCTGCCACACGTGGTTGAGGTTCCCTTGGTAGGACACGCCCAGCGAGCGAAACTCGGGGGAGATGTACTCAAAGGTATAGTGCGTGAGCGTGTCGGGCATCTCCACACGCACAGCACGAGCCACGTCGGGGATCATCTTGTAGGCACGGAGCTTGTCGCCACGAACCATCTTGATCTCGTCGGGGATCTCCTGCACTTCCTCTACACGATAGGGATCGAAGGGAGTACGTCGAGGCTCTTGGGCGAAGGCTGATGCCCAACTCAGGAATAAAAGAAGGAGGGATAGGGAGGTTCTTATCTTCATCTAATGGAAATAGGCGGAGCGATGGGGCTGAGGTAGGAGCGACTAGCAGTTCTCCATACCGCAGCTACAGCCATGCGGGTCGAGCTCGATGGTGATATGTCCGAGGGCATACTCACCTGCGATCTGGCGGACTGTCGCCTTGAGATCGGCAAGGGCTTGAGGGGTCATCTGGACGCTGCAGTCGTAGACGATATGGAGCGAAGCGATATGCTGCTCCCCATTGAGCGTCCAGATATGCAGGTCGTGCATGGAGAGGACTCCAGGGAGCGCCTCTACCTCACGGCTGAAGGCCTCCAGATCGACCTCCACAGGGACTCCCTGCAGGAGGATGAGGAAGTTGTCTCGGAGATTGAAGTAGACATTGTAGAGGATCCAAGCGGTGATCCCGAGCGAGAGCAGGGGGTCAAGGATCTTGAAGCTGGGGAAGAAGTACATCACGACGCTGACGATGAGCACAGCGATCCATCCTAGCACGTCCTCCATGAGGTGCAGGCGCATGGAGCGCTCATTGAGCGAAGTCCCTCCACTCATACGCCAAGCAGCAAAGCCATTGATCAAGAGGCCGAAGATCGCTAGGATAAACATCCCTCCCGCATGAGGGTCACCAGGCTCGATGATCCGCTCGATCGACTCCTTGATGACGAAGAAGGATCCCACGAGGAGGATCGTCGAGATCAGCAGAGAGCCAAGGAGGGAGAAGCGCTTGTATCCATAGCTAAAGTGGCGATCTCGTCCCTTCTTGGAGAGACGCTCTAGATACCAAGCTACCCCTAGGGAGCAGGAGTCTCCGAGGTCATGGAGCGAGTCGGAGAGGATGGCGACACTACCCGTGTACAGCCCCCCGATGAGCTCGATGATGGCGAAGAAGAGGTTCAGCAGGAAGGCAATGAGGATATTGCCCTCTGCATGGTGGTGATGGTGATGATGGTGGCCATGACCATGGCTATGGCCATGCACATGGGCATGGGAGTGTCCCCCAGAGCACTTCTCCCCATGGAGATGCTCGTGGTGCTCATGATGCTCTGTGTCGTGAGGTATCATAGGGCTTGCTCTTTGTCTTACTTATATGATCATATACGACTAGTTGTACAAAAGTACAAACTATTCACCTTATCCTATCCGCCAGAGCTACTACTTAGGCTTCTAGGGGGCACTTACCGAAGCCTTGCTAGCCCTTCGGAGCGAGCCCTACCCAGACCCTCAAAAAGCGACCTACGGTAGGTCGCTCCGAAAACCTACTGTGGGTCGCCTCGACGACCTACCGTGCATCGGTACGCCGACCTACCGTAGGTTTTATTTAGGGCTCTCCTAGATCTCCCTCCACACCTTGGCCTAGCCCGCTTCCCATCAGCAAAGGAGAGGGCTACCCTTCCTCCCAGCGCTCCAGACAAAAAGAGAGGAGGACTAAGCTCATGCTTAGCCCTCCTCTTAGATGGGGAAGTAAAGGGATGCTCCGCTATTCCTCGGGGAGCTCCTCGAAGTCTACATAGTCATCGCTGGAGGAGCGATCGAACTTGCGAGCCTCGATATTGTCTAGCCGTTGCTTCTGTCGCTCTTCGGTCGAAGCCGAAGCCTCACGATCGGACTCAGGAGCTCTTTGTCCCCCTCGAGGATCATAGTACTGCGACTGCCCTGCAGCCTCTGACATACGGCGCTGGACACGCTGGAGGAGCTTAACGAATAACCACGTCTGGATGCGAGGCCAGAAGAAGAAGAGGATCACTAGGATCAGAAGAAATATCAAGAGGCTCATACAGTCTTTTCTATTCTAAGGGATATATACTGATCCCGTATCAAAGAGCGTGCCAACAGCTTCTCTTAGGCCTTCTGTCCCTTAGGCTCAGGTAGCAGAGAGAGGATGAGGTAGATGATGATCGTCAAGCTACATCCGAACCATCCCTGCAGGAGGACTGCCACAATAGCAAAGGCCACAAGGAAGAGCTGTCGCCACAGAGCGGAGAGCGGAGCCTTGGAGAGCTTGAAGGAGAACATCGGCAGCTCGCTCACCATCAGCAGGGAGAGGATGACCGTCAGCACCAGATAGGTGATGAGCGTAGGCAGGGCACCTATTGAGAGGGCGAACGAAGGGAGCGCAGCCGAAGCTCCCAGCCAGAAGAGGGCATTGGAGGGGACGGGTAGCCCGAGGAAGGACGTAGACTGACGAGTATCGTTATTGAACTTCGCCAGACGAAGTGCAGCGAAGGCTACGATGAGGAAGACCCCGTAGTTCAGTACATTATTTGGGTCGATCTGATACAGACCGTAGTAGACGAGACCGGCAGGCGCTAGGCCAAAGCTCACCACATCAGCCAGTGAGTCTAGATCCTTACCGATGGCAGAGGCTACCCCTAGGAGTCGAGCCACAAGCCCATCGAAGAAGTCAAAGACAGCGGAGAGCACGATCAGCCAAGCGGCTATATCGGGACGACCCTCATGGAGCGTGAAGACCAAAGCCAACGAGCCCGAGAGGAGGTTCCCACAGGTCAGCATATTAGGGATATGCTTCTTGATACTCATTGCAAGAGAGAATATAATAAGGAATAAAGCTTAGCGAGGTAGCGTGGCGATGTCGGTGATGTTCCCCTTGACATGCTGTCCGACCTTGACATGCACCTGAGTACCGAGAGGGAGATAGAGGTCCACACGAGAGCCGAACTTGATGAAGCCTAGGTTCTCATTGATACCCACACGACTTCCTACCTCGGGATAGGTGACGATACGACGGGCGATAGCACCTGCTACCTGACGAACGAGGATCTGATCCCCTCCCTCAGAGCGGATGATGACCGAAGAGCGCTCATTGTCCGTACTGCTCTTAGGAAGGTGAGCCGAGAGGAAGCGACCATCGTTGTGCGATACATGCTCGACGATCCCATTACAAGGGATCCAATTCACATGCATATCGAAGACGCTCATGAAGATCGACACCTGCAGGCAGCGGCAGCCTAGCAGCTCCGTCTCCTCCGTCTCCTCGACGACGACGACACGACCATCTGCAGGACAAACGATCTCGAGATCGCCCGTCGAATGCTTGCGAGGCTCATAGCGGAAGAAATTCAGTACACCGATGTAGAAGAGTACTGAGAGTACAACGGAAACGAGGCTAAAGGCCCCACCAAAAAGAGCAATAAAGGCATTGATCCCTATGAGGATGATCGCAAAGCTAATGAGAGGGCCTCGCCCTTCTTTATGGAGTAACATAGTCAATAATTTATTTGATTGCTCGCATTGGCAAGATTTGTGCAAAGATAAGCAAATTGGCTATAATCTTCGGTATTATACGACTGATCACACCATAATTAGAGGCAGGAAGAGGCAAACTCAAGGCAGAAGAGGTCACTATCGGGAAGCTTGACCGATCCAGCGAGGGAATCCCCTGCGACTCCGAGAGCTTCATACTCAATCCACCAAAGGCGATCAGAAGACGATCTAGTCACCCCCAATTTCATTCCTTCCTCTACCCCTCAAAAAAACCTACTGTGGGTCGTCGAAGCGACCTACCGTGGGTCGCTT
>NZ_CALHVI010000029.1 GCF_938039215.1 uncultured Porphyromonas sp. | reverse complement strand
AGCTCCTTCGGTATGGACTCGTTTTGCTCTTCCTGCTCTTTGCAGGGAGCACCACCGCACTAGCTCGAAAAAAGAAACCACCCATTGTCCTGCCTGATACCGTCTACCTCCTTGATCATTATTCTCGAAGTCCGCACTGGGTTCGCCCCGCACCTCGGAAGAAGACGCAAGTAGAGCCCCGAGCCACAGGTGCTGTGCCCCCGAAGAACTATGGCTGGGAGTTTCTGGCTCCAGCCTGGCGTGGGGTACAGGACTCGGCAGAGTTCCCTGCCTTTCGCTATCACTACGCTTCCCCAGAGGATTATCGGGTGAAGGAGACCCGTGATCGTATCCCTCGTTTTATTGGTTTCTATGTGAAGGAGGAGCCCGAAGAGCAGACGGCTGAGTGGCTACGCTCTGTGACCTTTACCTCGATGGCGGACCTGGAGACTAAGGTCGACTATGCCATATACTTTACTGGGGATCTTCCGAAGACCATCTATATTGTGCGGGTGACGAGGGAGGCGATACTTGTCTACCCCGTCTTTGCTACTGCATGTAAGGAAGGAGACCTCTCCGTCGGTTGTCGCATAACGGCTAGTTATTTCCTTAATCCTGAGTCGCTACATCCTCTTCGGGATTATGAGGCCCGGGAACTTGCTGAAGAGGAGCTAGAGCGAGTCTTTGAGACCAATCGCCGTCTGAAGCGCTACCGCCATGATGTCCCTTGGCTTCGCTACCGCACTCGCTATCGAGATGGGCTCTTCCGCGATTAGTCCATCCCCTAGGTGATCACGTCCAAGGTGAAGGGCTGAAGTGTCTTACTTTGGATTAGGGTGAATTTGGGCGTCAAACGAGCCCGCTCTATCTGGGCGTTTGGAAGGGGTGAAAAACGATCTACGGTAGGTCGCCGAAAAAACCTACAGTAGGTCGTCCTTGCGACCTACCGTGGGTCGGTCGGGCGACCTACAGTAGGTTTTTTCTGCCCCTTCTGTAGCACCCCTCAGAAACCCGCTCAGGGTGCGACATCCCAGTACCCCAACGATCCTGCATTTTTCCTCCTTATTTTGAGATGAAAAGCTACCCCTTCTCTTGCCTCATCTTCTACTAAAGAATTCCTACCTTTGGAGGGTGGAGCGGGAGGCCGTACAGCAGAGCCTTCTGCCTCTTTCGCCCAGAGACGCTACCTACCTAACACTAACGCAATACTAGGATCTATGAGAACGCTATCTTCACAGCTCCTTCGGTATGGGCTCGTTTTTCTCTGCCTCCTCTTTGTCGGGAGCACCACCGCATTCGCTCAGCGGGAGAAGACACGGGTCATCCTCCCCGATACCGTCTACTTACTCGATCACTACGCCAGAAGTCCGCACTGGGTTCATCCTTCCTCTCGAAAGAAGACTCTTGTAGAGAAGCCTGTCACTGGAACCCTACCTCCGAAGAATTGTGGCTGGGAGTTCCTAGCTCCAGCCTGGCGTGGGGTGCAGGACTCGACGGAGTTTCCTGCCTTTCGCTATCACTATGCCTCCTCGGAGGATTACCAGGTGAAGGAGACCCGTGATCGCATTCCTCGTTTTGTTAGTTTCTACGTGAGAGAAGAGCCCGAGGAGCAGACGGCTGAGTGGCTACGCTCAGTGACCTTCACCTCCATGGCAGACCTAGAGACTAAGGTTGACTATGTATCAGACTTAACTCGTCACCTCCCGAAGACCATCTATATTGTGCGGGTGACGAGGAAGGAAATACTTGTCTATTCCGTCTTTGCTACTAGATGTGAAGAATCAGGAGTCATGGTTGATTGTCGCTTGATGCCAGGCTTCTTCCTCAATCCTGAGTCGCTACATTTCCTCTGGAATTTTGAGGCTAAGGAGGAAGGAATGGAAGAGGAACGAGAGCGAGTCTTTGAAGCTAATCGTCGTCTGAAACGCTACCGACATAATATCCCATGGCTTCGCTATTATACCCGCTATCGAAATGGGAACTTCTACTATTAGTTCATCCAGCGGGTGAGGTCGAAGGCTATCGGCTTAGATCCAGCTAGTCCCTAGGGGCTGGCTGGATCTTTTGTTGCTACAAGAGGAAGAGAAAGAAGCGCTTCTCCCACCGAAGGTGAAGGGCTGGTGCGTCGTGTTCTGGACTAGGAAGAAAATGGGTATCGAACGAGCCCGCTCTATACGGGCGTTTGGGAGGGGTGAAAAACGATCCACGGTAGGTCGCCGAAAAAACCTACGGTAGGTCGTCGATGCGACCTACCGTGGGTCGGTCGGGCGACCTACAGTAGGTTTAATTTGGGGAGCTGTGCGCATCGGCTGAGGACGAGGGGGTATAACAGAGGCAAACGGCGATATTCACTATCTTTGTATCTTGCAAAAGATATGGATAAAGACAAAGTATTGACAACAAACGATAAGACTCAGCTTCCCTCCCCCTGCTATATCCTGGAGGAGGATCTACTGAGACGCAACCTCAGCTTGATCCAGGACGTGGCTCGCCGAGCAGGTGTAGAGATCATCTTGGCCTTCAAGGCGTATGCCCTCTGGCGTACCTTCCCCATCATCCGAGAGTATGTCCCCTACAGCACGGCGAGCTCCGTCTGGGAGGCTCGACTGGCCTTCGAAGAGATGGGAGCTAAGGCACACACGTTTAGTCCTGCCTATACCCGAGAGGAGTTCCCCACGATCCTGAGCTATAGCTCGCATGTGACCTTCAACTCACTGAGTCAGGTCGAGCACCTGCGCCCGCTGATGCCTCGGGATGGGAGTGTGTCCTTCGGACTACGTATCAATCCCGAATATTCGGCCGTAGAGACCGATCTATATAATCCCTGCGCTCCAGGCTCTCGCTTCGGTGTGCCAGCGAGCGAACTCAAGGCACTCCCCGAGGGGATCGAGGGCTTCCACTTCCATTCGCTCTGCGAAGGTTCGGCGGAAGACTTAGAGAAGACCCTTGAGATCATCGAGCAAAGCTTCGGCCACTTCCTTCCCCAGCTCCGCTGGCTCAACATGGGGGGCGGTCATCTGATGACCCGTCAGGGCTACGATGTCGAGCGCCTGGTGCGTGTGCTCCGAGCCTTCAAGGAGCGTCACCCGAACCTTGACCTCATCCTTGAGCCAGGGAGTGCCTTCGGCTGGCAGACAGGCTTCCTGACCTCTTCGGTCGTGGATATCGTCGAGCACCACGGGATACGTACGGCGATCGTCGATGTCTCCTTCACCTGCCACATGCCTGACTGCCTCGAGATGCCCTACAAGCCGGCTATCCGTGGGGCTCGTACGATGGATGAGTATCGCCCCGACCAGCACAGCTATCGTATCGGGGGGAATAGTTGCCTGAGTGGTGACTTCATCGGCTACTGGGAGTTCGATCATCCCCTAGAGCTGGGTGAGCAGATCATCTTCGAGGACATGCTCCACTATACTACGGTCAAGACCACGATGTTCAACGGGGTAGCGCACCCCAGCATCGCCCTCCTACGCTCCGACGGCTCCGTAGAGCTCCTCCGTGAGTACACCTATCAGGACTATAAGGATCGTATGGACTAGCTCCATCCGCCAGATCCCAAGAAAGAACTAGATAAGCATGGCACTATTTGGACTCTTCTCTAAAAAGAAGAAGGAGACCCTCGATGAAGGGCTCTCCAAGACCAAGGAGAATGTCTTCTCCAAGATCGCACGAGCCGTCGCTGGGCGTAGTACCGTCGATGACTCCGTGCTGGATGAGCTCGAGGATGTCCTCGTCACCAGTGATGTCGGTGTGGAGACTACCCTCAAGATCATCCGTCGTATCGAGGAGCGTGTCGCCCGAGATAAGTATGTCTCTACCTCGGAGCTCACAGGCATCCTCCGCAGTGAGATCGCAGAGCTCCTGACACAGAATGGCTCCAGCGATGGGGAGAGCTTCTCCCTGCCTGCCGACAAGAAGCCCTATGTCATCATGGTCGTAGGGGTGAACGGGGTAGGGAAGACCACCACCATCGGTAAGCTCGCCTACCAATTCAAGCAGCAGGGCTACTCCGTCATGCTGGGCGCAGGTGATACCTTCCGAGCCGCCGCTATCGAACAGCTAGAGGTCTGGGCCAAGCGTGTGGATGTGCCCATCATCCGTCAGCATATGTCCGCCGACCCTGCCTCTGTAGCCTTCGACACGCTCAGTGCTGCGGTGAAGGCTGGCTCCGACGTAGTCATCATCGACACCGCAGGCCGTCTGCACAACAAGGTCGGGCTGATGAACGAGCTGACGAAGATCCGCCGTGTCATGCAGAAGGTCGTACCTGATGCACCCCATGAGGTGCTCCTCGTCCTCGACGGCTCCACGGGGCAGAATGCCTTCGAGCAGGCCAAGCAGTTCACCGCCGCTACCGAGGTCAATGCTCTAGCCGTCACCAAGCTAGACGGCACGGCCAAGGGTGGTGTAGTCATCGGTATCTCTGATCAGTTTAAGATCCCAGTTAAGTACATTGGACTAGGAGAAGGGCTTGAGGATCTCCAGCTCTTCCGCAAGAAAGAATTTGTAGACTCCCTCTTCGGCGAATGAGAAAGAACCAAGTAGATGTAGTTACCCTCGGTTGCTCCAAGAATCTCGTAGACTCGGAGCAACTCATCCGCCAGTTCCTAGCCAATGGCTATGTAGTGCACCACAATTCGGACTCGGTCAACGGCGAGATCGTCGTCATTAATACCTGTGGCTTCATCGGTGATGCACAGGAGGAGTCGATCAATATGATCCTCAAGATGGTCGAGGCTAAGAAGATGGGACGCATCGGGCAGGTCTATGTCATGGGCTGTCTCACCGAGCGCTTCATGGACGAGCTCAAAGCAGAGATCCCCGAGGTCGATGGATACTATGGTAAGTTCAACTGGAAGAATCTCCTTACAGATCTAGGTAAGGCTTATCACAACGATCCCCTCGGTGGCAATCGAAGCATCACTACCCCCGCTCACTATGCCTATATGAAGATCTCGGAGGGCTGCAACCGCAGTTGCTCCTATTGTGCTATCCCCATCATCACGGGTAAGCACAAGTCACGCCCAATGGAGGACCTCATCGCAGAGGCCGAAGCCCTCGTCTCCACGGGTGTCAAGGAGATCCAGCTGATAGCACAGGATCTCACCTTCTATGGGCTCGATATATATAGGAAGAATACCCTCGCCGAGCTCCTTCAGCGTCTCTCCGACATACAGGGGCTGGAGTGGCTACGCCTGCACTATGCTTATCCTGCGGACTTCCCCCGTGAGATCCTCGCCGTGATGCGGGAGCGGGAGAATATCTGTAGCTACCTAGACATCGCCCTACAGCATATCAGTGACCCCATGCTTCGTGCTATGCGTCGTCGTGTCACGAAGGCGGAGACCTATGAGCTTCTGAGGTATATGCGTCAGGAGGTCCCAGGTCTTCACCTGCGCACCACTCTGATGACGGGGCATCCAGGAGAGACAGACCAAGACTTCGAGGAGCTGCTGCAGTTCGTGCGAGATATACGCTTCGACCGTCTGGGGGCCTTCGTCTATTCGCATGAGGCGGGTACCTATGCTCATAAGGCTTATGCAGATGATATTCCCCTCGAGGTCAAGCAGGAGCGCATCGACCGACTCATGTCTGCCCAAGAGGCTATTGCCACAGAGCTCAATGCGGCTAAGGTCGGTAAGACCTTCAAGACGGTCATTGATCGTAGCGAAGAGGAGTTCTTCATCGGGCGCACTGAATATGATTCACCCGAAGTGGATCAGGAAGTCTTGATCTCTAAGCTGGATACACCCCAGCTGGAGGTAGGGAACTTCTACCCGATAGAGATCACATCATCTGATACCTTCGACCTATATGGCCGACTAGCCCACTAGAGAAGATATGCTGCAAGCGGAATTTTGGACCATACGCCTCGGGGAACTCGCCTCGGTACAGCCAGCCACATCTGAGACTCTGTGGGAGGCTCTGTCTACTCAGATAGAGCAGCGTCTCCTCTCGGGAGTAGCCCTCTACTTCCCTGAGTTAGGGCTTTGGAAGATCCAAGAGCACCGAGAGTATATCGCTCGCACTTCGGAGGGGAAGCTCTGGCTCATCCCCCCTCGCCTGAGTCTCTCCATCCAGCAGGAGCGCACTACTACGAGCGTCTCCATTCAGCTCCTAGCCGAGGCCCTCTCGGAGACTACTCATGTGCCGAGTGATATCGTAGGAAAGTGGCTACGAGGTATTAGCCAGCTGTGGAGCGAACTGCTCCAGCAGGGCGCACCGATCTCTTGGGGAGGATTAGGGGACTTCTCCCCCTTGGAGGAGGGGCAGCTTTCGGGCTATCGCTTCTTACCTTCCGCTGAGCTCGTCGCAGCCCTCAACCGTCCCTTCAGCATGTTTGCTCCCGTGGAGGTCTCCTCTACGGCATCGCTCCAAGATCTGGAGATCCTCGACATAGAGCACTTGGATGATCTAAATGAAGTAGAGCCGATCGAGGTGCGGTGGGCTTCCGGGCTTTCGGCTGATCTTCAGCCTGCTCCAGCTTTGTCTCCCGCTTCACCTGCTGCTCCCATTGCGTCTCCATCCGCCCCCCCTCAAGAGGAGTCTTCGCCTCAGATTGATGAGGCCGAGGTAGATCCTTCCGAGACAGAGATGCCCGAGGAGTCGGTCCTTGTCTCTTCCCCCGTCTCAGAGGAGGAGACGATAGATATACCAGCGGAAGATCCTCTAGGTGATCCATTCCGAGACGAGGAGGAACGGCCACGTCTCCTAGTCTGGCTCTTTGTCTCAATAGGGATTGCCATCGCTAGCTGCCTCTTCTTCTTCCTCCTTTCTCTCAAATCGGATGGGGTAGAGCAGCCCCGACCTTTGGCTCCTCCGACGCAGTCTGTAGCTCCCGCTTCTCAGCAAGCACCAGCCGTCACAGATTCGACTTCAACCCAAGATAGCCTCGGAGTAGAAGCACTTGATAGCTCGACTTCGGAGCATCAATTAGCTCCAGCATCAGAGGATAAGTACACCTCGTCGCAGAATAAGGGAGCAGAGCAAGTGCGCCTTCGTCCTGGTGATCGTCTCTCACGTCTTGCGTTGAAGAAGTATGGGCATAAGGCCTTCTGGGTATATATCTACGAGGAGAATAGAGCTCGCTTGAAAGACCCCGATAATATCCCCGTGGGAGCCGTCATTACCCTGCCTGCAGCCGCTAAGTATCAGATAGATGCAACCGATACGAATTCAGTGAACAGAGCGTTATTGTTACAGCGCTCCTTACACCGATAGTGGGCTACCATGTATTAGCCGAGATAGACAGAATAACATCGAAATCAAATCATAATGGAATCAGTAGACATCCGCATGCTCACCGAAGAGATTGAGCGTCATAGCCACCTGATCAAAGCACTCCGTACAGGGATGCAGCAGTCGATCGTGGGGCAGAGTCATCTCATCGACTCACTACTCATCGGTCTACTCTCAGGTGGACATATCCTGCTGGAAGGGCTCCCAGGTCTGGCAAAGACCTTGGCGATCAAGACGCTTTCCCAGCTTATTGATGCTGACTACAAGCGTATCCAGTTCACACCCGACCTACTTCCTGCGGACGTTGTCGGTACCCTAATGTATAGCCAGAAGAAGGAAGACTTCTCCGTGAAGAAGGGACCTATCTTCTCCAACTTCATCCTTGCCGATGAGATCAACCGTGCTCCAGCAAAGGTGCAGAGTGCCCTGCTGGAAGCCATGCAGGAGCGTCAGGTGACGATCGGCGAAGAGACCTTCAAGCTCCCTGACCCCTTCTTGGTCATGGCTACGCAGAATCCCATCGAGCAGGAGGGGACTTACCCTCTGCCCGAAGCTCAGGTAGACCGCTTCATGCTCAAGGTCCTCATCTCCTATCCCAAGAAGGAAGAAGAAGCTCAGATCATTCGCCAGCAGATCTGCCCCGAGCAACAGACAGTAAGGCCGGTGGTGCAGATCTCGGATATCCTTGAGCTCAGAAGACTAGCCTCGAAGGTCTACATTGATGAGAAGATCGAGCGCTACATCGTGGATATTGTCTTCGCCACACGTCGTCCCGAGGAGTATGGTCTAGAGACATTCAAGTCCTTCATCTCCTTCGGAGCTTCGCCTCGTGCCTCCATCAATCTTGCCTTGGCAGCTCGCTCTTATGCCCTTCTGAAGGGTCGTGGCTACGTAATCCCCGAGGATGTACGTGCTATCTGCTATGATGTCCTACGCCACCGCATCGGCTTGTCCTATGAGGCCGAGGCTCAAGACCTCTCGGCGGATGAGTTGATCAAGGAGATCCTCAATCGAGTAGAGGTACCCTAGTAGTCCTCTCCCTCGACTATTGAGGATAGGGAAGTCCACTAATCCTATAGAGGAGACTCAGCAGGTGGACTCTCCAGTGTCGCTCATATCTGGGCGATGTAAAGCAACGTAGTACGGTGACAAGTAGAAGCATGAAATCAAAACTCCAGCCATCAGATCTTCTGAAGAAGGTGCGGCGCATCGAGATCAAAGCTCGAGGACTCTCCGAGCAGGTATTTGCTGGGCAGTATCATTCGGCTTTTCGTGGGCGAGGTATGGCCTTCAGTGAAGTCCGTGGCTATCAGGTCGGGGATGATGTGCGTGATCTGGACTGGAATGTCACAGCTCGCTATGCTCAGCCCTATGTCAAGGTCTTCGAAGAGGAGCGAGAGCTGACCGTGATGCTCCTCGTAGATATGACGGGCAGTACTGACTTCGGGACTCGGGGAGAGACCAAGCGTGAGCTCAATGCTGAGATCGCAGCTACACTTGCTTTCTCTGCTATTCAGAATAATGATAAAGTGGGGGCAATCCTCTTCACCGATGAGGTCGAACTCTTCATCCCTGCACGTAGTGGACGCAAGCATATCCTCTACTTGATCCGAGAGCTACTGAGCTTCGAGCCTAAGAGCCGATCTACGGATCTCAATGTGCCCTTGACCTACCTCAATCGACTGATTAAGCGTCGCTGTACGGCCTTCCTCATCTCCGACTTCTACCACTGGGAGGAAGACTACCGCCAGACCCTTTCGCTCTCGGCTCGTCGCCATGACTTGGTTGCTATCCGCACCTTTGACCGAGGTGCTCTAGAGCTCCCTCGGATGGGGCTCTTGCGCCTACGTGATGCAGAGACGGGGCTAGAGCGCTGGATAGATACTTCATCTCGCCGCATCGCACGACTCTATGCTGAGCGGGTCAAGGAGCAAGAAGATCTCTTCCGTAGCCACTGCCTGCGCTCGGGGATTGACCACATAGAGGTATCGACAGATGGGGACTATGTCCCAGAGCTCATCAAACTATTTGGACGCAGATCCTAATCGATTTATGTACAGACTCCGGTATCTATATACCTTACTATTCCTGCTCCTAGGTGCTAGTGAAGCACTGCGAGCGCAGAATGTCTCGATACAGACCCATCTTGACCGAGCTGAGATACGCATCGGTGAGCGGGCAGCTATCGATATGACCATCCGTACGGACAATCTACCCGCTACTCGATTTCGTCTCGTAGAGGATACGACGGGTATAGAGCGCTTCCGTATTCTGGAGTTTGGTGCGCTGGATACTGTGAATATCGGAGGAGGGGTCCAAGAGATCAAGGCCCGGATGATCATCACCTCCTTTGACTCTACGTTGATCACCATCCCTCCGATTATTGTGGAGACTCCTACGGGTAGCGCTGTCTCGAAGCCTCTGGCTCTGAATGTCATCTCTCCAGAGGTCGATCTAGCTCACCCCGATCGCTTCAAGCCGATCCAAGATCCATGGGAGGAGCCCTATACGCTTTGGGATATCCTCGTGCTTATTTGGTCTAGCTGGATCACGTATGTGGTCATCCTTCTAGCCCTCGTCGCCCTACTCATCTATGAGTACAAGCGTCGAGCACAGTACTTACTTGTGGAGAAGTCGATCGAAGTACTCCCAACAACAGCCTTTGAGGTCTTCCTAAATCGAGTAAATGCTTTGGAAGGGCATTCTCTTGATAAGCAGGAGGATTTCAAGGAATACTATACGGAGCTGACAGCTGCTCTCCGAACCTATTGGAGTGAGATGCTTCATATCGAAGCTTTGGAGAAGACTTCTTCGGAGCTGCTGGAAGAACTTCGTCAGCATAGACTCGATGCAGAATACCTTAGCGTGATCGAAGAGCTGTTCTGTGAAGCTGACTATGTCAAGTTCGCTAAGAGCTTGCCACAGCGTAGTGATACCGAGCGCTTGACTCATAAGATCATCGCCTGCACCAAGGACCATCACCTTGTAGCTCTGAGGGAGCAGGAGATCACTCAAGCTAAGGCACAAGAAGGAAAGGAGGTGGCCGAATGACTTTCCTTCATCCTCATCTTCTCTGGCTGCTTTTGCTCTTACCCGTTCTGCTACTGCTCTATGTACTCTGGCGGAGAAAGCAACAGGCATCGCTTCGTATGCCCTCACTCCATTTCCTTGATGGAATAGGCGGTGGGATAAGAGTCTATCTAAGGCACTCTGTCTTTGCTCTACGTCTCTTGGCACTAGGGCTTATTATCATTGCTCTAGCTCGCCCCCAGAGCAGTTCTTCGTGGTCCGAGGATCGCGTGGAAGGGATCGACATCATGCTCACGATGGATATATCCACGAGTATGCTGGCGATGGACTTCCAGCCCAATCGTGTGGAGGCTGCTAAGGAGGTGGCAATGCGCTTCGTCGCTAATCGTCCCAACGACAACATTGGTCTTGTCGTCTTTGCTGGGGAGAGCTTCACGGCTTGTCCTCTGACGCAAGACCATGCGACGCTCATCAATCGCCTTCGTACGATGACACCTGGGATCATCGAGGATCAGACGGCTATTGGTTCAGGTATAGCGACTGCGATCAGTCGTCTCAAGGAGAGTAAGGCCAAGAGCAAGGTCATCATTCTTCTGACCGATGGAGCTAACAATACAGGCAATATCTCTCCAAAGATGGCTGCCGATCTAGCCAAGACTTTCGGGATCTCGATTTATGCTATTGGGGTGGGTTCAGGAGCTGGTGAAGCTCCCTATCCGATACAGACTCCTTTTGGGACGGTTGTTCGGAATATGCCCGTAGACCTTGATGAGCCTACGATGCGTCAGATAGCAGAGATCTCGGGTGGAGCTTATTTCCGAGCCACAGACAACGAGTCGCTTGCTGCTATCTATAAGAAGATCGACCAACTGGAGAAGACGAAACTCTCGACGAGGAACTATCATACGACTTACGAAGAGTTCTTCATCTTCGTCCTTGCTGCAGCGATTCTTTTGCTTCTGGAGTTCGTGCTCCGCTCAACGCTCTTCCGCACCAATCCGTAAGACGATGAATATCCATTTTTATTCGCCTAGCTATCTGTATTTGCTCTTTGGGCTACTTCCCCTTTTAGCATTGTCCCTCTTCGCCTATTGGCGACGTAGGCAGATGCTTCAGCGCTTTGCAGACAAGGAGCTAGGTCAAGCTCTTACCCCTTTGGCTTCTGGGAAGAAATATGTCCTTCGAGATCTAGCACTCCTCGCCGCTGGTGCGCTGATGATCATTGTCCTCGCTCGTCCGCAGGCTACAAGTCAAGTAGATGCACAAGATGAGGACAAGGGGATCGAAGCGATGATCTGCCTCGATATATCGAACTCGATGCTCTGCCAAGATGTCGCTCCTAGCCGTCTGGACTTCGCTAAGCGGACTATCTCTCGTCTCCTAGAGCACATGCGCTCGGATCGTGTTGGGCTCATCATCTTTGCAGGGAGTGCCTATGTACAACTCCCGATCACAACGGATCTCTCTACTGCGCAAGATTTCCTCTCTGATATCTCTCCCAACATGCTCTCTGACCAAGGTACTGCTATCGGGCAGGCCATCACCTTGGCGCGTCAGTCCTTCTCCGATCGTAGGGACTTAGGTAAATCCATCATCGTGTTGACCGACGGAGAGGACTTTGAAGAAACGGCGCTCCAAGCTGCTAAGGATGCAGCCAAGGATGGTATTCACATCAATGTCGTGGGCATTGGCTCTGATCAAGGAGGTCCTATCCCTACCTCAGAGGGTAACCTTACTGATGAGTCGGGTAATATGGTCGTCACCCGCTTCAATCCTGACATGTGTCAGCAGATCGCTGATGCAGGTGCGGGCATCTTCGTCTCTTCGTCCTCTCAGGCTACTGTAGTCAAGGAGGTCGAGAAGCAATTGGAGGAGCTCCCTCGAGCTTCTATCTCCTCAAGGGTCAATAATGGGGCGACAGAGGCCTTTGAGCCTTGGCTCTGGGCTGCTCTTGTGCTCCTCATCCTCGAGTTCTTCATCATGGGACGAAAGAATAAGTTCCTCATCCGACATAATATCTTTGGTCATGAGAAGTAAGCGATTCCTTCTAGCCCTAGTTACTTGCGTCTTAGCTACGACTAGCCTCGTAGCGCAAGGCATCAAGTCGGATATACGTAGAGCAAATAAGCTCTATCAAGCCAAGGACTATGCTCGTGCTTCGCAAGAGTATCGGCGTGCACTCCTTCGTGATAGCCTATCGGCTAAGGCTCGCTTTGGGCTAGCTGCCTCTATCTACGAGCAGGGACGCTATGACGAGGCTAAGACCCATCTTGAGCAGATCATCCAGCAGGAGGGACAGCTGACTCCTCAGCAGCAGGCAGGAGTCCTGCACAACCTCGGTAATGTGGCGATGAAGAAGAAGGACTACCAAGCTGCAGTCCAAGCCTACCAAGAGGCCCTGATTCGTCACCCAGAGGATGACAATACTCGCTACAATCTAGCTCTGGCACAGAAGCTCCTCCAGCAAAATAAGAACAACCAGCAGAGTCAGCAGGGACAAAACCAAGATCCCAATAAGGACAAGGATCAGCAGAAGCAAGATCCGAAGAAGGATCAGCAGCAGGATAAAAATAAGCCGGAACAGAAGCCTCAAGAGAAGGGGCAAGACAAGCAAGGTCAGCCCAACGAACAGCGCTCAGGAGAGCTCTCTAAGGAGCAAGCTGAGCAGATCCTTAGAGCCTCCCGCACCGATGATGATAAGACTCGCCGTCGGGTAGAACAGCGACAGCGGGAAGAGCAACAGCAGAACAGGAATAAGAATAAGAAGAGATGGTGATCCAGATGATCCCAATACGTCATGTAGGAAGGGCATTGTACCTACTTCTCCTACTCCTTTTACCTCTGAGTCTTGGGGCGCAGACGATTCGTCTGGAGGCTCCTCAGACAGTAGTCCAAGGGAATACCTTCCAGCTCATATATAGCTATTCAGGGAGTGAAGACTTTGAGCGTGTCTCTGAGCCGAAGGCTTCGGGAATTCAAGTCGTCTATGGACCTGCTCGGCAGGTGATGAGTAGCTTCCAGAATATCAATGGGCGAAGCTCCTCGACATCTTCGGTCAGCATCACCTATACGCTCCTCGCAGAGCGTACGGGCTCTGTCTCAATCCCAGCTGCTACCGCTATCGTCGGAGGCAAGCGAATTTCTGTGCGAGGAGCGACTATCCGTGTCCTACCTCCAGATAAGGATGCCCAGGCAGGTCGTGCCCGCTCGAGAGCTGTTGGGAGCTACATCTATCGAGCTATCCCCAGCACTACGGTGGTCTACGAGCAGCAGGCATTCCCCATACGCTACAAGCTCTATTCCTCGACAGAGTTTGATATCAATAGCTTCAATGCTCCCCAGTATGATGGCTTCATCTCAGAGAAACAACCCGATGATGGACGCCGTCAGCTGACACTGGAGTCGTACCAAGGGAAGAACTACCGAGCTGTAGAGATCTTGAATGAAGTCCTCTTTGCTCAGCGCAGTGGTACGCTGACGATCCCTTCATCTGAAGTTGGCATCCGAGTGCCTATCGAGGGGGATGATGATCCCTTCTTTGGTTCGGCCACCCTTGCGGATCGGACTCTTCGCTCTGCTCCAGTGACGATCCAGGTGCGTCCCCTGCCAGCTGAAGGGAAACCTCAGAACTTCTCGGGTGCGGTAGGTTCCTTCACAATGAAGGCTGAGCTTCTGACCAAGAGCCCCAAGACCAATGAGTCTGTGACGATACGTCTGACGCTTGAGGGTTCGGGTAATCTGAAGCTCGCTGAGAGTCCTAAGATCCAGTTCCCCGAGAACTTCGAGGTCTATGATCCTAAGGAGACCTACGAGGGGCATGTCACGGCAACGAACGTCCATGGGAAGAAGGTCATCGAATACTTTGCTATCCCTCGTCGGACGGGTTCTGTGACGATACCAGCGCTCACTTTCTCTTACTTCGATCCTCAGAAGGGACGCTATGAGACCCTTCGCTCTCAGAGCTTCTCTCTTCAGGTCGCTCAAGGCAAGACGGAGGTCTCGGAGGAGAAGGGTAGTCTTCGCCAGCAAGAGGAAGCTCTACGCACACTCCGTTCAGATCAAGGGGCGAAGGAGATCTCAGGCCTCCGAGTAGCGAAGAGCTGGGGATACCTCCTCCTCTATCCTCTAGCGGTACTGCTTGGGCTAGGGACTTATCTCATCCTCGCTCGTCGTCGTAGCCTACGAGCAGATAGCTTGAGCTACCATGCTTCACGTGCTAGTGCTGTGGCTACTCGTCGTCTGCGCAAGGCTCGTAAGCTACTCGAGGCAGGATCACGAGAGCCCTTCTATCAGGAGACACTACGAGCTCTTTGGGGCTACCTAGGCGATAAGCTACGTCTACCCGTCTCGGAACTCAGCCGAGCTTCGGTCTCTGAGATTCTACAAGCTCGAGGGCTCGAAGAGGCGACGATCCAAGCGCTCACCGAAGTCATCGACGAAGTGGAATACGCTCGCTATGCTCCAGCTCAAGAAGGAGACATGCAGGCTATCTACACGAAGACCGCAGAGGTCATCAGTGAGATCGATCGTCATAAGCTTTGATAATATCCCCGTACTATGCGTACTGTCTTTCTTTCTTTCCTGCTCCTCATCTCTTCGATCAGTCTTAGCGCATCGGAGTCCGTCGATAGTCTTTTCTCTAAGGGGGATTATCGTGGGGCTGCGGCAGCTATGGAGTCACTCATCGAATCGGAGGGGGCTACCTCTTCGCGCTACGCCAATCTGGGGAATTGCTACTACCAGCTAGGCGATCTGGGTCATGCGATGCTGAGCTATGAGCGGGCACATCTGCTTGATCCTCGTGACGAACAGATCAATGCCCAGCGTACCTTCCTGATGAAGAAGACGATTGATAAGCTTCCTGATGCTGAGAGCTGGTTCTCTGCTACGGGAGGGGCGATTGCTTATGCGCTACCCTTGCCTGTGCTTCTAGTCCTTTCGCTTCTCTTCTTCGTAGGCTTCGTGGGGTCGGTAGTTGCCTTTGCTCTTAGTCGCAGCCGTGATGGCAAGCGGATCACCTTCTACTCAGGACTCGTAAGTCTCGTGCTCTCGATCTTTACGGGAGCCCTTATCTTACATTGGGTTTATGCCGAGCACCAAGCTAAGACCAAGGCGGTGATCATACAGCCAGAGGTCAATGTCTACAGAAGCCCCAGCCAGAAGTCTGAGGTGGCGAACCAGCTACATGAAGGTACACGCATTCGTCTCGTGGGTCAGCCCGTGGGAGCCTACCAGCAGTTCACGCTCTCGGATGGTCGAGGGGGATGGCTTCTGCTGAGTGCTATCGAACCGCTCGTGAAGAACTAATCCTGAGCACATGACTCCTCCCTTCCTCCCTGGAGAAATCTCCCTCCTCAAGGCGATCAACGGTGCGCATTCCCCGTTTTGGGATGCAGCGATGTTTCTGATCTCCAATGTCGGGGCTTGGGCTTTCCCTGCCATCGCACTGCTGATCTTCCTCTTCTGGAAGCGCCCTAAGAGCGAAGCCTTCTTAGTCTTGCTGATGATCGGGCTCTGTATCCTCTTCGGGGACTTCCTAAGCTCATGGGTCTCTAAGCCCTTCTTCTCCCGACTAAGACCGACGCATACGCCAGGACTTCAAGAGACCCTACACTATGTCTACGGCTATCAGGGTAAGCTCTATGGCTTCTTCTCGGGGCACTCGGCGAACTATACCGCTGTGGCTACCTTCCTCTGCTTGGTGCTTCGTGACTACCGCTTCACGGGGGTGCTTTCCCTCTTAGTCGGTTGGGTCATCTATAGCCGCATGTATATCGGGGCGCACTTCCTCTCGGACTGTCTGGCGGGGGTGCTAGTTGGGCTTCTGGTAGGCTACTTAGTCTACCGTCTGTACCTTTCGCTGAGGAGTCGCTTCTTGGCTACGGGCTATCGTGACCCTCGGGAGGTCTTCCGAGAAGGGACGCTCTATTTGGCTTGTGCCCTTTGGGTATCTATCCCCGTGACGCTCATGATGGCTCTGCAGGTCACACGCATCCTTAGGATGGTTGCCTAGCTGGGAAAGGCTAGCAGTCCTATTCCCCATTTACACTAAGCCCCACCGCATGCTCTGAGCTTGCGGTGGGGCTTAGTTCTTATTTCGAGAAGGGGGGATAAACTTCTCCCGTGCAGGGATGTGAATGCTTGCGTTCCCAAGGGCAGGGAAGCGTACGAGCGGGGCTACTTCTTGTAGATCAAGCTAAGTCCGTCTCTCAAGGGAAGAATAAGGTTCTCCACACGAGGATCACGCTGTACGTGCTCGTTGAAGGCAAGGATGCTTTGAGTCTGTGGGTCTGTGGGCGTAGGCTCTTCGATGACCTTCCCATCCCAGAGGGTATTGTCCGCAAGGATGAGAGCTCCTGAGGGGAGGTGAGGCACGATGAGCTCGTAGTAGTCGATGTATTCCCGCTTGTTGGCATCAATATAGACGAGGTCGAAGGAATACTGCTCAAGGAGCTTCGGCAAGATCTCAAGCGCATCCCCTAGATAGAGGTGTACCCGATCGGCATAAGGTGCGCCGTCAAGGAATTCGTGGATGAAGTCCTCCATCTCATCGTCTGACTCGATGGTATGCACCTCGCCTCCTTCGCCTAGGGCTTCGGCGAGGCAATGTGCTGCGTAGCCCGTGTACGTACCGATCTCTAGTGCACGGCGAGCATTGGAGAGGCGGCAGAGCATCTGGAGAAGGTTGCCCTGCAGATGCCCCGAGAGCATGCGAGCTCGAAGGAGACGCACGTGAGCTTCACGCCAGAGACGCTCCCTAATCGGGCTCTCTGGGCTCGTGTGGCTGAGGATATATTCCTCGAGGCGATCAGACTCCGTCATCGCTGGCTTAGGCTTCTTGCGTTTCTTCGGGCATGCCGAGGAGCTCACGGATGCGTGAAGCTATTTGCTCCATCTGCCAGCGAGGGGTCGAAGTGGCTCCGCAGATACCTATGGTCTTGGGCAGTGGGCTAAGCATCTCGGGGAGGACTTCCTCGGGCGAGGAGACGAAGATGCTTCGCTCGTTGCCCTTCTGGCAGTAGCCGAAGAGCACCTTCCCGTTCGAGCTCTTTGCTCCGGCAACGAAGAAGGTAAGTTCGTGCTGTGCAGAGAACTCCTGGATGTGAGGCATACGGTTGGATACCTGCCTACATATAGAGTCTTGGAACTCAAAGCGAGCGTCCCCGACCATACGGCTCTGTAGCGTCTCGATGAGCTCATGGAAGCCCGTGAGCGACTGCGTCGTCTGGGAGAAGAGGGCAATCGGGCGGGTGAAGTCGATCTGCTCGATGTCCTCACGGCTCTGCACGATGATCGCCTTGCCTTCGGTCTGCCCTACGAGGCCATTGACCTCGGCATGCCCCTTCTTGCCGTAGATGACGATCTGTCCTCCTATGGGGTCGAGCTCGGCGAACTTACGGCGCACCTTCTTCTGTAGCGCTAGGACGACGGGGCAGGTAGCATCGACGAGTTCGATACCACGCTCCTTGGCCATCTGGTAGATGGCAGGAGCTTCGCCGTGCGCTCTGAAGAGAACCCGCTTGCCTTGGAGCTTGCTGAAGGCCTCGTAGTCGATCGTCTGCATGCCCTTAGCTTCGAGTCGATCCACTTCTTGGTTGTTGTGGACGATGTCGCCGAGGCAGTAGAGTTCTTTATTGTCTTTAGCCAGCTCTTCTTCGGCGTGCTTGACGGCATTGATCACGCCGAAGCAGAAGCCGGACTGCTGGTCTATTTCGATCTTGGGATACATGTAGAAATGAAGGAGGGAATGCGGGGAGCTACTCCTCGGTAGCTCGCTCGAAGTAGGAGCGAAGGAGCGCATCTTGCTCGGGGATCGTCAGGTGCGAATTGTCCAAGACGATGGCATCCTCGGCTTGTCTTAGGGGGGCGACCTCTCGGTGCGTATCGATGTAGTCACGCTGGCTGAGGTTCTCAAGGACATCCTCAAGCGAACTGGTCTCATCGCCCTTGCTACGGAGCTCGGCTAGGCGACGCTCAGCACGGATCTTGGGGTCAGCCGTGACGAAGATCTTGAGCTCGGCCTGAGGAAAGACCGCCGTGCCTATATCTCGGCCATCCATGACGACACCACCGCCCTGGCCGAAGGCTTGCTGCTGGCGGGTGAGGAACTCACGCACGAAGCCCAGCGCTGCGATAGGGCTAACGCTCCCAGCGACCTCCATGGTGCGGATGGCTTGCTCGACGTTCTCACCGTTGAGGTAGAGCTCGGGCGTAGCGTGTTCGTGCGCCTTGTGGAAGCTCAGAGATACTTCGCTGAGGGCTTCACGTAGCTTATCTTCCTGGATCTTCCCGTCTTGGATGAAGCCCTTGCGTAGGGCGAAGAGGGTGACACCACGGTACATCGCACCGGTATCAATGTAGATATAGTCGATCTCTTTGGCTAGGGCACGGGCCATGGAGCTCTTGCCGCAGGAGCTGTAGCCGTCGATGGCTACGATGATCTTCTTGGTCATGGAGGCTAGTATCCGTTTATATGCTTTGAGCGTAGGGGGTGGTGATGAGGAGCTGATGCTTCTTGGGGAGGCTTTCTCCCACTGTATATCCCAACAAGGAGTCCTAAGCTAAGGTTTTCTCCTGCTTTTTCGGGCGGGGATCATCACCGTGGAGCGAGGACAAAGATAGTCATATCCGTGGGGACGGAAGGGCGGTGCCTACTCGTAGAAAGGGGGGGCTTCGGAGAAGGAGGCTAGCGGGGGGCGAAGAAAGCCTCTTGTGGGGCGCAAAATAAACCTACTGTGGGTCGTCGAAGCGACCTACGGTAGGTCGGTGAGGCGACCCACAGTAGGTTTTGGAGGCGACCTAC
>NZ_CALHVI010000028.1 GCF_938039215.1 uncultured Porphyromonas sp. | reverse complement strand
CCCTCCACATCAACGGTACGTTCAACATCCAGTATATGGCTCGTGACAATGAGATCATGGTCATCGAGTGTAACCTTCGTGCTTCACGTAGCTTCCCCTTCGTGAGTAAGGTACTCAAGATCAACTTCATCGAGCTAGCTACCCGCATCATGCTGGGGCAGCGTGTAGAGAAGCCCAATAAGAGCGCCTTCGATCTGGACTATGTGGGGATCAAGGCTTCGCAGTTCTCTTTCGCTCGTCTTCAGAAGGCTGACCCCGTGCTTGGTGTCGATATGATGAGCACTGGGGAGGTAGGCTGTCTTGGGGATGATACCAATGAGGCTATCCTCAAGTCCATGCTCTCCGTTGGCTATCGTATCCCGAAGCGGTCAGTACTACTCTCTACGGGTGGCTACAAGCAGAAGGTCGATATGCTTGATGCTGCGCATCTCCTGCACGAGCGAGGCTATGAGCTCTATGCTACACAGGGTACGCACGATATGCTTGCTGAGAATGGCATCCCATCAACTGTGGTCTTCTGGCCTACCGACGAAGGGAAGCACCCTCAGGCCCTCGACCTGCTCCATGAGAAGAAGATAGACATGGTGGTCAATATCAATAAGAACCTCACCGCTGGGGAACTGACCAATGGCTACCGTCTACGTCGTGCAGCGATCGACCTCAATATCCCCCTCTTGACGAATGCTCGTCTTGCCTCTGCCTTCATCACAGCCTTCTGCACGCTCCCCATTGAGGAGCTTCAGATCAAGAGCTGGGCAGAGTACAAGTAGTTTGCTTCTTCGCTCCTAGAGTGGCTGGATGCCACTTACCCAAAGGATTGGCCCCAAGACTCTAGCACAGAGCCTTGGGGCTAATCTTTTGAGGGCAGTCGTATGTCTAGGGCAGGAAGTTGAGTTCTTACTCGGCGATGCCTTGGGAGGATGCCTAGATATAGGTGAGGGGGAAAGCTCCTAGAGCCTTGGGAGCGCTACGGCAGATACGAAGACATGCACCTCACGGACACCACACGACTCTAGGAGATCGCAGAGTGAGAGGAGCGTCGATCCCGTGGTCAGAATATCATCAACGAGGAGGATGTGTTTTCCCCTGAGTTCGTCTAGTCGCTTGCGGTGGGGTGTTAGATAGAAGGCCTTCTGAGCATTCTCCATGCGCTCTTCTCGATGGAGGGTCGTCTGTGAATGGCTCTTCCGATGGCGAAGAAGGAGGTCCTCCCGACAAGGGACGTGGTAGTAGTGGGTGCTGAGTGCTTGAGCTAGGAGAGCAGCTTGATTGTAGCCTCTCTTCTCTAGGCGAGTGTCTTCGATGGGTACGGGGAGGATCAGGTCAATAGTGCCGACAGCGGGCTGGAGTCGCCCTTCCGTCAGTGCCGTCCGCACGATGAAGTCGGCTATCTCGGCATAGCCCCGATACTTGAGGGCAATGATGAGCTTATAGCCTGCAGAGCCATGCTGGTAGGTGAAGGGAGCTGAGAGCGAGCGAAAGAGGGGAGAGCCAAGAAGCCGTTCGCTAGCACGGGAGAAGAGTTCGTCGTAGCGAGGTAGGAGCTGACCGCACTCGAGGCAGACGCAGTGCTCTCTCAGCCCTAGGCGCATCCCACAGAGGGCGCAAGTACGGGGGTAGACGAGATCTGTGAGGAAGGATAGGATCGTCCTAAAGCTCGTCTTCATCATAGTCATGGCCTAGGAGCTCTTGGATCACGCTCTGCACCTCGTCATAGGCAAAGCCTCGATAAGCTCCGAAGCGAAGAAGACGCTCCCACACTTTCCTCTTCTCTAGAGACTTGGGGAGGCTACGGAGCTTACTCGTAAGAAGTGTATGTAGGCGCTCCTGTGTCTCATCGCCCGCTTCTTCGGTAAGCTCTTCGATCGCTTGTTCGATGAGGTCGGAAGGGATCCTGTGACGCTTGAGCTCTGCACGTATGCGGATCATGCCCCAGCCATTGAAGCGGTACTTGTCTCGGACAAAGGCTCGAGCAAAGCGCTCTGAGCTGAGGAAGCCTTCCCGCTCAAGTCGCTCAAGGATAGCAGGAGCTTCCTCCATAGGGAGCCCCCATGAGTAGAGCTTCCTACGGATATCTTCGGGAGAGTGCTCACTACGGGCGCAGTAGGTCGTGAGACGTGTGTAGGCTTGGTCAAGAGTGAGCTCTTGCTTCATGGTCGGTGCTAGGCGTGGTAGATGAGGTGGAGGAAGCGCTCCTTCCCACTTAGGTCGCTGATGAGCTGGGTAGAGCAGTGCTCTTTGCCGACGATCTTTTGGAGTGCTTGCTCCGTCTGGAGAGCATAGAGGGGGTTGAGTTCGACCCAAAGGCTCCCACCCGAGCGAAGGTAGCCCTGCTGGATGAGAGCTCCTAGAGCGAGGTAGTAAATAATAGGTGAAGCTTCGGGGGCAAATAGCGCTAGATGGGGCTCATGGAGGAGGACTTGTGGTGTCATCTCCATAGCCTCATCGGGATGGATATAGGGGGGATTGCTGACGATGAGGTCAAAGGGAGTGCTGGGGGGAGTATGCTCCTCGACGAGGGCGAAGAGATCCTTCTTCCATAGGGTGATATGACGGCCTGTCTCCTCACGAAGTGCCTCGAAGTTCCGCTGAGCTATAGGTATGGCTCCGCTAGAGACTTCGATAGCGAAGCTCTCTGAGACCTCGGGTAGGAGTGCCGTGAGAGCATGAGCGATACAGCCACTCCCCGTACCTACGTCGAGGAGACGCTGAGAGGCTTGGCTCTTAGGGTGCTGAAGGATGAGCTCAATGAGTTCCTCTGTCTCTGGACGAGGAATGAGCACCCCAGGAGCCACCTGTATGCGTTGTCCTGCGAAGAGGGTATAGCCCAGGGTGTACTGCAGGGGACTACCCTGAGAGAGCTCGTGGAGCATACGCTCTAGTCTCCCCGCCTCCAGAGGGGATAAAAGTGTATCTTTGTCTAGGAGAAGCAGGTGCGTCCTAGAGCAGTCTAGGACTTCCTCAAGTAGCTGACGAGTGATCTCTCTGCTCTCCGAAGGGTCATAGAGCTTCGAGAGATGCTCTTGAGCTACATACTCGAATGATCGAATCGTATCCACCATAAAGCAAATATAGCGAATACAGATGACAGATGATGAGCGCTACATGCTCCGAGCTCTAGAGCTAGCATCACTGGGGATGGGGTCTACTGCACCCAATCCCATGGTCGGAGCTGTCCTCGTCCACGAGGGACGAATCATCGGTGAGGGGTATCATCATCGTAGTGGTATGCCCCACGCTGAGGTCATGGCCGTAGCCAGTGTACAAGCGCGTGACCTCCTTCCCCAGTCTACACTCTACGTGACGCTAGAGCCTTGCTCGCACCATGGGAAGACTCCTCCCTGCGCAGAGCTCATTATCCGAGAGCGCATCCCTCGGGTAGTAGTGGCTACACAAGATCCCTTCCCTCGGGTCTCGGGTAGAGGCATACAGCTCCTAAGAGAAGCAGGGGTAGAAGTCATCGTCGGAGTACTGGAGGAAGAGGCTCTGCGCCTCAATGCTCCCTTCATCACAGCACAGACGAAGCACCGCCCCTTCGTCACACTGAAGTGGGCTCAGAGCATGGATGGCTTCATCGACCGCCTCCGTGAGGATCGTACGATGAGCCCCGTGATCTTCAGTTCGCCCCTGCAGCAGCGTCTGGTGCATGCCGAGCGGATGCGACACGATGCCATCCTCGTAGGATATAGGACAGCCCTGCTGGATGATCCTCAGCTCACCAATCGTCTGTGGTACGGGAAGAGCCCACTACGCATCGTCCTAGATCCTCGCTTACAACTTCCCCACGACCTTAGACTCTTTAGGGATCAGCTTGCTCCTACTTGGGTGATCTACCTTTGTGGAGTAGAGCCTCCAGCTGAGCCTATGGAGGGTGTACGCTACCTAGAGCTAGAGGGGGAGCGCATTGAGGCCTCGGTCTTGCTGTCGCTCCTACACCGAAAGGGGGTGCAGTCGCTCCTTGTCGAGGGAGGTGCTTCGACACTGGAGTGCTTCCTCGAGAGTCAGCTCTATGATCAGCTCCTCATCGAGGTGAGCCCTCGCCCTCTAGGTAGGGGAGTACCTGCCCCTGCTATCAGAGACCTAGAGTAGGGGATCGACCTACTATATATAAAGGACTTGCCCCAAGGTGCGAGCTTATACGCTCAGTCACCTTGGGGCAAGTTCGTTGGTACGGGGAGTGAGGATTAGATCCTCATGCTCCTAGTAGTTGTGACCATTGGGGTCGAGGATCTCCTTTCTCGTGATCTTGTGTAGGTCAAGGGCACGCCAAGCATAGACGATATATGCCAGGACGAAGGGGATGAGGAGTGAGACCACGCTCATCGCCTTGAGGGTGAAGGGGCTGGATGAGCTATTGCGGATGTTCAGCGAGTTATTGATGATCTCGGGCATCTCAGGGCTATAGGCGGGGTAGAAGGAGGTATTGTTCCACCCAGCGATGAGTAGCAGAGCCAGAGCCGTCAGTACGACACCGATACCCTCGAGCCAGATCCCCTTGCGGAATCCCTCCTTGAGGAGCGTCAGCAGGATCCCTGCTAGCACGAGGACTACCCCGATGAAGAAGACGGCGAAGACGGCGGGCATCTCGATGAGATTGAGCCAGTACTTGTAGTCGACGAGGAAGGTGACCTCAGGGTGAGCAGGATCATAGCCAAAGCCCTGCTTAGTCAGTAGGAAGAAGAGCCAAGCGAGGAAGAGGAGGAGGAAGGCAGCCGCATTCCAAGGGAGGGCACTGCGCGAACGCTTGTAGATCGTCTCATCATCGATGTTGTTGATGAAGAAGAGAAGCGCTGTCGTGCGGGAGAGGAAGAAGACGGCTAGGCCGAAGACGACATTCCAGACGTTGAGCACTGCCTCTAGTCCGTGGAGCTGGAGACCCTTGTAGGGGAGCCACTGAGAGATGATCTGGTTAGCTCCGGAGAGGTCTGCGATGGCATCACGGTTCACCACGAAGGTCGATCCCGTGAAGAAGGTCGAGACGGCTGCTCCGAGGAGGATAGGAGCCAGGAGCCCATTGATGAAGAGGAAGATCTGGTAGGTACGGCTACCGAGCACGTTCCCATTCTTATTCTGATACTCGTAGGAGACTGCCTGGATGATGAAGCAGAAGAGGATGAGCATCCACACCCAGTAAGCTCCACCGAAGCTCGTCGAGTAGAAGAGGGGGAAGGAGGCGAAGAAGCCCCCACCGAAGACCACAAGGGTCGTGAAGGTGAACTCCCACTTACGCCCGACGGAGTTCACGAGGAGCTTGCGCTCCACCTGCTCCTTGCCGATGCTGAAGAAGAGTGATTGTCCCCCCTGGACGAAGAGGAGGAAGACGAGAAGAGCCCCGAGGACAGAGACTAAGAGCCACCAGTATTCTTGGAAGAATGCGTAGTCCATAATTGATCGTTTGCTTAGATAATAAATGTACTTCGTCAGGGAGGCTTAGTGCTTATCTGGCCCCTGCTTGATCGCCTTGCGCATGATGTTGATCTCAGCGACGAGCATGATCGTGAAGAGGAGGAAGAAGAGCGTGAAGGTGATCATCACCGAGGAGGCTTCGATCTTCGAGATAGCGGCCTTGACAGGGAGGAGGTTCTGGATCGTCCAGGGTTGGCGTCCTACCTCAGCTACGACCCAGCCGGCTTCACTAGCGATCCATGCCAGAGGGGTGAGGATGAGCGAGGTCCAGAGGAGCCAGCGTGTAGACTCGATCTTGTCATTGCGCTTGTAGGCGTACCAGGTCAGGATCAGGAGGAGCAGGATGAAGGCGCCACCTAGACCGACCATGATGCGGAAGGAGTAGTACGTGAGAGGCACGTTGGGCATGGTCTCATACTTGCTGGTGAAGTAGCCATAGCCATAGTAGGGGAAGTGCTCCATCAGCACAGCTCGGTGCTGCTCAGCGGAGATGCTATCACCAGCCTTGCTCGCTGCACGGAAGGCGTTGAGGGCATCGATAGCGATACGACCACGACGCATCTTCTCTTCGATCGATAGAGCCGTCTGCCCGTCTGGCTGACGATAGCCCCCCTCGAGGATGTTGTTGATCCCTGGGACGTAGTGCGTACCCGTGCCTGCTACCATGAAGGAGAGGAGGCGGGGAGCCTCGATGTTGAAGAGGTGAGAGGGCTTACCATCATCGGGAAGCTGCTTGTCGGGATTGAGCAGGCCGATGATACCGAGACCGACACCTTCGCCATTCTCAGTGCAGCCTTCGCTGGTGCACTTACCCGTGTCATAGATGGCCTCCATGGCGGCGAGCTTCATGGGCTGGTTGGTAGCGACATCGACAGCAGAGCTGTGCCCCGTCATAGCCGTCAGCAGAGCTGCTACGAGACCGAAGGGAGCGATGATCTTGAGGTTGCGACGAGCGAACTCTACATTGCGCTTACGCAGGAGATAGAGAGCACAGACTCCGAGGGCGAAGAAGGTACCCAGCGTCCAGGACGAGGTCACTGTGTGAAGAAACTTCACGATCGCCGTGGGGGAGAGGGCTACGGCCCAGAAGTCGTTCATCTCGTTGCGCATCGTCTCGGGGTTGAAGACCATCCCCTGAGGGTTCTGCATCCAAGCATTAGCGACGAGGATCCATACCGCAGAGATCGTTGCTCCGATGATGGTGAGCCAGCTGGAGGCTAAGTGGAAGCCCTTGCTGACCTTGCCCCATCCGAAGAACATCACGGCGATGAAGGTCGACTCCATGAAGAAGGCGAGGATCCCTTCGATAGCCAGAGGTGCGCCGAAGATGTCACCGACGAACCAGCTGTAGTTCGACCAGTTGGTACCGAACTGGAACTCTAGGATGATCCCAGTAGCGACACCGATGGCGAAGTTGATCCCGAAGAGCTTCTGCCAGAACTGGGCCGACTTCTTCCAGAATTCGTCACCGCTACGATAGTATTTCGTCTCCGCCAGCGACATGATGACGCCGAGACCTAGGGTCAGCGGGACGAAGAGCCAGTGATACATGGCCGTCAGCGCAAATTGCGCTCGTGACCAAGAGACTAATGATTCTACATCCATGTGTAAATAGTTATTTGTACTTGAGAATTTATATTCGGTCTAAGTGATGTGTCCAACTTAGTGGGGGAGTGTGTCCCCTGGTGCTCGGCGGTCAAGGAGTTCGCTTCCGACGAACTCAGACTTATCTATATGTTGCTCTGCGGCCTGCTGCTTCACGTGATTGGGGAAGAAGAATACCCGTAGGATGGCAAACATAATGAAGAGCTTGAGTGCAATGATGAGCCAGAGCTTCTTGCTCGTAGGTGTGAGGCCACGGAAGCCATCACGGTAGAAGCGATAGGCACGCACGAAAGGATTTGGTCTAGGTGTCTCAGTCGGCATAAGGTCGATGAGGTATATAATTTGAGTGTTACTTACTTATACTTATTTGTTCGGGCAAAGATAGGAATAAACTAGGGATTAGACCTAAGAATATGGCAGGATGACGAGGAAGTTACCCCTTTTATATCAATAGGTTTTATCTATGGGGTAATTTATGGAATTTATTCATCCATGGATGATGCTACTTTTTCCCTCTTTTAGATAGCAGTTATCCTTTAGGATAAGTTTGATCACGAAGATATATTTCTGGACGTCATTCTTCCTAGATGATCACTTTGTAGATCACATTCATAGCTCCCTCAAGTGACCCATACATGGGTCGCTCTTGTACCCCATGAATGGGTCGCCTCGGTACCCCATACATGGGTCCCTAGGAGGGGGTATGTATGCCTCGCTATGGATCTGCTTACTCGGGCTGAGTCAAGCGCCGTGAGCGTCTGGGGCAAAGGCTATCCGTGGAAATTAACTTATTTTTGTTTAGGCTCTAGTGGCCTGAACTCTTTATCGACAGCATGGCAAGAATAATGACCAAGACCGGGGATCGGGGCACCACAGGTATTTTCGGTGGTGAACGTGTCCCCAAAGATGATATACGTATCGAGGCCAATGGTACGATGGATGAGCTGAATGCTCATCTAGGGCTTATCCGCTCGCACCTCTCAATGGAGGATCCCCGACATCGCTTCTTCGGTGAGGTGCAGATGCGTATCATGCAGGCCATGAGCCTCATCGCTACTCGGAGTGAACGTAGAGAGGAGAATCCTAATCACTTCGAGCTGTCATGGGTCGAGGAGCTGGAGGCTGAGACGGCCCGACTGATGAAGGAGCTTCCTGAGAATGGCTTCTTTATCCTCCCTGGAGGGACCCCTCTCTCGGCGGAGATGCAGCTGGCACGAACGGTCGCCCGCCGAGCTGAGCGACGGCTCTGGACCCTTGACCGCCTTGATCCCCTCCCCGAGGGACTGATCCCTTGGGTCAATCGTATGAGCGACTGGCTCTTCGTCTCTACTAAATGGGAGATGAACCAGCAGGGCTGGCCCGAGGATCGCTGGCAGGCCTTTAGCTACAAACGTAAGCGCAAGAAGGAAGGTGAGTAATATGAAGCATCAAGAGCTTGCCCCGCTGATGTTCGTCGGTACGGGGAGTGATGTCGGCAAGAGCATCCTCACGGCAGGCTTCTGCCGCATCTTCCTGCAGGATGGCTATCATCCAGCCCCATTCAAGGCGCAGAATATGGCACTCAATTCCTTCGTCACCGAGGAGGGGCTTGAGCTCGGTCGTGCCCAAGCGGTACAAGCCGAAGCCGCAGGGATACCCTGCCATACGGATATGAATCCCGTCCTCCTGAAGCCGAGCTCAGATAAGACCTCGCAGGTGATCCTCCATGGTCGCCCCATAGGCAACAAGGATGCCTATCAGTACTTCCGTACCGTCGGGCGAGGCGAACTCAGAGGAGAGGTGCATGCCGCCTTCGATCGACTGAAGGCTCGCTACTGCCCCATCGTGATGGAGGGGGCAGGGAGTATCTCCGAACTCAATCTTCAGGATTCGGACATCGTCAACATGCCTATGGCAGCCTATGCAGGAGCTCGAGTCATCCTCGTGGCTGATATCGATCGTGGGGGAGTCTTCGCCTCGGTCTACGGCTCCGTGATGCTTCAGAAGCCCGAGTATCGTAGCCTCATCGCAGGGGTGATCATCAATAAGTTCAGAGGCGATCTCCGACTCTTTGACGAGGGACGCAAGCTCCTCGAGGAGCTCTGTGGAGTACCCGTCCTCGGGGTCGTCCCCTATCTCACGGATGTACATATCGAGGAGGAAGATTCGGTAGCGCTCTCTCGGCGTGCCTTCTCCTCCCAGCAGGGCAAGGTGAATATCGCCGTCGTCCTCCTACGCTATATCTCCAACTATACCGACTTCGCCCGTCTGGAGCAGGATGAACGGATCCACCTCTTCTATACCAATAATGTCGAGGAGCTCCAGAGTGCAGACATCATCATCGTCCCAGGAAGCAAGAGCACCCTCTCCGACCTCTACGAGCTACGACGCAATGGGGTAGCGCAAGCGATCGTCCGTGCTCATCGTGCGGGGAAGACCATCCTCGGGATCTGTGGCGGCTATCAGATCCTCGGGCAGGAGGTCATCGATCCCCATGGTGTCGAGGGTGAGCTCCACCGCCTCCCTGGTCTAGGGCTCCTGCCCATCACCACCGAGATGGCGGCCGAGAAGGTCACGACACAGGCTAGCTTCACCCTCCTTGATGATCCCGCACCCTGCACGGGCTACGAGATCCACATGGGGCAGAGTCGTGTCGTCGAGGGCTTTGAGCCTTCTCCCCTAGTACGCATGTCCGATGGTCGTGAGGAGGGCTATCTAGCTGGCACCCACTGCATGGGTACCTACCTCCACGGGATCCTCGACAATGCGGTCTTCGTGGACTATCTGCTTCGCCCCTTCGCTGATCGCATCCAAGACACGGGTGCGAGCTGGGACTACGAAGCCTTCAAGCAAGAGCAGTACGATCGTCTCGCCGAGCATCTCCGACAGCATGTAGACCTCGAGCGTATCTACCAGATCATGACCCTATGAGGAACGGACACGGAGATGACCTTCATCGCTATGAAGGGATCAAGGCAAACTTCAGCTCCAATGTGACGAGTCTGACCTCGGCAGACGACCTTCGTGCCTATCTCAGGGAGCAGATCGACTGCATCGGGTCATACCCAGATCCTACAGCCTCTTCGCTCGGGAGAGCCCTATCCTCGCACCATGGACTCTCAGAGGATGAAGTCCTCGTGACGAGTGGAGCTACCGAGGCGATCTACCTCCTAGCGCAGACCTACCGCTCGAGGACGCACTACTATGGGCCTCGACCTACCTTCAGTGAGTACCGAGATACGGGAGCTCTCTTTGCTCGGGAGCAGTGTCAGCTCACGGAGCTAGATCCCCATGAGCATCAGCGACTCGGGCTCTACTGGCTTTGCTCCCCCAACAATCCTACGGGCGAAGTCTATCCGCTCGCCGAGCTCCAGAGGCTCTGGCGGAGCTATCCGAACATCTACTTCGTCATCGATAGTTCCTACAGCTACTTCACAGAGGCGGAGCTCCCCGATCCACGAGTGACGCTGGAGCACTTCCCCAATGTGATCTTTGTGGCTTCCCTCACCAAGCGCTATGCGATGCCAGGTCTCCGCCTGGGCTACATCATGGCTCGTCGGGAAGTCATCGAGGAGCTAAGTGCCTATGCTCCCCCTTGGTCTGTCGCTTCGCTCGCTATTGCTGCGGGTGAATGGATCGTGGAGCAGGGCTTCCCAGACCTCCTCGATAAGTCGCTCCTCTTCGCTGAGTGCCGACGGCTGTGGCAGGCGATCGATGAGCTTCCGCACTTCAGACCTTGCCCTACAGAGACACATTTCTTCCTCGTGCACTGTGACCATCCCAGCATCTCCAGTGGTGCTGCACTCAAGACACTCCTAGCTCGTCGCTATGGGCTTCTGGTGCGTGACGCAACGAACTTTGGCTATTCCGAGCCAACGATCCGTATAGCTACCCAGCGCCCCGAGGAGAATGACCTCCTCATAGAGGCGCTCACCGACATATCCTCATCGACTACGCTCCCATGCTTCGAGTAGAGGTCATCATCCCCCTAGCCCTAGAGGGGCTCTTTAGCTACCTCGTCCCCGAAGAGCTCCTTTGTGATGCTCCAGACTTCGGGGTGGGCTGTCGTGTCGTAGTCCCCTTTGGACGAAAGCGATACTATACGGGGATGGTCTTCTCTCTATGGGAGGAGGAAGCAGGTGGGAGCTACAAGCAGGTAGAGCAGATCCTTGACGCTCGACCCATCCTCGCCCTAGAGACGCTCCGTCTCTGGCAGTGGATGGCTTACTACTACTGCTGTCCCATCGGCTCCGTCCTTCGTGATGCTCTGCCCTCGGGACTTCTACCAGAGAGCAAGACGATGCTCCTCATAAATCCCGACTTCGAGGCTACGGAGCCCCTCTCGGAGGTAGAGCTTTCGATCCTGGATCAGCTCACCGCACAGCGGGGTAAGGCCGTCTCTACCGAGCGTCTGGAGCATCTCCTAGGACGACGGCTCACCCGACCTCTCCTGCATCTCATCTCCTTAGGGGCGATCCTTCCCGATGAGCAACTTCAGCCTCGCTATCGCCCCAAGGTCGCTCGTTATCTCCGTCTAGCACAGAGCTACCAGAAGGACGAAGAGGCCCTAGCCTCGGTCTTCGATACCCTCGGACGAGCCCCTCGACAGGCGGAGCTCCTCACGGCCTTCATCCAAGGTCTAGAGCGGACAGGGCAGAGCCTAGAGGGAAGTCTCCATCGCTCCATGCTCCTCGAGACCCTCCCTCAGGGAGACGCTCCGCTGCGTAGCTTGATCGCCAAGGGAATACTGGAGCAGATCGAAGCTCCCCAAAGTCGCCTGCGGGAGCATGCCACAGAGACGGAGCAGCAACCGCTATCCGAGGTGCCCCCTCTGACGTATCCCGTCACCCTCTACTATGCCGAGGAGGTCAGTGCTAAGGAAGAGTATATCCTAGCTCAGATCGCCCGTACACTAGCTGAGGGAGGCCAAGTCCTCTACCTCACCCCTTCGGTACATTCAGTCCCTTCGGCCTTTGGTTTCCTCCAGCGTCTGGAGGCATTAGCATCAGGGTGCTACTATCCCTATCATAGCCTCATCAGTGAGGCCGTACGGGTAGAGACCTATATGCGCCTCTCCCAGCTTACGACCCCAGCCCTTGTCGTGGGGACACGCTCAGCGATCTACCTACCTCTGCCTCGCCTCAGGCTCGTCATCATCGATGAGGAGCAGGAGTATCTCTACAAGCAACAGCTTGTTGCCCCCCGCTATCATGCTCGGGATGTAGCTCTATGGCGAGCGCATGAGGCGGGAGCTCAGGTGCTCCTCGCCTCCATGACTCCTTCGGCGGAAGTGCTCTTCCATGCCCTTCGAGGGAAGTACCAGCTCCTTCGTCCTGAGGCTGCTTCTCCGAGCGCAGAGGAGGTGCTTCTCCCTACGATAGAGACCATCCATCTCAGACGCTTACGTTCGCTTCGTGAGGTGGCGTGGCAACATACGCTTACCCCTTACCTCATCGAGCGCATCAAGGATACTGTCGCCCGAGGGAAGAAAGTCCTTCTCCTCCAAAATCGCAGAGGCTACGCACCCTACATCCACTGCGACGCTTGCCAGCAGCGCATCCTCTGCCCCAACTGTGATGTGAGCCTCACCTACCATCGCTCACGACAGGCCCTCCTCTGTCATTACTGCGGGCATGTAGAGCCTCTTCCCGAGGCATGCCCACACTGTGGTGCTACCGAGGTCACGTCGAAGCAGGGGATGAAGCCTGCCCTAAGACAAGTCGGGTATGGGATCGAGCGAGTGGAGGAGGAGCTCGGAGAGCAACTACCGAGCCTAGAGGTACTTCGTATCGATAGCGATACGCTTGCTTCGAGGAAGAAGCAACTTGAGCTATTGGAGCGGATCGAATCAGGTTCGGCCGAGATCCTTCTCGGTACCCAACTGATCCGTAACCAACCGATATGGGATGATCTGGGACTGATCGCAGTCGTCCAGCTGGATGCTGTGCTGGGTGTCCCCGACTTCCGCTCTCAGGAGCGAGCCTACCAGCTTCTCCACCAGCTAAGACAGCGTACACGAGGGACGAAGGAGAGCCTCCCGACCTTCCTTCTGCAGACCAATGATCCTGAGACTCCCTTTGTGCGAGCTCTTCGAGAGGGGGATTATGATGCCTTCATGTCGGGGATCTTGGCAGAGCGAGAAGCTACTTCATTCCCACCCTTCACACGCTTGACTCATCTTTGGTTGAAGGGCAAGGATGAGCGACTGCTCTCCTCTGCTTCGTTGGTGCTCTCTCGCTACCTACAAGCCCTTCTCCCAGGAGAACGAGTGACGGACCCGCAGACACCCCACGTAGGACGTATCGAAGGCTACTATCTGAGACAGATCGTCATCCGCCGTCCCTTCCGACAGTCGTATCGGGAGGAGCGAGAGGCCTTTGTATCCGCTCTGCACCAGCTACGCCTATCCGTACCGGAGAGCACACGCCTACAGATCTACTACGATGTAGATCCACTATAAGAGTAAGTATAGGGAAAGGGTGGGCTAGCCGACGATAGTACGTTCGCCTAGCAAGTCGGAGAGTCTACGCTTCTCAGCGTTGAGTCTATTGATCTCGGCCATGCGCTCTAGGATCGTCGCATGATCCCCCGAGCGCTGTGCCTGCTTGATCTCCGTATGTATGTCTTGGATGAGGCGTACGAGGAGCGCCATCTTATAGCTATTGCAAGCCCTTAGAGCCACTGATCCCAGATACCTTGCTTCCTTCCTTTGTTCTTCCTCCCGAGCCTCTTCTTCGGAGAGGGCTGCGGAAGCTGTAGCAGAGGCTGTCGTCAGGTAGCTGGGAAGGAGATCTTGGTCAGGACGGTACTCCAGCAGTTCGCTCTCACTCACTAGATCCGTAGTGACCTTGCGAAGGTGATCCTCGGGATGATTAGCAAAGTGCGTGACCGTCGTACTCCCTTCTCCCTCCGTCATCGAAGAGAGTTCCTCCATGAAGCGACCGAAGAGAGGGGAATACATAGTTTCTGCCCCGACGAGCACGAGCTCTCGCTCGATGAAGGTGCGTAGCATGAAGTAGCTATCCTCTTCGGGGTACTTCTCGCCCTCATACTCTGGAGTAGCCATGCCCATGGGGATGATGATCTGCCGATCGCTGTAGAGGAGGAGGAGCTGCATCAGTTCCCGCTCGAAGGGCTCGATGCTATCCTCCCGTGCCACCAGAGATCCAAAGGCTTCGTCTGAGGCGGCCTCTGTCTTGTCGGGGGCTTCCTCTATCTGAGGGGGGATGGATGCGGAAGGTTGAGGGGTATGTTCGCTCGGCTCATAGCTACGCTGAGGAGCTACGAAGCCTTGAGCCGTGACACCACGACGACGGAGCTTATTCACCTCCTCTTGCAAGAGATGCTCCCCCATCCTGAGGGTAGATGAGGAGCTCTGGATGAGGACGGCTCGCTGGATGCTGTCGGGGATGAGCGCAATGCTACGCATGATGTCGGAGATCAGCTCGGCACGTCGCAGAGGATCTCGCTCCATCTCCTCTTGGTAGAGCTCAATCTTGAAGTGGATGAAGTCCGTCTCATGCGTCTTCAGGTATTCCTCTAGTTCGCTACTGCTGTGACTACGGGCGAAGGAGTCGGGGTCTTCACCTTCGGGCAGAAGTACGACCTTGATACGGAAGCCTTCTTCGAGGAGAAGGTCGATCCCTCGGAGGGCGGCCTTGATCCCTGCAGCATCTCCATCATAGAGGACGGTGATGCTGGAGGTGAAGCGACGGATGAGTCGTATCTGATCGAGGGTAAGAGCCGTGCCTGAGGATGAGACTACATTCTCTATCCCCGCCTGATGCATGGAGAGCACATCGGTGTAGCCTTCGACGAGGTAGCACATGCCCTTCTTGGCAATAGCACTCTTTGCCCAATAGAGACCATATAGCTCTCGGCTCTTAGAATAGATAAGGCTCTCTGGGGAATTGACGTACTTGGCGGTCTTGGCTGACTTAGTCATCACACGGCCACCGAAGGCGACGTAGCGTCCACTGAGATTGCGTACAGGGAAGATGACTCGTCCACGGAAGCGGTCGATACCTACTCCTGGGCGGTCTTCGTATTCGATCGTAAGGCCTACCTCGGAGAGACGGCGCATAGGATAGCCCGCCTGCAGTGCAGCTTGGGTGAATGCCGTCTTGCTCTCTGGCGAATAGCCTAGCCCGAACTTCTCGATGGTCTCAGGGCGTATCCCACGCTCCCTAAAATAGGCCATCCCGACCGATCGCCCTTCTTCGGTATCGGTCAGTTGCTTCTGGAAGAACTTCGCCGCAAAGTCATTGACGACGAAGAGGCTCTCTCGTTCGTTATTGCGCTGCTTCTCTTCTTCGGTCTCTTCCCGTTCGACGACTTCGATATTGTACTTCTTCGCTAGGTACTTGAGCGCCTCGGTATAGGAGAGCTGCTCATGCTTCATGATGAAGTTGAGCGGTGTACCGCCTTCCCCGCAGGAGAAGCACTTGCAGATATTCTTCGCAGGGTTGACGTAGAAGGAGGGGTTGCGATCGCTGTGGAAGGGGCACAAGCCGACATAGCTTACCCCTTGGCGGCGTAAGCTGATGAAGTCGCTGACTACATCTAGGATCTGAGCGGAGTCAAGGATCCGCTGTCGTGTCTGCTGATCGATCAAGGGTGGGAAGGGCTAGAGCGGGATGCGCTGGAGGTCTTCGGGGGTGTCGATGCCGATGGTAGCGTGATCCGAGAGCATGACCCGTATGCGTAGGCCAGCGTCGAGCCAGCGTAGTTGCTCTAGGCTCTCACCTTGCTCTAGTGGCGAGGGAGGAAGAGCTTGGATCTGGGGAAGGATCTTCGTGCGGAAGGCATAGAGACCGATGTGCTTGAGGTATTGGTGCTGGAGCGCCCAAGGCCCTTCACACCCTCGGAGATAGGGGATGACTGACCTACTGAAGTAAAGGGCATTACCCGAGACGGAGCTACGGACTAGCTTCACGGCATTGGGGTTGGCTAGCTCCTCGTTGGAGGTCGTCGATGGGAAGGGTTGAGCAAGGGTAGCGATATCTACGGCTTCATGATCACCTTGGGTCTCAAAGGCTGAGATCAGAAGGCGTATCTGTTCGTCAGCGATGAAGGGCTCATCCCCCTGAAGGTTGATCAGGATATCCGCCTCCTTACCCAAGAGCTCATAGGCTTCGAGACAACGCTCCGTGCCCGAATGGTGATCGGGCGAAGTCATCACTGCTTGATAGCCATGCTCCCGAACTACGGAGAGGATACGCTCATCATCGGTAGCGACCACCACGTCGGGGGTCACTTCAAGGGCTCGCTCCACGACACGGATGATCATAGGCTTACCACCGATGTCTACGAGGGGCTTGCCTGGGAAACGAGTAGAAGCATAGCGAGCGGGGATGATCGTGATGACGCGCATAGCAGGGATGAGTAAGGGTTGATGTGATTGAAATTCCTTGGCAAAGGTACGAGATTCTATGATTCTAGAGGGAAGGCGACGCCAGGTAAGGATCGCCCCATCTCCCTAGGTCGCTATGCAAGGTACCCCTCGCTTCTCCTCCTTACTTTACAGCTCTCAAAGGACAAGAGCACCTACTATTCCTAAAGAACGAGGTCATCCGATGAAGACGCTTAGCTCCATCGGATGACCTCGATAGTCTTGTTCTATTAGGTAGTACCTCTACCTACTTACTGGGGCTAATATACCTTGCTGGATTTTGGGCTCCCTTAAGATTACAGGTCTCTGGCAATCTCTTCCCCAGATAATGGTCTTGTATCTCTTGGCAAGCGGGTTTGCCCTCAAATTCGATTCTCCCAGATCCCTCATTAGAGGGTTTCCATTTCCCTTCAAAGATTCCTTCGATAATTCCACGATGCACGGCGAGAAGATAGGATGTCTGGTTAGCCCTACTCAGGGATAGCTTCCATGCCTTTCTAGCAGCTTCGTAAATATCCTTCCCCTCAGAAATAGCACGATCTATCTTTACGGCTATAACCGAGTGCTCAATTACAACAGGGGTAGCTGAATAGATCTTATTTATTTCCTCAGCAGAAGCTAAACCGAGCAAGGCTGAGTGGTGTCCTCCTTGTATGTTGGTCAAGCGTTTGGACTTATCGTAGAGGAAGGTGTGTTGAATCGAGTTGAATACATCGATTAAAGTCGCTTCTACTTGGTAAGCCAACTCCTCGTCCGCGAAGCCAAAGCGAGCGATGTAGATATCGACAGATAAGCCTTGCTTTTGGATCTCTCTTATTCGGCTTGCCTTCTCGCTTTCTCCATTGGGATTTTTGATGTGATCAAAGCATCGATCTTTATTTCCCTTCCCTACATAGAAGCAGGAGGAATCCCGTGGATCAACAAGGAGGTAGACATAGTAATTAAGTACGTCATGCACTTCAGAGGTAAATCTTTCCATCTTTTATTCTTTTAAAGGTTAGTATGTCTTCACGAAGGTAAGGATAATATCAGAGCATACATAGCCCATCAGAGTGTAAGATGTAATTATCTGGGAGGTTTCTTTGGATGTGTCCCTTCTTCTGTGATGTTTCCCCTCGCTCAGTCATCAGATGAGCTCCTAAAGCATAGAAGGAAAATCTCGGGTAGTTGCGAGGATAGATGACGGAGCTATACTGAGAGGGGAATCGAGGCTCAATATTGGGGAAGAATTACCTCGACGGAAGGGACTCTTCGGGAGGATGAAAAAACGACCTATGGTGGGTCGCTTAGAAAACCTACTGTGGGTCGTCGATGCGACCCACAGTAGGTCGCATCGACGACCTACCGTAGGTTTTATTTTGCCCCTGCTCTAGGGGATGATGATCAGGCTTGGCTGGGAGGAGCGAAAAGCAGGGGAAGCACCCTAAGAATACCCTAAATCCTTTGGGGTACTTTTCGTCTTAGCTCTATGGACGATGACCCTAGGCGATGGGGATAGAAACAAGAAGTCCTACACCCAATGGATGGGTGTAGGACTTCTCGTAAAGCGTGGGGAGGGAAGGTGGGACTAGAGCCCGGGCCAGTTGCTGAGGAAGTCAGGCGAGGCGGGGCTCTCTGCTTCGAACTTCTTCTCGATGTCATCGGGGAAGTTCGGGAAGAGATCAAAGCCGAGCTTGGCCTCTAGATCATCGATGGAGAGGGCAACTGAACGGATAGGCGTATCCTTGCCATAGGCGCGGTGCTCTACCCAAAGACCTAAGCCATGGTAGGTAGAACCCTTCTTGACGACGAGCGCCATCCAGTAGTACTTGGGGACGACGATCTTGCCCTTCACCTTCTTCTCTTCGACCTGACCATCAGCGATGGTACCACCCTTGGCAACATAGAGTACGTCACGGAAGCTGGAGTTACGCCCCCAGCCTTGTACCTGCTGCTCGAGCTGCATCCAGTACTGCTGGTTCAGATCGCCGAGCTGTGGGCTCATGTTGGAGTAGTAGAAGGTCTGCTGATTGGCTTCGAGGCTGAAGGTGCGATCGGATGAGGCAACCATGTGCCCTCGGTCATACCCGCTACCGCTGAACATGAATTCGGTCGAATACTGCTTGGGGATGTTGGGATCCCAGCTCCAGGCATTGGTGCGCTTGACCTTAACGGCAGAGTTCACGTCGTCAAAGGTGAAGCAGACGAAGCGAGGATGTAGCTTGTTTACATCATATTCGACGGAATAGTTGACGATGCCATTAGCTCGGTGCGTGATGTAGTAGTTGTGACTACCTCCGCTGAGGGCTGGAGCTTCGAGAAGGGTAGCATCTCCTAAGACATGCTCTCCCGTAGGATCAACTGGACCGCCTCCCTTACCTTGCTGTGTGATACGAAGGGTATCTTGCACGCCTTGGGAGGAAGCGATGATCTTAGCCTCTCGTGTAGCACCAAGGTTTTCGCTCACCGAGACGGCTACACGTAGCCCAGTAGTGCTCTCTCCCTTAGTTTGCTCTAGTTGGATCCAAGAGCTGGCTTCGCTGGGGACGACAGAGAGTGTCCAGCTGGAGCGAGCACGTAGCTTGATGAAGAAGTTAGCCCCTTCGGTGGGGATAGCCTTGATCTTGGTATCTGAAGGGGGGAAGAGTAGCTGTAGCTGGTCAGAAGGACGGATAGGCTGATCTGACTTCTTCGTGGTACAGCTGCTCCAGAGCCCTCCTCCTAGCGTAAGGGCTAGGAGGAGATACTTGAGGCGATGTGATTCGAACTTGATACGCATAGCTGAGACTTATCGTTTGCCGAAATACTGCGTGATGAGCGAAGCGAGGAGCTCCTTCTGATTCTCCTTAGTGATGGCCGTAGACTCCCATTCATCGAGGACGAAGGTCTGTGAGGGGGCATTGATGGTGAGCTTACGATGGAGGAATACATCTTCTGCTGCGGGCTTTCCTTCACCTACGAGCCAAGCCTTAGAAGGATCACCCCCTAGGTAGTCAATGACTGCACCGCCCTTGAGTAGAGCGATAGGATCATTGCCGTTGTAGTTTAGTTCAGCTGCGAGACCAGAGCTGGTGTAGAGCTCTGCCTTGGTATGGCGACAGACTAGAGAAGCCTTCGGTGCTAGCTTACCCGAGAGGGGAACGAGCACCTGATCATTAGGAGCCTTCGCAGGGGTGTTATTCTTCCCATAGATCTTGATCTGGATCGAGTACTGGCTGAGGTCTACCTCTTCATCCGAAGGATTATAGATCTGTAGATACTTCTCATTGCCCGCTGCACCCTCGGCATAGACCGTGAACATCAGCCCCTTCAGCTCTACCTGTGCCTCAGAGCAACGCTCTGCAGTAAGGCCCTTGAGATCCTCGAGGGTACGAGGCCAGAGGTTGTAGTGGACGGTCTTAGCCTGCGTATTCTTGTCCGTGGTGGTGGAGCGCTGGATGATACCGATGATCTTACCATTCTTATCTGAGGCATTCTCTGACTTGAAGGTGCTGTAGAAGGAGATGGCTACAGAGAGCTCGGATACTCCCTCGGGTGCTTTCGTGACGCAGTCGGTGATCCTATTGAAGAAGGTAGGTGCAGAGGTCTTACCTGGAGCAGGCTTATTGGGGTTGAGTGCCTTGCCTGGGTCTTGGAACTGAGCCCCGTCTACTGCGACAAGGATGTTGTCATACTTGCCGGTATAGACTTCTGCGAAGGAGAGGGCCTTAGGCTTGATCTCTGAGACCTCACCCGTAGGAGTGACCATCGTGGCTGCATTTGCTAGACCGGTATAGTCGATCTGGAGCGAACCCTCCTGATAGCGTGCTACCTTAGCCCCCTTGGTCTTGATCGAGAAGACCATGCCAGACTTCCAATCCTTGGAGGCATTGGCTGTGAGTCGTAGGGTGATGCCTTGATCACCAGCCTGCACGACGATATTCTTGAGGCTAACCATGTTGTTAGCTGGGATATCGGAGAGGAGGACAGCCTTGAAGGTCACCTCTTCGTCCACAGTGACACTCTGTCCCGTATCGTACTTCTTGATGAAGTTCGCTAGATCAGTGCCATCGACTTCGACGGGAGTGAGTGGCTGGTCGGGATCCTGGCCTGGGGTGATGGTCGCTGAACCATCGCCTGCTTGGGTGATCGTGTAGAAGATCGTCTGCCCACCAGCACGGAAGGCGAACTGCCCCCGTCGAGCTTGCTGAGAAGGATTCTTGAGTACACGGATGGTCACATCCTGCTCGCCAGCCTGACCTGACTCGGGCTGGATGCTCAGCCAGTCGAGGGCGGTGGTAGCTGTCCAAGCACGGTTGGAACTGATATGTAGGGTAGCGGTGCTCTCGTCCTTGCCTATGATGGTCTTACCCTCGCTGTCTTTAGTGACTTGGCTGACCGAGATCGTGGGGCGATCATAGACATCATCATTGTCCTTACAGGAAGGAAGGGCTAGGGTGACGCAGGAGGCGATGATGAGGCTCCAGCGAGTGATCTTATTTGGTATCATCAGTCGATTATGTTTGTCGTGATGGGATGATGGTATATGTAGAGGGAGGGCTAGAAGCGAGGAGCAGTCAGCTGGACATCACTCTCACGGAGGATGATCAGCTGTGCGGTCTCTCCGAAGTAGGTGAGTAGGGCGGTGACGCTACCCGAGCCTTGGGGAAGGGTGCGACCTGCGAACTTCGCATAGCTACTCGTACGGACGATGACCTTGCCACCCTGACGATCCACGAGGGTGCGATTGACATTCCTATTCTTGTCCTTCCCTTGGGGATCGGCATAGGTCTGTCCTAGTTCGGAGGAGAGGAACTGCACGTCATCTAGACGGATGAGCCTCCCTGCGTGCTGCTTGTTCAGTGTACCTACCGAGAGAGCGAGCGGAGTGACTTCGCTTCGTCCTTCCTTGAGTAGGGAGCGTGGGACAAGGAGCTCAGGGTAGAAGCCTGTCTCGTACTTCTCTTCCTTGGAGGGGTAGCCCAGATTGATCTGGCCACCATATCTACCTAGCTTCAGATCTTGGCATAGTAGGCGTACGCGAGTCCCCTGAGGGTAGATCGAGCTAAGGTTGCCTAGGGCGAACTTGAGCTCCATCCCTCCCGTCTCGTCCTCGATGTAGCAAGTCTTGTAGAGGTTCCCCTCGCTGTCGTCGGAGATGATGACAGCTGAGATGACGATGGGCTTCGAGATGACCACCCCTCCAGGCTTATAGAGCTCCTTGAGCTGGCGAATGGTATGGGTGGGCAGGGGTAGCTTCTCCAGAGCTTCGGCTTGTGTGTCGAAGCGTGGGGGTGCTACTTCATTGTACTTCTCACAGCTGGTGGCTCCTAAGCCGAGTAGCATAGCGAGCGAGAGCGCATATTTGTGATAGCGATGCATAGTCTAGGCGGGATTAGAATTGGAGCGTCGTGTTGAAGAAGAAGGTCGTACCGTAGACATACGAGAGCTTGGTGTCGAAGGGACGATAGAGTTGCTGTTCGCCCTCCTCGGTACGGATCGTACGGATACGCAGCTGCTCATAGCCTCCGTTGGGTAGTCTACGATTGTTGAGGATATTGCTCACAGAGAGGTTGAAGCGCAGATAGGTGCCGTAGTTGATGCGCCAAGAGTAGCTAGCGAAGACATCTACGGTGAAGCCATCCTTCAGTCGCTCGGGGAGGATATAGCTGTAGTCTAGGGAGGTGCGTCCTCGGTCGGTGCGCACGACGGGCGACATAGAGACATAGTTGCGCCCGAAGTAATTCGCATTGATCCCGAAGTTGGCATACCAAGGAGCGTAGTAGGTAAGCCCTACCGTCGCCGCCGTCTGAGGCGTGCCACTGAGGTTAAGTCCCTTCCAGTAGACACGATCCCGATCGATGATCTCATTGGAGTTGTCGATCGACTGGATGTAGGTGGGATTGTTCGCATACTGATACTGCCCCAGAGCAAGAGCGGCATTAGCGGTGAGCGTTGGGCTCAGCTTAGCTTCGAAGCCTGCCTCTACCCCCAGATGACGTGTAGCGATGCCTGTGATCGTATAGTTCGAGAAGGAGGCATGACTATCGTCGTAGAAGTTCATCGACCGAGTATGGTCAGCGATGTGGGTATAGAAGGCAGTCACACGCCCACGGAGCCAAGGGAGACGTACTAGATACGAAGCCTCCGAGGAGAAGATCTTCTCACTCTTGGGATCCTCTACGTAGCTGTGGCGGGTACGAGGAGAGATGAAGAGGTTCTGGAACGTAGGAGCTTGCTCTACATAGCTCACATTGGCTTGGAGGTAGTGATGGCCACTGAGCTTGTAGGTCAGCCCTGCCTTAGCAGCAAGGTCGTTGAATCGGATCTGATCCGACAGGCCATAGGAGTTGTCGGGGAAGAGACCTCGCTTCTGATGCCCTTCACGCTGGAGTGCCGTATAGGTATAGGAGAGACCCGTGTAGGCATCCAGACGCTGGAGATGGTAGCTCGCATTAGCCCACATCTGGTAGCGGTCAGTCATCGAGCTGTAGTCGTAGCTGAAGCGATCGCCCTTGTGGACGATGCGGTCGGGATGGAGGAGGTCTACTTGGCTCTTCGTGGCATCACCACCGAAGTCACGCTCAGCGAACTTATCTATATCGTAGGCGAAGTCTGCACCGAGGAGGTCACCCACCTCAGCGTAGTTGGCCGTGCGGTTGTGACGGAAGTTGACCCCTGCCGTCAGCTCTAGCCAACTCTTGGGGAGCCAGTTCATCGAGCTAGCCCAAGCAAACTCACGCTGATCGGTATGTCTATCCTCGATCATGTAGAGCGCCTTACGTCCCTCGGCTAGGACACGACCATTAGCATCACGCACGGTCGTTAGGTTGCCTCGGTTCGCTTCGTAGAGGCGATCCCAGTTGATGTAGCGTACATTGGGATCAGAGCGCCATAGCTCTGCATAGCGAGCAGCGGTCTCTGCATCCTGCCCGTTGGGATCAGCCATGCGGGTGAAGTACGAGGGTAGGTAGCGGTAGTAGTCTGCTCGTGGGTCGGGAGCGTTGTACCAGTTCAGCGCCGAATAGGCATTCTTCCCGAAGCGGTAGCTGAGGGTAGAATTGATGCTGAGGGTCTTCTCTAGGTTGGTGAAGTAGTGTGCGAGCTGTAGGATCGGCTCATGATTGCGTCGCTCACGAGCGTTGCGCCACTTCCCTCCCTGACGACCGATATTAGGATTGTAGAAGTTGGAGCCTACGAGGTCATAGGCCTCTTGGGTAGAAGCACTCGCTACACCTCGGCGGGTAGGAGCTCCGAGGGCGATGAAGGCGAGGCTATTTGATTCGTCCAGCTTCTTCTCGACCCCGAGGAAGTAGCTCCAAGCATCGTAGTACTGCCCACGGACATAGGAGTACTGCCCATTACCCGAGCGGCGCACGAGACTCCCTGCGAAGCTCCAGCCATCACGTCGCTCCCCAGAGGTATAGGTATAGGCGAAGCGGTTGCTGTAGGTGCGGTTGCTATTCGAGTAGGTGAGTCGCTGCTGAGCGGAGTACATCGAGGGGCGTGTGGTGACATTGTTGGTGATGCCGACGCTCCCGAAGCCTGAGACGATGGGCTCAAAGGTCTGTGAGGTCTGCTGCTGTCGTGTCATGTCATTGAGACCTCCCCAGAGAGACCAAGCGGAGTAGCCACTATTGAGGTCGTTCATCCCGATACCGTTAAGCATCTGCTCGTTGTAAGGGGAGTCGTAGCCACGATTACGGAAGCGGGCGGTGCTGAAGACATAGCTCGAGGCACTGAGGTAGGGATCACGGGAGGAAGTGAGTAGGGATACTCGGTCCTGTGAAGACGAACTCTCACTGTCTGTATCCTCCGATACGATGAGCTCATCGTATCTCGCTGCTGGGCCTTCGGGTAGGGCGACTAGCTTCAGCTGAGGGAGGCTTAGAGCTTCGCCATCCTTCTTGACTAGCTCGATCTGCTTCGTCTCGTAGCCGTCAGCAGTGAAGGTCAGCGTGTAGCGTCCTCGTGGTAAGCTGGCTAGGAGCTGGCGGGCATCACTCCCGAGGAGCACCTTCCTCGATACGGGCCCGTAGATACTGACTTGTACCTTGGAGATAGGCTTCCCACTGTGGCTGTCGATGACCAGAGCACCATCAGTCGTCTGCGCTAGACTAAGGCTACTGAAGACCAGAGTACAGGCAAGTACGGTAATTAGTTTATTCATGCGGCTGCATTTAATGATGATCCTATACTCGCCTTAGGTGCGCACCAAGAGCCTCCCCCTAGGTTAGCTCCGAGAGTGAGACTCCATGAGATGCGCTTGAGCCTACTAGATCTGATTGACTCTCAGGACAGAAGGACAGCGAGCAAGTTTTGTTACATTTGCACTACTAAATTACACATTCTGCTCGTATCAACCCCTAGAATCATGTACATACATCTGTCAAGAAAACTCCTAGCCATCGTTCTTGCTCTCCTCTTCACCTCCTCGATGATGGAGGCACAGACGAAGAAGCAAGTACGCCTGACCGTAGCCTTCTACAACCTAGAGAACCTCTTCGATACCATCGATGGGGAGAACAATGATGCCGACTTCCTCCCCGACGGCAAGAATCAATGGACTCCTGATAAGTACAAGCAGAAGCTCCACAATATGGCCTATGCGATCAGCCAGATAGGCTCCAAGCGAGGCCCCGATATCTTGGGTATCTGTGAGATCGAGAATAGAGGTGTCCTCGAGGATCTGCTGAAGGAGCCCGAGCTAGCAGATGCAGGCTATGAGATCGTACACTTTGACTCTCCCGACAAGCGTGGTATCGACTGTGCGCTCTTCTACCGCTCTCGCTACTATCAGCTCTCTGATGCTCGCCCTCATCCCGTTCGACTCAAGGGCGAGGACTACATCAAGACACGTGATGTCCTAGAGGTCAATGGCCTCCTCTTGGGCGAACCCGTCACCTTCCTCGTCGCTCACTGGCCTTCGCGTGTCGGTGGGGAACAAGTATCGCTCAAGCGTCGCTTGCAGGCTGCCGAAGTGATGCGCTCGGTCACGGACTCCCTCCTTGCCGCTGATCCGAAGAACAAGGTCATCCTCATGGGAGACTTCAATGATGATCCTACCTCTCCTAGTGTCGTCGAGGGCCTTCGCTCTAAGGGAACTCCCGAGGGTCTTGCCTCTACGGAGCTCTACAACCCCATGGCAGCGCTCTATTCTTCGGGACGAGGCACCTTGGCCTATCGTGATGTATGGAATCTCTTCGACAACATCCTCGTCACACCTAACCTCATGGCAGGACCTGAAGACACTCTTCACCTCCAGGCGGATAAGGCCTCGGGGCACTATGGCTATATCTACAATGCAGACTTCCTGACTCAGAAGACGGGGCACTTCAAGGGCTATCCCTTCCGTACCTTCTCCTCGGGTCGCTTCCAAGGGGGGTATAGTGACCACTATCCCGTGTACATCTATCTGACGAAGACCATCGAGTAGCCTCTGGGCTACATCCCATCCCTCTATACAGATCGAGCCTTGCTCCCATCGTGGGGGCAAGGATCGATCTCGTTTAGTGAAGCCGTATGAGCGGGCAAGGCGCTACTTCTTAGTCTTCGCCTTGTCGAGCAGTGGTAGGTACTTGGCATAGCCCGCCTGCTTCATCTCTTCACGAGGGATGAAGCGAAGGGCAGCGCTATTGATGCAGTAGCGTAGCCCTCCGAGCTCTTGGGGACCGTCCTCGAAGACATGCCCCAGATGAGCGTCTCCTGCCTTGCTCTTGACCTCGGTACGTATCATGCCATGGGTCGTATCTCTCTTCTCTACGAGTAGGGTCGTGTCGATAGGGCGAGAGAAGCTGGGCCATCCACAGCCCGACTCGAACTTGTCCGTAGAGATGAAGAGGGGCTCTCCCGTGGTGATATCGACATAGATCCCTTCACGCTTTTCGTCCCAATAATCATTGTCGAAGGGGTGCTCCGTGCTCGCATGCTGGGTCACGGCATACTGCGTGGGGGTGAGTCGACGGCGTAGCTCTTCGTCGGAGGGCTTGGTGTAGGGGTTGGCTTCCTTAGCTAGGCGGAAGAGCTCAGGGCGAATATGGCAGTAGCCTCCAGGGTTCTTATCCAAATAGTCCTGATGATAGTCCTCGGCGTTGTAGAAGTTCGTCAGGGGCTTAGCCTCGATGACGATCGGAGCAGTGTACTTCTTCTGAAGTGCTGCGAGTGCAGCTTGTATCGTCGGAAGATCCTCTGCATCGGTGTAGTAGATCCCCGTGCGGTACTGGTCTCCGATGTCACCTCCCTGCTTGTTGAGGGTCGTGGGGTTGATGGTCATGAAGTAGAGCTCGAGGAGCTTGCTGAGGTCGATCTGCTCTGGAGCATAGACGATATGCACGGTCTCGGCGAAGCCCGTCGTATGCTCGCAGACCTCCTCGTAGGTGGGTGCGGTAGACTTGTGGCCATTAGCATAGCCTACCTCGGTGGAGACGACTCCCCGTACTTGCTTGAAGAAGTGCTCGGTGCCCCAGAAGCACCCTCCCGCTAAATAGATCTCTTTCATTGGGCGAATATCTTTAGTTTGCTTTTCTCTTCGGTGGGTGTGTGCCCATAGCCCTAGACAGCCCAAGAGAAGGAGGCCGAGGAGAGCAAGGCTACGCATGCTTTTCTGTTTCATCATCGTGTATACAGGTGGGTTAACTGGTTATTAGAGAGTGGTAGGTGTCTCCTACCTCCTCGTTCGTCATAGTCCTTGGGAGGAGCTTGCTAAGCATCCGCTCAAAGGGGGCGAAATCTAAGCCCACATCCTACTAACAAACGGCTGTACCCAATGGTTACGTGCGGTGAAACTAAAGATTATCTATTCTCTGCGCTCGGGGACGATGATGGGTCGCTCGAGCGACCCATTCATGGGTCACCACAGGACCCCATGAATGGGTCGGTGCGGTACCCCATGAATGCCTCCCTTTCGTAAGCTATGGATGGGGGGCTGAGGGCTTGGACTACTAGAGTACCAAGGCCAGGGCTTTAGCTAGGGAGGTAGGGTCATGTCAGGTGAGGGAGAAGAAAGAGGGCGAGATACCAGCCGTGGCTGATATCCCGCCCGTGGGGTGTGTTCATGCGAGAGGGGCGCTTAGTTTCGTTTTCGTCCCCAGCGCTTGTAGTACTCGATGTTCTTGTCCTCACGCTTCTTCTTCGCTTCGTCAGGCTTTACCTTGCGTAGTTCTTCGGGCTTAGCGACGAAGGGGGAGACAGCGTGGATGTTCCACTTCTCCTCCGAAGTGAAACCCTTCTTCACAGCAAAGGTCTGAGGGCAATAGTACACCTCTTCGGGGTCTCGAGTGGGATAATCCCCTGGGGTAAATTCGTCATTGTGGTCCTCGTCTACGATGAGTCGTAGGTAGTAGTCCCCAGGCTTGAGGTCTCGGAAGGTCACGAGACAAGACTCGATGGGCTGGGACTTCCCTTGGACACTATCGATCGGAAGGCTGTCTGGTGCTACGACTTGCCCTCTCTGCTGGGCGAGAAGGTCCTTGAGCATCTTGTCTCCTTCGGCAGAGGAAGCACCCGAGGATAGCTGTGTCGTGTCGCTCTTCACCGCACTTGCCCGAGCTTGTAGGAGTACGGCATCGTTCTTGTCGAGGAGTTGCACGAGGGCATTGGTACGGATCCCTTGGAGCATCACGGAGAGATGTCCTAGTTCCTCCTCTTTCTGGATCTGCTGGGTATAGGCGGTCGAGTCAGAGACTGCTCCGTAGATGTCTCGTAGAGCAGCGGAGTCGAGTGTCGCTCGGTAGCTACGGCCATAGGCACGATCGAAGCGTAGGGTATAGCGTAGACGATCAAGCGAATCCACCTCGAGGGTAAAGGGCTGAGGCTTGTAGGTCGAATCTTCTCGCACCTCTAGGCGGACGGCGGAACTGGGGAATGCCTCCAGCGGACGAGATGCCACGAGGTACATGCTGTCGCTAGGAGTGCCTGACCGTAGTCCCTTAGCACCAGCGATCGTCAGCTGAAGGGGAGAGGGCTCGGGAGTACCTTCCTTAGATCGCTTCTTCTCACGAACTTGCGGCTTGATGAAAAGCAGTGTGTCTGTCTGCTCTCGGACGACGAAGAGGGAGTCGGTCTTGGGGTAGGTGAGGGTGAAGCGTACCGAGTCTCGGGCGATGAGTTCGGGATCCTTGAGCCAGAAGTCTACGCTACGCCCCTTAGCGGTAGCCCAGTAGAGCTGATCCTCGGCGGAGGAAGGCTTGTCGAGCGAGCGTAGGCGAGGTAGCTCCTTGACTTCGGTCAAGAACTCTACGTGACAGACCAGACTATCCAAGCGACTATATCGCTCCATGCCGACCTGCTGGAGCTGGGCTACAGAGTAGCGCAGGGCGATGTCATTGGGGAAGTAATAGGTGTAAGGGCGGGTGACAAGCGAGTCCCGATAGAGGGTATCTCGGCGCACGATCGAGTCAATGCGTATCGTGTCGGTACGCATGCTGTCGAGGAGGCTCGTCTTGTAGTCCCCTCGGGAGAAAGCTAGCCCTTCGCTTCGGTCGCTATACTGATAGTTCGCATCGTTATCCTTCGTAGCGAAGACACGGTAGGTACTATCGGGAAGCCCACGCATGGTGAAGTAGCCCATCTTGTTCGTCTTGCTGACGTAGGGGAAGGCTACTTTCTGGAGGGTGCTATCCTGAAGCATAGCGCTGGGATAAGCTCCCACGATGAGCCCGCCGATGGGCTCGTAGGTGAGGGCATCGACGATACGACCCGCCACCTGCATGGAGTCAATGCGCTGACCTGTGGAGATGAGATAGCTAAAGCCTTCGAGAGGATTGTCCTCGTTGTTGTCTACGATGACATCATCGAAGTAGAAGCTATAGGTCGTATTGGGGCGGAGGGTATCTTCGAGATGGATATTGACGTGCCGTCCCCCAGCGGTGATACGTGCAGCCTCTCGCTGCGGGGGAGATACGATGATCTTGTCGGTTTGGCTTGAGAGCTTGACATTCTCATCGAAGGTCAAGACGAAGTGGCGTGCTGTGACCCCCGTCGCCTTGACCTCAGGGTTGGCTTGGAGTAGCCGAGGAGGTTCCATATCATAGGGCCCCCCCTCGGGCGCTCCTTGGTTGGCACAGCCCCACAGCAGAAGAGTTCCTGCTAGGAAGCTGAGGGCAAAGTGCATCGTTCTATTTGGGTTCATCCAATAGGGTGCTGATTATATGAGTTGATACGAGCTGAGAGATGCTATCGGTGAGCCCAAGAGAGGACTAAGCACTGGCGTGCTTCTTCTTGCTCGTCATGATCTTCAGGACCTTGAGGTCGGTCTCGGCCATGCCGTCCCGTCCTAGGTCTGCCAGATTGTGGATGCAGATATCGATGTCGTCATCTACGATCCCTTCGGTAGAGGTCACTACATGGCCTTGCATCGAGAGCATCGCAGAGATGAGGGCAGAGCTTACCCCCGTAGAGGCCTTGAGGCTACAGCTGGGCTTAGCTCCATCGCAGATCATACCCGAGACATTGCCGATCATGTTCTTGACCGCTCCGATAGACTGCTCCTTCGTGCCACCCATGAGGTAGGTGATCGCACACGCAGAGCCTACCCCCGAGACGACCATACCGCAGAGGCAGGAGAGACGACCCAGATGCTGCTTGATATAGACCACGAGGAGACTACTCATCATGATCGCACGTGTCGTCTTCTCTTGGTTTGCCCCCTGCTCTTCAGCAAAGGTAAGGACGGGGAGCATCGAGGAGATCCCTTGGTTGCCACTACCTGAGTTGCTCATCACCGTGATAGGCGCTCCGTCCATGCGTGCATCACAGGCCGAGCTGGTGTAGGCAAGCATGCGGGTCAGTGGGGTATTGCCGAAGTACTGCTTCCCGAGGTCACTATTCAAGAGCTTTCCGAGGCTATGTCCGAAGTTGTGCGCCAGTGAGAATTCGCTAGCTCGCTTGTTCTGTAGGGCAGCCTCGTAGATGAAGCTAATCTCCTCCAGAGGGGCCTCTAGTGCATAGCTATAGACGAGGTCGAAGGTGAGCGCTATAGGCTCTTCTTCGGGTGTCTCGTCAGCACATGCATCCTGTGCTACCTCTTCTTGCTTTGGCTCCAGACGATCCACTCCATCCAGCGAGAGCTCAGTGAGCCCCGTGTGAACTGCCTTGATGACCGATCGAGCGACATGCCCTTGGGTATCGGTCAGTCGTACCTCGATATACAAGCGGTCGATACCGTCCCCTTCTTTGAGTCCCACCTCGATACATTCAGTCTTGGTGAGAGCTTTGGCTCTCTGTAGCTCCTCCTCGGTGAAGCTATCCAAGAGCTCAAGTTGCTTCTCGGGCTCGGCTAGGACTGCTCCTAGAGCGATCGCTATCGGTATACCGAAGGTCCCTGTACCGGGGATGCCTACGCCCATAGCGTTCTTGAGCATATTGGCGCTGAGTAGGACTTCGATACTCTTGGGTGCGGCATCTACAAGGGATGCTGCATAGGCGACAGCTAGAGCGACAGCCGCGGGCTCTGTACAGCCAGTAGCGGGGACGACCTCACGGCGTATCAAGGCAGTGATCTGCCGAATTTCATTAGGTGTAAGCATGGATCTGGAGTGGTCTAAGGTAGCGTGTAGTGTAGTGTGACTACTTTCTCTGGGTGCGGAGCTTGGTGACGAGCTTCTGGTCCTTCTCCGTGAGGCCTATGTAGCCGCCATTCATCGCAGGCTCCCAAGTGCCATAGTTAGGATTGGGGAGGACGATGAAGCGTCGACCAAATTCCTCAGCGAAGCGAACAACCCCTTGGTCACGTACCGCTTCGTCATGGATGTCGAAGAAGTGATCGAAGTCCCCGAGGTTGTCGCCAAGGAGCATCAAGATATTGTGTGTCTCTAGGACCTTATTACGACGAGCGGTCTTGTCCGAGGTCTTGTCCTTGAGCATGAAGTGGCTGTCGTCGATCTGGGGGAAGCCTAGAGCACGGAGGTTGCGCATCGTCCCCGCCCGATTGAGCTCATTGCGATTGGAGATGTAGTAGATATCTACACCGAGGGCATCTGCTCTACGGAAGAAGTCTACTGCTCCCTGCAGTGCTACGGCATCGGCCTGATCGCACCACTTGTCCCATGAGGCTTGTACGTAGTCTTCGCCTCGGAGAGCTTGGTAGACGGAGTTGGCTGTATTGTCGACCATCGTCTCGTCGATGTCCGTGACGATCGCCCAGCGCTTCTCCCCTGCAGCTAGAGGTCTGGATGTAGTGGCGAGGAGTCGCTCGGTAGCGATATTGTAAGCCTGCTGACAGAGCGCCTTGTATTCTGCTGATCGCTGGATCCAAGCCGAAGAGAAGAGCTTACCCCCGAGGGTAGGGCTCATCGCATGGGATACCTGACGCTCCTGCTGGTAGACCGTACTCCCTCTAGAGCCTACGCTGATGAAGCAGCTTGAGAGAAGAGATAGTGATAGGAGGGAGGATGCTCCCAGAGTAAGAAGTCTCTTGGTGTGAAGCATGATAGGGTGGGAGATTAAGAGTTCGTTTGATTCTTGAGATACTTGAGGTAACAGGTGCGACAGAGTGGCTGGTATTCCTTGGCCTCACCCAGCATCACCTGCTGGTCGCCAGAGACGAGGCGGTAGGAATAGTTTGCCCAGCTACCACAGCCGACACAGATCGCATGGATCTTGTCGACAGAGTCGGCGATGGCGCAGAGGTGAGCCATAGGGCCGAAGGGGAGACGCTTGAAGTCCATGTCGAGACCAGCTATGATGACTCGGATCCCCTGATCTGCTAGCTGCTCTACCACATTGGGCAGGCGCTCGTCGAAGAATTGTGCCTCGTCGATGCCGATGACATCCACGTCAGAGGCCAGAAGTAGTAGGTTGGAGGAATTGTCAATAGGGGTAGAGGCGATGGTATTACGGTCATGGGAGACGACAGCGACTTCATCGTAGCGTACATCGACCGTAGGCTTGAAGATCTCAACTCTAAGGCCCGCGATCTTTGCTCGGCGAAGACGGCGAAGGAGCTCTTCGGTCTTACCGCTGAACATCGCTCCACAGATCACCTCGATGCTGCCTCGTACACGGGCTAGACCCGTCTCAAAGGTGTTTAGCATGGTTCGGCTCCTCCTTTATGGTATCGTGCCGTGAGTCGGCGTGCTCCGCCCTCTACTTCTTCTAGGGTGACACGTACGGTATCAGCGGGGAGGAGATCCTCCATCACTTCGGGCCACTCGATGAAGCATAGGGCACCACTCTGGAGGTAATCCTCTACTCCTAGATTGAGTGCATCGGAGAGCTTCTCTAGGCGATAGCAGTCGAAGTGGTAGATGAGCTCACCCGAGGGCTCAGCTCGATATTCGTTGATGATGGAGAAGGTAGGGCTATTGATGACATCCTCTACGCCCAGAGCTGTGCAGAGCGCTTTGATGAAGGTGGTCTTGCCCGTACCCATAGGGGCATAGAAGGCAAAGACATCTCCCCAAGGGAGGACCTCTTCGATGAACTGCCGAGCGATAGGCTCTAAGGCATCAGGGGCAGCTAAGAGGTAGGTGGTCTCTGTGTCCATTAGTCAGTCTTGTTGGGAGGAAAATTAGGGGTTTCTCCTCAGTATTCTTGCTTACAAATTTAAGATATTAAGTGCATAGTGTGATAAGGTAAAGTCCGCCCCTTGCATCCACAGAGATGCTAGGGGCGGACTTTGTAGGATAGAGCAGGGGAGAAGCCCTAGCTCATCGGGTGAAAACGACCACGATTAGAAGGTGAACTTCAGACCAAAGTAACCTGATCGGGGCATCGTAGGACCGTAGATATAGCCACTATCACGGTCTGCTCCGAAGTCATAGTCACTCTGGAAGGCATTGAATAGGTTGTTGAGCCCGCAGTAGATCTGGACATTTGCTCTGGTGAAGAGGCGGAGGTCATAGGTGATCTTAGCTCCGAGGTCGAAGAAGCCCTTGGTCTTGACCAGCTCGTTCCATTCGACATCGGCTTCCTTCTGCTTCCCGTCCTCGAGGATGGGTGCACCCTTGTCGTCGACAAGAGGAAGCTTGTAGCCTTCGGTGCGAAGTCCCTGTGCGATGGCATTGCGGTCGGTGACAGCAGAGCCCTGCCCCCACTTGACGACATGAGGCACGTACATCGATCCCGTGTAGGTACCCGTCAGGGCGATATTCAGCGGACGAATAGGATTGATCCCAATCGTGAAGTAACCATAGGTAGAGGGCGTACGAGTGATCTCCTTCGAGGTCATTGATACAGTCTGAGGCTCTCCGTCGGCAGCTACGTTGTCGAAGTCCGATCCATCAGCCTTGGGGACGAAGGTCTCATAGTAAGAGGCATCGTGATCACCCTTGATCTTCTGACGTACACCCCATTCTTGGTTCACGTCATACTTGTTGCTCGTCAGGGTGAGCCCAGCTTGTAGGGAGAGCCAGCGGTAGGAGATCTTCCCTTCGAGATTTACGCCAAGGACCTTAGCCCCCGAGGATACCTGCTTGCCGTTGTCATCGATCCCGTAGTTGTGACGGGTGTAGTAGGAGATCCCGTTTTCGGACTTGTCCTTGTAGTTGGTGAAGACATCTAGCAGGCGGGTGTAGAAGCCTTCGACGAGGACGTTAGCCTGTGCTTCGCCCAGACGGAAGTACATATCATTGCTGAGACTGAAGGAGTGAGAGATCTCAGGACGAAGGTCATCTGCGTTGGTGACACGCTGAGCCTCACCACCCACGACTCCTACGTGGAGGTCTTCGTCGAAGACCTGTGGAGCACGGAAGCCCTTAGCATAGGTCGCACGGAGGTTGATGTTCTTCGTGGGGTTGAAGCGAAGAGTAGCACGAGGGCTGAAGATAGCAGCCTTCACTGCGGAGTTCTCATCTAGGCGAGTCCCGACGAGGAGGCTCCAGAGATCGTTCTTCCACTCTACCTGAGCGAACTGGCTAGCATTACGGATCACCTGATGAAGCGCAGGGGAGAGGGAGAGCGGGTTTGCACTGAGGTCGAAGCCATTCTCTAGGGTCTTCTCCGTCTCCCACTCTCTCAGAGGCATCTTGTCCTCTAGGCGGTCGTAGCTGTATTCAGCACCTAGGAGGAGCTGGGCAGGCATGAAGAGTAGACGAGAGAAGTCGTAGGTGTACTGAGCGCCACCGACCCAAGTGAGACCACGGGTGATCCCGAAGTTCTTCCCATAGTCTAGAGGATGGATGGGCTGGCCGATCTTGCCTGTACCTAGTGCTTCACCCTCATTATCTGTCTCAGTACCTTGAGGGGTGATTAACTTGTCTCCAGCCTTGTTGCGGAGCTTAGGTTCGCCGATACCTCCGTAGTAGCTATTACGAGTGACGTGCTGCGCCGAAGCGTAGAGCTGGAAGTGGCTCTTGTAGTCTGAGCTGTAGCCATCGAACTTGAGGTTACCACTATAGACCGAGTGACGGACGGATTCTGCTACACCTGCGACATGCTCGGGCCAATCGATATGGTCACCCCCACGACGAGCTTCGCTGAAGGTGTGGACTTCACCGGTCAGACGCGTGTAGTCGGTAGGACGGAGGTAGCCACGGAAGCCCAGTGAACGGGAGTCAAGTCGCCCCAGTTCGCTGTAGCCATCGCCATTGACATCGTGCTCCTTACGGTAGCGAGCTTGGGCGAAGACCATCGCTCCAGCACGGTTGTCATCACTGACGAGGGAGCCGTTGAAGCTGAGGTTATTGTCGAGATCCTTGAAGCCAGAGAAGCCTACACTTTCGTTGAAGGAGAAGCTATTACGCTGAGGCTCCTTCGTGATGATATTGATCACCCCTGCGATCGCCGAAGAGCCGAAGAGGGCAGAGCCACCACCACGGACGACCTCGACACGCTCGATCATGTTAGTAGGGATTTGCTCTAGGCCATAGACCCCTGCAAGGGCACTCATGATGGGACGGCTGTCGATGAGGATCTGTGAGTAGCGACCATCAAGCCCATTGATGCGAACTTGGTTGAAGCCACAGTTCTGACAGTTGTTCTCGACACGCACACCTGGCTGGAAGATCAACCCTTGGGCGAGGTTCGTCGCATTGGTGTTCTCGAAGAGCTTTGCATCGAGTACCGTCACGAGAGTAGGAGCTAGACGACGGAGCGTAGCCTGACGGTTGGACGAGACGACGACTTCGTCGATACGGATGTTGTCCTGCTCAGCCTCGAAGTTGACTTCGGGGACCTTGTGGGGTTGGACTTCTACGACTTTCTCCTGACTCAGATAGCCAAGCCCACGCATGACGAGGGTGACCTTCTTTTGCTTGAGATTTTTGAGGAAGTAGTGCCCAGTAGCATCTGTTGCCGTGCCGAAGGTCGTGCCTTTGATCGCAATGGTGATCCCAGCGAGGTGCTCTCCGGTCTTAGCATCAGTTACGTGCCCGATGATATTCATATCGGTCGGTTTCCCTTGAGCAGCAAGCTCTGTACTTAGTCCTAGGGCGCAGGACAAGAAGAGTTGCAGAAGGAGCGTCAAGGAGTAGAACTTACGCATGTTGTTGTGTTGTTAGTTTGTTAATTCGCCTATAAGGCATGGCAAAAATAGCATATAGGCCAATTGATTAGATGGGCTCAATACAATATACATATATATAGGTAGGGACAGAGTCCTTTTCTGGGGATTATTTCAGGTTCTCTTCCCAACTCTATGGTAGCCTTCTTTCTAACCCTATGGTAGGTCGCCTTTACGACCCACGGTAGGTCGTCTTACCGACCCACAGTAGGTCGTGATGAGGACCTACCGTAGGTTTCTTGAGCCCCTTTCCCTAGCCCCCTTCCAAACCTAGATGGATAGTGGGATGTCACAGGGGTAATCTATTCTCAAGAAAAGCCTCTTTAGAGGGGGAGATGCCCCCGCCTATTTAGCACTTAGTAGGATGGGTAAAACGTGATTGGGAGATTTCAGAGGAATATGTATCTTTGGCAAGTCTTCGCTATCAATACAAGCGAAGGCTGTCTGCACCATGGCACGACTCGATAGCTCTCATCTCGGAGCAAAGGCCTTCCCTTTGGTAGAGAAAGAGCACCCTCATTCTAATTTATAGCTAAAGCAATGAGTACTAATTGGCAAGAGTACTATACAAGCCACACAACGACTGCCCTCGGAGCCGTGCAAGCGGCTGTGAAGAGCGGTGACTTCTTGGTCTTCGGGCACGCAGTAGCGGCTCCCAACGACTTGTCGAAGGCCCTTTATGAAGACCGAGAGCGACTGACTGATGTCAAGGTCTTCCACATGCTGTACTTCGCAGAGCCGTGGCATCTGCGCCCCGAGATGAAGGGGCATGTACGCCCCGTCCTTAACTTCCTAGACAAGAATAGTCGCCTCGCCTTCCGAGAGAAGCGAGTAGACTACCTCCCTTGTCACTTCCATGAACTCCCCAGCTTCTTCCGAGAGGGGATCTATCCTGTGGATGTCGCCTTCATCTCGGTGAGCGAACCCAACGAAGAGGGGTATTGCTCCTTCGGGGTCTCCTGCGACTACACGAAGCCCGCGGCCGAATGCGCCCGCATCGTCGTCGCAGAGGTCAACAAGCAGATGCCCTTCATCGGCGGAGACAACCTCATCCATGTCACGAAGCTCGACTACATCGTCCCCGTAGATCGCCCCCTCGTCGAGATCCCACCCGCTCCCATAGGCCAGGTGGAGCAACGCATCGGAGAGATCTGTGCCGAACTGATCGAGGATGGCGATACGCTTCAGATAGGTATCGGAGCGATCCCTGATGCCGTCCTGCAGTGCCTCAAGGGGCGCCGAGATCTAGGTCTACACACAGAGATGTTCACCGATGGTGTGATGCACATGATCCAGTCGGGCCATGTGACAGGAGAGAAGAAGACCATGCACCATCGCAAGGTCGCTAGCTCCATCATCATGGGCTCCAAGGCGCTCTATGACTTCATCGATCACAATGAGATGATCGAGATGTATCCCGTCGATCACATGAATGACCCCTATGTCATCGGGCAGAATGACCGCATGGTCTCGATCAATTCGTGCCTCGAGATCGACCTATACGGGCAGGTGGCTTCCGAGGCAATTGGCTTGGATCAGTTCAGCGGTACGGGCGGGCAAGTAGACTACCTTCGTGGGGCAAAACGCTCTCGAGGTGGACGCTCTATCCTTGCCTTTACCTCTACGACTAAGGGAGGGACTGTCTCCCGTATTGTCCCCGTCCTTCCTCCAGGCGCTACGGTGACCTCGGGACGTAACGAAGTGGACTACATCGCTACAGAGTACGGAGCGGTGCGCCTCAGGGGATTGACCCTTCGTGAGCGAGCTCTTGCTCTGACGAGTATTGCGCATCCAGACTTCCGCCCAGGGTTGATGGCGGCGATTGAGGAGCGTTTCTCCTAAGGAGATACCTGCTCTTCCTCCTAATATAATGAGCGATGATTACCTAAAAAGCTTAGGCAGTCGTCGCTCGTTTTTAGACCGAAATTGTACCGTTCTTGGTACGCTAGCTTACTCCTCTCCCTAAAAGTAGGTAGCCACTTGGTAGGGTAGTGCTACGATTTGAGACGAATTTATTGGATAAATAGTTTTTTATATGATAAATGCCTACATTTGCCTAGGTACTACTGGAGTCTATGTCGTATAAGTCTTGCCATAGTGACACCACCAAGCTTGAAGGCTCCTACCCAATTACGACCACACGAGTATGCTTAGAGTAATGCGTTTTTCTGATCATCAAGCGGAGCGCTTCTGGCGAATTGAAACGCTGGGAGTGGACTTGATGACTAATTGGGGGAAGATAGGTACATCGGGACGCTATGAAGTGAAGACCTTCCCTAGCGAGACCGAATGTGAAGAACGAGCCCAGCAGTTGATCGACACCAAGATCAAAGCTGGCTACGAAGATTACCCAGAGTTTGATCCCAACCAGTCCTTCTATTACGATGACGATGAGATGGGGCTTCATCCTCTGACCAGCCATCCCGCCTTCCGTAAGTATTTCTCCTCAGAGGTTTACTACTCGAGCATACAGGATGCAGCACCCTTTGGTAATGATGAAGGGAGTGATGCCCTATGGGAGCTCAGTGACTTGCTTCGCCGTAGACCCAAGGCCGACTTGACCAATTATCCCACCTCACTTATCTCAAAGCTCTATCATCTGCCCTTCTGTCCACCCAAGGGTGAGACAAAGGAAGAGCTCGAAGCTCAGCGTGGGATCATCCTCGGTGATCGTGATACTCTGGAGCAACTGAGACGTACCGATCGAGTCATCGTGGCACTAGCATTAGCTCAAGTGAAGATCACGGGCGAACTATCTAAACAACTCTATCAGCTGGCTCTTCGCTCTCTAGAGCGCCTCTCCAAACTCAAGAGTATCGGTGTCACGGTACGTTGCTCAGAGGAGCTCCTTGCTCAGGAGCGATCGGACCTAGAGACTTACGCAGGCTCCGTGCCACTCGTCTAGACATACAAACGCAATACCATGAAAGGAGAACGCCCACTTAGCCTCAAGGCTGAGTGGGCGTCTCCCTTTATATGCTACGGTGAGAGGTCTTAGGCTAAAGGGTATAGATGAGGCGAAGTACTTCGCGGGTATTAGCACCTAGAGCATAAGTGCTATCCGCTACATGCCCCACGAGCCAGAGCGGAGTCTCACCCTTGCAGAGGAGCAGGGCTTCTCTGCGCTCTTGGTGGGTGTACTTCCCATCGATGAAGATGCGACGGAGTAGCTTCTTCCCCTTCATCCCGTAAGGTCGTAGTGCATCGCCTTCTTCTCGAGTGCGAAGGGTAAGTGTAGTCCTCCCCAGTCGATCGTAGTCGAAGAGAGCTACTGTGGGTGGTACTCGTACTCCTCCCTCTAGTTGCTCTATAGGGAGTACTTCCCAAGAGAGCTCCCCTCCGAAGGGTAGAGGCATGCTCCCTCGTGAAGAGATGTCGATGCTTAGGCTGACCTTCTCTGCCTCCTCCCTAGGAAGTAGTTCAAGGTACTTAGCTCCATGGTAGAGGGTGTAGTGTGGAGCATGGAACTTCCTTCCCGCTTCTCCTCCTTTCTTTAGATGCTCTTCAAGATCCAGGATCACCTCACGATTGAAGCCATAGGGACGTAGGAGTTCGAAGAGAAGAGTCCTTCGCTCGGGGTGATGGAGTAGGGGATGAAGCTCGATCTTGTCTTGGCTGAGTAGCTGATCTCGGTAGCGACTGATGCACTCCAGATAGAGGGCTTCCGTGGAGCGTAGATGATCGATCGTCCGAAGGGCTGCCCCTCGGAAAGAGGGATTAAGCTCCTCAAAGAGAGGGATGAGGCGATGACGGATGAGATTACGCTTGTACTGAAGTTCCTTGTTGCTACTATCCTCCCGATAGTCTTGCTTGAGATCACTTAGGTAGGAGAGGATGAGGCTTCGGGGACAAGTTTGTAGCGGACGGATGATCCCCTCCTGAGGCTTGAGGAAGGGCATCCCACTCAGCCCTCGTATCCCCGTACCCATCGATAGGTTGAGTAGGAGGGTCTCTATCTGGTCATCTGCATTATGGGCTACAGCTATGACCGTCTTCCCCTCTGTATGGAAGGTGGAGAACCAGCCGTAGCGCAAGGATCGAGCAGCCATCTCGATCGAGATCCCTTCCTGCTGGGCATAGGCTCGGGTATCAAATCTCTTTACATGGAGAGGAATATGGTACCGCTCACATAGGGCCGATATGAAGGCTTCGTCTTCATCACTCTCGTCGGAGCGGAGGGAGAAGTTGCAGTGCAGCGCTTCAAGACGCTCCTTGTAGCCCAATGCAATCATAGCCATCAGCAGAGCGACCGAATCGGCCCCTCCGCTGATGGCTATGAATATCTTGTCTGTGTAGCTGGCTACGAGCCCATGACACTCGATGGTCTCAGCGACCCGCTGCTCGAGTGTATGGTGCATGAGGTAGCTTAGTTGTGCTGGTGAGCTTCTTCTACCAGCTCTGGATCGACGAGGATACGACCGCAGTATTCGCAGACGATGATCTTCTTGTGAAGCTTCAAGTCTACCTGACGCTGGGGTGGGATCTTGTTGAAGCAGCCACCGCAAGCATCACGGTCGATGGGCACTACGGCAAGACCATTGCGAGCACCCTCGCGGATACGGTTGAAGGCATGGAGTAGACGCTCTTCGATATCCTCTTCGAGTCGGATGGCTTCAGAGCGCAGAGCCTCTTCTTCTTGCTTCGTTTCGCTCTTGATGCGAGAGAGCTCCTCCTGCTTAGCCTCTAGGTCTACTCGACGCTCAGCGATGGTCTCCTTGAGGGAAGTGATACGCTCCTTGCGGTGCTGGATCTCTGCGTTGCCCTCGTTGATACGCTTCTGCGAAAGTTCGATCTCAAGCCCTTGAAATTCGATCTCCTTAGAGAGGTTGTCGTACTCGCGGTTGTTCTTGACGTTGTTGAGCTGTTCCTTGAAGACCTCGATACGCTCCTGCGCCTTTTGGATCTTAGCCTTCTCAGTAGCGACAGCCTGGACTTGGCGCTTGCTGTCCTCTTCGAGATGCTTTAGTCGTGTCTCCATTCCTTCGATCTCATCCTCTAGATCCTGTACTTCGAGGGGAAGTTCGCCTCTGAGGGTCTTGATGTGATCGATCTTGGTGAAGGTCTCTTGCAGGCGGCTCAGTGCGATGAGCTTGTTTGCAATGGTGCGATCAGCAGAGTTGATATTAGCCTCAGGAGTAGCTACCGTAGTGCTTACTTCAGGATCAGCCACTGCTGCCTCTGCCTTAGCCTTGGTAGACTTCTTTGCTGTTGTCGTCTTCTTTGTCGTTGTTTCTTTCGCCATTATGGGTGCTGTAACGCTTTTATAGGATTGGAGTCTAACTCGCTTTGATAGACTGCAAATTTAGGTATTTTCTGTGAGATGATCTGTGCAAAGAGCCGAGTAGCAATGTGTTCGCTCTCGTAGTGCCCTACTGTGGCTAGGATAGGAGCGCCCTCGCAGTCGAAGTAATCGTTGTACTTAGCCTCCCCTGTGATAAGGATATCAGCGCCTGCTCGTTTGGCTTTGGGCCAGAGGAAAGCCCCTGCTCCTCCGCAGATGGCGACACGCTTGACGGAGGTCTTCGTCGTCACGCTATAGCGGAGTTGCTCGGTCTTGAAGTAGCGAGCGATGCGCTCTAGGAAGGAGTCTAGAGGCTCCTCTTCTGCGAGCTCTCCGATGACACCTGCACCGATCCGTGGGTTAAGGTTCGCTAGGCTCGTGATGTTATAGGCTGGAGTCTCATAGGGATGAGCGGAGAGGAGAGCACGCTCTACCTGCGACTGAAGGTAAGAGGGGAAGGTCACGCTCAGGCGCTGCTCCTGCTCCTCGTGCAGACTCCCGACTTCTCCCACAAAGGGTTGAGCCCCGTCAAGGGCTCGGAAGGTGCCCGTGCCCTCGCTGCGGTAGCTACAGCTGTCATAGGCTCCGATCTTCCCCGCTCCAGCAGACCAAAGAGCCTCGGCAACACGGCTGGTGTACTCTGTGGGGACGAAGGTCACGAGCTCCATAAGTGTCCCTCTCTGAGGCTCGAGGCTGGTCACGGAGGAGAGTCCTAGATCCTCGGCGAGAAGATAGTTAAGTCCGCCGTCGGCATTGTCTGCATTCGTATGAGCTGCATATATAGCTAGGTCGTGACGAATAGCGAGGCGTGCACAGCGCTCTATATAGCTATCTGTACCGATCCGCTTTAGTCCCTTGAAGAGAAGAGGATGGTGAGCAATGACGACATTGCACTTCTTCTCGATAGCCTCCAGAAGTACCTGCTCTGTGATATCTACACAGCAGAGCACTCCTGTGGCAGGTAGCGACGGATCACCGACTTGCAGACCACAGTTGTCGTAGCTCTCTTGGAGAGCGGGAGGGAGCAGCTCGGTGATGGCGCTCCAGATGTCCTGTATTCGTATCATGATGACTCGTGCTTCTTTTTCGGGCTTCTACGCTTGAGCCCCGTGATGAGTACGATGACGGAACTTAGGCCTAAGAAGAAGATGAAGAGGGCAGTGCCCCATGAGCCTAGGAAGGGCTGATAGAGGCGGCCGGCGTGGAGCTCTAAGGCAGCCTGCCAGAGAGAATACGGGCTCTCGTTGAGCGCCTCAGGCTGGGGAGCGAAGGGGCGGAGCTGAGCCCCACCATCTGGGAGCACAGAGCGTCCTACCGCTCCATGATCATAGAGGAAGACGAGGTCGTCCTCGGGGCGCTCCCCGGCAAGTAGCCCTGATACTGTGAAGGAGCCTACAGGAGGTCCCATCTTCACCTCACCGACGCTCTCGCCCGTGAAGTAATTATGTATAGGCTCTGCCCACCCTGGGTGTACCTCGAAGAGACCGGTAAAGGAACCGACGAGCCACGAGCCGTCTGCTCGCTGGGCGAAGCCATTGATACCCATCGGGCTTACCTGAGGCTGCAGCTCCCAAGGCTCTGGTTGGGAGGAGAAGTCCTTGAGCTTGAAGAAGCCTTCGCTCGTAGAGAGGAGCCACCCACCTTGGTGCTTATCCTGCCGGATAGCTCGCAGGCGGTCAAACCATGGGTTGTCGCTATAGAGGCTACTGAAGCGGTTAGGTTGAGCCTTGGTGAAGACCAGCGGAAGCATCAAGGGAGGACGAAGCACCCAACCCGTGACGAAGACGAAGAGCACAGCATAGAAGGTCTTCCTGCCTACCGTCTTATGCCACTTGAAGTTGGTAGAGAGCTTTTTAGCGAGTCGATGCTTTCGATCTTCCTCCTTCTTCGTACGCTCTTGACCCTTCTTAGCTTCGAGGCGATGCCGAAGGAAGGTGTAGAAGATCCCCGTTAGTGAGAGGATCATGACAAGCAGACCAAGGAGGTCGACGATGATACGTCCCACGAGACCGAAGTACTCTCCGCTGTGCAGGGCCCAGACGATTTGGAAGAGGAGGATCTTACCCGTGTAGCCTTCGGGCTTCTTCAGTTCGTAGGTCGTCCACTCAGGGGAAGCGAGACTGCGGCGATAGAGGAGTGATCGGCTGAGTAGGAGTACTGAGTCTCCAGAGATCTGAAGGTCAGCCAGTCGGCCATGCACCGAGGAGGGAAGGGGTTGCTCGACCCAGCGTGTCCCCTCGGGGGCAAGCTTGTAGAGGCGATACTGGGAGGCTACCCATACTCCACCAGCACTATCACGAGCCATGGACATGATCTTAGCCTCGTCGGCTCCCGAGACCAAGCCCGAGGTCATCGGCTTAGCCTCTCTCCTTAGGCTACTATCTGTGACCCATACCCCTGCCGAGCCATATATATAGGCTAAGCTATCGGAGCGGAGTACTCCTCGGACGGCACCATTGTTCCACCCTACGAACTGATAGGATCGAGGCAGAGCGCTACGAGGGATGTCTACACTCTGGAGTAAGTCTCGGTGATTGAGCAGGATCCCAGAGAGGGCAGCGAAGAAGAGGAAGAAGCAGAGGGGGATCCCTAGGTACTTGTGGACTTTCTTTGCTTTCATCTAGGGCTCAAGGCTTACTCTTGTCTCCAACTCCGTCTTGAGTTTGCTGAGCACGGGATTGGCATACATCATCAGGAGGCAGCGACGTAGGAACTCTCGGTCAGGGGTTAGGCTCTCAGGGAGGCGGACAAGATCAATGCGGCTCTCGATGTACTGGAGTACATCGCTCTTCTCCTGCTCTGTATAAGCTCCATAGTGGTGCTCGATGCCGTCGATGAGGTCTAGGGCAATGTAGTTGATGGGGAAGAGTTTGTAGTGGCTATGGATCTCTCTATCGATGATGGCGGCGATCGCCTCTACGCTAAGGGATAGCTCGAGAGAAAGTTCTTGGTCGGCGATGAGTTCAGCGAGAGGTCGTCCGATGTGGAAGGAGACCTCACCCTTCCAGCCAAAGATCCCCGTGCGCATGTTGATACCATCGTCTGCGGGGCTCTTCTTGAAGCCCTCGACATCCCGCTTGAGCTGCATCTCTTGAGCCTTGAGGTAGTCACAGGGGTCATACTCGTAGTTGCAGGTGACGGGCACGATATTGAGGGGAGAGATAGCCTGCAGAGGGTCTTTCGTCTGAGCACCTAGGGCAAGCATCTTCAAGAGGGCGGGCTGGGTCTTATCCGTAGAGTCCTTGGAGCGACCTTCACGCTGAGCGATCCAGAGGCTCTTCCCCTCCTGGATAGCATCGTGCATGTATTCGGAGAGGAGACGAGCAGCTAGGAGAACTTCACGTCCCTGAAGGTTGCGTCGGACAAGGAAGCTCCCATTGAGCTTGACCAGAGTCTCGATCCAAGGATAGAGCATGAGGTTGTCCCCGATAGCGATCTCAGGGAACTTCGCCCCCGCATCAGCAAGGAGGACATTGAGGAAGGCCGAGTCTAGGATGATGTCTCGATGATTGGAGACATAGGTATAGGCCCCCTCGGGAGAGATGTGCTCCGTACCTGTGAGTTCGACCGAGGCGCAACACTTCGCCATGATGTGCTTGACCCAGTGGTAGCTCACCCGAGCCTTGAAGTCCTCTACGGTACGGCAAGTGCGGAGGACGGCGACGAGCTCGTCCCAGCTGGTCTCTAGCCCAAGGCTATCATAGACGGCACGTAGGGGCTCGAGGCTGGTCAGGAGCTGTATGGCTGTCTGCACCTCTTCGGGGGCAAGGGGGCGGATGCTTTCGTATTTCTTGAGATCCATAGTTGGCTAAGGTGATAGTTGGCTAGCGAAGATGATCCTGGATGAGATCCGTGAGGAGTTGAGGCATGGTGAGCCCTGCGGCTGCTACCTGCTGAGGGATGAAACTCGTCGGAGTCATCCCTGGTGTCGTGTTTACTTCTAGCAGGGTAGGGATACCATCTGACTCTATGATGTAGTCTACACGTATGATGCCACGTGCATCGATGTGCTGGTAGATCTGGCGGGTCAGCGACTGGATCTCAGCGGTGAGCTCAGCACTGATACGTGCAGGGGTGATCTCCTCGACTGCGCCGTGGTACTTGGCTTCGAAGTCGAAGAAGCTATTCTTAGGCACGACTTCGGTGACGGGCAGGGCGGTGACCTTGTCTCCGAGGCAGTAGCATCCGCAGGTGACCTCTGTACCAGAGATGAAGCGCTCAAGGAGGACTTCATCACATTCGTCGAAGGCAAGGGCGATGGCTTCCTTCAGTGCTTCGGGTGTCTCTACACGGCTGGTAGCCACGCTGGAGCCTCCAGCATTGGGCTTAGCGAAGAGGGGAAGCCCGAGACGAGCTACTAGTTCTTCGGTGGAGGGCTGAGCTTCGCCACGCTTGAGACGCACCGAGTCTGCCACACGGAGCTGAGGGAAGGTGGAGAGGTAGCGATTGCAGTAGTACTTGTTGAAGGTCAGCGCTTCGGTGAGTACGCCCCCCGTATTGTAGGGGACTCCGACGAGGTCTAGATACCCCTGCAGGAGCCCATTCTCTCCAGGGGTGCCATGTACGGTGATGAGGGCATAGTCGATCTTGATGTGCTCCCCTCCAAGCATAAAGCTAAAGTCACACTTGTCTACGGGGATAGGGTCTTGTCCCTCGATTTGGACGAACCAGCCCGTACGCTCGATGACGACGAGGTAGGGATCAAAGAGACTGCGGTCGATCCAAGAGAGTAGTCCAGCTGCACTACGCAGAGAGACGGCATACTCTCCCGAGAAGCCCCCTGCGATGACAGCTATATGAGTTCGATTCATATTTAGATTTTTGATCGTGCTGATAGGATGATTTATACAGAGAACAAAAATACATCTTTCCTCGTTCATTGCCTCGGTATTTCCTTGGCTGAAGCCCTCTATTGGCCTCTCAGCTTCTGATCATAGATCCTCCACATGAAGACCTCTACATACCCCCTAGAGGCACTACTGTAAACTCCTAAGAGGCGCTACTGCTACCTCGAGTGAGGCAACAGTAGAAATCCCATGGAGGTGAAACTTGTCCAATCTCGGACTGACAATGCGAGTAGGCAGGTACTAATTTGTGTATCTTTGTGCACTATTCATTGGAAGAAATGAAGCAATACTTAGACCTGCTCCGCCACATCTTGAGTGAAGGGCATCACAAGGGAGACCGTACAGGTACGGGCACGATCAGTACCTTCGGCTATCAGATGCGCTTTGATCTCAGCAAGGGTTTCCCCCTGCTGACGACGAAGAAGCTCCATCTGAAGAGTATCATCTACGAGCTCCTATGGTTCCTCCGAGGCGATACGAATGTCCGCTACCTCCAAGAGAAGGGCGTGCGGATCTGGAACGAATGGGCTCGTGAAGACGGATCCCTAGGGCCGATCTATGGCTATCAGTGGCGCTCCTGGCCCGACTACAAGGGCGGGCACATCGATCAGATCCAGCAAGTCGTAGACCAGATCCGTCGTGACCCGACCAGTCGACGTATGATCGTCTCGGCGTGGAATGTAGCACAGATCGATGAGATGGCGCTGGCTCCATGCCACTGCCTCATGCAGTTCTACGTCGCCGACGGACGCTTGAGCCTGCAGCTCTATCAGCGCAGTGCTGATGTCTTCTTAGGCGTACCCTTCAACATTGCTTCGTACGCTATGCTCCTTCACATGGTCGCTCAAGTGACGGGTCTAGAAGTAGGGGACTTCGTCCACAGCTTCGGTGATGTCCATATCTATCGCGACCATATCGAGCAGGTAGAGCTTCAGCTGACACGTGAGCCCCGAGAGCTCCCTCAGTTGCGCCTTACCCCTACCATCACTCGGCTTGAGGACTTCGGCTACGAGGACTTCGAGCTCCTAGGCTATGACCCTCATCCGCACATCGCTGGTAAGGTCTCAGTCTAATCACTCATTCGGGCTATTTCATACACTATGCTACTCTCTATCGTCGTGGCTGTGGCCAAGGATGGCGCTATAGGCAAGGGGAATGACTTGCTCTGGCACCTGCCTGGTGACCTCAAGCGCTTCAAGGCGCTGACCACAGGGCATACGATCTTGATGGGACGTAAGACCTTCGAATCCCTCCCCAATGGGCCCTTGCCCCAGCGACGCAATGTCGTCATCAGCCGCTCGCTCCAGAGCTCTGATGGGGTAGAGGTCTTCCCCTCGATCGAGGAAGCTCTCACCGTCCTCTCCGAGAGCGACGACGAAGTCTTCGTCATCGGCGGAGGAGAGATCTACCGTCAGCTCCTAGGGCAGGCACAGCGCATCTACTTGACCGAGGTCGATGCCAGCTTCCCTGATGCAGAGGTCTTCTTCCCTGAGCTTCAGAGCTCGGACTGGGAGGAAGTCCAGCGGACGACCTTCCCTCGCGATGAGCGGAATGAATATGAGAGGCAGCTTGTTGTACTCCACCGGAGGAACTAAGCCCCCGATACAGCTTATCATAATCTATCTACATAAAGAAGATGCAGAAACCAACGATACCGAAGGGCATGCGGGACTTTGGCCCCATAGAGATGGCTCGTCGTAACTATATCTTTGACACCATCCGCCAGGTCTATGCACTCTACGGCTACCGACAGATCGAGACCCCCACGATGGAGCAGCTCTCGACCCTGATGGGTAAGTACGGGGAGGAGGGAGACCGCCTTCTCTTCAAGGTGCTCAACTCGGGAGACGCTCTGAAGGAGCTTTCCGATGACGAGCTCCTCCAGCGCAATGCCATTCACTTTGCCAATAAGGCCTGCGAGAAGGGGCTCCGCTATGACCTCACCGTGCCTTTCGCCCGCTATGTAGTGATGCATCGCTCTGAGCTTACCCTGCCCTTCCGCCGCTATCAGATCCAGCCTGTCTGGAGAGCAGATCGCCCGCAGAAGGGGCGCTATCGTGAGTTCTACCAGTGTGATGCCGATGTCATCGGCTCTACCTCACTGATCAATGAAGTCGAACTCCTAGCGATCATAGACGAGGTCTTCCGTCGCTTCGGGCTCCGTGTCCGCATCCTCCTCAATAACCGCAAGATCTTAGGCGGTATCGCCGAAGTGGCTGGCCAAGCTGACCGCCTCATCGACATCACTACTGCTATCGACAAGCTAGAGAAGATCGGTGAAGAGAAGGTCTTCGATGAACTCAAGGCGAATGGCTTCTCTGAAGAAGCCATCAACAAGCTTCGCCCCTTCCTCGCTCTCTCGGGGACGAACCGAGAGAAGCTAGCCCAACTCAAGGAGCTGCTCGCTTCTTCCGAAGAGGGACGAAAGGGGATCGAGGAACTGGAGTACATCCTTGACCACGTCGAGCGCCTCCAGTTCTCCGCCGAGCTCGTTGTAGACCTTAGTCTTGCTCGTGGCCTCTCTTACTACACCGGTGCTATCCTCGAAGTCAAGGCGCTAGATGCCTCGATGGGGAGTATCTCGGGCGGAGGACGCTACGACAACCTCACTGGTATCTTCGGCCTCGAAGGACTGAGTGGGGTAGGGATCTCCTTCGGTGCAGACCGCATCTATGATGTCCTCATGGAGCTGGGCCTCTTCCCAGAGGAAGCTGAGACGGGGACACAAGTGCTCTTCGCTAACTTCAGCGAAGAAGATGCTGCCTACCTCCTACCACTCGTCGCACAACTTCGCCGTCAGGGCCTTCGCTGCGAACTCTATCCTGAGTCCGTGAAGATGAAGAAGCAAATGAGCTATGCCGACAGCTTGAAGATCCCCTTCGTCGTCCTTGTAGGCGAAGAGGAACGTATGACGGAGACTTTCACCCTTAAGAACATGCAGACGGGTCAGCAGACCAAGCTGAGCCTCGACGAACTGATCCATACATTCGCTCTGCAGCACTAACGCCAGATAATCTATGCCAGATAGTAGTACCCAAGAGCAGGGATACCCACTACTTGATCAGATAGAGACCCCGAGCGACCTCAGACGGCTCAAGCCAGACCAGCTCCCTGCGCTCTGTGCTGAGATTCGTCACTTTATGCTCTCTACGCTCTCCAGCATCCCAGGGCACCTCGGTGCCAATCTCGGTGCTGTCGAGATCACGGTAGCGATGCACTATGTCTTCGATACGCCCCATGATCGGATCGTATGGGACGTAGGGCATCAGGCCTACGTACACAAGATCCTCACGGGACGGCGACGGGACTTCCATACCCTCCGTACTTGGGGGGGCCTAGCAGGCTTCCCCATACCGTCGGAGAGTGAGTACGATACCTTCGCCGCAGGACATGCCTCTAATTCCATCTCGGCAGCTCTAGGGATGGCCGTGGGCACTGCCCTCAAGGAAGAGGATCGACGTGTCGTCGCCTTCATCGGTGACGGAGCGATGTCGGGAGGAATGGCTTTCGAGGGGCTCAACAATGCCTCTTCCTTCCCCAACAACCTGCTGATCATACTGAACGATAACAACATGTCCATCGATAAAAACGTCGGTGGTCTCAATAGGCACATGGTCAACTTACTGACCAATCCTACCTACAACAGCATGCGCTACGACATGTATCGTATGCTGCGTAAGCTCCACATCGTTCACGAGGATCAGCACAAGGATCTACAGCGCTTCAACAACCGAATCAAAGCGCTTCTCTCGGGGCAGACGAACTTCTTCGATAGCTTCAGTATCCGATACCTCGGCCCTACCGATGGGCATGATGTCGTCCACCTCGTGCAGATACTGCAGGATATCCGAGACATGAAGGGCCCCCGTCTCCTTCATATTAGTACCACCAAGGGGAAAGGCTATGTGCCTGCAGAGAAGGAGCCTACGATCTGGCATGCCCCTGGGAAGTTCGACCCCTCTACGGGCGAGCGTATCCAGTCGGTCTCCTCGACGCCACAGCCTCCTAAGTATCAAGATGTCTTCGGCAAGACCTTAGTAGAGCTAGCTGATCGGGACGAGCGTATTGTCTCCGTCACCCCCGCTATGCCTACTGGTTGCTCGATGACCTATATGATGGAGAAGTATCCCAAGCGCTCCTTCGATGTCGGCATCGCTGAAGAGCATGCAGTGACCTTCTCTTCTGGTATGGCGGCGGAAGGCTTTATACCGGTGTGCAATATCTACTCGACCTTCATGCAGCGCGCCTATGATCAGCTCATCCATGATGTAGCGCTAACGCAGAGCCACGTGGTCTTCTGCCTTGATCGTGCTGGCCTTGTCGGCGAAGATGGGGCAACACACCAAGGGGCCTTCGATATTGCTTATCTCCGGACGATACCTAGCATGACTGTCTGCTCCCCTTATGACGAGGTACAGCTACGACATCTCATGTATTCCGCCGCTTTCGATTGGGTAGGGCCTGTAGCCATTCGCTACCCTCGTGGATCGGGATCTGTAGTAGACTGGCAGCAGCCGATGCAGTCCTACCCCCATGCTCGAGCACGTGTCTTGAGCGAAGGCTCTTCCCTTGCGATCCTTAGCTTAGGGCCCATAGGAGTGTCTGCTACGCACGTTGTAGATCGACTGAAGGCAGAGGGGTATAGTGTTGCGCATATCGACTTAGTCTTCGCTAAGCCTCTTGATGAAGCCTGCCTAAAGGAAGTCTTTGCTTCGACTCAGAAGATCCTTACCATCGAGGAGGGTTGTCTCAATGGAGGTGTAGGCTCGGCGATCCTGCAGCTAGCTATGCAGGAGGACTATACGGGACGTGTCAAGACGCTTGGTCTGCCCGATGAATTCATACCTCATGGTACTCCTCAGGAGCAGAAGCTCTACTGCGGGCTCGATGAAGAGTCCATCTACCAAGCAGCTAAGCAGCTCTTGGTCCATTAGTCTTACTGGATAAACGATAGAGCATGAGAATAGTCATCGCTGGCGCTGGTGAGGTCGGGACGCACCTAGCGAAGATGCTCTCCAATGAGGAGCAGAATATCGTCCTGATGGATGCCGATGCTAAGAAGCTCGAGCGAGCAAGTCATCACCTAGAGGTCTTGCCCGTGGAGGGGAGTCCCACGCTCCTGTCTGATCTGGAGCGGGCGCACGTAGAGGGTGCAGACCTCTTCGTAGCGGTAACTCCTGATGAGTCCACCAACATCATGGCTTGCCTTCTCGCTAAGCGTGTGGGGGCTCGACACACGATCGCTCGTATCAACAATGCCGAGTACCTCGAAGGCGAGTACAATACCCTCATGGAGGAGCTAGGCGTAGACTCTATGATCTATCCCGAGGAGCTCGCCGCCAACGAGATCGCAGCGATCACCGAGTATCCCTGGGCAAGACAGTACATCACCCTCTTCAATGGTGCTCTGGCACTTGTAGGGGTGAAGGTGCGCAATGGCTCTCCCATCGTCGGGAAATACCTCAAGGATCTAAGTGGTCTACTGAAGGTAGAGGAGGAGAAGAGCTTCCACGTCGTAGCCATCAAGAGAGACTTCGATACCCTCATCCCACGAGGCGATACGCTCATCGAGCACAATGACCTGGTCTTCTTCACCTGCGCTGTCGATCATATCGATGTCGTACGCAAGCTGGCGGGCAAGGAAGCCCCCGAGGTACGCCGTATGGTCATCATGGGGGCTAGCCCTGTGGCGCTACGCACGATCTCCAAGATCCCTGAGGATATAAAGATCGCCCTCGTCGAGATCGACAAGGAGAAGTGCCTACGTCTCTCGGAGCAACTTCCCCGCAATGTCGAGATCTACCACGGCGATGGTCGTGACCCCGAGATCACCAATGAAGTAGGGCTGGAGGATGCTCAAGTCTTCGTTGCCCTGACCGAGAACTCCGAGACCAACGTCCTAGCCTGCCTTGCAGCCAAGCGCTACAATGTCTACAAGACAGCGGCCAAGGAAGAGAACATCGACTACATACCGCTGGCCTACCGCCTCGATATCGGTACACTGATCAATAAGAAGCTGCTCGCTGCTGGCTACATCTACAGGACGCTCCTAGGGCAGGAGACGGGGCAAGTCACCTGCCTCTCCCTCGTAAGCAATGCGGAGGTCATCGAGCTCGTCGCACGCCGAGACTCCCGCATCGTCGGTCAGCCCATCCGTGAGCTCAAGCTCCCAGCGAACATGACCTTCGGAGGGATGATGCGCAATGGCCGTCCCTGCATGATCGATGGGGATACGATCCTAGAGCCCTATGATCATGTCGTGATCTTCTATCACGACCTTCCACTCAATACACTGAAGGAGCTCTTCTAGCTAAGCTAGGACTCTCTATCCGCTATGCACTCGATCAACTTCCGTTTCATCAGTCGCATCCTCGGGATGATGTGCTTTGTCGAAGGGCTGATGATGCTACTGGTCGTCCTGACAGCACTTATTTATGGCGAGGGGCTTCTACCGTGGGCCGTGACCATCGGGGCTTTCTTTGCCCTGGGGTCGATACTCCTGCACTTCGGGAGGAGGCTCAAGAAGAAGTTCGCCTCCCGCAGAGAGGGTATGCTGGCCGTGACGCTAGTATGGCTTCTACTCTCACTTGTGGGGATGCTTCCCTTCCTCCTCACGGGCTCTCTGGAGAGACCCATCGATGCTTTCTTCGAGACGATATCAGGCTTCACTACGACGGGGGCTACGGTCTTCAATGAGGTCGAGAGCCTGCCTCACTCCATCCTCCTCTGGCGCAGTCTCACTCAGTGGCAGGGGGGGCTCGGTATCGTCGTCTTCACCGTTGCCCTTGTCCCGATCTTCGGGGGCGGTGCTAGCCAGATCTACAATGCCGAGACTACGGGCATCACGCATGACCGCTTCCTACCACGCATCTCTGATGTCGCCAAGTGCCTCTGGGCCGTCTACTTCGTAGAGACGCTTCTGCTCTTTACTCTCCTGTGGGCAGGGCCTATGGGATGCTTCGATGCCGTATGTCATGCCTTTACGTGTATCTCTACCGGGGGCTACTCGACACGAGATGCCAGCGTCGCTGCCTTCGACTCCGCTTATGTGGAGTATGTACTCTCGCTCTTCATGTTCATCGGGAGTCTCAATCTCACCTTGGTCTACTTCGCAGCTACGGGTAAGCCCAAGCGCCTCTTCAAGGATGAAGAGTTCCGCTTCTTGACCTTCTTCATCCTGACGATCTCAGTGATCACGACGATCTGGCTGTGGGTACAAGGGGAATATCCTTCGCTTGAAACGACCTTCCGTCAGTCCCTATTCACGACATTGTCTTTAGGGTCAAGTACGGGATATACAGTCTCTGATATTACGCTCTGGGGACCCTTCTTCTGGATGCTGGCTTTGCTCTTGATGTTCGTCAACGGCTGTGCTGGTTCTACCTCGGGGGGGCTAAAGGCTTCGCGCTTCCTTGTACTGATCAAAAACCTCTACAACGAGTTCAAGAAGCAGATCCACCCTCACCTGCTGACTCCCGTTCTGATCAATGGTCGCCAGCTCAGCGTGAGCGTGGTGCATCAGATCCTTGCCTTCTGTGTCCTCTATGTCGCTTTAATCTTCGTCGGGGCATCACTTCTGATGCTCGATGATAATGGCTTTGTATCAAGTATTAGTATCGCTTGCTCGGCAGTCAGCAATTCAGGCCCTGGTATCGGGGAGTATTCTGCGAGCGTAGCGGGGGCGGGTACGTTCTCCAAGTCGATCCTTTGCTTCCTAATGCTTGCTGGCCGTCTGGAGGTCTTCACGGTCATCGGGATCTTGACCCCTCACTTCTGGAAGCGCTAAAGGGATTGCCCTAGGTAAGCTTATTAAGCGAGGGTAGGGTAAGCCTTAGCCTTCTCCTAAGATCATAAATTCGTTCCTCCCAAGGAGGCACTAGTACTCCCACCGAAGAGGCACCAGTAGTAACTCAGTTGAGGCGCTACTGGTGCCTCTTCGATGTTTCTGTTGATATGCTTTTAGGATTGCTTAGTGGAGTCTCGGAGCGGCCTAGCTAGGAGCTCCCTCGGGAGAAGAAGCTCTTCCTAGTTACCTGTGCCACTTCCCTTGTTCTGGGAAATACTTGGCTCCTCTTAGCCGGCTGCATGTAGCAAAACGGAGACTTCGGGGGTAGTGGCGAAAGATAGGCCAGCTCTGTGCGTCGAGGTAATTACCCTTTGTTTGTGTTTCACGTTTATATTTTCCGATGGAAACTTTGTACGCTGGTGGATTTTTATATCTTTGCACTCGTTCTCCTAGAGTATATGCTCTGGTGAGAGCTCCCAAGACAAGTAATGATACCTAACTGATGAAAGAAAATAACCAGCGTATGCGCTACCTTATCATTGGCGGAGTAGCCGGTGGAGCTACTGCAGCAGCACGACTAAGACGACTCACCGAAGAGGCTGAGATCATCCTCTTTGAGAAGGGGGAATATATCTCCTATGCCAACTGTGGCTTGCCCTACTACATCGGTGGGGTGATCGAGGAGCGTGACCGCCTCTTCGTTCAGACCCCTGAGGCATTTGGCAAGCGCTTTGCCATAGATGTTCGTACCCAGAGCGAGGTCGTCGCCATCGACCCAGCGAGCAAAGTGGTCACCGTGAAGACTGCTGACGGTCGGACCTATACAGAGGCTTATGACAAGCTTCTCCTCTCTCCAGGGGCTGCACCCGTGCGTCCTCCCCTGCCAGGAATTGACCTAGAGGGGATCTTCACCCTGCGTAATGTCCAGGATACCGACCGCATTAAGTCATACCTCTCGAAGCATCAGGTACGCCGAGCAGTCATCGTAGGTGGTGGCTTCATCGGACTAGAGATGGCGGAGAACCTCGTACACGCAGGAGCCGAAGTCTCCGTCGTCGAGATGGCTCCTCAGGTCATGGCACCCATGGACTACTCGATGGCAGCTTTCGTCCATGAGCATCTACGAGAGCAAGGGGTGAAGCTCTTCCTCGAGCAGGCGGTCCAGTCTTTTGAGCAAGTAGGAGAGGGGCTGGCTGTGCACTTCCAGTCAGGCATCTCGCTAGAGACCGATCTCGTGATCCTATCCATCGGGGTGCGTCCCGAGACCAAGCTTGCCACCGAAGCAGGGCTACGCATCGGGGAAGCGAGAGGGATCTTTGTCAATGAGTACCTACAGACCTCCGATCCCGATATCTATGCTGTCGGTGATGCGATCGAATTCCCACATCCTCTGACGGGTAAGCCTTGGCTCAACTACCTCGCTGGGCCTGCCAATCGTCAGGCTCGCCTCGTGGCGGACAACATCCACCTCGGCAACCATCAGAGCTACGAAGGGGCTATCGGTACAGCCATAGCCAAGGTCTTTGACCTCACGGTAGCTACCACAGGGCTACCCGCTAAGCGTCTTCGCCAGCTGGAGCTGCCCTATCTCTCGGCTACGATCCACACCGCCTCACATGCAGGCTATTACCCTGGTGCTCGTCAGATGGATATCAAGATCACCTTCTCGCCTACTGACGGCAGACTCTACGGAGCACAGATCGTCGGCTACGAAGGGGTAGACACACGCATCGACCAGTATGCCCTAGCCATCAAGCGTGGAGCTACCGTCGGAGAGCTTACCCAGCTAGAGCATGCCTATGCTCCGCCTTTCTCCTCGGCGAAGGATCCCGTGGCTATCTCTGGCTACGTAGCGAGCAACATCCTTTCGGGGAAGATGCTTCCGCTCTACTGGCGTGAGCTCCGTGATGCTCGCCTCGATGAGATCACCCTCGTCGATGTGCGTACGGAGTACGAAGCTCGCCTAGGGTCACTACCAGGGGCGATCAACATTCCCCTAGATGACCTCCGTGAGCGCCTAGGGGAGATCCCAAGCAATAAGCCCGTCTGGCTCTTCTGCGGTGTCGGGCTACGTGGCTATCTGGCATCCAATATCCTACGAGCTAATGGCTTCGGCGAAGTCCGCAACCTTATCGGGGGGATCAAGACCTATCGTGCAGCTACAGCTCCCAATCTTCTGCCAGATACGACCTCTGACTCTTCAGTGAAGACCCCTTCCTCCGACAACGATCCTTCGCCTGCATTGGCAAGCGTGCATCAGCTCAATGCCTGCGGTCTACAGTGCCCAGGTCCTATCATTCAGCTCAAGCAAGCTATGGAGGCGCTCTCCCCAGGGGAGATCCTAGAGGTGCAAGCTACGGATGCTGGCTTCCCCCGAGATGCAGAAGCGTGGTGTCACTCCACGGGGCACCGCTTCCTCTCCAAGGCTGCTTCGGGTGGTGTCTATACCGCTCGCATAGAGAAGGCTTCCCCCTGTGCCATAGCCACTGCTCAGACTCAAGACGGAGGGCATGGCAAGACCTTCATTCTCTTCAGTGAAGATCTAGATAAGGCGCTGGCCACCTTCATCCTCGCTAATGGTGCAGCGGCAACAGGTACGAAGGTCAGCATCTTCTTCACCTTCTGGGGGCTCGGTGCTATTAAGAAGGAATGTAAGCCCTCTGTGAAGAAGGACTTCCTCGCCCGTCTCTTCGCTTGGATGCTTCCCTCGGACTCGAGACAGCTTCCTCTCTCTAAGATGAACTTCCTCGGCATAGGGCCTCGCCTCATGCGCTACTTGATGCGCTCTAAGGGTGTCGATAGCCTCGAGACGCTTCGTCAGCAAGCGCTGGATCAGGGGGTAGAGTTCATCGCCTGCCAGATGTCTATGGATGTCCTTGGCATTGATCGGAGTGAACTCCTCGACGAAGTCACTGTCGCTGGGGTCGCCTCGTACATGGAGCGAGCTGAGCGTTCGCGTGTCAATCTCTTCATCTAACCCCTGCACATGGAGCCCGTACAGTCTATCTGCCTGATGCGTGATCTCGCTAGGGCCTTGGCCGAACTAGAAGGAGCGCTGGATGAAGCCTTCGCCCTCTCCCTCAATGAGGCGATGACGCTCTGTGCCATTGCCCAAGAGCGTGTCCCTGCTTCCTTCGTCAGTGAGCAGACGGGGCTGAGTGCCTCACTGACCTCACGGGTAGTCAATGCCCTAGAGGAGCGAGGCTTCGTCATTCGTAGCTTGGGACGAGAAGACCGCCGTCAGGTGTTCTTTGAATTGACCTCCGAGGGAAGCAGCCTGCTGGCTCGTCTGAGGGTACATCCTTTTGTCTTGCCCAAGTTCTTGCAGGGCTTGCCTCTCGAGTCGCTTTTATCCTAAGCGACAGCACTAAGAGAAGAGGGCTTCGCCTACCAGTAGGGAAGGGAGATCACTCCCACCTATCGGTAGACGAAGCCCTCTCTGTATCTATGGGGGCAAAAGGCTTGGGGCGTACAGACTAAGCTAGCGCTTGAGGAGCTGGAAGGAGCAGCTTAGACTATCGACAAGCAGAAGATGATCGGAGAGCGGAGATCTGAGGCCGAGTAGGAACTTGAGTGCCTCTGCTCCCGCTATGCTCCCTAGTAGAGCGGGGGTGGAGGAGATCACGGGGATAGGAGGTGAGCTAGCGGAAGACTCCGCCGAGGAACTAGGGCTCTCGGGGAAGAGTTCGCAGTATCCTTTGCCCTCGGGAGGGAAGAGGGCCACCTGCCCGCTCCAGCCATCAAGCGAAGTGTAGAGCCAGTGCTGACCCGCTCCCCTTGCAAAGCTGTCGATGAGACGGCGAGCCTCTTCATTGTCCGTAGCATCAAGGATCAAGTCAACTCCAGAGAGAAGCTGATGGACATTCGCTGGATATAGAGGCTCGATGGAGGTCTTGATGGTGCAGTGAGGGTTATTAGCTCTCAAGCGCCGAGCAGCGAGCACGGCCTTATATCCCCCGATCTCCTCGGTAGTGTAGAGGGTCTGGCGAGGAAGGTTGCTTCTAGAGACGACATCTCCATCCACGATCAAGATATGCCCGACACCAGCCCCCGCCAGTAGCGGTAGGAGGGTGGAGCCTAGCCCTCCAGCACCGATCACCGCTATGGACTTATGGACTAGTCGCTCTTGCCCCTCTATCCCGACTTCGGGTAGGAGGATCTGGCGGGCATAGCGCTCCTGCCATTCATCAGACCTCACTGCTTCTCTTCGGCTTTGCCTTACATCCATGTATCCCAATCCTTCCAAACGGGTTCATAGCCCACGGAGCGCAGGTACGTGACGAATTCCTCTGGACTACGGCCGTCATTGATGGTGAATTGCTCCAGGTCCTCATGCTGCTCGGCATAGCCTCCTGGTTCTGTATGGCTCCCCGCACTCATGCTCGTGATACCGAGGGGAAGGACATGATTGCGCAGCGTCTCCGACTCTCGTGTGGAGAGGGAGATCTCGACATGGGGATCGAGGAGACGGAAGGCAAGGATGAGCTGCACAAGGCCTAAGTCATCTATCGGACAAGAGGGTTTGTAAGCTCCTGCCGCAGGGCGCAGGCGAGGTAGCGAAATGGAGTAGCGAGTCTGGCGATACTTCTTCTTGAGGTAGCTTAGATGTAGTGCAGTGAAGGTACTATCCGTACGCCATTCTTCGAGGCCGAGGAGAGCCCCCAGTCCGATCTTCTCTATCCCTGCCTGTGCGATGCGATCGGGGGTCTCTAGGCGGTAGCGGAAGTCTGCCTTCTTCCCCGCAAGGTGATAGCGGGGATAGTTCGCCTCGTGGTAGGTCTCCTGATAGACGCATACGTAGCTGATACCAGCCTCGCCGAGGGCTTGGTATTGCTCTGTGGTGAGTGGCTGTACTTCTAGGGAGAGCTGTGCGAAGTGAGGACGCAGATGCTTCACCACCTCAAGGTAGTACTTCCAGGAGGAGCTACGCAGATCCTCTCCACTTACCAGTAGCAGATGCCTGAAGCCAAGCCTCTTGATCGCCTCTACTTCCCGATTGATCTCCGAGAGAGTGAGCTGGCGACGGTGGATCTTATTCTCCTTGCTGAAGCCACAGTAGACACAGCTATTGGAGCAGATATTAGAGAGGTAAAGGGGGAGGTAGAGCTGAAGGGTCTTGCCGTAGCGCTCAATGGTCAGTCGGTTGGCTTCACGAGCCATCACCTCCAGATAGGGTATCGCCGCTGGAGAGACGAGAGCCATGAAGTCCTCTGTCGTGCGGTAGGGGTGAGAAATAGCTCGCTCAACATCCTCCGCCGTCTGGTCGTAAATACTCCTGCGGAGAGCCTCAAAGTCATACCTCCGAAGGAAATCGTATGCTGTAGTCTCCACGGGATCTATTTTGTAGCAAAGAGGAATGAAGTGAAGGGGGAGGAGGCTTCTGCCTCCATCCGCTGAGGAGCGAGCTTAGCTAGGTAAGCCCGACGACCCGCTTCGACTCCTAGACGGAAGGCTTCGGCCATGCCTACGGGATCTTGGGCTGTGGCGATGGCGGTATTGACGAGGACGGCATCGGCTCCCATCTCCATACACTCCGCCGCATGGCTTGGAGAGCCTATCCCAGCATCGACGACGACGGGGATCGAGCTCTCTGCGATGATGATCCTGAGAAGTGCTCGTGTGTCTAGTCCCCTATTACTACCGATCGGAGCGGCTAAGGGCATCACCGTGGCACAACCTACCTCTTCTAATCGCTTGCAGAGAACAGGGTCGGCTTGGACGTAGGGCAAGACGATGAAGCCTCGCTTTACTAGTTCTTCCGCCGCATGAAGGGTCTCGATGGGGTCGGGCATGAGGTAGCGGGGATCGGGGTGGATCTCTAGCTTGAGCCAGTCGGTCTCTAGTGCTTCTCGCCCGAGCTCAGCAGCGAGGATCGCTTCCTTGGTGGTACGTGCTCCACTCGTATTCGGCAGTAGGGAAAGCCCTGGGCGATCAAGCGGGGAGAGCATGTCGTCCGAAGAGGTATTGCCCAGCTCTACTCGCTTGAGGGCTACGGTCACGAGTTCAGTACCCGAGGCTTCTACGGCCTGAGCCATCAGTGAGGGGGAGGCAAACTTGCCTGTCCCGAGGAATAAGTGGGAGTGGAAGGTCTTGTTCGCTATAGTTAGCATGGGGCTGTGGTATTTACAGTAGATGTGTGATAATCGGAGTGTAGGTCAATCGAGGTCGCTTCCTCAAGAAGGGCACCACTCATAGCGAGCCCATAGATGCCTGTAGCGTAGAGTGCAGGAGCATCTTCTAGGCGGATCCCTCCGATAGCATAGATGGGGA
>NZ_CALHVI010000027.1 GCF_938039215.1 uncultured Porphyromonas sp. | reverse complement strand
GTAGGTCGGTGAGGCGACCCACAGTAGGTTTTTTCGGCGACCTACCGTAGGTCTCTTTTTGCCCCCTCCAGAAGCCCTTTGAAAAGGGGGTGTTTCAGGAGGTGGCAAACGCTTGTTGGAGCCGAGGCTAGAGGCTGGGGGCTGAGACCCTTTCGGTGCAATTACGTATTTTTGTAAAGGAGCTATCCCCGCATAAGTATCCACTTAATAATACAACCAAAATGAACTTCGAGGAAATAGTAAAGCACCGCCGTGCTGTACGCTACTATGATCCCGAGAAGCCCCTAGATACTGCTCGTGTCGAGCACTGCCTTCGTCTAGCTTCTCTTGCGCCTACGAGCTCCAACCTCCAGCTCTGGGAGTGCTACCATATCACCGACCCTGCGGTCATCGCTTCTCTTGCCCCCGCCTGCTTCTCTCAGACGGCTGTCACCACAGCGCAGCAGCTGGTGGTCTTCGTCACGAAGCCCCATCTCTGGCGCAAGCGTACCCATCAGCTCCTCGAGCTCTACCGAGCCGATACGCGCAAACATCATCCCGAGGACAAATGGGAGAAGTATGACAAGCTCCGTGCTGACTATCTGCTCAAGGTCATCCCCTTCACCTACAGCCGTGGTCTAGGGATATGGGGGCTGATCCGCAAGGGGCTCGTGCAGATCGCAGGGCTCTTCCGCCCCGTGCCACGACAGATGAGCGAAGGCGACCTCACCGCCGTTCAGCACAAGAGCTGTGCGCTGGTGGCTCAGACCTTTATGCTCGCCATGAGTAGCGAAGGCTACGATACTTGCCCGCTGGAGGGCATTGATACGCTGCGGGTGCGTCGTCTCCTAGGTCTCCCCCGAGGTACGAAGATCAATATGATCGTCTCCTGCGGTATCCGAGATGAGCGCCGCCCCCTAGGGGATCGTATCCGAGTACCCTTCGAGAGCCAATATCATCGCATCGGAGAGTAAGGATGTCTTCCCCCGAGCTCTCGCCTGAGTGCACCGCTTTGTTTTGTTTCACCTCTTCATCTTCACTAGCTTATCGTATCGGATGATTCGTAGATCCCTCTTTTTACTCGCTGCTCTAGCTCTCCTCTTCGGAGGAAGCCTATCCTCAAGTGCCCAGCGCACCTCTCGTACGACCAAGAAAAGCCTTACCAACTGGGTCAATACCCTCATCGGTACCGACTGGGTGGGGAATGTCTACCCTGGAGCCAGTGCCCCCTTCGGCATGGTGCAGCTCAGCCCTGACAATGGACGTGCGGGCTGGGACTATATCGCTGGCTACTTCTATCCCGATAGCGTCATCGCTGGCTTTAGTCATACGCACCTGAGCGGTACGGGGGCAGGAGACCTCTACGATATCTCGTACATGCCTGTTACGCTCCCTGCGCTCACCGAGGAGAGCCGTCCGCCTCTTAGCTTCGGTATGGAAGCTAAGGATCAGCGCCCGATCGGCATTCATGCTCGCTTCTCTCATGCTACTGAGGTAGCTCGAGCAGGCTACTATGCTGTGACTCTCGAGCCCTACAAGATCCGTGTTGAGCTCACGGCTACCGAGCGAGTGGGTATCCAGCGCTATACCTTCCTCGAGGATGCGGACTCCGCCTGCATCATCCTCAATCTAGACAAGGCGACGAACTGGGACCGCACCGTCAATAGCGACGCTCGATCCATCTCCCCTACACAGATCGTAGGCTTCCGCTACTCCGATGGCTGGGCTCGTGACCAGAAGGTGTACTTCTCTACCAAGCTCTCACGCCCTGCCCTTCGCATCGAGCGTACGGCTATCCCCTACACCGGCAAGGGTGTGGTCGGTAAGTCTGTAGGCTATGGTGTCATCCTCCGCCTGCACTACGGCAAGGTGCGTGCAGGCCAGTCGATCACGATCCGTACCGCTCTCTCTGGTGTAAATGAGCAAGGAGCTCAGAAGAACCTCCAAGCTGAAGCTCCGCACAACGACTTCGATCGCTACCGCCAAGAGGCTACTGTCGCTTGGGATAAGCGCCTAGGACAGGTGACCCTAGATGCTAAGACCCCTGATAGCCTTCGCCGTGTCTTCTATACCGCTCTCTACCGCTCGCAGATCTGCCCCACCATCTACAGCGATGTCGATGGACGCTACCTAGGTGCTGATCGCAATATCCATCAGGCGCGGCATAAGACCTACAGCACCTTCTCCCTCTGGGATACCTACCGCACCGCCCATCCGCTCTATGCCCTCCTTCGCCCAAATGAGGCTCGTGCTATGGTAGCTTCCCTCGTAGACTTCGGAGAGCAGAACTCAGGGCATCTCCCCGTGTGGAATATGTTCGCCTCGGAGACCGACATGATGATCGGTCACCATTCGATCCCCGTCATCGTCGAGGCCGTGCTCAAGGGGATCTATGTGCCCCGAGACAAGGCAAAGCTCCTAAGCCTGCTCCGCTCCACGGCGGAGCGCAAGGGCTACCGTGGCCTCGATAGCTACCAGCGCCTCGGCTACATCCCCGCAGACGAAGAGGAGGAGAGTGTCTCGAAGACCCTAGAGTATGCCTACGATGATGCCGCTATCGCTCGCTATGCCCGCTGGATGGGGGATGAGGCTGTGGCTCGTCGCTACGAAGAGCGTGCACGCTCCTGGGCTAATCTATGGGATGCAAAGACGGGCTTCTTCGCTCCTCGCTCCGAGAAGACGGGCTTCCTCCCCGACTTCGATCCCTTTGCCTACTCCAAGGCCTTCACCGAGAGCAATGCCTATCAGTACCTCTTCAACGTCCAGCACGATGTCGCAGGGCTGGATAGCCTCATGGGCAGACAGCTGGGGAAGCGCCTCGATGAATTCTTCGGAGCGGCTACGCCCAAGCACATCAAGCTGCCTATCTTCTCTACGGGGATGATCGGGCAGTATGCCCATGGCAATGAGCCAGGTCATCATGTAATCTTCCTCTACAATCACGCTCGTCAGCCTTGGCGCACAGCCGAGCTGACCCACCATGTCCTCCGCCAGCTCTACACCGAGCGACCCGACGGGATCTGTGGGAATGAAGACTGTGGACAGATGTCTGCTTGGTATGTGATGGCAGCCCTAGGTATCTACCCCGTCGATCCCCTCGATGGGAAGTATGAGCTAGTGACCCCGCTCTTCGAAGAAGCACGTATTCAGCTCCCAGGAGGTAAGTTCCTCACGATCCGTGCGCCCCGTACTTCAGCGAATGAGCAGTACACGGCTTCCGTATCCTTCAATGGGAAGCCCCTTCGCCGCTCCTACCTTACGTACGAAGAACTTCGTGAGGGCGGAACGATTGACTTCACCCTAACCTCTGAGCGAGGGAAGATCTGGTACTAGGAGATGGAAGGACAGCGCTCACACCTCGGGGCCTTCCTCGCTGCAGGAAGCCTCTTCACTCGCCTTCCCTTCTGGCGACTTAGGGAGCTGAGGCAGGAGGACTACGAAGATGCCCTGAGCTGGTGGCCCGTGATGGGACTTATCACAGGCGGGGTACTTGCGGGGAGCTTCTACCTATATAGCCAAGTCTTACCCGTGGAGGTTGCGCTAGTTCTGGCACTAGCATCTCGCCTCATCCTTACGGGGGCTTTCCACGAAGATGGACTAGGGGATTTCTTCGATGGCTTCGGTGGTGGACGAACGAAGGAGCAGATCCTCGCCATCATGAAGGATAGCCACGTGGGCTCCTACGCTGTGCTGGCTTTCGTTCTCTATTACCTCATTTATTGGAGTAGTGCTACCTCGATCCCAGGGGACATCCTTCCCTTCATCCTCCTCTCGTGCGATGTGGCGGGCAAGTGCTTCTCCTTCCTACAAGTGCAGCTCCTTCCCTATGCTCGTCGGACAGAGGAGTGCAAGGTTGGGGTGGTCTATCGTAAGGCAGGATTACTTCCGCTCTCCCTTGCGCTTCTTGTGCTCATCGCTACACAAGGGGTGGCCTATTTCCTATTGTCCCTATCTGTGGAGCGCCCTTATGTGTGGCTGACCTTCCTCCTCCCGTTTGTGACTTCCCTTGGGCTGATCAGCTATATTCGTCGGCGCATCGGAGGCTATACGGGTGATACGTGTGGGGCGATCTGTCTGCTATCAGAGCTTGCGATGCTCCTAGGCTATACCATCTATGCCCAGATGATCTCTCTGTACTGATGCGCCTACATCTCATCAGACATACTACGCCAGATGTCCCCGCAGGAGTCTGCTACGGACAGTCGGATGTTCCTCTAGCTACTACCTTCACCTCCGAGGCAAGGGAGGTAAAGACACGGCTGAGTACGCTCCTTGAGGGGAGGGTACCCAGCCGTGTCTATTCTAGCCCACTCTCCCGCTGTATGCGCTTGGCAGAAGCTTGTGGCTACCCCGATCCACTGAAGGATGACCGACTGATGGAGCTTAACTTCGGAGCATGGGAGCTACAGCGCTTCGATGCTATTACTGATCCTCAGCTTGAGCGGTGGTATGCCGATTATCTCTATGAAGCTCCTACGGGCGGAGAGAGCTTCCATGAGCAAGTACTTCGTGTAGCCTCCTTCCTCGATGAACTAAGAGCCAACAAGAGGGGAGCAAGCATGGAAACGGAAAACTCCCCCACGGGCGAAGCTCTTGTCTTCACCCATGGGGGAGTCTTGCTGGGGGCTGGCATCTGGGCGGGGCTCTTCTCTATGGAAGAAGCCTTCGACCACCGAGTTCCTTATGGCGGGATACTTACGCTAGAGATCTAATACCAGAGGCTGTCTAAGCCGAGAGGAAGCTACGTATCGTCTCGTAGAACTCCTGATAGCAACGCTCCAGATCATCATTGACAAGCACCCGATCGAAGCGCTGGGCATAGCTCAGCTCCAGCTCTGCTTTCGAGAGGCGCTCCTCGATGACCTCCGCACTATCGGTCTGACGACCGACCAGGCGACGGCGTAGCTCTTCGAGGGAGGGAGGCTGGATGAAGAGGCTCAGCGCCTCAGCGCCGTATGCCTCCTTGATATTCACTCCACCAACACAGTCTACATCGAAGATAACTCGATCTCCTTCAGCGATGCGTCGATCGACTTCGGAGCGTAGTGTGCCGTAGTAGCGTCCAGGATAGACCTCTTCGTACTCGAGGAAGTCTCCTCGCTCGATCCCCGCACGGAACTCCTCGGGTGAGAAGAAGTAGTACTCCACTCCGTGCTGCTCCTGCCCTCGAGGTGCTCGGCTGGTAGCCGAGACGGAGAAGCGCAGGCGAAGCTCGGGATGCTCCGAGAGGAGGCGGGAGATGAGGGTGCTCTTCCCCGTGCCCGAGGGAGCTGAGATGATGATTAGCTTGCCCATAGATCTAGGATTAGTTGTGCAGAAGAGAGGGGATTAATCCTCGTCTTCGTCCTCATCCTTAGTAGCCTTCTTCTTGCGCTTATCCTTGGCAGAAGATGCATTCTTCAGACGCTCGGTGATCTTCTGAGTCAGCTCTTCGAGCAGCTCGGGATTATCGGCGAGGGTTTCCTTAGCCTTCTCCTTACCTTGACCGAGCTTGGTAGCTCCGTAGCTGTACCACGAACCACTCTTCTTGATGAGGTCTTCGGATTCGCCGAGGTCAATGATTTCGCCGAGGCGGGAGATGCCCTGCCCGTAGAGGATCTCGAAGAGAGCGACACGGAAGGGGGGAGCGACCTTGTTCTTGACGACCTTGACACGGGTCAGGTTACCATAGACTTCATCCCCATCCTTGAGCTGACCAGCACGGCGGATGTCGAGACGTACCGAGGCATAGAACTTCAGAGCGTTCCCCCCAGTCGTCGTTTCTGATGGGCCGTACATATTGCCCCCGATCTTCTCACGGAGCTGGTTGATGAAGATACAAGCGGTGTTGGACTTGCTAATAGCACCAGTGATCTTGCGAAGAGCCTGAGACATCAGACGAGCCTGCAGACCGACCTTAGCTTCACCCATATCCCCTTCGATCTCCTGCTTAGGTACAAGGGCAGCGACGGAGTCGATGATCACTAGGTCGACGGCACCAGAGCGAATGACCTGCTCGGCGATGTCAAGGGCCTGCTCCCCGTTGTCTGGCTGGGAGATATATAGGTTGTCCATGTCTACCCCAAGAGCCTCAGCATAGGTGGGGTCGAAGGCGTGCTCTGCGTCGATGATGATCGCCTTGCCGCCGAGCTTCTGTGCCTCGGCGATGGCATGGATGGCCAGGGTGGTCTTACCCGAAGATTCTGGACCATAGATCTCGATGATACGGCCACGAGGGTAGCCTCCTACCCCGAGGGCGTTGTCTAGGGTGATGGATCCCGAGGGGATGACACTTACATCGGTGACGGGGCGAGCGCCCATGTTCATCACGGCACCTTTGCCGTAGGTCTTCTCGATCTTCGCTAGAGCGGTCTCGAGGGTCTTGAGTTTAGCTGCTTCTTCGGCGGACATATCTTTTGAGCTCTTGGAGAGCTTTTCTTTGGTTACTTCACTCATGGTGATTGGATAGCTTTTTGTGTTGGGGGGGATGGGGGGAGTCTCGCGGTTAGGCTCCGAGGATCTGCTGGGCATGATCCTTGGTGCTCACCTCCTTGCCTCGGATGATGCGCTCGATCTCGTGCTGTGCATTGATGACGAAGGTCGTGCGCTCGGTGCCCATGTACTTACGGCCGTACATGCTCTTCTCGATCCAAGTACCGAAGAGCTCGTTGAGCTGGACATCGGTGTCGGCGATGAGGCGGAAGGGCAGGTCATACTTCGTGCGGAAGTTCACATGACTCTTGGCGGAGTCACGGCTGACCCCGATGATCTCGTAGCCAGCGGCTCGCAGTTCGCTGTAGCCATCACGCAGGCTGCAGGCCTGAGCGGTGCAGCCCGAAGTGTTATCCTTGGGATAGAAGTAAAGGACGATCTTCTTGTCTGGGTAGTCCGAGAGACGTACTTCCTTGCCCTCTTGGTCAAGGCCAAGTAGGTCGGGGACTTGATCCCCTATGTTGAATGCCATAGATACGTATGTATTGGGGTGATGAAGGGGATAAATTCCCCTAGATAAACTGATAATACAAAAATACACAAATACCCCGAACCGCCCCGTGCTCCTAGCCTATGCCACGGAGGGATACGAAGAGACACCGCCGGTCGGTCATCCGAGATGACTGACCAGCGGTGTCTTATAGCTTGCTTGATCCTTGGTCGACGACCTCTGACCTGTGTGGGAGAGAGGAGGCGCTTAGGGTAGCCTCGTAATCGAGGGGCTTATCGACTTCACCTCAGGGATGAGCCCTCGGGGTGAAGAGAAGCAAGGGGGCGCGAAGCCCGAAGTCCTCTACTACTGCTCTTCTGCCTGCTGCAGCTGCTTGACGTAGACGGCCTTCTCCATCTTCTTGCGTCGAGCTACAGAGGGCTTGATGAACGCCTGACGTGCACGAAGCGCACGTACAGCACCCGTCTTCTCAAACTTTCTCTTGAATCTTCTCAGAGCCTTTTCGATGTTTTCGCCCTCTTTTACTGGAACTACGATCATAATGTCTTACTTATCTTGTTTTATTGTTATAGTTTCGCTTACCGCAGAGAGTGGGGTACACTCTAATGAGTGAGCAAAATTACTAATACTTTGGCGAATACGCAAACCAGCAGGGCTTATCCATCATCACACGACGCTTGAGGATCAGCCCCCGTTGAGGCTCAGCTATACGAGGGGGACTGGGTGTGAAGAAGAAGCCTTCCTGATCGCCTCCCTTAGTGGTCTACTTCCCAGCTGTCAAGCGACTTCTAAGCAGGTCTCTGACCGACCTTCGAGCGACCGCCAAAAAAACCTACGGTAGGTCGCAACTAAAACCTACTGTGGGTCGCCTCACCGACCTACCGTAGGTCGTAAGAGCGACCTACCGTGGATCCCTTTTGGGGGGTAGAGAAGAGAGAAGGCGAGTCCTAGAGGACTCGCCTTCTTTTCATAGCCGAACGTACGGGCTAATGTGCTTGGATGGGAATTATTTCTTCGCCTCGGGAGTGAAGCGACTTCCCCAGCGCTGACGCTGACGCTCCATCATCTTGGCTTCGGAGGCATTGGCTTCGTCCGAGACCCAAAAGCGCTGGGAGAGGAGCGAGGAGGGAAGGTACTCCTGCTGGACGAAGTGTCCAGGGTAGTCGTGGGCATAGCGGTAGCCTTCTCCATAGCCTAGATCGCTCATCAGTTCGGTGGGCGCATTACGCAGGTGAAGCGGTACGGGGAGGTTGCCCGTCTGCTTGACCAGTGCAAGGGCTTTGTTGATCGCCATATAAGCCGAATTGCTCTTCTCAGAGGTGGCAAGATAGATGACGGTCTCAGCCAGCGGGATGCGTCCCTCGGGCCAACCAATCCGCTCCAGAGTCTCGGCGCAGGCCGTGGCCAGTAGGAGGGCGTTCGGGTTGGCTAGCCCAATGTCTTCGGCTGCCGAGATCATCAGTCGCCGAGCGATGAAGGCGGGGTCTTCGCCCCCTTCGATGAGACGAGCCAGCCAATAGATCGCTGCATCGGGATCGCTCCCTCGGATGCTCTTGATCAGAGCCGAGGCGATGTCGTAGTGGAGTTCTCCGCCCTTGTCGAAGGCAATAGGATTGGTCTGCACCCGATCGCTGACCAGCGCATCGGTCAGGTGGAGTGGGTCATCGATGGTAGAGAGGACTACGAGCTCGAGGATGTTGAGCGCACGACGGGCATCACCCCCCGCATAGCGGAGGAGCATCTCCGTCTCTGTGAGCTCGACATGCCGACGGGAGAGTAGTTCGTCCGTCTCGAGGGCGTGCCGTAGCAGGGCTAGGAGCTCCTCTCTGTCGAGGGGCTTCAGCGTGTAGACCTGACAGCGAGAGAGGAGCGGACGGATGACTTCAAAGCTGGGATTCTCTGTCGTCGCTCCGATGAGGGTGACAAGTCCTTGCTCTACAGCCGCAAGAAGCGAATCCTGCTGGCTCTTGCTGAAGCGATGGATCTCATCAATGAAGAGGATGGGTCGGACAGACGAACCGAAGATACCCCCTTGCTCGCTCTGGATACGCTCCAGCACTTCACGCACATCCTTTACCCCCGAATGTACAGCGCTCAGCGAATGGAACGAGGTCTCTAGGCTACGAGCGATGATCTCCGCTAGCGTAGTCTTCCCAACTCCTGGGGGACCCCAGAAGATCATCGAGGGTAGGCGCTGCTGCTCGATCATCGGGCGCAGGATGCCCTGTGGCCCCACGAGATGGGACTGCCCGTAGTAGTGCTCGAGGCTGGTCGGGCGCATACGTTCGGCAAGAGGCTTTAGCGAAGTCATAGGGTGGGGAGTATAAGCGTGGGGTGGGTGGAGTAGGGGTGGGTCGCCTACTTAGGGAGCTGGCTATAGCGCTTGCGCCCTCGGAGGTAGTACTGCACGATGATGCTGTAAGGCTTCATCAGATCCTTGGAGATCTTGGCCGTGGTCTTCGATAGGTTCTCACCACGTACACGCTCATAGCGGATGCGTTTGATCAAGAAGCAACGCCAAGCCTCTAGCACGGCGAAGCAGTGGCGAGGCTGGAGCTTCACCAGATAGACCAGCGCTGCGAGGAAGTCAAGGAAGACCCTGAGCAGGAGCACGGTATAGAGGCGAGGAGCGGGGAGGTTCTTATAGATCATCAAGAGGTTGTTGCGGAAGTTCAGGAAGACCTTCCGTGGGCTCTCGGCGGAGAGACTTGCCCCACCTACATGATAGACGACAGAGCTCGGAGCATAGACGATGCGCCCTCCACGAGCGAGGATGCGCCAGCAGAGGTCGATCTCCTCTTGATGGGCGAAGAAGATGGGGTCGAGCCCTCCTGCTTCGAGGTAAGCCGCCCTGCGGATGATGAGGCAGGCCCCCGAAGCCCAGAAGAGATCCGCTGGGCTGGAGTATTGGCCTTGGTCCTGCTCTACGACGGAGAGGATGCGCCCCCGACAGAAGGGGTAGCCTAGGGTGTCGATATAGCCACCAGCAGCGCCTGCATACTCGAAGTCTTGGGGGGAACGCTGGGCACGTATCGTAGGCTGTACTGCGGTGATTGAAGGGTCAGAGGCGAGGAGCTGTAGGGGCTCACGGAGCCAACCTTCGCTGAGCTCCACATCGCTGTTCAGTAGGACAACGGTCTCGTAGTCTAGTTCGGCGATGGCCTTGTTGTAGCCAGCTGCGAAGCCATAGTTTTCGGTGAATTCGACGAGGCGCACCTCTGGGTAATGCTCCCGAACGAAGGTGACAGACTCGTCGGTAGAGCCGTTGTCGATGATGATGAGGTCAGCTTCCTCGGGGGTGAACTTGACCCAAGAAGGAAGGAAGGTCCGGAGGAGCTCAAGACCATTCCAGTTAAGGACGAGCACAGCCACGTCCTTGGGGAGAGTGGGGGAGGGCATAGCGTAGTAAGTAGTAGTGTGTGTAGTTTAAGTGTGTTCCTCTCGGAGTAAGGCCTCCAGTCGAGGACTATGGACGGCCTTGGGATAGTTAGACAAGGGGCGCTTCCATCGCTTGTGCGACCAGAGCCATGGAGCAGGATCCCGCTGTATGTTGGCCTCCAGCAGTCGGGCATACCGCTCCGTGACTGTGAAGGGTGGAAGTTCCCCTTCCTCGGGATCATAGAAGGGGATATAGCGGGCGACGAACTGGATAGGGCTCTTTCGCTCGATGTCGAGGTAGAAGATCGGGAGCCGATACCTCTTCCCCAGACGCTCGATCCCATCGAGGATGGCCGTCGGCTGGTGGAGGAAGTCGGTGAAGTAGTTAGCGTGATCGATCCCTGGGGATTGGTCGGAGATCATGGCGATGAGTCCATGTGTATCCTCGGGGGCATCTAGGTAAGCTCTTAGGTGACGGATGATCTTGTCCTTCTCGATGATCTCCGCACCGAAGCGCTGTCGTTGCTCGGCGAAGAGCCGGTCAATGGCTTGATTCTTTTGCTTGCGATAGACCTGCCCTAGACGATAGCCGATGGTGGCCAGCTGCGTCTGCCCAGAGCTGAAGAGCTCCCAGTTGCCGTAGTGTCCGAGGGCAACGAGTACACAGCGGTAGCGCTTCGCAGCCTCCTCTAGAGGGGAGAGGTCTGGGAAGATAAGATGCTCCGAGGCGATACGCTCGGGACTCTGATGAAGGAGCTTGGGTGTGGAGAGGAAGTTGTAGGCGAACTGCCGATAGAAGTCCCGCTCGATCTGCCGTAGCTCCTCGGTACTCTTCTCGGGGAAGCTCTTACGCAGGTTGGTGCGGACGGTCCCTCTTCGATAGCCGATCCCTTGGTCAAGGAGCAGGGCGACAGCTCGGCATAGCCCATGGAGGAGGCTCCAAGGCAGTCGAGCTAGCATAGCGAAGACGAGCTTGAGGAGGTAGTAGCCTATGCGGTCCATCATCATGAGTGCTTAGAGGACAAAGGTGCCCGAGGCATCTAGAGAATGAGGGGTACGTCGGGTCGTCGTGCCTATAGCCTCTTCGTCATAAGGCTGGGCGACACGGATGTAATTCTCGCTGTGCCCCATCATGAGCCCGTTGTAGTTGCCATGCTCCCAGATGACGGTGAGTGGTCGGCCGAGATTAGCACGGTAGAAGTCCTTGAGACGCTCCTCGGAGAGGTGCATGAGTCGCTGGCTTCGCTTGTGCTTGTCCTGTGGGGAGACGGCGTGGTCGATAGCGAGTGCTGCCGTACCCTCTCGCTCAGAATAGCTGAAGACATGGAGCTGAGAGAAGGGAAGGCTCTCCAGAAAGCGATAGCAATCCTCGAAGTACTCCGCTCGCTCTCCTCGTGTGCCGACGATGACATCTATACCGATGAAGGCATGGGGCAAGAGCTCACGGATGAGCGAAACACGGGAGCGGAAGAGCTCCGTGTCGTAGCGTCGCTTCATGAGGCGAAGCACCTCATCGCTCCCGCTTTGGAGGGGGATGTGGAAGTGGGGGGCTATGCGCCGAGAGTGGGCGCAGTACTCGATGATCTCTTCGCTGAGGAGGTTGGGTTCGATGGATCCGATGCGGAAGCGCTCGATCCCTTCTACCTCGTCAAGGGCACGTATGAGCCCGAAGAAGTCTTCACCCCTGCCTCGTCCGAAGTCTCCGATATTCACCCCTGTGAGCACGATCTCACGAGCGCCGACGGAGGCGATGCGCTCGGCTTCGGTGACGATCTCTTGGATCGTCCCGCTGCGGCTTCGCCCTCGGGCCTTGGGGATGGTACAGTAGGTGCAGTGGTAGTCACAGCCGTCCTGCACCTTGAGGAAATGGCGGGTGCGCTCATCCGAAGAGGAGCTGAGACGGAAAGAGCGAATGTCCTTCGTTCGGCTGTGGATGATGTTGGTGGAAGGTTGGCTGGAGTTCGATAGGTCGAGGTACTCGGCTAGATCCAGCTTCTTCTCCGCTCCGATGACGAGATCCACGCCCTCGATATCCGCTACTTCCTCGGGACTTAGCTGGGCATAGCAGCCCGTGACGATGACGAAGGCATCGGGATGCTCCCGAGTAGCCTTGCGGATCATCGTGCGGCACTTCTTGTCGGCCAGCTCGGTGACGGAGCAGGTGTTGATGACGCAGATATCCGCTTGCTCCTGAGGCCGCACGCTTCGGATGCCCTGCGCTAGGAGAGCACGTCCGATCGTGGAGGTCTCAGCGAAGTTCAGTTTGCAGCCCAGCGTATAATAGGCTGCTTTCTTGTCTTCGAATACGGAGGTGTCGGTCATCGTCTGAGGAGGATGATCTCTCGGAGATAAGGATGGATGGAGAGGATAAGTGAAAGGCCAAGGCCCGTGTAGAAGCCCGTGATGAACGAAGGGGGAGCGAGCTCCAGAAGGCGGATCGTCACACCGAGGGCGATCATCCCGCACATGATGATCCAAGCCGAGCGGGTGAAGCAGTGGTACCAGCGGAGCTCTGCCTCGGAGCGCTGAGTGAGGCTGGAGAGGTTGCGCTGGACGACACGGGGGAAGATGAAGCCTGCGAAGAAGAGCAGACTCCCTACAGCCCAGAGTGAACTCACTAGGAGATGCTCCTCGCTGGGCCAACCCATGAGGCCGATGCGTAGGACATTAGCTCCTGCGACGAACCACAGCAGGGAGGCTAGGGCATATAGCTTCTTTCGGCTCATAGTCTTTGGCTTGTGCTTGGGGTTAGAGCGGGATTAGGCTTCATCGGTCCAATCTAGATCAATAGACTGAAGCTGGAGGTCTTCGTCCGAGAGTGACTCTGTGGTCAGTTCGTCGGAGCTGGAGACTTCTTCGGATGCGAAGGTGGGGAGCTCCCGCAATGCACCCTCGGAGACCTGAAGGATCGTCTCCAGTAGTGCCTCTGAGACCTTGGCGAAGTCTTCTTCGTAGATGAAGATGCGGTGACGCTCTAGCTTCCCCTCGCCCTCCTTGAGCTTGGTCTCTGAGAGGACGATGTATTTATTGCCCTTGCTGTCGAGCTTAGCGTCGATGTAGTAGTATCGGGTCCCTGCCTTGATCTTTCGGGAGGCTAGGAGGGTGGATCCCCCCCAGTCTTTATCCATATTCATCATATATGATTGTTCGTCATAGATTGTATGATACGAAGGTACGCAAATACCTTAGTATTTTCTCAAATACTGAGCTCTTCGGGGAGCAAGGCTGATGCATCATTGCTCGAGAGCTTGATGATCATCCCGATCAGGAAGAGCTAAGTCGGGGAAGTCAGACAGAGAAGAAGTATCACTACCCAATCGTCTGTCTCTACGGGGAAGAACCCCGAGGAATAGAATGCCTCTACGAGCTGTATGGGACAGCCCTCCGAGAGGGGGCAAATAAAACCCACAGTAGGTCGCACCTGCGACCTACTGTGGGTCGATGAGACGACCCACAGTGGGTTTTTAGAGCGACCTACCGTAGGTCGCTTTTAGGGCTCTTTCTTGTGGGCGATATATGTGGCCTCTTGTGAGGGCTTAGAGCCTACTCGGCCTTACCAATAGAGATCATAGACACGGATCTCACTCCGAGTGCCTATGCGGTAGGTAGCCCCTGCCGAGCCAATGCCCGAAGAGACACAGATCTCCTTGTCGCCTACACGGCGTGTGCCCGAGGACATCCCGTAGCGCCACCACGTGAGCAGTTGGCCTGGCCAGATCTGTCCGCCGTGGGTGTGTCCACAGAGCATGAGATCTACGGGACTAGCCCCTACGCTATCTAGAGAGCCGGGGGTATGCTCGAAGAGCAGGACGGGGCGGGACGAGGGCTTGACCTGCTGGGTGATCTTGGTGAAGGGCATGCGGTCGCCTTGGATAGCATCATCTCGCCCGATGATCGCCAGCAGGCTGTCTGCAGGGTAAGCAATGCTGTCCCTTAGTAGAGTCGCCCCGATCTCCGAGACGAAGCGGATATTCTCATCGAGGCGGTCTCGGTACTCGTGGTTCCCAAGGACGAAGTACACCCCTAGCGGAGCTTGTAGCCTTCGCATAGAGCTCAGCACTCGGGGATCATAGGCATAGACCTCTCGGTGATCGATGTAGTCGCCTCCGCAAAGGATGAGGTCGGGCTTCTGCTCGAGGATGAGATCGACCGAGCGATCGATGTAGTCGGGGGTCATCGCTTCGCCGATGTGTAGATCAGAGAAGAAGACCAGACGTAGCCGCTTCTCTGCCTTAGCCCCTGGGGCGGTCAGTCGGGGGATGTAGAGGTCGCTGTGTATGACCCTAGGGTAGCGGACATTCTGATGGCCTACGACCATCGTGGAGAAGAAGACCACGAGGGTGAGGACGAAGACGGCTCTCTGGAGTCTCCTCTGTGTCTGAGGTCTAGCACCCGTGTAGAGGCCGAGGCTGCGGCGGTCGACGTACTTCATCACGTCGAAGGCAAATACTACCCCAGCGGCATACATCGAGGAGAAGAAGATATAGATGCTTCCGTTCATCACGTGGCTCATCCAATCGGCTTGGATATGCCGATGCACGAAGAGAGCTACGACGAAGAGGAGGAAGATCCCGCCTAGGATCCCCCAGAAGATGCGCCTAGCTCTTTGCCCAAGAGCACTCCCGCCTCGCCAACCAAGGTAGGGGAAGAGGAAGAGACAGCAGAGTACCGAATATAAATAGACCATAATCAAGGATGCAGGCCTAGAGCCTACGGTGTGATGCCTTAAACGAAAGGGATGAGCAGGTGAGGACGGACAGTTCAGCCCCTATTAAAGCCCCTCTTGTGAGAACTGCTTATCGAAGAGCTTGAACTGATAGTACATCAGGATCATCCCCAGTACGCCTGAGGCGATGTCTGAGAAGGGAAGTGCGATCCATACCCCCGTAGAGCCCCAGAGAAGAGGGAAGGTGAAGAGTGCAGGGAGTAGGAAGACGACCTGACGAGAGAGGCTCAAGAGGAGTGCCTTGCCTCCGAAGCCAATGCTCTGGAAGAACTGCGTGGCCGTGACTTGGAAGCCTACGAAGGCAAACCCATAGAGACAGAGCCGTAGTGCCTGGACTGAGGCTTCGATCATCTCGGGAGAGTTGGTGAAGAGTGAGGCGATCAAGCCTGGGGCAACCACCGCTACGACGGTCACGAAGGCACCGATACCGAAGTTCGTCCACGAGCAGATCTTGAAGGTCTGACGTACACGTCCGATCGCCTGAGCTCCATAGTTGTAGCCCACGATGGGCTGCATTCCTTGGGCGATACCGAGCATGAGCATGAAGCCGACCAGAGCAGCGCTGTTGATGATCCCATAGGCTCCGATAGCTCGGTCGGCCATCAGGGTATTCTCCGAATAGCGGGCTAGGGTGTCGTTGATGAGGAAGGTGATCCCGCTGCCCAAGAGTTGTAGGAAGAAGGGCGACATCCCGATGGAGAGGATCGCTAGGATCTGCTCGGAGGAGAGGCGCATATTGCGGCGGCGGAATTGCACCTCGCTCTTGCTGTCGAGGAAGTGCTGCATCACGAAGGCGGCTGATACCGCCATGGCGATGACCGTAGCCCAAGCTGCCCCTTCGATCCCCCAGCCGAAGCCGTAGATGAAGAGGGCATCGAGCACGGTATTGAGTCCCGCTCCTATGAGCATCGTGATCATCGCCTTGTAGGGATAGCCCGAGGCACGCATGATCGCATTGAAGCTGAAGCACAGTGTCGAGAAGATATTCCCCGGGATCATGATCTTCAGATAGTCGTAGGCGAAGGGGAGCGTGCGATCGTTAGCTCCGAGAGCACGGAGTATCTCATCGAGCCAGATCATCACCGGTACTAGGGTCAGTACCTGTGTGACCAGAGTCAGCAGGAGGGCATTGCTGAGGATGCGCTCTGCTGCGTCGTGTTTGTCTTCGCCGAGCAGGATGGAGACACGTGCCGAAGCACCTACTCCGATGAGCATACCGAAGGCTTGGATGAAGATCAGGATGGGGAAGGTCAGGGCTAGCCCTGTGATGGCGAATTCGCTGACACCTTGGCCGATGAAGATGCGGTCTACTACGCTGTAGAGAGCATTGACCATCGTGCCGACGACGGCGGGTACACCGTAGTGCCAGAGGAGCTTGGGGATGCGCTCATGAGCGAGTCGATCGGTGCGCTCTGTGTACTTGGTGGTGGAGGACTCCATAGGAGAGAGGGGGTTGTCGGTATTATTTGTGGACCACCATCGGCTCCCGGTGGCATGGGGATAACGATCTTGCGAAGGAGAAGAGGCTGCCCGTACTCTTTGGATGAGTGGGCAGCCTCTTCGTTAGGGGCGTCTGTGATCAGACGTGATGGAGAGATATCTAGTGCCGCTCTAGGGGAGGGCGGTATCTATTGGGATCGGGATTCTCCTTAGGAGAAGAATTCCTTGACGGCTTCGTTAGGGACCATCTCCTCCTGGAAGGTGTAAGCACCCGTCTTAGGGGACTTGACCATCTTGATTACCTTGGAGTAGGTGCGACCGTCTGCCTTCTTAAATGATGCGACTGCTTTCTTTGCCATTGTCTTGTCTCCTCGTGATTACTTGATTTCCTTATGGATCGTCATACGCTTGAGGATGGGGTTGTACTTCCGCAGCTCAAGACGTTCGGTCGTATTCTTTCTGTTCTTGGTCGTGATATAGCGAGAGGTGCCTGGCATACCACTATCCTTGTGCTCGGTGCATTCGAGGATGACCTGTACTCTGTTTCCTTTAGCTTTCTTTGCCATGATCTTTCCCTACTACTTTACTTTGATTTCACATAGATAGCCCTTCTCAGCGGCCTGACGCACAGCTGCATCGAGACCGATCTTGTTGATAAGGCGAAGGCCCGCTGCGGATACCTTGAGGACGATCCAGCATCCTTCTTCTGGCCAGAAGAACTTCTTAGTAAACAGGTTCACATCGAAGCGGCGCTTTGTCTTGCGGTTAGAGTGCGAGACATTGTTGCCGACCATGGCTTTCTTACCTGTAATCTGACAAATCTTTGACATTACTCTTATATTTTTGGTTTGTTATTTCTAACGCAATCAACGACTTGTATCAATCTCCTCTTGAGCAGAGGACTCTACAATCGGTCTGCAAAGTAAGTAAAAAATATGGATATAGACAACCTTTGCCCCGACTTCTTTTGTCTGTCAGCTTGATACCTATCTGGAGAAGCTCGGCATGTGCGCTGGAGAATTACTCTGCACGCTTGTCCCGTTGTAGAGCCATACTGTGGGAGCTTCTAGGAGGGTGCTTCGGGAGAGGTCAAATAAAACCTATTGTAGGTCGGTCGACCGACCCACGGTAGGTCGATGAGACGACCCACAGTAGGTTTTTTCGGCGACCTACCGTGGGTCGTTTTTGGCTAGCTCCGATCTCCCTTTTTTAGCGGGCTGGAGCGAGGCTCTCGGGAGGCTTCGATCTGGAGGATGAGGGCGACGGGTGGGCGGGCTTCCTGCCCCTTGGGGTGTCTCTAATTCAGATTTTCCTACCTTTGCCCCGTTATCCTAGAGGAGCGCAAGCGGCAAACCTCAGGATAGCCTACAGCCCCGAAAGCCGGGAACCTATGCCGGCCCAATCCTGATCTAGAGCGACTTCTGGCGATGGAGACGGACGACGTAGGTATGTTGGATTTAAACAAAAATTTATGACGTTGAAAGGAATTCTTTTCGGCGCATTGGCTTTCGCTGTGCTCCTCGGAGCGACCTCAGCAAGCCTACCTCATCAGCCTTCTTCTGAGGGCCTCTCGGTGGGGGACGTGCTCCCGAAAATGAAGTCTATGGACGTAGGAGATCGTGAAGCCGACTCCGCAGAGATTAGCCCCCGCTATCGCCTCATTCACTTCTGGGCAGCTTATGATGCTACCAGCCGTGCAGCGAATGCCATGTGGGATCACTTCTTCGCAGAGCAGGCTCCGCAGTCCATCCGTTTCCAAGCCATCTCGCTGGATCCAGATGAAGCTGTTTGGTCACGCACGATCGCCTTAGACCAGGTGGATCAAGAGTCGCAGCGCCATGTCGCTCAGGATGAGCGTCGCCAGTGTATGACGCATGCAGGACTCACGGGTGGACTACACACGTACCTCGTGGATGACCGTGGTGTCGTAGTAGCCGTAGATCCGACGCCAAAGGATTTAGCAAACTATCTTTAACCCCAATTATGCGTAAGAGCCACAGCTGAGGAATACCTCGGCTGTGGCTCTTGTCTTTTTGTCTCCTTATATAATGTAGCAGATTGGCGAGCTACTGGATGGTGTCGCTCGGAGCGATGTCGATGTTTCGGCACCCCTCGAAGAGGAAGCGCTTCTGGTTGGGGTGGAACTTCGGGTAGCTCGTCGTGGGCTCGATCCGATTGTCCCGCCACAGGATGCCGTCGGTGCTGATGGCATGCAGAAGGGGCGTGTCGAAGGTGCGGAAGGTGTTCTCTAGGATACGGATGCTTCCTGCTCCCTGCCCGTAGAAGGGGTGTCGCTGGGATGCAAGGTCGGGGATGATGGGGTGAATGCTGATCACAGCGCTGGTGAATTGGAAGAGGCTCGTCAGCACATCCTCGAAGAGATTGCGGCGGATCGTGACCTCCCTTGTTTGCCCCGACTCATACCACATATTATTATCGGTGCTGAAGAGGATCGCTGAGCCACTGATGTGGTCGAAGGTGTTCTCCTCGATGAGGACGGGGCGGGGTGTGTTGATGAGGATGCCTCGGGCACGATTGTGGCGCACGAGGTTGCGAGCGAAGAGGACGCTAGGGGTGCGACTGAGGTTCTCCATGCTGATCTGAAGCTCGGGGGTGTAGTCCGCTGGTAGTTCCTCCGAGAAGGTGATCCGCACTTCCCGAGCCCCTTTGAGAGCTTCCCCTTCAGCGGATGAGATGGAGCGAACGTGAAAGACACCCTCTAGCCCCTGTATGTCTCGTGAGGTGACTAGGCGCACGGAGTCTCCGATGCTAGCCCATGGGAAGCCAAACGACTGCTCGTGCATGAAGCGCCCTACGAGTGTGTGCTTCCCCTCCCGAGCGATGACCTTGAGGTAGACACCATGCACGTTGAGCGCATCATCCATCATATTCTCGAAGCGGCAACGCTCTACGGAGATCTTCCCTCGGCAGGCGACGAAGTGTGTAGCGTCGGCCTGCGTGGTGAAGTATCGTCCACCCTCGGGGCGGAGCTCTACATGGAAGCCATCCAAAGCGATGTCTTCGGAGCATTGGGCGAGGAGCCCCATCCCCTCGGCATAGTGTATCGTGATGTCGTGGAGGCGAATGTCTTGGCACCCGCTGACGAAGATGGCAGGCTGGGGACGATAGCCCGTGCGAGCAGCGAAGATCGTCCCGTCCGAGAGCTGTGCATTTCGCCAGCGAGGAGCGTAGAGTATCGCCCCCGATACCGAGTCTTTCACCCCGTACTTCTTAGCCTCTTTGCTGGTCAGCTGTCGTATGTCCCGATTGGGGAAGAGCACGTCGGAGGTGCGGTAGCACAGCTCACGAGTCTTCGGGTCGAAGGCTAGTCCGTGGTCGGGTGTCATCTGCCAGTTCGATCCGTAGGTCTCGAACTTCCCCTTGCGAGCTATGCGCCACTTCACCCAAGGCTCAGGGGTGAAGATTACCCCATGGGTCGCATCGGAGCGAAGGATACGTAGCTGGGAGATCTGAGGGTTGGTATAGTCGATCGTGAGCCCACGTAGCTCCACTCCCCGACAACTATCTAGTACGATGGGGAGCATACGATCCTCGAAGAGTAGTTCGCTACCCTCGCCTTGGAGGATGACGTGGCGCCATCCTTTTAGTAGGAGGCCTATGGGGCGAATGCCCGCATGGTCGTGGTTGGAGATGTAGTATTCACGCTCTACGGCTCCTTCGCTGGCTAGGTGGTAGCGCCCCGAAGGGAATAGGAGTTCGAGGGTGTCGGTGCCCTGCTCCAGCTCGGATTGTAGCCCTTCGAGGATCTTGCGAAGTAGGGGCGTGTAGTTCTCCGTCTTCCCTGCCTGAAGCCCGAGGGTGGATAGGTGGATCGTACGGCGAGTAGCCCCGAGTGACAGAGATAGACTAAGGAGGAGAAGGAAGGCGAGTAGCCCGTGTCGGGAGGGTGCGTTCAGGCGCATGGATCTCTATATGCTATGGAGGGAAAGAGGAAGAGGCGCAAGGGTGGCCTCTCGGGGAGAGCTGAGGAAGTGGCTAGGGATACACGGAACTAGCACCTAGGGATAAACGGAGGAAGCGCCTAGGGATGCACAGAAGTAGCTCCTTGGACAGGATGAATGAAGTAGCCCCAACTCCTTACTCTTGTTGGGTAAGAGAGTTGGGGCTACTATTCGTACTCGACCGCATGCTCAGACGGGCTGAGCGGCGGTGAAGATTAGTTCTTTGCCTTGATACCGAGGCGTACGGGCTTGATCATGTTTTCGGGAGCAAGCACCGTGTCGAGGTCTTCCTGAGATAGGATGCCGTGCTCGATGATCAAGTCATAGACACCACGACCCGTTTCGAGGGCTTCCTTAGCGATCTTCGTGGAGTTCTTGTAGCCGATGATGGGGTTGAGGGCGGTGACGATACCGATGCTGTTGCGGACATTATCACGGCACTTGTCTTCGTTGGCAGTGATGCCATCGATGCAGAGCGTGCGGAGCGTATCGAAGCCGTTGATCAGCAGGTCGATCGACTCGAAGCAGCACTGAGCCATGACGGGCTCCATAGCATTGAGCTCCATCTGTGAGGCATCGCCGGCCATGGTGACGCAGAGGTCATTCCCCATGACCTTGTAGCATACCTGGCTCATGACTTCGGGGATGACGGGGTTCACCTTACCGGGCATGATCGAGGAACCTGGCTGCATAGCGGGGAGGTTGATTTCGCCGAGACCGCAGCGAGGACCGCTGGAGAGCAGACGCAGGTCATTACAGATCTTATTGACCTTGATAGCGATGCGGCGGAGAGCTGAGCTATAGCCGACCATTTCGCTCGTGTCGCTGGTAGCGCCGACGAAGTCTTCGGTGCGGGTGATGTCCCAGCCCGTGATCTTCGCCATCGCTTCGGTGCAGTAGTCTGCATATTCGGGCTCAGAAGAGATCCCCGTACCGATAGCGGTTGCCCCCATGTTGATAGCGAGGAACTGATGAGCGGCGTAGTCGAGGTTGGCGATCTCGTGGCGCAGGATGGATGCGAAGCCACCGAAGGTCTGGCCCAGCGTCATAGGTACAGCGTCCTGTAGCTGTGTGCGACCCATCTTGACGACGCGTGCGAACTCCTTAGACTTCTTCTCTAGAGCTTCGATGAGCTGGATGAAGTGGGGACGGAGCTTGAGGTGCGAAGCGTAGAGGCCGAGGTGAATAGCCGTTGGGTAGGCATCGTTGGTAGACTGAGAGCCGTTGACGTGGTCGTTAGGAGAGAGGTACTTGAATTCGCCCTTCTCGTGACCCATGATCTCGAGGGCACGGTTGCAGATGACCTCGTTAGCGTTCATGTTGGTCGTCGTACCTGCACCACCCTGGATCATATCTACGGGGAAGTGCTGGTGGTGCTTGCCTTCGAGGAGCTCGTGGCAGGCTTGGACAATGGCGTCCTTCTGCTGATCGGTGAGCAGGCCTAGGCGATGGTTGGCGATCGCAGCGGCTTCCTTGGTCCACGCAAGGCCGTGGATGAAGAGGGGGTAGTCAGAGAGATGGAAGACGCTGATCTGGAAGTTTTCCATCCCACGGAGGGTTTGGACTCCATAGAGATGCTCGTTGCTGATCTGGCGTTCGCCGATCAGATCGCTTTCAAGGCGAAAGTCTTTGCCTGAAGTTGCCATAGTGATGTTTTGCTAATAATGAAGTATTAAACTTTACGTGCAAAGGTACAGATTTTTCTGTCTCTTGGATCAGGTAGGATTAGGGCTCTGAGTGGGGTTAAAATCGTGGTTTTGATGGCTTTGTCGAAGCGGGTGAAGATGTCGGGACGAATGCTGTGCTGGTGATGGAATATCTGTGATCTTGCTTCTCTTTTCTGAGAAAGCGCTGCAAATTGTTTTGCTGCTCGGAGCGAAGACTCGTGATCCGTCGGAGGAGTGTCAGAGAAGCCTTCGAGAAGGGGGCTTAGAAAACCTACTGTGGGTCGGTCGACCGACCCACGGTAGGTCGGT
>NZ_CALHVI010000026.1 GCF_938039215.1 uncultured Porphyromonas sp. | reverse complement strand
GCACCTGCGTATAGACTTGCAGGAAGCTCGGAGCGGATTCGGTTTGTTTGGTAGGTATAGCTATACGACTGTTTTGGTTATGAAGATACTAAATATCAGTGATGTACGAAGTGGTCACAGCCCTGTATGCCTTTGAAATACCGTGCAATGGTCTCCTGAGATAGGCGACGAGGCGATCCCCACATCCTGTGGAGGATCGCCTCTATCATAGGATATCGCAGGAGCGATGGGTAGGAGTGAGGGAATTTGGCGACTAGAGTCCGAGCGATACCCCTAAGGAATATATATAGGTGGTGGGTAACCCCCTATCTAGGAAGAGGGGGAGGAGGCTGTAGGTAGCATAGATCCCGACAGGGGCACACTTGATCTGTGCTCTCAGGTCTAGGCTGATGGGGTTGATCCCAAGGTCTTTGCCTAGGACACGTGGGGTACGATAGTCTCCGATCCACACCTTGGAGCTAGAGGCTGTCCGTAGCTTGAACTCTGTACCGAATGAGAATTCCCAGTGATCGAAGGGCTTTGCCCAAGGACGGAACCGAAGCGTTAGGGGGAGAGTCAGGTAGGTGATGTGTAGACGGGAGGTACGTACACCCTCAGGGACGGTATAGTGGACGAGCTTGCTCTCCCCATTCTCCTCTCGATAGGCATAGTCCCCACTGAGGTGGAGCGAATTGAGCTGCAGGTGAAGGCCTGCCGAGAGCATGAGCCGAGGAGAGAGGACCTGGTGGTACTCTAGGAGCTGAATATCATAGCGCAGGGAGCGTGTTCGCTTCAGCCCCGTAGCTCCACTACCGGTCAGTGTCGTATAGCCTATGGAGGCTCCGAGAGAGGTGAGGTAGCGCTTGGACTTCGAGCGACTCTGTCCTCTACGAGTGGGGAAGAAGATCTCAGGACGAGGTAGGCGGATGTGCTCTCCCGTACCCTGCTCCTCGATCCGTCCCTCGCCGTAGATGCCACGGAAGAGATAGGCTGAGGGGCGTTTTGCACCCGTTGAATCTAGTTGATAGACCTTGACCTCGAGCTGACCTTGGTGGTCCTTGAGCTCTAGGATGTGCTTCCGCCACTGTAGGGTCGTGTCCTGTGGAGCCCCTTGCTGAGCTCGTAAGGATAGGGTAGAAGAGCCTACTAGCAGGGCGGAGAGGAGGAGATGCTTGGTGTACATAATCGTAGGATGAGTATTATGGTTGTTATTTGCGCTTAGGGGTGGGGGACTTAGGGGTAAGGATCCGTTGGATAAGCTCCTCTGTCTGGAGTGTTCCCCCGATACTGACTAGGGTGATCACCCCTCGATTGTCATAGGAGTAGAGGAGATAGCGGTGGATCTTGGAGTCTTTGCTGGAGAAGCGGTAGTAGGCACCGAGCAGGCGCCCTCGCTCGATCTGCTCCTTGATGATAGAGGCTATCTTTCGGTCTGTGTCTAGAGCTTGCTCTACGTCACTCCACTGAGCCTCTAGCTCCTTGCCTGAGGGTAGGAGCTGTAGGGTGTAGCAGTAGGAGGCATCGTAGCGGGTGAGTAGATCCTTGCCTAGCTCGACATAGACAGCATTCTTGGCACGTCGGTAGCGCTGTATGACCTGCTGTGTCTGTAGCGGGGGCTGTACCTCGGTCTGCGCTCTGAGTGGGAGCACCGATAGTAGGAGGAGCGAGAGTATAATCTGTCTATACATGATGTGAGGGGAGACTAATCGAGATCGATAGAGAGCTGGGGGAGGGAGGTGGAGAGAGGGAGGGCGACAGCCTGTAGGGCATCCTCGGCACGCTGTGCCGCCTCGGCCTCGTCTTGTATCCTTTCGCCTGCGATGAAGAGGGTAGAGGAGTATCCGACCTTAGGGTGATCGGAGACAGAGAGGTGATATCCGAGGGGTATGGCTAATAGGAGGGCTGCAGCTATTCCCCCCATGAGATAGGGACGAAGGAGTCGGGTGCGAGTAGCTGTCCTTCTCTTGGCTGCGGGTAGGCTCAGCTCAGGGGAAAGAGGCTCCTGCTCATGGCCGATGAGTAGTTGGCGCACCTCAGTAAAGAGCGGGATAAGATCCCGATACTTAGCAGATACCCTATCCGAGGCAAAGTAGTCGCGTAGTAAAGCCTCTTCCTCAGAGGTCGTCTTGCCGAGGAAGTATCCGTCAATCAGTTCCTCGATCTGGTGGGGTGCGAGGGGAAGACGGGGAGTGGGGCTATTTGTGTCTTGTGCCATAGGGTGCAAAGTCTTTGTGCATGAGCAGTCGTGAGCGCAGAGTGCTGCGTGCACGGCTGAGGTTGTTGTAGATCGCTTCGGAGCTTAGCCCTGCGATTTGGGCGATTTCCTCTACTTCGTAGCCCTCGACCTCCTTGAGACGGAAGATGAGGCGCTGCTTCGTCGGTAAGCTTTCGATGGCTGAGGTGAGCAATGCTTGGGTTTCGTATTGCTCCACTTCGTCCTCAGTGGAGGAGGCTGAGAGGCGATCGGCTTCCTCGATCTCTGCCCGAGGTCTTGCTCGTCTTAGAAAGTCGATGGCCTGATGGTGCACTACGGTGCGGCATAGTGCCTCTAGGCTACTGTAGTGCTCCCACTCTGCTCTGTGGACGAGGATCCTAAGGAGAGCCTCCTGTACGACATCCTCAGCATCATCCCTATCCCCGGTGATATGTGTCGCCTGGGATAGGAGCTGGGGACGTAGTGTCCCGAGCAGGTGGGTGAGCTGGTCGTAGGACATCGCTTCGTTTGTTACTTCTTGTGGGGGCTTCCCCATTATCTATAAGGTAGACGTATGGGGAGGGTCAAACCTATCATACGAGATAAAATTAGTAGAAAAGGAGGAAGTGAGGGGGCTTTGAGCCTTCTCGTCATATAGACGAAGATGAGGGAGTAGTCTCTGTGTCTTCAGGGAAGCTCTGAAAGAGGGCATGGTATCTCCCCTCCTACTTTAGAGAAGGGATTTATTGTGCTCATGACACTAATAGAGACCATTGCGCAAGCCCATCTCTTCACTGCTTGCACTTTCCTCCAGCGAACTTCGGAGTCTTTAGGCTGAAAAGTGGCATGCCTGTCTCTCCCCCTTGCCCCCTCTCGGAAGGATCATCCTCCCGAGAGGGGGCTTTTTTGAGCTATTTGGTGCTCTGGAGTACAAGAAGCCCAGGCATACGCTTCAGGTTGTACGCCATAGCTTCCAAGATATTCTGTGTATGCGTTCGCTCAAGCCCTCGGTAACGACATCGCCCTCCTGAAAACCACCTTCGAATACTCCCGAAGGCACGCTCTATCAAACAGCGCATTTTGCTGATGGTGTTATTCAGTTCACGTTGTCGCTCTGTGAGCTTCATCCCCTTCTGCGCCTTGAGC
>NZ_CALHVI010000025.1 GCF_938039215.1 uncultured Porphyromonas sp. | reverse complement strand
TGAAAGATGTCTATTGGACGCAACTAGTGTCTTATCCATTGCTGGTAATACTCCTCTGCCTGAGCATAAATCTGCTTATAATTATCATAGCTACCTCCAAACATTCCTTGCTTGATAGGCTCCCAGTCATCCTTCAATCTATCAGCCCCTTCAAAGAATAGGATATAAGGTTCTTGAACTCCCTTTTGAGATGCCCTCCTATACTCCTCCCTTTGATGAAGGAAGTTCCCCAGAAGCAGACGAAAATTCAGCTCAGGCGGCCTATTATAACCGAAGATAAGGGATTTCAGATGTTCCCAGATATAAAACACATTGTCATACTCCGATCCAGCAGTGAAGCAATCTTTAAATAGAGACCTTAAATGCCCCAAGAAGAACATACTGAAGGGGTAATCATCGCATCCTCCCATTAGTGTATTCCACATATCAGATCCCCAATATACATCACCAAGTATCGCTATCAATTGGAAGCGCCTCTGATTATACCTAAAGTTCTCCTGAGAAACAGTACTACTCAAGATGATATTCAACTCTTTAAACCGTTGATACTTCACACATGCGACACCTAAGGCATTAAGCAGTAGCATCGGAGCTAACCCATGTAAATAGATCGTATCACCTCTATAGCTTTCTCCATACCTCCATTCCTTTGTACATAACTTGATCAATACGTCTCCAAAGAGTTGGATCTGCCACTCTTTCCCCCACCTTGCAGTAAGTACAGCTGCCTCCAGCAGAGGAGTGACTGCAGAAAGATGGATCTTCAAATAGCGGTCAAATGCCTCTCGGGTAAGTTGGAAATCATAACGAGCCACTTCCGAGATCTGCTTATAAGCCTCGGTGCACCATTGCTCTATCGTATCCGCAAAGTCGATGGCATGTTGCTCTGAAGAGAGGTACTTCTTCACTCGTGCGATCCTCACCTCTTGGCTCATGTTAGTCCTCACAGCGAGCTCTTTCAATGCCATAACTTGCTCACAGAGCTCGGAGAATAGCTCATCAGCGCCCTTGATCAGCATAGTCTCTCCCTCCCGACTTAGGGACAGCGACTTCAAGCCTGCCCCCGCTTCTCCTACGGAAGTAAAGAAAGAGCTATACCGAGAGCGTGGTGCACCTTCCATTATCCGAATAAGTCCCTTATCCCAGTCTCCCGACCAGCCACAGGTCACTAAACCATAGTCCTCGAATACTCGCTGTAGGTAGTGCTTCATTTCCTCTGGATATTCATCCAGCTCCTCCGTCGTATTTCTGAACTTACAGTCCATATAGTCCCCATTGATCTTGACGATTGTTGGCCTATCGCTATGTACTAAGGGTGTCCTCTGCGCTATATCCCCTTCATGAGTGATCACTTGTGGAGTAACCCCTTCGGCTTCAAGAGCCATCTCGAGGAGGCGGTCAAAGTTCGTCGTCAAGATCACACGGATATAACCCTCCTTGGCTAGCTGAGCGATCGCTCGGTGCGCTTTGGTGGGTTCCTTCTTCCCCGATTCCCGTTCTTCCTCCGTTGGCTCGAAGAAAGGTTTCATTAGCGATTCCCGCTCTGTGGGGGTCGTGGCAAGCTCACCAAGGAGAGAAGAATAAGAGGCAGGCCCACCATACCTTTCTTTATACCATTGATGCCAATCCTTGACCCCATAGACCTTTTGTAAATCTCCTAGCATCTGGATCAGTTTCTCCTCTACTTCCCAGCCTGAAGGAATACCCGCAGAGCGAGAGATACCAGAGCCTAGCAGTAGCGCATAGGCTCCTTTATTGAAGTACATTGAAAAAGCTAAAGTGGTAAGTTTCTCTATTCCCATAGTCTTGTATGTTTGATTGCGTAAGGTGATAAGATGCTATGAAGTCTAGTAAGGTATCTCCCCTTAGCTACGGAGCCGTAGCCGTGTGCCTAGTGGCCGGTGTACTGCTTGCGACGGGCGTCGATGCCGAGGAAGATGAAGAGGAGGAAGGTGAAGCCCCAGAGCGAAGAGCCCCCGTAACTGAAGAAGGGCAAGGGGATCCCAATCACGGGGACGAGCCCCAGCACCATCCCGACATTGATGAAGAGATGGAAGAGGAAGATCGAGGCCACACAATAGCCATAGACCCGCCCGAACTTCGTCACTTGGCGCTCGGCGAGTGCGACGATGCGTAGGATGAAGATAGCGTAGGCGATGAGGAGAGCAGAGGAGCCGATGAAGCCCGATTCTTCGCCTACGGTGCAGAAGATGAAGTCCGTCTCTTGCTCGGGGACATAGTTCAGCTTGGTCTGCGTCCCCTTGAGGAAGCCCTTCCCCGTCAAGCCCCCCGAGCCAATGGCGATCTTCGACTGGTCGACGTTGTACCCCTTGCCCTTGAGGTCACTCTCGATGCCGAGGGCGATCTTGATACGCACCTGCTGGTGAGGCTGGAGAATATCATTGAAGACATAGTTCACCGAGAAGAAGAAGCCCAGCGAACCTAGGGCAAAGACCGCCAAGAGGAGGTAGCGAAGGAGGTATTCCCTCAGTGCTAGGTAGGCGAAGTAGCCGACGAGGAGGAGGACCAGACCGAGGGCTACATAGACGAGGTTGAAGCTCACGAAGAAGTTCACAATCCCTGCGATGAGGTAGACCCCAGCGACAATGCCCGCTCCGGAGAAGAGGTAGCGCCAGCGATTGCGCCAATCATGGGTATAGACGCCGAAGAGGGCTGCGGAGAAGACGAGGATAGCATTGCAGACGAAGAAGAAGTCTGCATCTGTACGCTCCCACCACAGAGTATCCTCCAGCACGAGTGCCGAGATGAAGTAGACCGCTGCCGAAGCACTTAGCCCCATGAAGAGCCCCGAGAAGCCTTCTCGGTAGAGGGCTAGGAAGAGGGCTAGGAAGACAAGGGCGGAACCCGTCTCCTGCTGGAGTAGGATCAGCAGGATGGGGAAGAAGATAATCCCGAAGATCTTGAGGTAGCTACGGATGGAGTCGATCTTGAACTCGTACTGATTGCATAGCCAGGCCAGGGTAAGGGCCGTAGCTACCTTAGCGAACTCTGCTGGCTGTAGGCGCACAGGCCCCAGCACGAGCCACGAGCGGGAGCCCTTGATATCGGGGGCGATGACGATGGTCACCATCAGCAGGAGCATCATCGCCCCATAGAAGAGCGGTGCCCCCACCTCGTAGATGTCGGTATTGAGCGAGAGGACAGCGAAGCCGATGAGTACACCGAGCCCGATCCAAAGCAGCTGCATCATAGGACGACCCCCAGGACTAAGAAGCTCCTCCGTCTCGAAGTTGTACGAAGCCCCGCAGATGGAGAGCCATCCGAAGAAGACAAGGAGCAGATACATCAGGATCGTCACCCAGTCAATGTTCCTAATGAAGGAGGGGGAGGAAGAGGACTGTCGCATGCTTGAGGACGGCTAGGGGTAGTTAGATATCATTGATATAGGAGATCGTCCGATGCTCCATCGAAGAGGCGATCGCTTCGCCTGAGCCCGAGAGCTTACCGCCACGCAGGTAGTACTCCATCATCACCCGACCAATGGGCACGCCGAACTGTGCCCCGAAGCCCCCGTTCTCGACATAGACCGATACGGCGATCTTGGGCTGGGAGCGTGGGGCAAAGCCGATGAAGGCTGAGTGGTCCTTACCATGGGGATTCTCCGCCGTACCCGTCTTCCCACATACTTCGATCTCGCCTGGGGCGAAGTTCGCCCCTCGACACGTACCCCCGGTGACCGCCCCAGCCATACCTGCGACGATGTACTCCCAGTGCTCCCGAGAGATCCCCGTGGGCTGGTGATTGCGGTACATCGTATCTATGGGCATGCCCTTGATCGAATGGACGACGTGCGGACGGATGTAGTAGCCTCGGTTGGCGATGAGGGCTGCGAGGTTCGCTATCTGTAGAGGAGTAGCGAGGACTTCCCCCTGCCCGATGGCGATCGAGATGATGGAGCTAGCATTCCAGCGTCCCTTATAGACCTTGTCATAGACCCCACTATTCGGGATGTAGCCACGCTTCTCGCCGACGAGGTCGACACCGAGGCGGTAGCCGTAGCCGAGGGACACAATACGTTGCTTCCAGTGCTCGAGGGCGACGGCTGCTGAGGGGTAGCGCTTGCGGTCATCGAGCATGAAGTGTAGGCCCCAGCAGAAGTAAGCATTACACGAGGTGGCAAGGGCTGGGACAAGGGAGATAGGGCTGGGATGGCTGTGACACTTCGGGCGATTCCCTAGGGGTGGATAGCCGTGGTAGCACGAGAGAGCCATCGAGGGATTGATGGAGCCTTCGGCGAGGAAGATCGCTCCTTGGGCGGGCTTGAAGGTAGAGCCTGGAGGATAGTTCCCTTGGATCGCACGGTTGAGGAGCGGCTTACCGAAGGTCTCTTCGAGCATGCGGTGGTTCTCCCCCTTACTCTTACCCGCTAGGAGCTCGGGATCATAGTTGGGTGCCGTGACAAGGGCTAGGATCTCACCCGTCTCAGGCTCGATAGCCACGATGGCACCACGCTTGCCCCGCATCATGCGCTCGCCTAGCTCCTGCAGACCCGCATCGATCGAGAGGGTAAGGTCTCGTCCTGCCACGGGAGCTCGGTCATGCGCTCCAGCATCGAAGCGCCCCTGAATGCGTCCACGGGCATCACGGTAGAAGATCTCTTCCCCCTTCTCTCCTCGCAGCACTTCCTCATAGGTACGCTCGACACCACTTCGCCCGACGAAGTCGCCTCGCATGATCGTGCTATCCCGCTCGAGATCCGTGGTGCTCGCCTCGGAGAGGTAGCCTAGCAGATGGGCAGCATGATGGTAGTTGTACTGACGGATCGTGCGAGAGCGTACCGAGAAGCCGGGGAACTTATACAACTGCTCCTCGAAGCGCCCTACTTCCTCAGGCTCGAGCTGGGAGAGGAAGACTTGCGGGGTATAGGGATTGTAACCACGATTGACCCTTCGGTCACGGACGGCTTCGAGCTTCTGGACGATCTCCTCACGGGGAAGGCCCAGCGTCGAGGCTAGTAGCGTGGTGTCGAGCTTGCCCTTAGCCTCATGATTGACGATCATCAGATCGTAGATGGGACGATTAGCTACGAGGAGCTCGCCCTTGCGGTCGAAGATGACCCCACGGGCAGGTATGGTGGTGAGGATGTAATAGGCATTGTTCTCCGCTCGCCGCTTGTAGTCATTGCTGACGATCTGCAGGGAGAAGAGTCGAGCGATGAAGATACCGACGATGGCGAAGGTGAGCCCGATGATCAGCCAGCGTCTACGGAAGAGCTCGTCGTTGACCATAGGGAGTGATTACTTGGCACGTGCCCCTTCTCCTGTCCCGAAGAAGAAGAGCGTCATCACCGAAAGTACCCAAGAGAAAGCATAGCCCGCCACGAAGCTCATCAGGAGATGCCAGCTCGCTAGCCCCATACCCGCCTCTAGGCTATAGAGGAGCACATGATGTATGAGCAGAAGGAGGGTGAGTAGCAGTACCGCCCCACCCCGCAGCGTGGGGAAGAGTGGCAGGAGATGCTCGGGCGTATTCTTCTCCGTAAGTAGGTAGAGGATGGGCTGACGCAGGAAGGCCGTCAGCGTGAATGCTGAGGCATGCAAGCCAGGCGTTAGGCCAAAGAAGTCGATCAAGAAGCCTAAGACAAAGCCCACGATACAGAGCGTGCTCCTACTCGTGCCTACGGGGAGTAGCAAGAGGAGAAAAGGATAGAGGTAAGGTGTGGCTACACGGAAGAGGGCGATGGGACTCAAGACCCACACCTGCAGCGCTACGAAGAGCACCGAGAAGAGAGCAAAGCGCAGATAGGGACTATTCATCTTTGGGGCTTATCGAGTCTTCGAGGGCTCGCACCTCCCGTGCGGGCTTCTCTCGGATGATGTAGACATAGCGCAGACTCTGGAAGTCCGTCGCTAGGCGCACCTGATAGTTGGCGAAGGTCCCTGCACTGCCCTTGACCCTGACGGGGATGGTATCAGAGACCGTGCCCACCATCATCCCTTCGGGGAAGAGGTAGGAGTAGCCACTCGTGGTGATCGTATCCCCCAGATGTGGTTGAGCATGTGGAGGTACGTTGCTCAGCATCGCATGGTTAGCGTTGGGATTGGAGGTGGCGGTGAGTGTCCCGCTCACTTCCTGCCCGAGGAGAGTGCAGGAGAGGCGGATCTTGGGATTGAGTACAGGGATCACTAGCGCATAGTGGTCGGAGACGGTCATCACCGCCCCGACGACCCCCGAAGCACTCATCACACCCATATCGGGCTCGACACCATCGAGCCGTCCTTTGTTGATCGTGTAGTAGATCTCACCCGTAGGGGCAATGCGATTGACCACCCGAGCGATGATCACCGATGAAGGGTCTACGGGGAGACTGTCGGTAGCATGCAGGTGAGGGAGGCGACCATGTGCCTCCGCATCCTGCATCTGCCGAGAGAGGAGCGTATAGGCTGCTCGAAGCCGTGCGTTCTCCCGAAGGAGCTCTTCGTTCTTGGGTCTTAGGTCGATGTAGCTCCACGCCTCTGTCATCAGTTCGCCTACCCGCCCGAAGACGGTACTCGTGGCATACCAACCGAGGCTCCGTGAATAGAGCGTCCCATTGAAGAGCGTGCCAAGGGCGATCGCCTCCAAAAGGATGAAGACGAACCAGTGCCGATACTTCTGGAGGAACTCAAGGAGCTTATCCACGGAGACGGAGCTAGGACAAAGAGCTTAGCGGAAGAGGAAGTTGAAGTTATGCACGTTCTTCAGCGCGATACCGGTACCGATAGCGACGGAGTGAAGAGGGTTCTCTGCGATCTTGAACTGCAGACCGAAGCGCTCACTGAGGCGCTTGTCGAGCCCACGCAGGAGTGCTCCACCACCCGTCAGCACGACCCCGTTAGCCACGATGTCGGCATAGAGCTCAGGAGGAGTAGCCTCTAGGGTACGCAGGATGGCGCTCTCGATCTTCCCGATCGAATTATCTAGGCATTCGCAGATCTCACGATAGTTGACATCGACCTTGCGGGGCATGGTGTCCATCATGTTCGCACCCCATACGGTGAAGTCGGCAGGAGCATCGTCTAGGTCGGCATAGACAGCACCTACCTGGATCTTGATCTGCTCTGCTGTGCGCTCCCCGACCTTGATTTGGTGTCGGTCACGCATGTGGTCCATGATGTCTTGCGTCAGCTCATCGCCTGCGGTGTCGATGGACTGATCCTCGACGATTCCACCCAGGGAGATGACAGCGATCTCGGTAGTACCGCCACCTATGTCTACGATCATGTGCCCCTCAGGAGCAAGTACGTCTATGCCGACACCGATAGCAGCAGCCATGGGTTCGTAGATCATGTAGACATCACGTCCACCCGCATGCTCGTTGGAGTCACGGACAGCACGGATCTCTACCTCCGTGCTCCCTGATGGGATACAGACGACCATACGTAGCGAAGGGGTGAACCACCCACGACGACGGCTGATCATGCGTATCATCCCTCGGATCATGTGCTCAGCAGCGTCGAAGTCTGCGATCACACCTTCTCGGAGGGGGCGGATAGTACGGATATTAGCGTTGCCCTTCTCGTACATCTCTCGGGCCTTGGTGCCCACGGCGATCATCTCGCCCGTACGGTTGTCGAAGGCTACTACAGAGGGCTCATCGAGGACGATCTTGTCATCCTTGATGATGATGGTATTGGCAGTACCCAGGTCCATCGCCAGCTCCTGCCTAAAGGAAAAAAGTCCCATTCTTATCTTAGTCGTATTGTCTTAATTCTAATGCTTGAAGTGGCGCACGCCTGTCATCACCATCGCTACCCCAAGGCGGTCAGCGGCGGCGATGCTATCGGCATCACGTACAGATCCCCCAGGCTGAGCAATAGCTGTGATCCCAGCTTCGGCAGCGAGCGTGACGCAGTCGTCGAAGGGGAAGAAGGCATCACTTGAGAGGACGGCTCCGTGGAGGTCAAAACCAAAGTGGCGAGCCTTCGCAATAGCTTGCTGGAGGGCATCGACACGCGAAGTCTGTCCGACCCCCGAGGCGATGAGCTGACCATCCTTACTGAGGACGATCGCGTTGCTCTTGCTGTGCTTGACGAGCTTGGTAGCGAAGACGAGATCCACGAGTTCCTTGTCCGTGGGAGCTACCTTAGTAACGGGCTTCATCTCGGCGCTAGTCTCCACAGCACGGTCGGTCTCCTGTGCGAGCACTCCACCGAGCATCGAGCGGTACGACCACGAGCTGTGGATCGCCTCACGCTGGCGCAGGAGGATGCGGTTCTTCTTACTCTCGAGGATGGGAAGGGCTTCGGCGGTGAAGTCTGGAGCGATGAGCACCTCGAAGAAGAGCTTGTTGATCTCTTCGGCGGTCTCGAGGTCCACGGGGCGGTTGGCTACGAGCACCCCTCCGAAGGCGGAGACGGGGTCACCAGCCAGTGCAGCCTGCCAAGCCTCTAGGATCGTGGGGCGAGAAGCGCAGCCACAAGCGTTGTTGTGCTTGAGGATGGCAAACGTGGGCTCTGAGAAGTCCTGGATGAGGGAGACGGCTGCCTCGATGTCCTGAAGATTGTTGTAGGAGAGCTCCTTGCCGTGTAGCTGCTCGAAGTAGCGCTCAAGGTCGCCGTAGAAGACTCCCTGCTGGTGGGGATTCTCCCCATAGCGTAGGTGCTTAGCGCCGTCAGCGGTGAGGCGAAGGGCGGAGTGCTCTTCCCCATCGAAGTAGCGGAAGATCGCCGAGTCGTAGTGCGAACTGACGGCGAAGGCACGGCGAGCGAAGTGGCGACGCTCAGCGAGCGTGGTACGTGCTCCATGAGCCGTAAGGATCTCGTGGAGGGTAGCATAGTCGGCCTGCGAGGGCACGATGACTACATCCTCGAAGTTCTTAGCAGCACCGCGGATGAGGCTGATACCACCTATGTCGATCTTCTCGATGATGTCTTCTTCGCTAGCACCAGAGGCGACGGTAGCTTCGAAGGGATAGAGGTCCACGATGACCAGATCAATAAGCGAGAGGCCGTACTCAGCGACTTCCTTCTGGTCTGTTTCGTGGCTACGTCGGGCGAGGATACCCCCTTGGATAGCGGGGTGCAAGGTCTTGACTCGGCCTCCAAGCATCGAGGGATACTTGGTCAAGTCTTCGACGGCAACGCAAGGATAACCCAAGCTCTCGATGAACGCACTTGTCCCGCCAGTCGAGACAAACTCCACACCCTCCTTATGAAGGAGCGCTAAGATCTCTGCTAGTCCGTCCTTGTGGTACACCGAGATGAGTGCCCTACGTATTACCTTCTCCATGAATAACTCGTGTATAGTCTTTATTGTGATGTAAATAGGAGCCCGCCTAGCTCGGTAAGCCCCTTGAGGATGCAACCAAGCTAAGCCACTAAGGCACACAAAAATAAGCTTTTTCTAGCAGTCTATCTGCACCCGAGCCTCTTCGGGAAGTCTGAGACGGGCCGTTGTGCCTCCTAGGGGAGGGTTTTGAGGAAGCTAAGATAGGCTTCTAAGGTCTCCCGAGAGAGCCTCATGCGGTTCGCCTCCGTGAGGGGAAGAAGCTGCACTCCTCGGGGGAGCAAGGAGCGAAGGCCACCCGTCGCTGCTGCCTTCCTTAGGTAGGTAGCGACCTCATCCTGAGAGCGGAAGCCCTGAATGAGATAGCCCGAGAGCCCGCTCGTCGGGAGCAAGGCTTCGGCACGTAGAGGCCACTGCGTGAAGGTCGAATAGCCAAAGGTCATGAGGGCAAAGTACACCTCATGAGGCTGGATCTCGCCCTCGGTATAGAGGAGAAGGAGGCTAGGAATTTCTTCGGGCGTGGGAGGGAGGAAGAGGGGGGCGGAGGATGGTACGACCGAGTCACCCGTAGAGCTCCCTTCGGAGGAAGGGGGTAGCGTCCCGCCCTTCAGCTTGCGTCCAACCCGAAGGCCTTCCAGAAGCGAAGAGACATAGGGCAAGAGTTCCTCCCGTGGGTACTGCTCCACGAAGGCTGATAGCTGAAGCTCCAGCTGGGCTTCACGTCCTTGACTTGCCTCAGAGAGGGCAGAGAGCAGAAGAGCCTTCGGGCGAAGCTCCTCGGGGATCATGGGGAGCTGGTGGAGCCGCTCCAGAGCAGAGAGCACCGCCGCTTGCTCACCCGCCCGATAGTTCGTCCAAGCCTCCTCATAGAGTCTCCCTGCGAGCGTGTCAAGACGGCGAAGCTCAGCGAGATAATCCGCTTGCCCAAGGAGGGTGGATCGGGGGGAAGTCGGGAACTCCGAGAGGAAGTGCCTACGGAGCCGCTCAGCCTCCACCTCGTGCCCTCGTCGAAGGGCTAGGAGCAGATGCTTATAGCAAGCCTCCTCCCGCTGGGGAAAGAGCGGGTAGTCTCGGATGAGCCGACTATAGACGGCATCCGCATCGGAGAGGAGCTCCAGCCGCTCGGAGAGCAGGCCTGCCATCTCGTAGAGGGCGGTAGCGGTGCGAGTAGAGAGGGAGTCCTTCGCCTCGGCCGTCAGCGGGAGATCTCGGAGGTAGAAGGCTCGGTCGAGCGAGTCTGTGCCCTCTAGGAGCTCTTCCCCCGAAGGCTCGGTCTTGGCGAGCGGGGAGCCCTGCTCTCCCGCCAAAGGATCCAGCGAAAGCGCACGACGGGATCTATTCCAGTCGTCTGTGAGGGGACGGTCGCCCCAGAGCTCAAGGAAACGCTGACGACCCTCGGCGATCTGCCTAGGATCATCGAAGTAGAAGCCCCGCTTCCCTCCTCCCACCTCAGTACTAGGAGGAAGCTGTACCCCTCGGTGAGCACCTAGAGGCAGGGAGCTTCGCCTACGGGAGCGCACCTGATGGATAAGGCTATCTACATGAGCTAAGCGGGCGGACTCGGGGAGGTTGGCTAGACGAAGGAGACTATCGGAGCGCCGAACAAGAAGAGCCGATGGTCGAAGGAGCTGAAGCCCAGGGAGGAGCTCCTTGAGGCGAGGGTACTTGGGGTGCTTGGGCGAGAGGGCGGGTAGAGCGAGAGCGAAGGCATCATGCGCCTCGGGGTAGCGACGCTCCTCGAGCGCCAGCAGTCCAAGTTCAGCCCAAGCAGCAGCCCAAGCATGCCCCTTCTGCTGGGAGGAGTTCACAGCTAGCTGCAGGCTGTGCTTCGCCTCTGCCCTCTGCCCAAGGGCGAGGTAGCGCCCCGAGAGCGCCAGATAGACCTCATCTTGGTAGGGAGCATAGCGACGCTTGGTAGCCAGAGCCTTCAAGCGAGCGCTTCCCCTAGCCCCTTCGCTCTGGAGGGCAAGGCGACGCAGGTGGGCAGCAAGCTCTAGCGGAGGGAGTGGAGCCGTACGCTCAGCACGAGCAAAGGCATGCTCGGCCTCGGCTCGGTGTCCGAGAGCCTCCTCCACTTGCCCTAGGAGGAAGAAAAGCCTAGCCCGAAGGAGCGGATGCTTCTCCCGCCCAGCGATGAAGCTGAGATGAGGCAGAGCTTCGGCATCTCTTCCTCGGGCGAGGGAGAGTTCGGCGCGAGCTTGATGATAGAGGTAAGGGGCTTGCTTCTCGGGCGTATCGCCTCCTTCATGGAGCTGGCGAAGCTCCTCCTCGGCCTCTAGGTAGCGCCCCGAGAGCGTAGCGAGGCGCACGAGCCAGAGCCGAGCTACATCCCGCACCTCGGGCTCAGTAGCATAGCGACGGGAGATATCCTCGAAGGTGGAGCGAGCATCCGCAAGGCGACCCTCGTAGAAGTAGCTTTGTCCGAGGAGGAGCCAAGCCTCAGAGAGGGCGGGATTGTACTCGCTCTTCTGATCGAGGCGCACAGCCACGGGGTCGCGCCGCCAGCCTGGGGCTTTCAGAGGCTTGCGGGTGATGCTGTGCTCACGGATCGCCTTCTCGGCCTTCTCGATCGCACGGGAGAAGTTCCCAGCCTTCTCCCCTCGCTCCAGACTGAGGGCTAAGGGATCCAGATAGAGACGCTCCGAGTAATCCTCACGCGTAGCCTCGACGAAGGCTCGGTAGGAGGCCTCGTAGGCTTCCGAAGCATTATAAAGGACGTTGTAGCGGGTGATGAAGGCTTGCCACCCTCGGGAGGCAGCGGTATTGGCTTGCCGAGAGCAAGCAGTGCCGAAGGCGAGGACACAGAGGAGCAGGCAGAGGCTCCCGAGGTGTACCGTCAGCGACGTAGGCTTCTTTTCCTGAGGAGAGCACTGAGACATTTGCCGAGAGCGAGGAAGAGGAAAAGGAGCAGGATGATGAGGACACCCGAGGGGACGCTCAGGACGTAGTAGCTCAGGAGAAGCCCCCCTATATTGGCAAGGGCAGACAGGAGGATCGAGCCGAAGATGATCCGTCGGAAGTCCGAGGTGAAGAGGCCTACCGTCGTCTGGGGAAGCGTGAGCAGGCTCAGCAGGAGCATGATGCCCACCGATCGGATCGTCAGTACGAGGCTCACAGCCACGAGCAGGAGGAGGACACGCTCCCAGAGTTCGACCTTCAATCCCCGCACCCGAGCAAAGTCCGCATCGAAGGCAATATACAAGATGCGTCGGTAGCCGAGGACGAAGAGCAGGACGAGGAGCAGCGCCAGCGCCCCGAGGGCGATGAGGTCGCCCGTCGTGACTAGGAGGATATTCCCGAAAAGGTACGAGGGCAGGCTCGTGGCATAGCCTGGGGTCAAGGTCATGAATAGCACCCCCAGCGCCATACCCAGCGCCCATACGCTGGCGATGGCCGAGTCCTCCCGGATGCCTTCGCTTCGGCTGAGCTTGCCGATGGAGAAGGCTGCTAGTACGGCTGCTCCCGCAGCCGAGAGGATGGGATTGATGCCAAGGTACAGCCCTAGACCTATCCCCCCAAAAGAAGCATGCGTGATCCCCCCGCTGACGAAGACGATGCGGCGCACGACGATATACGCTCCCACCAAGCCACAGATGATGGCAGTCAGAAGCGAAGCCCCGAGGGCATTCTGGAAGAACTGATAGGTGAAGATGCTTGGCATCCCGATGATATAGACTGGGCTTCCTAGACGATCGCCGTAGCCTCGTGACGGCCGACGATGGCGTGGTAATCTCTATGCTCCGACACGATGAGGTAGAGCTCGGGGCGCAGGCTCTCGGGGAATTCGATCCCTCGGAGCTGTAAGCTACGCACCCAGCCTGGCACATCGTCGGCATCAAGCGTGAGGAGGATCTCACGGAACTCCTCCACCGCCGCCTCCCGATAGCCTGAGGCGGGGGTGCCGATATAGCGGTCGAGCTCCTCGTCGTCGTAGTACTCGATACGCTCGCTCACGGCTGCCAGCAGGCTGTCGTGCTCACAGGTCAGATGCTGTCCACAGCAGCCACCCGAGGGCGGGGTGTACTCTTGCTCGGGTGCGACAGCTTCGCCTCGGGCGATGCGACGAGCCCGAAGGCGTGCCTGCACATAGCCTATGAGAGCGGCCAGAATGCCAAGGGCGGTCAGTGCGATGAAGATGACTAGGATACTTCCCATTATACGGTCTATCTATGAGGTATGATATATGATGCTTATCCATAAGTGCATCTGTGCAAAGATAGTTCATTCGCTAGGATCATTCCTCCCGATAGCGGGGGTACTTCCCTTCGGGAGACGAGGCCAGCAGTGAGGGACAAGGCTTGGCTTCTCTCCGCTTAGGAAGCTAAGACTCCACCAGCTCTATGCAGGATTCTCTACCCCATTTTGCACTTTTCCCTTTCTTAAACACATACAAAAGTCCACTTCCCTGCACCCTTTTTAAAGCTTCAGAGGCACTACTAGCGCCTCGAGAGAGGTACTACTGCTACCTCCCCCGAGGCAACAGTAGCGCCGCTAGCTAATCTATTAAGCCTCCTTCCTTTACCTCCTAGAAGGAGGACGAAGATAGCACCCCATTTCCTACATCCCGATACCCATAGTTCGTCATCTTAACGGAAAGAAGCCCCTCCTTGCTAAAATAATTTATAAAACCTAGCATTTTCCCGTCCCTTTTTCTTATTATATTTGTATCCCCTTGAGTTGCTTTCTAAAGAGCCCTTGAATAGGACAAAAAGGAAGAAGAGATTGCAAAAATTGATACATATACTAAGTAATAATCTACGTATGAAGCAAGCAAGACAATGGGTTCTCGCCCTAGCACTCGCCCTAGCTACAGGCTGGAGTGCTCTGGCGCAGACCATCAGCTCTCCCAACAAGAGCCTCCAGCTACACTTCTCGATGAGTTCGGAGGGTGCACCTATGTACCGCCTCGCCTTCACCGATGGGCAGGAGATCATCCGCCCCAGCTATCTGGGTCTGGAGATGACCGACTCGAAGAAGTCCTTCGACAAGGGGCTCGAGGTCACGGGGACGAAGGAATCCACCTTCGATGAGACTTGGAAGCCCGTCTGGGGCGAAGTCAAGTCGATCCGCAACCACTACAACGAACTCCTCGTCACGCTCCGTAAGAAGAGCAACGGCGATCCCATAGCTATCCGCTTCCGTCTCTTCGATGACGGGCTGGGGTTCCGATATGAGTTCCCTGGGGGCAAGGACCGCAACTTCTACGTCGTCAAGCGTGAGCTCACCGAGTTCGCTATGACGGGCGATCACAAGGCGCACTGGATCCCAGGCGACTACGACACCGAGGAGTACGACTACCAGCACAGCCGTCTCTCCGAGATCCGTGGACTCTTTGACAAGGCATTCACGGAGAACTGCTCCCAGAAAGCCTTCTCCAAGACTGGCGTGCAGACCCCGCTGATGCTCAAGAGTGACAAGGGCGTGTACATCAACCTCCACGAAGCTGCTCTTATCGACTTCCCAGCGATCAACCTCGAGCTGGACGACAAGACCATGATCTTCCGTGTCGAGCTCACGCCTGACGCTCAGGGCAACCGCGGGCACATCGAAGCGCCCTTCAACACCCCTTGGCGTACCGCTATCGTTAGCCGTGATGCACGTGATATCCTTGCCTCTAAGCTGACGTACAACCTCAACGAGCCTTGCGCCTACGAGACTACCGACTGGATCAAGCCTATTAAATATGTAGGGGTCTGGTGGGAGATGATCACTGGTAAGAGCTCTTGGGCCTACACCGATGATCTACCCTATGTGAAGATCGGTGAGACCGACTACTCCAAGGTGCGCCCCAACGGGAAGCACGCTGCCAACACGAAGCACGTCAAGGAGTACATCGACTTCGCAGCCAAGCACGGCTTCGATGCTGTGCTGGTCGAAGGATGGAATATCGGCTGGGAGGATTGGTTCGGCAACAGCAAGGACCGAGTATTTGACTTTGTCACCCCTTACCCCGACTTCGACGTCGCTGAGCTCCATGATTACGCCAAGTCGAAGGGCGTGAAGCTCATCATGCACCACGAGACTTCCAGCTCGGTATGGAACTATGAGCGTCACATGGAGAAGGCGTACAAGTTCATGACCGACAACGGTTATTCCGCCGTCAAGAGTGGCTATGTAGGGAACATCATCCCCCGAGGAGAATACCACTACGGCCAGAGTATGGTCAACCACTACCTCCACGCAGTGAAGGAAGCGGCTAAGCACAAGATCTCGGTCAATGCCCATGAGTCTGTCCACATGACAGGCCTCAGTCGTACCTACCCCAACCTCATAGCACAGGAGTCGGCACGCGGTCAGGAGTACCAGGCCTTCGGCGGCAGTAAGCCCAACCACCTGACGGTACTGCCCTTCACTCGCCTCATCGGTGGCCCCATGGACTATACCCCTGGTATCTTCCAGATGGACATCAACAAGTATAATCCTGACAACAACTCTCACGTCAATACCACCATCTGCAATCAGCTCGCTTGCTACGTCACGATGTACAGCCCGCTGCAGATGGCAGCAGACCTCCCCGAGGTGTACGAGAAGCACATGGATGCCTTCCAGTTCATCAAGGATGTCGCTGTAGACTGGGACGACACCAAGATCATCGAGGCTGAGCCAGGCGAATACATCACGATCGCTCGTAAGGCAAAGGACTCCGACAGCTGGTTCGTCGGCAATGTCGCTGGCTACGACGGACACAAGTCTACCCTCTCGCTCGACTTCCTCGACGCTGGTAAGACCTACACGGCTACGATCTATGCCGATGCCAAGGGTGCGCACTACAAGACCAACCCAGAGGTCTATACCATCCGCAAGATGAAGGTGAAGAAGGGCTCTAAGCTCTCCCTAAAGTCTGCCCCTGGCGGTGGCTTCGCCATCTCCATCATCCCTAATTCAGGTAAATAACACGTATCGGGCTACTCTCCTCAAGGCAAATTCTGCCGAGGAGGGTAGCCCGATCTATCTACTAATCTATTACAAACAGAGTACGTAAAATGAAGAAGATTTTACGCCTTACCTACCTCTGTCTCTCCCTCCTCCTACTAGCGGCACCTGCTCTGGCGCAGGAGATCCAGGTCAAGGGCGTGGTCGTAGACGACAAGGGTGAAGCTGTCATCGGAGCTTCCGTCAAGGTCAAGGAAACACCTCAGGGTGCTATCACCGATATCAACGGGGGATTCACCGTACGAGCTCCCAAGCGTGGACACCTCATCATCTCCAGCATCGGCTATACGACGAAGACCGTCGAACTAGCTTCTGCAACCTTCCCTCTGAAGGTCGTCCTCGAAGAGAGCGCTCAGAGCCTCAAGGAGATCGTAGTCGTCGGCTACGGCTCGATGCAGAAGAAGGACCTCACCGGATCTATCAGCTCCATCAACGAGAAGAACTTCCAGAAGGGGGCTATCTCTACCGCTAGCGAACTCCTCGTAGGGAAGGTAGCTGGGGTGCAGATCACTCCTGACGGCTCTCCTGGTGCTGGTGGTCGTATCCGTATCCGTGGCGGTGCTTCGCTCAACGCGAGCAACGACCCACTGATCGTCATCGACGGGGTGCCCATCGAGAACACCGCAGTAGCTGGTGCTCCTAGCATCCTCAGCTCCATCAACCCACAGGACATCGCTTCGATGAACGTACTGAAGGATGCTTCGGCTACGGCTATCTACGGGTCCCGTGCTTCCAACGGTGTCATCATGATCACCACGAAGCGTGGTAAGGTCGGGCAGAAGACCCAGATCGCTGTCTCCGTGCAGAGCTCGCTCTCCGAAGCTGCTCGCCGTGTGCGTGTCCTCTCGGCAGACGAATATCGTGCCCTCATCCAGCGTATCGCCCCCGCCTCTGTCTCTAAGCTCGGCTCTGCCAACACCGACTGGCAGGATGAGATCTATCAGCTCGCCTACGGTGGTGACTACAACGTCAGCATCAGCGGTGCTGCAGGCAAGCTCCCCTATCGTGTCTCTACAGGCTTCTACCATCAGGAAGGGGTACTGAAGACGGACAAGATGAACCGTGTCAGCGGTGACTTCAGCATCAATCCTCGCCTCTTCGACAGTCATCTAGCCATCGACGCTAGCGTGAAGGTCACAGCCACGCACAACCGCTTCGCCAATAAGGACGCTATCGGTGCCGCTGTCCAGTTTGACCCCACGCGTCCTGTCCGTGACAACGATGCGAAGTTTGCACCCTTCGGTGGCTACTGGGCTTGGATGGACGGAGCGAACCTCCAGACGCTCGCTCCTCGCAACCCCGTCGCTCTCCTCGAGCAGAAGGAAGACGTGAGCGATGTCTTCCGTACCATCAGCAACCTCAAGCTCGACTACAAGCTCCACTTCCTCCCCGAGCTCAAGCTCAATGTCAACCTCGGCTACGACTATGCCTCCGGTAAGGGGAGCGTCGTCATCCCCGCTGCCTCTTCGCTAGGCTGGCAGCGCTTCACCTACAAGCAGGCTGGTAAGCCCGACGAACTGAAGAGCGGGACGAACAACACCTACGACCAGCGTAAGCGTAGCTTGCTCTTTGACTTCTACGCTAACTATGTCAAGGAGTTCTCCTCCATCAAAAGCCGTCTGGATGTCATGGCAGGGTATTCCTATCAGGACTGGAAGACCTACGTACACAATACGCCTGACTATACCTTCGACAAGACGCTTGTCTCTACCCCTCCCTTCGAGTACGACTATCCTCAGAATACCCTCGTATCCTTCTACGGCCGTCTGAACTATAGCCTCCTCGATCGCTACCTCCTCACGGCTACCGTCCGTGCCGACGGCTCCTCTCGCTTCAGCAAGGAGAACCGCTGGGGTATCTTCCCTGCACTGGCTCTAGCTTGGCGTATCAATCAAGAGTCCTTCCTCAAGGATACCTACTGGATCGATGACCTCAAGCTCCGCCTCGGCTACGGGGTCACGGGTCAGCAGGACGGTATCGGTAACTACACCTACCTGCCCTTCTACTCGCTGAGCACGAACACGGCTCGCTACCAGTTCGGCGATACGTACTACAACATGCTTCGCCCAGCTGCCTACGATGCCAACATCCACTGGGAGCAGACCGCTACCTACAACGTGGGTCTCGACTACAGCTTCATCAAGGGTCGTCTCTCAGGGACACTGGACTTCTACCAGAAGAACACCAGCGACCTCTTGAACGAGATCCCTACTCCTGCAGGGGCTAATTTCTCAAATCGTATCCTCACGAACGTAGGGAACATCACCAGCAAGGGCTTCGAGCTGAGCATCAACGCTACACCTATCCAGACCAAGCGTTTCTCTTGGGATGTGGGCTACAACATCAGCTCCAACAGCACCAAGATCACCAAGCTCAACGCTGTCGAAGTCCCAGGCTATCAGGGTGTGCCCACAGGTGGTGTCACCGGTGGTACGGGTACTAACGTGCAGATCCACTCCGTAGGCTACGCTCCAGGTACCTTCTTCGTCTACCAGCAGAAGTACGACGCTAATGGCAAGCCTCTGGAAGGCCAGTTCGTCGACCGCAATAACGACGGGGTCATCAACGAGCTCGACAAGTACCGCACGCATAACCCAGAGCCTAAGGTCATCATGGGCTTCTCTACTAGCCTCTCGCTCGACCGCTGGACGCTCTCAACCTCGCTCCGTGCTAGCCTCGGGAACTACATCTACGACAACGTCTCCTCCTACATGGCGACGCACACCTCGGTGCTGAACTCTGGCCAGTACTTCCGCAATACTACGCCTGAGATCAACAACTCAGACTTCAAGAACAGCAGCGACAAGCAGATCATCTCGGACTACTACCTGCACAAGGCTTCGTTCCTCAAGATGGACAACCTCACTCTGGCCTATGACTTCGGACGGATCCTTGGGCGTGCTAACCTCCGTGCTTCGGCTACGGTGCAGAACGTCTTCACCCTCTCTCCCTACAAGGGTCTTGACCCTGAGCGGGCGATCGACTTCAGCCTCTACCCCGTGCCACGCACCTACACGCTCAACCTCTCTCTCTCACTCTAATGGCTAGCTAATCATGAGTACAAATAAGAACATGCTTCGCCGTAGCTTCACGGCGCTGGGGCTTATCGGTGCGCTCGGCCTTAGCTCTTGTGTCAAGGACCTTGACCGCTTCCCCACCAACGGCGATACTAATAAGACGATCTACTCCTCACCAGAGAAGACCCTTCAGGCTTTTGCTAAGGTCTACGGTGCCTTCGGCCTCACAGGGAATGGCGACGGAGGCGATATTGCAGGGATCGACGAAGGTACGAGCGACTTCGTTCGTGGCCTGTTTAACCTCCAAGAACTCCCAACGGAGACGGCTATCTGTGCTTGGGGTGACGGCGGGGTACCCGACTTCCATGCCTTCTCATGGTCGGCTTCTAATCCGATCCTGCGAGGCTTCTACTACCGCTCGATCTACCAGATCAAGCTCGCCTCGGAGTTCCTCAAGAACACTGAGGATCAGAGCTCGGATGCTACCGTCCGCACCTACCGTGCTGAGGCTCGCTTCCTGAGAGCTTATCAGTACTGGGTGCTGATGGATCTCTTCGGCAATCCACCCTTCATCGACGAGTCCACCCCCACGGGTAAGGTCTATCCTCGTCAGATTAGCCGTAAGGAGCTCTTTGCCTACGTCGAGTCTGAGCTGAAGGCTATTGAGTCCGACCTCAAGGCTCCTAAGGCTAATGTCTACGGCCGTGCTGACCAGGCTGCAGCTTGGGCACTGCTCTCCCGCCTTTACCTCAATGCAGAGGTCTACACTGGTACCGAGCGCTACGCCGATGCAGCAGCGTATGCTGAGCGTGTGATCGCTTCGGGCAAGTACAGCCTACACACCGACTACGCTCGTCTCTTCCTAGCGGACAACAACCTCAATAATCCTGAGGTCCTGCTCTCCATCAACTACGACGGACAGCGCTCGCAGAACTGGGGCGGTATGACCTTCCTCATCAATTCCTCTACCGGAGCTGACGCTAAGAAGGCAACGGGGGTGAACATGGGGGTCAATGGTGGCTGGAACGGCAACCGTGCTACGGCAGGCCTGCTCAAGCTCTTCGGTGCTAACCTTGCTACCGACAAGCGTGCCCTCATCACGGCTGTAGGTACGGGCGAGATCAAGTCGGTGACGGAGTTCAACGAAGGGGTTTACGTCTACAAGTTCCGCAATGTCACCAGCACTGGCGCTAACGGCAGCAACGGGGACCATGCAGACACGGACTTCCCACTCTTCCGTCTGGCTGAGCTGTACCTCAACTTCGCCGAAGCAGCCGCTCGTGGCAAGGCCGACGTAGCGAAGGGCTTGACTTACCTCAACCTTGTGCGTGCTCGTGCTTACGGCTCGACCGTGGGCAACTACGGAGCACTTCCCGAGCTCACTGAGATCCTCGCCGAGCGTGGTCGTGAGTTCTACTGGGAAGGACAGCGTCGTACGGACCTCATTCGTTTTGGGAAGTTCATCTCCGGCGACTATGTCTGGCCTTGGAAGGCAGGAGTAAAGGAAGGGAAGGCTTCGGATGCTTACCGTCAGCTCTACCCCATCCCCGCCGACGACATTCAGGCCAATCCTGAGAACCTTCGTCAGAATCCGAAGTACTAGTCACGGCTTCGGACGCACGTTCTGATACGATTTCGCCCCCTTACTCCTATCGCTGGAGTGAGGGGGCGAATGCTTTTCGGCCGCCCTGCATACGTTTGGCCCGAGGCAATATGATGCTAGAAGTAGGGAGAAACTCATGCTTTGGCCGAAGAGGAGTATCTTTGTGACGGCCTTAACGCCCCTAAAAGACTATAGATGAATAAGAATATTACCCGCATCGCCCTCACTGGCGGTCCTTGCGCCGGCAAGACTACGGCTCTGGCGCAAATCATTGAGCACTTCAGCGACCTTGGTTACCTTGTCTACGCCTTGCCTGAGACTCCGACGCTCTTCAACAACGCTTCGATCAACTTCGCTACCCCCGATCGCCAGTACTTCTACAACATCGAGAAGGCCGTCCTCAAGTATCAGATCCAGATGGAAGATACCTTCCTCGAGCTCGCACACGCCGCTTCGCACCCCGTCCTAATCATCTCCGACCGAGGAACAATGGATATCTCCAACTACGTCGAGAGAACCATGTGGCAAGCAATGCTCGACGAACTGAGCCTCTCCGAAGTCAAAGTCCGTGATGCCCGATATGATGCCGTCATCCACATGGTCACGGCCGCACAAGGGGCAGAAGAATTCTACACCCTCGAGACCAATAGCTTCCGAGGCGAGACCATCGAAGAGGCTCGCGACCTAGATGCTCGTATCCTCAAAGCTTGGACGGGACACCCCCAGCTACATATCGTAGAGAACAATGTCGACTTCCAAGTCAAGATCCGCCAAGTCCTCGATGCCATCCACGAAACTCTTGGCGATGACCCAGCGACCTTCAGTGATATCCGCCGTCGCTTCCTCGTCCACGTGACCGGCGAGATCCCTTACGGCGTGGAGACAGACCTATACCAAGCTTACCTCGACCAAGAAGATGGCTCCAGCATCCGAATCCGTAAGCGTGGACTTCGTGGGAACTACGTCTACTTCATGACTCGTAAGAGCCCCGTCGAATCACAACCCATCATCACCGAGCGACAAATAGGTCCCGACGAATACGTCTCCTACCTCAACTCCATCGGTTCGCTCGACGAAGTACTTGTGCATAAGCTTCGCCGTAGCTTCGTTTGGGCTAAGCAGTACTTTGAAGTCGATGATTTCATAGAGCCTCGTCGTGACTACCAAATCCTCGAAATCTCTTGCGCTCCGGATCTGGAGATCAAGTTCCCTCCCTTCATCGAGGTCATCAAAGAAATTACAGGCGATCCCCTCTACGTCCGCCTCTAGCTGGTTACCCACATTAGCTATATAGCCAGACAAACCCCAACGACTTATGTCATTCAATACTTCCACGCTGGATAATTCCTTCTTCGGGCGCTATCTGCAGCGTTTGTATCAGCAGCGTTTCTTTGCCCTGCTGCTCTTCCTCCTCCAGCTGTGGGCTGCGGGGGACTATTACTTAGACCAAGGACGACTACCCTACTTCGGAGAACTGGTCTATCAGACGCTGAGTATCTTGGCATGGTCAGCACTGCCAACACTCATCGTTGCACTCTCCCCTTATCGCTGGCTGCGTGGGGCACTTCAGGGGATCACGATCTTCGTCTATGGGTATCTCCTGCTCTTTGAATCCTTCCTGATCTTCTCTTATAATTCGGTCTATACGGACAGCATTGCGCTCAACATCCTTTCGACCAATCCAGGAGAAGCATCAGCCTTCCTCGAGAACCTCAACTATAAGGTCTTCTTCCTCCCTTTCCTTGCCCTCGTTGCCCTCCTTGGTGTCTACTTTTGGAGCGCCCGTCGCTGGGGAAAGAGCGTAGGTGCTCCACGTGTTCGCATCCTCTTCTTCGGAGCGCTCCTCGTGACTCTGCCGATCTCGGCCTTCTTCGTACAGCCAGCACAGCGCTCGATCGCTAGCTACCTCTACATGGCTCCCGTCGAACGAATCTACCGAGGTACGACTACTTGTATGAAGGATGCCGAAGAACTAGCGAAGTATAGTGCCGAAGCTCGCCTCATCAATGTCGGTACCATCAAGCATACTCGTGATATGAAGGGGATCAATGTCATCATAGTACTCGGCGAATCTATGCGACGAGACTACATGCATTGCTATGGCTATCCGCTCCCTAATACACCGCATCAGGACTCGCTCGCTAAGACAGGAGACCTGGTGCTCTTCACAGATGCCGTCTCTTCTGCAGCTTGGACTACGAGCTCCATCTCAGAGAGTATGACCTTCTATTCTCGTGAAGGAAAGGAGAAAGAATGGTATAAGTACCCCACACTTCCTCTGATGCTCTCGAAGGCTGGCTACTATACTTACTGGGTCAGTAACCAGGAGAAGCAAGGCTCTGGCGTGCAAATGATACCTACGATAGCCGCTACCGCAGACAGTACTCGCTTTGTACGCAACCGCACTGCTAGTGACTGGGATACCTCGCTAGATAGCGATATCCTCCCTCTTCTATTGGACCGCACAACGATCCCTCAGAGAAGTGATCGCTCGGAGTTCTGTGAAGTCATCCATTTGATGGGGTCACACAGCCCCTTCACTGAGCGCTACATCCACGAGAAGGCAACATTCAGCACGAAGGATCTTCCGAAGAACCTCCCCAATGGAATGCCTACACCTACGGACGATAAGCGTCGTGGAGTCATCTGTGACTATGTGAACTCCATCCACTATAATGACCAGATCATCTCACAGATCATACAGCGCTACAGCTCGACACCTACTATCCTCGTCTACCTTTCAGATCATGGACAGGCTGTCTTCGAGAATCCTCAGCGTCCTGACTACTGTGAGCACGAGGTCTCTCGCCCAGGGGTGACGATCCCACTGATGGTATATGTCTCGCCCGTGCTTCGTCAGGAGCGTCCCGAGATCTATGCAGAGATCGTCGCTGCTAAGGATAGGAAGATCATGACCGACCTACTCTCCAACTCGATCTGTGGCCTCCTCGGCATCAAGACTAAGTACTATGATCCTCGTCTTGACTTCTTCTCAAGCCAGTACAACAATTCTCGCAAGCGCCTCGTACAAGCATACGACGGACAGATGATGGAATTCTAACGACAAGCCCCTTCGTTACTCCTGTAGCGAAGGGGCTTATTCTACCCCCACGTTGGCAGTAAAAGAAGAGCATGGCTCTATGAATCTCCGAGGGGAAAGCGGGAAGAAGGAGGCAAAATGCATAGAAAAACCCCGAGCGTCTACCTGTAGACGCTCGGGGTTTTTCTATACAGTCGGGAGGAGTCAGCGGGTGACTACTTCTCGAGGAGTTCGAGAGTGGAGAGCTTGTAGACGACCGAAGCCTGGATCATCTGCTGAGCTTGCTCTGCATCTCCCATCTGGAGAGACTCACCATAGGCTTGGTTGTAGTACTCACGAGCCTGCTTGTAGTCCTTCAGCTCACGGTAAGAGTCTCCGACCATGACGAGGAAGTTGATCTTATTCATCAGGACGGACTCGCTGGGGATAGCCTTCTGGAGCCAAGCGATGGCCTGCTTGTGATCAGCAGGGGTAAGTTTGTTGCCTGCAGCGTTGTAGAGCGACTGAGCAGCGATACCAAAGTCAGCAGCATTGGCATCTTCGCCAAGACCATTGAGGTAGCTAGACATGAGCTGAATGTAGCGAGCTACATCCTTGCTCTTGTAGATCGCATAGAGAGCACCATAGTAGTCGACAGACTTCTGATAGGGCGTTACCTTCTTGAACTTGATCACATCATAGGCCTTCTTGTAGTCCGTACGGATCTTCTCCAAGTAGGTCTTGTAGGACTCATCGCCCTTCTTGACGAGCTCAAGCATGCGCTCATCGTTCTTCTCAATGACATAGTACGCTGCAGGCTCTCCGACAGCAGCAATCCAAGCATCGAGGTTGGAGTTGATGTACTCGACGACACGGGCCACCTCATCGGGATCATCCCCTCCGAGGTTGCTGATGATCAGGTAGTCCTTCTTATTGATAAGGCTGTTGTCTGCCATCTTCTTAGCAAGGTACTCCTTGTAGAGCTTACGTACACGTACCACCCACTTCTCGGCATCCATGCCATCCTGCGTGGTGAGGAAGCGTGGAGCCATAGTCAGAAGCTCCTGCTGGATCTTCAGATCGTTGGGCTGAGCTCGGTACTCCTTGTACAGCTCATCGAAGCCCTTGACATCGCCTACGGCGGTCTTACCCATCTCAAGAAGTTCGTCGGCCTTCATGAAGCCCACGTTGATCTGGATAGCCTTGCCATCAGCACCAATAATCCCGAGCGTAGGGAAAGCCTCGACCTTATATTTCTTGGCGATCTCGACGTTCTCAGGAGCCTCAGCATCGAGCTGGAGGTTGATGAACTTAGCATTGAAGAAAGCTCCGATCTCAGGCTGAGTGAAGATCGTCTTCTCCATCTTCTTACAGGGGACGCACCACGTAGCGTAGAAGTCCACAAAGAGGGGCTTGCCTTGACGCTGTGCCTCTGCCTGAGCTTCGGCGAAAGTGCCCTTGAAGAAGCGGATGCCCGCAGCCTCCTGAGCGGAGGCAAAGGTGAAGGCTAGGAGTGCTACGACCACAGAGGTCATATACTTGATGTATCTCATAGGGAGCGAGGATTATTCTTCGTCTTGGATGATGAAGGTAAAGAGGCCACGAAGCTCACGGCTGTAGCCTTCGTTGTAAACCCGAAGGTTGACGGTGTAGCGCCCGTTGGGGAGGTTCTGCACTGCAGAGGGGAAGAGGTTGATCGTACCACCATTGACGGTTACCTTGCCCTCCTTTACTGCAGCAGCGAACTTAGTCGCATCGCCTCCATTGGAGACATCGACGCTGAGGAACTCGTAGTTCACCGGATTAGTGCCTGATACACCTTGGATACGCTGCGAAGACCAAGGTGCAGGATACTCCTGCTTAAGACTATGGGGGTCATCGTCAGCTACCGTACGGTAGACATTGAGCTCCTTGGAGGAGAAGGTCGCATGCGCCGTGTCAAGATAGCCCACAGCTACCTTGTGGCAAGAGGGCAGAGCAAGCGCCAAGAGGGTCACGAGGAGCAGGCTATAGATGGATCTTGCTTTCATCGGAAAGGAGAATGTTTAGAAGTCCGTAGGTGTGAAGTCGTACTGGAGGGAGTGGACTACACCCGTGCGTGTCTGGATGTTGTGTGAAGCGATATCACGAGAGATGCTGGTCGTGGGAGAGACGATGTGTAAGCGGTTAGCTCCGGCACCTGCCACACCTGCATAGGTGTCACGGAAGGTATAGAGCCAGAGCTGCTTGCCCGAGGCCATTGTAAAGGTCTTACCACCTGTACCGACAGCGCTCCCATCAGCAGACTTACGCCCTGCAGGGAAGTCCTCGAGAAGGAGCTTCTCCTTAGGGATGACGCAGTCGAGGATGAGACTGCGACAAGTCGCTACACTCATACGGTCGATGAGCTTCATCGTCTGCTCTTCTGTGAGCTTGCTGGGATCAATAGGATCGGCAGCCGTATCAGAGCCGTAGGTACGGTAGAGATAGCGACGGATGCTATGGTTAGTGATCCCAAGGAAGGTGATATTAGGTCCATATGCCGTGCTCTTCCCTTGGAAGAGATCTTCGAGACCAGCACGCTTGGCCATGTAGACCAGATAGCTCCAGTTGTAGCTATCGGTCTGGAAGTACTCCCACATCGTCGTATCGTGGTAGCCCTTAGCCTTCCCCGTCTCGACAAAGTCATACTTGGTACAGGAGGAGAGGAGCGAGAGGACGAAGAATGCGAGTAAGTATAGTGGATGCTTGATCGTTCGCATAATATCTAAAGCTTAGATAGGTACTACATGTAGCGGAACCAGTAAGGACGCTGGAGGATGAGACCATTGATGACCTTACCATCCTTGTCACGCTGGGCACTTGAAGGAATGGGTAGGCACAGGGCACCGCCAGCAATATCAGCCGTGGTGAGCGAGGGGAACTTACCCTTGAGCTCAGTCTTGTGATAGCCATTGCGGAGGATGTCGTAGTAGCGACTATCATTCTCAAGGATGAACTCACGCTCACGCTCATGGAAGATTGCCTTCTTCAGGTCACTCTCCCCTGAGGCAGGATAGGTAGTGGCACCAGCACGCGTACGGATCTTATTCAGGTCAGAGGTAGCGGTAGAGGTATCCCCTAGCTTAGCAGAGCATTCTGCACGTAGCAGGTAGACATCTGCCAGACGCCAGTAGACATAGTTGGCATTGATGCTGAGGAAGCTCTTGCCCGACTCGGCACTTTGGTCGACAGTGAAGACCGCATTACGGAACTTGTAAGGTACGGCATAGTTCACGCCCGAGACTTCGTGGTCGGTATCGAACTCATAGAAGAAAGCCGTACGACGGGCATCATTCGCATCAGGATAGAGCTCCTTGATGGTCTCCTTAGTCAGACGGAAAGAAGCTTGAGCCAGATCCCCCATCGTGAGCGTACTATTGACCGGCCAAGTAGCAAAGAGATTGGCAACTTCATTCTTGGAGGTCGACTCATTGCCACGGCTCTTATCATAGACAAGCGAGAAGATCTCTTCGGGGTTCGTTGCATTGGGGTCAGAGAGTAGCTGACAGAGCTGCTCAGGAGTAGAGACAAGGCTATAAGCTCCCGTCTCTCCATTGATGACCTTCGATGCATACTCGACACTCTTGCGGTAGGCTGCCGTAGCATCTACCGAGGTATCAGCATAGAGCTCAGCCATACTCCCCTTCCAGGCATAGAGGTGAGCTAGGAGTGTGGCAGAATTACCCTTACTACCGTACTGCTTGAAGGTAGCGAGGCTACCCGATGCGGTGCGGAGCTTATCGTAGGTAGGCAGGAGTTCAAAGGCCTTGAGGGCATGCTCGATACCTGCGTCAATGACCTGCTGCTGGGTGGAGAGCCCATAGAGCTTCAGATCCTTAGCGTTAGCTGTGACGACAGCCTGACCATAGGCACGGGAGAGCATGAAGTAACCAAAGCCAAGAGCAAAGTGAGCCTGCCCTGCATGGTAAGCATAGCGCTCCTCAGAGAGTCCCTGCGTCTTGTCAATATTATCCAAGAGCAGATTGGCCTCGAAGATCATACGGTAGACATATTCCCAGTCAGCTGCAGCCTCGATGACACTGCGGGGGTTACCCTCACGGAGCTGCCCATCGTCCTGCGTCTCGTCGGCTAGGAGACCGATCTTCGTCAGAGGAGTAAAGGCATCCATGCAGTTGTCGAGGTAGAAATGTATGGAGCTCGTCGTGGTGTTGAGCTCAGCCTCAGTGGAGAATGCATTGCTGTACGTGATAGCATTCTCGGGCGTCAGGTCTAGCTTACACGAGGAAGCTAGTAGACTGATCGCTAGGGCGGGTAGGATATAGCGTTTCATCAGAACTTCAGATTGAGACCAAGAGTAAGCTTACGATTGAGAGGGTACATGCGCCCAGTATCCTTACCCGTAGCAGGGTCGACGATCTCGGGATCGAGGCCAGAGTAGTTCGTCAGGAGGAAGAGGTTCTCACCAGCAAGGTAGACACGCACATCCTTGATGCGGAGGCGCTTGGTCCAGCTATCGGGGAGAGAGTAAGAGAGGCTCAGCTGCTTGAGGCGGAGGTAGCTCACACGTTCGATATTGGAGTCAATATCGCCATCGAACTGACCCGTGTAGCCATCATCCGCAAACTCTAGAGAAGGATACTGCGTCTCATCACCAGGCTTCTGCCAGAAGGTAGCACGGGAGAAGTCGTTCATCACGACACCGAACTTCTTATTGAAGAGGAAGGCTCCGTTCTTCACCATGTTCATCATCCTCTGGTCGATCGTATAGGTCAAGAGGACATTCAGAGCAAGACGCTTGTAGGTGAAGGTATTCGTGATCCCCCCATAGGCCTTAGGAAGGGCGCTACCTGCATAGTAGAGGTCTTCGCTGTTGATATAGCCATCGCCATTCTGGTCCTTGATCTTACGAGCACCTACACGTAGAGGATAGGCAAGCGAACCGAAGGAGAGGGGCACACGCTGACCCGTCTGGTCGTAGTAGTAAGGGATATCAGACTCACGCTGTACGAGGCCCTCATCCTTGTAGGTGTAGATACCATAGATAGGACGGCCAAGCACCTTGTCCCCAAGGTCCTTGCCATCGTAAGAGGCGAGGAAGCGGTTCCAGTTGCGAGCGATATTGAATCGTAGGGTCCAAGCGAAGTCCTTGCGACGCATGACATCTGCCGAGAGGTCGAGCTCAAGCCCTTCGTTGGAGATAGCCGAAGCATTGGTCCAGGTTGTCTTCGAGATGAAGAAGTTCCCTGGGGTAGGCACCTGCATCAGGAGGTCATAGGAGTACTTGTAGTAGTAGTCGAGCTTGACCTTGAAGCGGTAGTTGAAGAGATCAAGGTCGAGACCAAGGTCATACTGGTCACTCTTCTCCCACGTGAGGTGGCTATTCGCCATAGCACTGGGCTGAAGACCGGGCTGACCAAGGAAGGAGTTAGACTCTTCCATCAGCCCATGGGCTAGGTAAGCTTCCTGGAACTTCTGACCGCTCTTACCCCATGAAGCACGGAGCTTACCGAAGCTGAGGAACCAGAAGTCTCTCATGAACTGCTCCTTCGAGAAGGCCCATGCAGCACCGAGTGAGGGGAAGGCTGCCCAGCGGACATCACGACCGAAGACGGACGACCCATCATAGCGGAGCGAAGCCTCAAGCATATAACGCTTGTCGAAGTTGTAAGCGACACGACCCAGATAGCTGAGCATGATCTGCTCCTGGCGGTCAGTCGTCACACGCTGGAGGTACTCATCACGACCCTCTACAGAGCGAGCCTGTGGCCAGCCATCACCGATCTCATAGATCTTGTTGGTAGGGCCACCTGCTGCCTTACCCTTGATGTTCTCCATCAGGTCGTAGGTCGTGGTGATACCCGCCATGACATCGAAGTTGTGGCGATCACGCAGGTTGAAGCGATAGGAGAGGATATTCTCCCACTGCAGCATGGCGACCATCGAGCGAGAGGCTTCGACAGAGGAGAGGTTGTTATTATTAAGGTAAGATGGGCGGAAGACGTGGTTGTTGGAGAAGTAAGCATCCCCTGAAGCAGAGGTGGCGAACTTCAGTCCAGAGATAGGCGAGTAGTCGAGCCCTACAGAGAGGCGGGCATTGAACATACCATTGCGAGCACGTACATCACGGATCTTCTGGAGCGTGAGCTTCTCAGCGATCGAGCCTCGACCAGGATAGACAGACGGAGTCTCCTTGGGGTCTACATCGAGCCCTTGGATATTGGAGCCACTGATAGCATCCTGCTTGTTGTAGGCGAGGTTGAGGCGGGTGAAGGCATTGACCTTCGGAGTGAGGCGCAGGTCAAGGTTGGAGAGGAAGCTCAGACGCTTAAAGCCTGAGTTGATCTGGATCCCACGTTCATCGTAGAGACCTGTGCTGACAAGGTAGCGCACGTTGTCATTACCACCCGACGCATAGAGGTCACCCGAGCTCACACGACCGATCTGGAAGATGTACTTCCACCAGTTCGTATCGTTGTTGTAGAAGCTATTGAGTGAGTCTTGAGTAGAGGCAGGGGGCTGGTTGTCCTTGGAGAGGACATTCCCGTTACCCCAGAAGTAGTCGTAGGCACCATCAAGAGTGGGCTCCCAGCCGTAGGACTGCCCGTAGCTACGAGGCAGGATGTAGCGGTTGGTAGTATAATTGTTGTGACCGATACGCTGATGACGTGCTAGGAGATTGTGCACCAGACGCTCCCCATGCCCACGCATCTGCAGAGGTGTAGCAGGGAGGAAGGAGATGGACTGAGAGAAGTTCAGCCCGAACTCAGCCTTACCCGACTTCCCCTTCTTCGTGGTGATGAGGACGACCCCATTACCCGAACGAGAGCCATAGAGCGAAGCCGAAGCAGCATCCTTCAGGACTTCAACCGACTCGATGGTCGAGGGGTCAAGACCTGCTAGTGCATTGATCCCCCCAGTGGCTTCGGCAGAGACCTTGGAGAGGGGCACTCCGTCGACAACGAAGAGTGGCGAGCCATCGTTGATCCCTTGGTCATTGAGCGAACTGATCCCACGGATATTGATGCGTGTGCCGCTACCACCAGGAGAGCCGGACTGATTCGTCACCGAGAGACCCGACATCTGCCCCTGAAGGAGGGACTGCAGGCTAGGAGCGGGAGCATCCTTGAGCTGATCGGCCTTGATCGAGCTGACTGCTCCGACGAGCTCACGGGTATTGCGTCGGCCATAGGCGATGACGGTGACCCCATCGAGGGACTTGACATTCTCCTTGAGGATGATGGTCACGGGCTGGCCTGCGGTGAAGGAAGCGCTACCGTCGTAGTAGCCGACGAAGCTCACTTGGACCTCACCTACTTCCTTATCAGTATGGATGGTGAAGCGCCCTTCGACATCAGTCTGGGCACCTAGCTTCGTGCCCTTGATGCGTACGTTAGCGCCGATGACAGCTTCGCCTCGGGCATCCTTGACGACACCCGTGACTTGGCCCTTAGCAGCAGTCTGCTGCTGTGGGCGGAAGATACGGATCGTCTTGCCCTCGACAGCGAAGACAAAGGGTGTACCCTTGAGTAGACCTTCGACGGCCTTCTCGGGGCTCACCTCATCGAAGGAGACGGTGGCCTTGTAGCCCGCAGTGCGGAGCTCGGGCTCATAGTCGATCTTGTAGCCTGAGCTCTGGGCGATAAAATCGAGGATAGAGGCGATCTCCTTATCCTTGAAGGAGATCGAAACGGTCGGCGTAGGGCTCTGGCTCCAGCTCTCTGTGGGCATGGATAATCCCAGTGCACACAAGCAGAGCCCGAGGGCTAAGCGCCGGCGTATTCTTCTGGATGGTTGTCGCATGGAGAATAGGTATAGGTATGACTTATCTATTTCGGTGAATTATACAGGAGGAGTAAGGGTGCTCCTCGGGGACTCACGGGATCTACTTGGGGGAAGACCCCGTGAGTCTTAGTGGAGGCATCTAGCTATACAAGCAGATATATAATATGTGTGTATGGTGCGTGAGCGAACCTAGTGCTCCCAGCTCTTTGCTTCGGGAGCAATGCTCTTGACGACGATATCACGGCGCTTACCCTCTTCGAGGAGATTCTTCAGCAGAGCCGAGAGATCCTGGGCTGTGACAGCTGAGATCTTGACCTCAGGCTGAGCAGGGCTCTTCTTGGAGAGATCTGGAGCCTTACCCGTCTCAGCGTAGCTGTTCAGAAGGGCGATCCAGACACCGAGGCCGATCTCGTCACCAGCGGCCTTCTCCTCAGCCTCTTCGTCGAGGACCTGAGGGATGTGCACCTTCTTATACTCATCTCGGTCAATCTGTCCTGCAGCGATGGAGCGGAGGATCTCATAGGTGCGAGCCTTGAGGTGATCAGCCTTAGCACGAGAGGTGATGAAGTGAATGGAGAGGCTGGAGTTAGCGACGGGATCGTCGGTATAGTTGGTCTTGACAGCGATGCTGTAGGTACCCTGCTCCTTCTCACGAAGTTCGTCGAAGAGGCGATTCTGAAGTAGAGGCTCCAGAAGACCTAGGGCAAGGCGCTCACGCTCAGTGAGCTTCTTGTCGCCAAGGAAGGAAAGCTCTACTTCCCCTAGATCCCCCTCGGTGTCGACCTCGAAGGTACGCTCGATGACACGCTCACGGGAGCTATGATCACGGATCGTGTAGGTGCGACGAGGTGCCTTGGGGTTGCCAGGCAGAGCTGCCAGATAGGTTGTGACGATGCGCTTAGCTTCAGCCTCGCTGATATCCCCGACGAGACAGCCTGCCATCTGCGAGGCATCGCCGAAGTGCTCAGCATAGAGTCGAGGCAGATCACTCAACTTCATCTTGTCATAGAAGGCTTCATCCTCACGAGGATTAGCTTCGGTAATGGGGCTGAGGAGCTCACGGATCTCACGGTCTACGGCTTCACGACCCTGCTGAGGCTGTGAAGCGTAGATGTAGCGCTTACGCTGGAGCCACTTATCGAAGATCTGCTGGTCGAAGCGCTGCTTGCCCAGCACAAGATAGAGATAGGAGAAGAGATCATCTACACCATCCGTCTTGCTACGAGCCTGCATCCCGTCAAGGTACTCCGTGATGGAGAGGTTGACCTCCATGGGGCGGGAGCGTAGCCACTGGGCGAGCTGGTTGCGGTCATACTTATAGAGTCCCGAAGCCATGATGAGGCTCTGCATGGCGGAGAAGGAGGCAAGGTCCTGAGGCTTGACGATGGACTGTCCTCCCTTAGCCGAAGCTAGGAAGAGCACTTCGCCCTTGAGGTCCTTGGGCAGATGCTTGTAGAGGACCTTCATGCCATTGGAGAGGGTCCATTCGGTTGCACCAAGAGAAGGGATCTTCTTCTCACGAGCGATGCGACCTGCAGGGAGCTTGAAGTCGATGAGCTTCGTGATCGCTGCGGGCTCATTCGCATTCGTAGCGAGTACTGGGCTGTTATAGGCAGCCAGTTCCTTGAGGAACTCCTGATCCGAGATCGCCTGCACGGAGGGGCTGTTGGTGTAGGCCACGAAAGCGAGGTTACGGTCACCCATCGCACGCTCCTTGAGCCAAGCACGGAGATCATCCGCCTCCAGCTCAACAAGGGCTTCGAGGTTGTCCTCGAGCTGCTGACGGAACTCACGCATCGGTGTACCGTAGAGGTAGTTGTTACGGTAGATGTCGATGAAGTTCTGTGGCGTGCCGAGTCCCTTGTCGTCGCTCAGTACTTCCTTCATACCCTCGTAGAGCTTCTGCTTCTCTGCCTCGAAGGCATCATCGCTGAAGAAACCATAGGGCATCTGAGCTCGAGCGAGGAGGATCTGCTGGAGCGCCTTCTGATCTTGTCCTGCATAGGGCACGAAGTCCCAAGCGAACTGAGCATAGCCACGCACCAGCGGAGAGTAGCTCACGGAGGCAGCGATATAGGCTTCCTCGCCACGGTTACGCAGACGAGCGAAGTACTGTGGAGCAAGTTCGTTGAAGAGCTGTCCGAAGAGGTAGTCCCGAGTAGCCTCAGCCGTAGGACGGTTCGTGGGGGTAGCTACACGCTGGTAGATCCCATAGGAGTGTGAGCGGTTCTCCTTGTCGGTGAAGCGATAGTAGAGGGGGCTATTATTATCGTCGATAGTGTAGGCAGGACGAGCCTTGGCATTGCGGGGAGCAGGGAGCGAAGCGAAGAGCTTCTGCACCTTCTGCTCATAGGCGGCGGGGTCGATATCCCCGACGATCATCACGCACTGCAGGTCGGGGCGGTACCACGTCTTGTAGAAGGCTTGGATATCGGGATACTTGAAGGTCTTCAGCACGTCGAGGCTACCGATGACATTGCGCAGAGCATACTGCGAGCCATTGTAGATGACGCCAGCGATGCTATCGCTGAGACGCTTGTCGATGCCGCCACGCTGGCGCCACTCTTCGATGATGATGCCGCGCTGCTTCTCCGTATCCTTCTCGGTGATGGAGATGCCACTGCACCAGTCCTTGAGGATGAGGAGCACGGAGTCTGTAAGTCCCTTCTCCGCCGTAGGTACATCCATGATGCTGTAGCGGGTATCGTCGGTCCCGGTACGAGCATCGAAGCTGTAGAGACCACGAGCACGCAGGAAGTTCATCACGCCACCAGGGAAGTGCTCGGTGGCTTCGAAGGCCATGTGCTCAAGGTAGTGAGCCAGACCGTTCTGATGGTCATCCTCGAGGATAGCCCCGACATTCTGTAGGAGGAAGAAGTGTGCCGTACCCTCGGAGGCTCCCGCATCACGACTGATGTAGTAGGTCAAGCCATTGGGTAGTCGCCCTGTACGCAGGGTGGAGACTTGGGCAGAGAGAGAGGTGTAGGAAAGTCCTCCCAAGGCAGCTGCCATCAGGAGGCGTTTAGCGAGTCGAGTCGCTCGTGGTGTCTTGATCGTCATCACGTAATGGGGTCTAGTGATCAGGTTACTCGTGTCTGGAGGAGGGGAGGTAACTCAAGGCTTAAAGCAAAGCTCCTTACTACCTCTCTCAAGACGCGCTAAAGATAGATAAAGTACGCCAGATTTGTACAAAGGTGCGATTGGGTAGTATCAGATGCTAGGAATACAGCGCTATCGGCGAGTAGCGAAGAAGCGACGCATCAGTTCGGCCGCCTCCTCAGCGAGGATCCCTCCTCGAACTTTTGCCCTGCGGGGGAAGAGGTCTGGAGCATAGTGGCGGTAACCAAATTTCTCCTCTCCTGCCCCGTAGATGATCTCTCCTAGTCGTGCCCAGAAGAGTGCCCCAGCACACATCACGCACGGCTCTACGGTCACGTAGAGCTGACAGTCGGAGAGGAACTTCCCCCCCATATATTCTGTAGCAGCCGTGATGGCAAGGAGCTCGGCATGCGCAGTAGGGTCCTTGAGTCGCTCGACCTCGTTGTGTGCTCGAGCGATGATCTGTCCCCGACAGACGACGACAGCTCCGATGGGGATCTCTCCCTCCTCGAAGGCTAGCTGCGCCTCCTCTAGGGCTTGGCGCATGAAGTAGGTCTCTGAATAGGGCTGTAGCTCCATCAGCGCATCTCTTCTTCGTCAAAGAGCAGGGGCGAGTGAAGCTCATGCTCTCGGATGACCTCCGCCATGATGACTGAGCGCATCCAGCCCGTCCGATTGCCTATCCGACATGACTCACAGTGCTCTAGGATAGCCTTGTACTCCCGCTCATTGAGCGTCAAGCGTAGGCTGTGCGTACGCTTGAGACGAGAGGAGGATGGAGGGCTTGCCTTCTTCTTGGTCATGGAGGGGACGGAGGGGATGGGAGCTAGGTGGGCGAAAGGGATTAGGGTACGATGACCTGCAGGGAGCGAGGACGGAGCGAGACCTCGATGGTCTTATCCATCACCAGCGGTTCGCCATCGAGGTGCACGGAGCCCGATGAGGTGCGCTCGATACGCACGTGACGTACTCGCTTGGTGTAGTAATACTTGTTTCCAGCTAGCTTTCCACGCATCAGATCCCCGAGGACGACAGCGGCATCGAGGACGGGGAAGGGGCGTATGATAGCTAGATCCAGCAGCGCATCCGATAGGTCTGCTTCGGGAGCGATGTAGGCGTTATTGCCGTACTGCGAAGCATTGGCCACGACGAGGACGAAGGCTTCGGTCTCGATGACTCGCTCGCCTTCATCTAGTACGATCCGATAAGTCTCGGGCTTGAAGGCTCGATACTCATCGATCATCGTACGCAGATAGGTCATAGGTCCTCGAGTAGAAGCCTCTGCGAAGGTGCGGCTCACAGCTGCATCGAAGCCCATCCCACAGGTGCAGAAGAAGGGCTGACCATTCATCAGGCAGCTGTCGATGGTGATCCTACGCCCCGAGGCAAGCTGCTTGATCACTCGGTCGGTAGACATCGATAGGCCAAGCGCCCGTGCCAGCCCATTGCCCGACCCCTTGGGGATGATAGCTAGAGCCGTCTCACTGCCCACGAGTCCACGGGCGATCTCATTGACCGTACCATCACCTCCCACGGCGATGACATGGTCATAGCCTTGGTCCGCAGCTCGACGGGCCAGCTCCTCGGCATGTCCCGCTGCCTTGGTATAGGTCAGTAGCAGTTCATGCTCTAGGGGCGCATAGGCTTGAGCTAGGAGATCAGGGATGCTCTTCTTCGAGCCTGTCCCCGAGATGGGATTGATGATGGCTAGGACCTTGCTCATCGTACGGGATGGTTAGCTAGACGCTGAGCAGCGAGCTCTTCGTACTTAGTGCCGGGACGGCCGTAGTTAGCGTAGGGCAGGATACTGATCCCCCCTCGAGGAGTGAAGTCACCCACGACCTCGATATAGCGAGGATCCATGAGGGCGATGAGGTCCTTCATGATGATATTCACGCAGTCTTCGTGGAAGGCACCATGATTGCGGAAGCTGAAGAGATAGAGCTTGAGACTCTTGCTCTCGACCATGCGCACATCAGGGATATAGTTGATGTAGATCGTCGCATAGTCGGGCTGTGCGGTGATGGGGCAGAGGCTGGTGAACTCGGGGCAGTGGAAGCGCACCCAGTAGTCATTGCCCTGATGCTTGTTGGTGAAGGCCTCCAGCACCTCAGGAGCGTAGTCCTGACTGTACTGGGTGGTCTTCGATCCGAGGAGGGAGAGTTCGCCCTCTCCGTCACGTATGCTGGCCATAGGTATATCTATCTATTGCTAGGGGTGATTAGTAAGCACGGGCGAAGAGTACACGCTGTGCCGAGGGCTTGCCCGTGACCATGCACTTGCCTGGAGTCTTGTCGCCGTCGAGGGGGATACAGCGGATCGTAGCCTTCGTCTCCGCCTTGATCTTCTCTTCGGTCTCGGGAGTACCATCCCAGTGAGCGAGGATGAAGCCACCTTCTTCGATCTTCTCCTTGAATTCCTCGTAGGTATCTACCTCGATGGTATGTGCCGCACGGTAGTCGAGCGCCTTCTGGTAGATGTTCTGCTGGATCTCATCGAGGAGCTCGACGAGGTAGTCGCAGATGCCTTCGAAGGGGCGGGTCTCCTTGGTCAGCGTATCACGGCGGGCCACTTCGACGGTGCCATTCTCTAGGTCACGGCCACCGAGACCTAGGCGGACGGGTACACCCTTGAGTTCGTACTCGGAGAACTTCCATCCGGGCTTCTTGTTGTCCGCATCGTCATAGCACACACGGATGCCACGCTTCTTCAGCTCAGCGATGAGAGGCTCTACGTGGCGGGTGATCTCGTCACGCTGCTCGAGGCTCTTGTAGATGGGGATGATGACGACCTGATGAGGAGCGAGCTTAGGAGGCAGGACAAGCCCGTTGTCATCGGAGTGGCTCATGATGAGGGCACCCATCAGACGGGTCGATACCCCCCAAGAGGAAGCCCAAACATATTCCTGCTGACCCTCCTTGTTGGTAAAGAGGACATCAAAGGCCTTGGCAAAGTTCTGCCCGAGGAAGTGAGACGTACCACTCTGTAGCGCCTTACCATCCTGCATCAGCGCCTCGATGGTATAGGTCTCTACGGCGCCGGCGAAGCGCTCGTTGGCACTCTTCACACCGACATGTACGGGTACGGCCATATAGTTGCGAGCGAAGTCCTCATAGACATGCACCATGCGAACGGCTTCTTCTTCGGCCTCCTCACGGGTAGCGTGAGCCGTATGACCTTCCTGCCAGAGGAACTCTGCCGTGCGGAGGAAGAGGCGGGTACGCATCTCCCAGCGGACCACGTTCGCCCACTGATTGCAGAGGATAGGCAGATCTCGGTAGGACTGGATCCAGCCACGGTAGGTATTCCAGATGATGGTCTCGGAGGTCGGGCGGACGATGAGCTCTTCCTCAAGCTTAGCCTCGGGGTCTACGACGACACCGCCATCGGGGCTCGTCTTGAGACGGTAGTGCGTGACGACAGCACATTCCTTAGCGAAGCCCTCTACGTGGTCGGCCTCCTTGCTGAGGAAGCTCTTGGGGATGAAGAGGGGGAAGTATGCATTGTAGTGCCCTGTCTCCTTAAACATATCATCGAGCTGACGCTGCATGCGCTCCCAGATCGCATAGCCATAGGGCTTGATGACCATACAGCCACGCACCGCTGCGCTTTCGGCTAGATCGGCCTTGATGACGAGATCCTGATACCACTGCGAATAGTCGACGTGGCGAGGGGTAAGTTCCTTGAGTTCTTTTGCCATATATGATTAAGTTCTTTATATCTAGACCATGAGCCACAAAGATACGAAAAGCGGGGGAGAGACTGGGCGAAAGCCAAGCCACGAGCCGAGCAAGTATATAATAAGGTAGAGCGCATCCCGCCAAGCCACCCTGTCAGACGGCCTCCTTCTTCCCCCTCCCCAAACCTCCATTTCACCCCCTCACTGAGGGACTAATCTTTGGCACTCTCCCCACCCTTCACTAGCCCTGATAGAAAGCGCCCTCTTGAGGGGGCAAAAAGAAACCTACGGTAGGTCGCCGAAAAAACCTACTGTGGGTCGTCCGACCGACCTACCGTGGGTCGCATCGACGACCTACCGTAGGTTTTATTTGGGGTCGTCTGAAGGGTGCCCCAAGCACCTTCCCCAGAAGGGGGATAAAAAGCCCCTTGCCACGTGACAGAATGACAGAACTTATCCCAAAAGCCTGCTCCCTGCTCCTTGGCACACTCCTTGCAGAAAGAACAGCGTCGGCTAGGCGCACTGCGCCTAAGCTTGTACACCCTCAAACAAGATCATATCAACAACAGAATAAACATTCAGATCATGAGTATCAAGCCTCTAGCAGACCGCGTCCTCGTACGCCCCGCTGCCCAAGAAGAGAAGACTGTGAGCGGGATCATCATCCCCGATTCAGCTAAGGAAAAGCCCCTACGTGGCGAAGTCATCGCCGTCGGTGGTGGTACCAAGGACGAAGAGATGGTCCTCAAGGCAGGCGATGTCGTCCTCTACGGTAAGTACGCTGGCACAGAGATCGAGCACGAAGGCGAGAAGTACCTCATCATGCGTCAGTCTGACGTACTCGCGACACTCTAGCTTCATCCGTAACGATCATGGCAACGCAACCTAAACCAGGGGCGACCAACCCTGCTTCTGGATGGCCCTCTCGCACTGGTAATCCCAGTGGCGGGAGTCGCACCAATAATCCTTCTTCACCAAGTAAAAAGTAACACAGCATATCCATCATGGCAAAAGAAATCAAGTTCGATATAGAGGCACGTGATAGCCTCAAGCGTGGCGTAGATGCACTAGCCAACGCCGTCAAGGTCACCCTCGGTCCTAAGGGGCGCAATGTCATCCTCGGCAAGACCTACGGAGCACCCCACATCACTAAGGACGGTGTATCTGTCGCTAAGGAGATCGAGCTCGAAGACCCCTTCGAGAACATGGGCGCTCAGCTCGTCAAGGAGGTAGCCTCCAAGACCAACGACGACGCAGGTGACGGTACGACCACCGCAACGATCCTCGCTCAGAGCATCATCGGTGTCGGTCTGAAGAACGTCACCGCTGGGGCTAACCCTATGGATCTCAAGCGTGGTATCGACAAGGCTGTCGCTAAGATCGTCGCTGAGATCCGCTCCATGGCTCAGGAGATCGGTGACAACTTCGAGAAGATCGAACACGTAGCAAAGATCTCGGCCAATGGTGACGAACAGATCGGTCAGCTCATCGCCGAAGCTATGCGCAAGGTCAATAAGGAAGGTGTGATCACCGTCGAAGAAGCTAAGGGCATCGAGACGACCGTCGAAGTCGTCGAAGGGATGCAGTTCGACCGTGGCTATATCTCTCCTTACTTCGTGACCAACTCGGAGAAGATGGAGGCACAGCTGGAGAACCCCTATATCCTCATCTACGACAAGAAGATCTCTACCCTCAAGGAGATCCTTCCTATCCTCGAGCAGACCGTCCAGACGGGCCGTCCCCTTCTGATCATCGCCGAGGACATCGACAGCGAAGCTCTGGCTACCCTCGTCGTCAACCGCCTGCGTGGTGGTCTGAAGGTCTGCGCCGTCAAGGCTCCAGGCTTCGGTGATCGCCGTAAGGCTATGCTGCAGGACATCGCTATCCTCACCGATGGGGTCGTCATCAGCGAAGAGACGGGTCTGAAGATCGACGCTGTGACCCTCGACATGCTTGGTAAGGCTGAGAAGATCACCGTAGACAAGGACAACACGACCATCGTCGGCGGTGCTGGCGACAAGGAAGCCATCCGTGAGCGTGCCGCTCAGATCAAGGCTCAGATCGCCAACACCACCTCAGACTACGATCGTGAGAAGCTCCAGGAACGCCTGGCGAAGCTCTCTGGCGGGGTAGCCGTCCTCTACGTAGGTGCGCCTAGCGAAGTAGAGATGAAGGAGAAGAAGGATCGTGTCGATGACGCTCTCAGCGCTACGCGTGCTGCTGTCGAAGAAGGTACCGTCCCTGGTGGTGGTACGGCACTCCTGCGTGCTGTCCGTGCCCTCGATGGCCTTGTCGGTGAGAACGACGATGAGACGACCGGTATCGAGATCATCCGCCGTGCTGTCGAAGAGCCTCTCCGTCAGATCGTGGCCAACGCTGGCAAGGAAGGTGCCGTCATCGTACAGCGTGTGAAGGATGGTGAAGGCGACTTCGGCTACAACGCACGTCTGGATCAGTTCGAGAACCTCTATGTCTCTGGTGTCATCGACCCAGCGAAGGTCACTCGTGTTGCCCTCGAGAATGCTGCTTCTATCGCTGGTATGTTCCTCACGACCGAATGCGTCATCGCCGAGAAGAAGGAAGATACTCCTGCTATGCCCGCCATGGCTCCCGGCATGGGCGGTATGGGCGGCATGATGTAAGGCGTCAGCCCATCAAACCTTATTTGTAAAAGTGAACTCCCTTGTGATGCCTCATAAGGGAGTTTATACTTTCCGTACAGTTCTTTTCTGTTTAAGGGTGGGATTGTGATGAAGATGAAGAAAATCGCAGCGGCAATGGCACTTGGCTGTCTGATGCTCAGTGCAACGGCATTTGCAGAGGAAGCGCAGGACCGCACTGTGCAGCAGTGCTTCCAGAAG
>NZ_CALHVI010000024.1 GCF_938039215.1 uncultured Porphyromonas sp. | reverse complement strand
GAGAGAAAGCTTTATTAGGAGTGGTCAAGGGGGATATATCTTTGGGATATTAGCTAGAGCGGCTATTCGACTCGTGTAGAAATAGCCCGGGCTCAGCGTCTCGATAGAGAGGCTGAGCCCGGGCGGTGTCTTGGGGGAGGGGATGGCAGTTACTTGTCGAAGAAGAGGCGGTCGAGGGCGTAGGCGATGCCGTCTTCGTTGTTGGTCTTGGTGACGAAGTTCGCTTGCTGACGGATGTCTTCGGGGGCATTGCCCATGGCGACACCCATACCGGCCAGCTGGATCATCTCTAGGTCATTGTAGTTGTCACCGATGGCGGTGAGGTCGGCAGGAGTCCTACCGAGGACATCGAGGAGGCGAGCAAGCGAACTGCCCTTATTCACCCCGAGGGGGACGATCTCAAGGAAGTAGTCGCTGGAGCGGAAAGCCCCTACACGATCACCGAGACGCTCCTTGATGGCCGCTTCTAGGGGAATGAGCTTCTCCAGCGGGCCTACGGCAAGGCACTTGGGAAGACGCTCATCGACAGCACCGATGAAGCTACTTACCTTGCGAAGGGGCATGCCCGTGAGGACGACCTCCTTCTCAGCGTAGGGGTCATTCTCCTGCTCGCTGAGGATGCACTCTTCGGTGTAGGTCAGGATGTTCACACCGAACTCCTGAGTCAGCGCATAGACCTCGGGGATGAGATCGTCATCGAGGAGCTGTGAGCTGAGCACGTGACCCGTCGCAGCGTCGATGATCTTCCCGCCGTTGAAGGGCATGAGGTAGCCCTTATTGTCGGCTAGCTGGAGTGCCTCGGCGAACTGTCGGAGGGCAGGGGTAGGGCGACCCGAAGCGAGGATCAGGCGGGTGTCATAGTCGTGCTGGACTCGGAGCAAGGCCTCACGTACGGTGTCGGTCAGTACATGCTCCTTGGTGATCAGCGTCCCATCAATGTCTAGTGCAAGTAGTCTCATCTATTCTATATGTCTGTGTCTTAGTGTAAAGAGAACCGCCCCAAGGGTGGATATGTTGCGCTCGCCTTGGCTCAGCTGGGGGAGGCGGGGCGATGCTTCGGGATGACAAAGATATGCACCTCTCGGGAGAGGGGGATCATAGGGGGACGAAGGGACCCATTCATGGGGTCCTCGGACGACCCATGATGGCTAACTCGGGTGACCCATGAATGGGGTCTTTTTGCGACCTACGGTAGGTCGCCGAAAAAACCTACTGTGGGTCGGTCGACCGACCTACAGTAGGTCGGTGAGGCGATCCACAGTAGGTTTTATTTGGGGGCTCTCTTGGGGTGGCATCCTTCCCCCTTGCTCCGAGGGAGGAGGAGGGAAGGGCGAGGGTGCTTCGGCTTTTTGGTATAACTTTGTAAAAGAGAAACTAATAGAACGGGCGAAGCTCCCTCTCTAGCGCCTTCGTCCAATAGCTACCACATGAGAAGAACCGATACCTCTGAGGCTCTCTTCGAACGAGCCTCCCGCTATATCCCTGGCGGTGTCAATAGCCCCGTGCGTGCCTTCCGTGCCGTCGGGCTCACCCCGCTGTATATCGACCATGGACGTGGTGCTCACGTCTTCGATGCCGACGGCAATGAATACATCGACTACATTAGTTCGTGGGGGCCGCTCCTCTTAGGTCACGCCTTCCCTCCCATCCAGGAAGCCATACGGCAGGAGCTGGAGAAGGGGACGAGCTACGGGGCTTGTAATGCCCGTGAGGTCGAGATGGCCGAACTGATCTGCACGAAGTTCTTCCCCTCGGTCGAGCGGGTGCGTATGGTCAATTCGGGCACGGAGGCGACGATGAGCGCCGTGCGACTAGCCCGAGGCTATACGGGGCGAGATAAGATCATCAAGTTCGAAGGCTGTTACCACGGCCACGCCGATACCTTCCTCATCTCCGCAGGCTCAGGGCTGGCTACCTTCGGCCAGAGCTCCAGCGCCGGAGTCACCGAGCATATCATCGAGGATACGCTCGTGGCTACCTACAACGATATCGAGAGTGTCCGCCGACTCCTCGAGGAATATCGGGGGCAGGTGGCTGCCGTCATCCTCGAGCCGATCATGGGCAATATGGGGCTCATCCCCCCCGCCCCGAGCTTCCTCGAGGAACTAAGACGACTGACCGAGCTGGAGGATGTCCTGCTGATCTTCGACGAGGTGATCAGTGGCTTCCGTGCTGCACGTGGGGGCGCTCAGGAGCTCTATGGTGTGCGCCCCGACCTCACCTGCCTGGGGAAGATCATCGGTGGTGGTCTCCCCGTGGGTGCCTTCGGTGGTAGGGCCGACATCATGGAGCACTTAGCACCTCTGGGCGACGTATATCAGGCAGGGACGCTCTCGGGCAATCCCCTAGCGCTGGCAGCAGGGATCACCATGCTCCAGACCCTAGCTGAGCCCGACTTCTACACCCGACTGGAGGAGAAGGGACAAGCCTTCGAAGCGACCATCCGCCCCATCCTCGACCGCTACGGCGATCGCCTGAGCTACAATCGAGTTGGCTCGCTCTCTACGATCTTCTTCCGCTCTGGGGGAGTGCGCTCCAACGCTGAGGCTAAGGAGGCCGACACGGCTACCTATGCCCGCTACTTCCGTGGGATGATCGAGCGAGGGATCTACCTGCCGCCCTCCCAGTTCGAATGTATCTTCCTCTCCATGGCGCATACTCAGGAGGACTTTGACCGTACGGCTTCGGCCATGGACGAAGTGCTCCGTGAAGTCCTTGGTTAATTCCCTCATAGCATTAGATCCTATGCACTACCTACAGCTGACCATCAGCTACCGATACGATAGCACCAGCTCGGGTCTTAGCGAAGAAGACCTAGCCGACTGGCTCATCTCTGAGCTTGGTACGGTGGGCTTCGATAGCTTCGAGCAAGAGCCCAGCCTCATCCGAGCCTTTGTCCCCCGTGACGAGTACGATGCTACGAGCACGAAGGAAGTACTTGACACCTTCCCCGTGGCGGGCTTTGCCTACACCCTCGACCTCGAGGAACTCCCCGATATCAACTGGAATGAGGAGTGGGAGAAGAACTACTTCCAGCCCATCCTCCTCGGCGAAGGTGCGTGCCTCATCCGAGCACCCTTCCACGCTTCCCAGCCCGAGGTGGGGATGGAGATCATCATCAATCCCAAGATGGCCTTCGGCACAGGCAACCATGAGACGACTTCACTCGTCGGCGAGTGGATCCTCTCGCATTCGGTCGAGGGACTGCGTGTGCTCGACATGGGCTGCGGTACAGGGATCCTCGGGCTCATCGCCCTCAAGCGTGGTGCCCGCCATCTGACGGCGATCGACATCGACCCTTGGGCCTATGCCAATGTCCAAGAGAATGCGACCCTCTCCTCCCTCTCCATCGATGAGATCATCTGTGGCGATGCCTCGGCCCTCGAGGGGAAGGCAGGCTATGATCTGATCCTAGCGAATATCACCCGCAACATCCTGCTGGAGGATATGCCCCGCTACCGTGCTGTCATGCTCCCTGGTGCTAGCCTCGTGCTGAGTGGCTTCTATGAGGAAGATATCCCACTGCTACGTGCCCGAGGAGAAGAACTTGGCCTCACCTTCGTCATGAGCGAGGTGCGCCATCGCTGGAGCCTTGTGGAGCTTCGCCTTCAAGCCTAACCAAAGACAATAGATCCTCTATCAAACAATACACTTATGAAACCAAACAAGTATTTCCGTTCGCTCGCACTTGGCATGCTCGCCCTAGTGACAGCAGGCAGTGCCGTAGCAGCTCCACGCCACGGACGACCACGCATCGTCGTGACGATGATGGTAGACCAGATGACTTGGGATTACCTCTACCGCTATCAGCATCGCTTCGTCGAGGGGGGCTTCAAGCGTCTGATGACGCAGGGCTTCAACTGCGAGAATACACGTATCAATTACCTGCCAGCCTACACCGCCATCGGTCATAGCTCCGTGCACACAGGGAGTGTACCCTCCATCCACGGCATCGCAGGTAATGACTTCTTCAAGGATGGTAAGCCCATCTACTGCACGCAGGATACGACCGTCTCCTCCGTCGGTGCGCCTAATAGCTTCAGCGGACAGATGTCCCCTCGCAACCTGCTCACCACGACTATCGCCGATGAGCTACGTATCGCTACGAACTTCCGCTCCCGCACCATCGGGGTGGCCATCAAGGACCGTGCTTCGATCCTGCCCGCAGGCCATACGACCAACGGTGCCTATTGGCTCGACGACAAGACGGGCAACTTCATCACCAGCACCTACTACCGCTCTGAGCTCCCCGACTGGGTCAAGCGCTTCAATGCCCGTGGTCGTGTCGCTGAGCTCCTCAAGGACGGCTGGAGCACGCTCTATCCGATGAATACCTATCTGGAGAGTACGGCCGATGCTACGGAGTATGAGCAGCCTTGGGACAAGGAAGGGAAGTTCCCCGCTACGCTCCCCCTCAATACCGCTGAGCTCTCTAAGAAGAATGGTCCTGGGGTCATTCGTACCACCCCCTTCGGGAATACCCTCACTTTCGAGATGGCTAAGGCAGCGATCGAAGGCGAAAGCCTAGGTGCTCGCCTCGATGAGACCGACTTCCTAGCTATGAGCCACTCGGCTACGGACTATGTCGGTCACCGCTATGGCACCTTCGCTGTGGAGACCGAGGATACCTACCTGCGCCTAGACAAGGATCTGGCAGACTTCCTGAGCTACCTCGATGGGAAGTTCGGCCGTGATGGTTACCTCTTCGTCTTGACGGCAGACCACGCTGCTGCACACAACCTGACCTTCAACCGTGATCATAAGATCCCAGGGCAGGCCTATCGTAGTGACCAAGCTCGCCAGATCATTGATTCCGCTGCTCGTGCCTTCATCGGGAAGGATGTCAAGGTACTGCAGGCCTATCTGAACTATCAGGCTTTCTTCAACAACGACCGCATCGACTCGCTCGGCATCGACCGTATGGGCCTCCTTCGTGCCGTCAGCAAGGCCCTCCGTGATCGCCTACCAGGGACGGCTTACGCTGTGCCCGCTGAAGAGGTGGCGACAGCTACCATCCCTGAAGCGATCAAGACACGTATCATCAACGGCTACCGCAAGGGTCGTAGCGGGGATATCTTCCTCGTACCCGATCCAGGATGGTACTCACGCTCCAACGGCGCTCTCCCTCAGGGTACGACCCACGGAGTATGGTCGCCCTACGACACGCACATCCCTCTGATCTTCATGGGGCACGGTATCCGTCCAGGGCATCTCTATCGTGAGACCTACATCACCGACATCGCAGCTACGCTGGCTGCCCTGCTGAAGACGCAGTATCCTACGGGCTGTATTGGCTTCCCTATTACCGAAGCCTTCGCTCCTGAGAAGGCACCACAGCCTCGTCGTAAGTAGACCCTATCCCTAAAGCGGAAACTAGAAAGCCACCCCGAGAAGAGGGAACTCTTCTCGGGGTGGCTTCTTTCTTGTGGGGTTATTCCCCTTGGTCTAGGTCATCTAGAGATGGCTCTAGGATAGCCCCAAATAAAACCTACTGTAGGTCGCATGAGCGACCTACAGTAGGTCGGTGAGACGACCCACAGTAGGTTTTTTCGGCGACCTACCGTGGGTCACTTTTTCCCTCCCTCGTGGAGGGCATTCCTTCGGCTAGGGATGGTAGTTGATCGCACGGAGGTAGAGCTTAGGGATGCGCTTGCTGGAGGAAGGAATGCGTCGTGTCGCCTTCACCACGTAGGTCTCACCAGGGAGCACATCGAAGAAGTTCTCCGATAGATGCCAGCCTTCCTCCTCGAGGTCGAGGTAGACATCCTTGAGGAGAAGTCGGCTCTCCAGCGTGATCTGTAGCGTATCACCTACCCAGCCCATCGAGATGGTGGGCTTATCTCCCGAGGCACGGAGATCGGGAAGCTCCAGCTCCTTGGTCTTGACGGCGTAGTCGGTGTACTGCGAGATGAGCGCTCCCGTCTTCTTGTCCCGTAGCTCATAGAGGATATAGCTACTGCGAGCTTCCTCTGGGGTCTGGATGAGCTGCTCCATAGGTAGGGGAAGGGCGATGCTTCCCACAGCACCACGGGCGATCGTCTGCTCGGGGAAGACATGGACACGTAGGATGGCCCCTGAGAACGTACGTACCTCGGCAGAGAGGCGCACTTGTCGATCCTTAGGCAGCGGGTCGTGAGCAATGCGGATCATCCTCTGGGCAGTGTCGGGGACGAGGATGATGGGCTCGAAGGCACGCTTCGCCTCGTACTGAAGACCCTTCCACACGCCGTAGTAGTCGAGGCTCGACCAAGAGACGGCAGGCCAAGCATCGTTGAGCTGCCAGTAGAGGCTACCCATACAGTAGGGGGCAGCGGCACGCTGAGCTCGTATGCCGAGGGCGATACCTCGCCCCTGCATCACCTGAGAGAGATAGACGAAGTCCTCGAAGTCTCGGGGCTCGGGATAGTCCTGACGGATGTAGTGAAGGATCACATCATTGCCGATGCTGCTCTTCTGGTGTCCCTTCATCACAGCACTCTCCAGATCATAGTCTTCGGGCAGGGCAAAGCGTCGGATACTCGAGAGCATCGGGAAGGACTGCACCCCAAACTCGCTCATGAAGCGAGGCATGCGCTCCCGTAGGATCTCGAAGGGCTCACGGCCGTACCATACACCCCAGTAGTGGCTTTCGCCTAGACCCAGTTCCTTGGGTCGCCCCCAGTTCACCGTGTCGGGACTACTCTCTATATAGGAGCGAAGGGGATCCTCCTCTCGGAGGGTCTCGGGTATCAGTTTGCAGAAGAGAGCTTCGTAGTCTCGCCAGAAGCGCTGGTACACTTCGGTGGGGTAGCGCTTAGCCCATCCCCAGTACTTCAGACCCTCACGGATCTCATTATTCCCACACCAAGTAGCGATGCTGGGGTGCTGACGAAGGCGACGGATATTGTAGCGGAGTTCGTGCTCGACATTGCTTAGGAAGGCCTTATCACCAGGGTAGGCGGTGCAGGCGAACATGAAGTCCTGCCAGATGAGGATCCCTCGGGCATCGGCCTCGTCATAGAAGGCTCCTTCCTCGTAGGTACCACCACCCCAGACACGAAGCATGTTGAAGTGCGAACGGGTGATATCCTCGAAGAGTTGCTTGCGATCCCCGTCGGTGCGAGTAGGGAGAAGGAGTGTCCCAGGGATATAGTTCGCTCCCTTGGCGAAGAAGGAGAGTCCATTGACCTTAAAGAAGAAGCTCCGCCCGTCCTTATCCTCCTCACGCACCAGCTCGATCGTGCGGAAGCCTACGTGGAAGCGTGTTTCATCAAGTACGCGTCCCCGAGCTCCACGACGGAGCTCAAAGCGGGCTTCGTAGCGGTAGGGCTTACCAAGACCATTCGGCCACCATAGCTGAAGCTTGGGGAGGGCGTGGAGTCCGCCCTTCGCAGTAGGCTTCACGAAGTCTGCTAAGGGGGCTACTCGGCTGAATACCTTCTTCCCATCTGCATCGTATAGGCTGTAACTGAGGTGGGTAGCCTCACTCCCCGAGATGGCACCCTCGGGGAGACGTACCTCGATGGGCAGTCGGCGCTCGGGGTGATAGGTGATGACGGGGCGTTCGGCGAAGTGGGTCGCTCCTCTCAGAAGCAAGCGCACGGGTCGCCAGATACCGATGGTGATCATGCGTTCGCCCCAGTCCCAGCCGTAGTGGTAAGGTGCCTTGCGGGTGAAGACAGAGAGATGCTTCTCGGCATGATCGTTGTCCGCAGGGTAATTGATCCCTCCTGCAGCGTCGTAGAGGGGGAGGGCTGCTTGGAGCGGGGAGCGGAAGCGTACCTCTAGGGTATTCGATGCCTTCACCCAACGGCGGACATCCACCTCGTGCCCCACGAACATATTTTCCGCCTCGAGGATCTTTGTCCCATTGAGGTAGACGGAGGCATAGGTATCGAGCCCCTCGAAGAGGAGGTGTATCGACGGGCGCTGGAGCTGCTCCGTGGTGAGGGAGAAGGTGCACTGATAGGTCCAGTCACGCTCACCGACCCATTGGATCGAGTCTTCTGCGAGGCGGAAGTAGGGATCGGGTAGCTTGCCGAGGCGAATGAGGTCCTGCTGGACGACCCCAGGCACGCTAGCGGGATAGACTTCGCTCTTCCCTGCCTCGTGGAAGGTCCAACCCTTGCTGAGGGTGAGCGTATCGGAGTGCACAGAGGCTCGGGTATCTATAGACTGCATCGAGAGAAGTGCGAGAGCTCCAGCGAGGAGCCCGTGGAGACGTGATCTAAGCATCTTGAGATGGGTGAGTACGAGTAAGACGAGGGGGAGAAGGTGCTCTCCTAGGGCAAAAGTACCCTTTATAAGCGAAAGGCGACAGAGCTGCTCCTCGGTGGGAGGCTCTGTCGCCTTTTGCTTTCGGGTGTGGAGATGCGGGGAGTCGAACCCCGGTCCAAACACGGAACTAATCTGCTTTCTACATGTTTATCCTCACTTTAGGTTTTCGTGCACCGCCCGCGACTGAGGCTACCATAGGCCGTGCCTTATCCCTCTAAATACACTCCCAAGCCAAGGGCAAGCATTGGGCCAGTCTCCGATTTTCCGGCACCACTATGATCAAGTCGCCTCGGTGAGAAGGGCTACCTGAGTGATGTCTCGTCACAACAGTCTGTCGTCGTGATGAAGCGTCGAACCTACTCTATTCGGTTACGCAGCGAGAGCGTAGTTATTTTCGCCAGTTGAATTTTTGCTCTGTGAGATTAGAGTGCTCACAAGCCTTGCACTACATGCTTACAAACCACTTCTTCATGCTGTCAAAGCCAGGTCATCCCCATACGGTTTGTACGACAAAGATAGTGAAAAGCCCCGAACACTGATGCTCAGCGATCTAGCTCTATATTTCAGACGCTCCTCCCCACAACCCCAGAGGCGACTCACACTGCCGCTTGTGGCTACCCTCTGGAGGAAGCAAAAAACGACCCACGGTAGATCGGTCGACCGACCTACCGTGGGTCGGTGAGGCGACCTACTGTGGGTTTTTCTTGCGACCTACCGTAGGTCGTTTTTGCCCCCCCTCGAAAGTCCCTTGTCTACAGGCGGGGAAGAGGGCTGTTTTTGCCGTGGTGAAGTCACGTCATTCGCCTAGTGCGTAGGGCTTACTTCCACTTCATGTAGAAGTTGGTAGCTTGTCTGAGGAGAACAGCTATACCTTCTTGCTGGCACGACGGCGCTGGGTGAGGGAGAGGTCTTGGAGGCGACGGCCTAGTTCGTCCTCGCCCGCTAGGTGAAGGAGATCATCCTCCAGCTGAAGGGCATAGAGGACACGAGCGTAGATGCCGATAGATACAGAGGGCGAACCCTTCTCGATACGAGCGACCGTGAGAGGCGAACAGGTAGCACGCTCGGCGATCTGAGCCATGCTGAGGTTGCGACGAAGTCGGGCAAGCTTGATCTGCTCTCCCACGATCTGCATCTTCTGCTCTAGTTTGCGGGGAAGCTTCGTCCCCATCGTATTCTTTGCCATAGTATCAACCTATCATATTTTATGCAAATATAGATAATTATAATCTTTATTATATGTATTGATGGTTAAGGATTACGCTTGGGATCTCCTTCGTAAAGGGCAGAGGAGATAGAAGAAAACGAGCGTCAAAGAATGAGGAAGAAGAGCAGATGAGTCTCCTGCCTTTTTGTGCTCGGAGGTAGAGGCTACTTGCAGGAGGTCTAGAGGCTCGTCTACCAGCCTAAGTAAAGGCAACTCAAGACTAAGAATAGGGTGACTTAGGGAGGGGCGAAAAACGACCCACGGTAGATCGGTCGACCGACCTACCGTGGGTCGGTGAGGCGACCTACTGTGGGTTTTTCTTGCGACCTACCGTAGGTCGTTTTTTGGGGTGTCTGAAGGCCTTTGTCTACAGGCAGGGAAGAGGGGCTAGCGGAGGGGCTTGACGGTGACGCTCTGACCAGCGGCGGTGTGCGCCGAGAAGTCGGGGGCGTAGCAGGAGACGACACGAGTGACTGTGCCCGTGAACTGCCCCGCTCGGGCGACATACTGATCGTAGTCGAGTGTGTAAGTGCCTCGGTTAAGGTGGTCGAAGTAGAAGTTTGTGACGGCATCCATCGGTTCGACATAGTAGCCCGTGCCTGCACCCCAAGTATAGCCGGGGCGCTGCTGTACCGGTTCGCAGTAGCCTGGGCGAGGATCGGAGAGCTTCACGAAGTCCATCCCTTGATCAAGAGTAAGGGTGATGCGGGTGCGCAGACGGTCACCCACATGGAGCTCGTGCCCTTCGGAGAGGGGAAGGAGTTGCTCTCGGTCTCCTTGCTCCCTGAGGAGGAAGACCTCACGGGTGAGGCGAAGCTGTTTGCCCCGAGCTTCGACGCGTGCCGTGGGAAGGACATAGGAGGCTGTGGCACTTCCCCAGTAGACACCTGCCTCGGACTGGCTGACACGCAGGAGGGTGTCGGGGCGGGAGCTCGGAGAGAGGGGTAGGGAGAGGTGGATCCGCTGCCCAGAGAGCTGGAGGCTGGGAGCCCCTAGGAGTGGGAGCTCGGCACGTAGCTGGGTGTTGGCGGAAGCCTTCTGAGGGTGGTCGCCGAGGGTAAGGGCGTGTATGGCTTCGGCAGACAGCAGTTCGGAGCTCCACGAAGTTGTCCTCTTCTGGGCGATGATCCAGCGCTTCATCCCGTCGATATGCTCGGTGTCCAGTGGGCTGAGACGGGAGAAGAGTTCGATCGTCTCCACGAGAGCGGGGAGGGTGCGATCAAGCCACGAATAGCTCTCTGACTGCAGGCGAGCGAAGAAGAAGCCCGTCTCATCCTCCTTGAGGTGCTGGCGGAGCGATTCGGCAAGGTCCTTAGCTAGTGCCTTCTGCCCCGCAAGGAGGAGGACAACAGCCGCACGGGGCTTGCTGTCTAGGGGGAGGCGGTGTGCTTCGCTCCGTAGCTTGGCGAGGAAGTAGCGCTCGGCACGCTCACCCTCGGCGGAGAGGCTCTGGAGCTCGTGCTCCTTCGCTAGCGCCGAGAGATAGAGGTAGTCTAGCCCTGTGTGGGGGATGAAGACCTTCTTCTCCCGCTTAGCCTTCTGGATCTGGGCAAGATCCTTCACTGCTTGGGCGTTGAGCGCTCCTATGCCTCGGCGGACCATCGAGCTGAGGCGGAGGCGAATGCCTTGCTCCAGCCCTTCGGTGGCGGAGAGACGAAGGAGGATGCGTAGGACGTACTCGGTGGTGTAGAGGCTACCCTTCATGCCTGGGTACCATGACCATAGGCCGTCGGAGCCCTGTAGGTCACTCAGGCGCTTGAGGAGTTGGTCTGAGGTGGTGGCTTGATCCGAAGCGAGGAGGAAACGGGCGAGCTTCTGCTCCTCTTCCCGCTCGTCCTTGAGGGTCGTAGCCCAAGGAGTTTCGGAGAGGAGGCTATCTCGGCCTAGGAGCTTGCCGTAGCTCGTACCCGTGCTGACGGAGTCCGATGAGGCGAGGACTTCCTCAGCCCAGCTACGTAGCAGGGGATCTTCCGCTAGGCGACGGGCGATCCCTTCGGCATAGAGGGCAGCGGCAGCGGAGAAGGCCGAAGCATCCTTGCTGTAGCCTAAGGTAGGGAGGGCGGTGAGAGCGAGCATCGAGGCTCGTCCCTGCAGGGTGAGGGTGAAGCGTCCTGCCTCGGGAAGTGAGCCATCGGAAGGGAAGAGCGAAGCAAGCGAGATCGTCTCCTCTCCAGCTCGATGTCCCGTGAAGGCCAGCGTCTCGGTGATGCGCTCCCGCTCGGAGAGGACGGGTAGGAGATGCTGCTCCCCATCGGAGGAATGTGCTCCTCGAGCGATGAGGCGAATACCCACGGACTCTAGTCCAGCGTAGCCTGAGAGAGCGACGGTGATGGGGGAGGCGGAGCTGGGGGCGACGCTGAAGTTCACCTCTTGAGTATGGCGGATGGCTTGGGTGGTAGGATCGAAGAGTTCGATAGTGAAGCGCCCCCGTTGCTCCTGCTGTGTCTCGTTGCGGATCTCGGTGACGAGGAGAGGACTGTCGCCCTCACGAAGGAAGCGAGGGAGGGTGGGGCGGATGCTGAACTCTCGGTAGGTCTCTATGGAGCGGGTCGTGCAGAGATTGTCTAGACTCTTATTGTGCGCCATGAGGATCAACCGCCAGCGGGAGAGGCGCTCAGGGGAACGGAAGGTCCAGCTGACACGACCCTTCCCGTCGGTCGTGAGGCGTGGCAGGTAGAAGGCATTCTCCGAGAAGTCTTGGCGGAGCTTGACTTGGGGAGGAGTCTCGTCCGGTGAGTCGGAAGCCTCGGCGAAATCAAGGCTTTTCCTTTTCGCTCCAGCGGAGAGAAGTCTGGGGTTCGGCACTGAAGCTACTACGACCCTCATCGTCATTGTTTCCGCTCTACTTCCGTAGAGTGAGGATTCGATGTAGAATAGTCCGTCCTCGAGAGCTAGGTCCTCTTCATCCTGACCTCCCTTGTCCTTCGGGAGGTAGGGTGATAGGAAGCGCCCTTGTCCCTTATCCTGCTGCCAGAGCTGGAACCAAGGTGACTGGGGCAGGAGACCACGGGTGCTGAGCGAGAGGTCGCTACCGTAGGTGCCGAGGAGTCCACGGCTTCGGGTGTCGGAGAGACGTAGGGCAGGCTCCCACAGGGCGAGACTGCCGAAGGCCTCCAGCGAAGCATCGTACATCCAGAGGGCGACTGCCGTGCTGTCGGCGGGCTTACCATCGGGGCGGCGGAGGGTGAAGCTCCAGGTCTCCTCTTCTCCGGCACGTAGGCGATCACGGAAGCTCTCCCAAGAGACCTGTAGCTCCTTATGGGGCTGGACACGGTGAAGGGTAGTGGTCTCCTCGAGGAGACGACCACTCTGTACGGTGTAGAGGCGTAGGGTGACCTCTTCGGGCTCTATCTCGAGCTTCGAGAGGTCAATAGGGAGGGACTGGATCACGCCCGCTGATGGGCGGAGCATCCCCGAAGCGATAGGTCCACTCTGACTATAGGCGTGGTAGAAGACATAGGCGTCCTGTAGGCTCGTCGCCCAGTAGACGATGGGTTGCTGCTGTCTGCTGTAGGTGCCGTCGCCTGCGGAGAGTAGGAGGGGTGTACGGAGATCTGCTATCCTCTTGTCTCGTCCAGAGTCGAAGAGATAGAAGGCCGCCTCCCCTTCGTAGGAGAGGGAATCTCTGTAGCGAGTGGAGTAGGAGAGTTCGTAGCGTCCCGAGGGGGAGGAGCGTAGAGCGGAGGCGAGGTTGACGGCGCTATCTATTGGGGTGGTACCCTCAAGCAAGGTCTTCCCCTTCTGCTTGATCTGGTAGCTGACCAGCTGTGGTTCTGCTCCTTCCTTAAGGCTGGGGCTGGTGAAGGTGAGGGTAGCCTTCCCGCTTTGCTTATCGATGAACTGGGACAACTTTACCTCTAATTCCCCGACGGTATGACCTAAGGGGATGCTTAGGTGGGCTTCGTGGGTCTCACCCGTGACATCCGTAGCCGTCACCGAGAGCGTATAGCGGTACCAAGGGAAGAAGAGCTTCTCTTCTCGCTCTAGAGGCACTCTGGGATCCTCGGGAAGGGGTATAGCGAGTGTGAAGCGACCTGAGGCATCTGTCATCACGACGGAGTCAAGCTGACTCTCCGAAGGGTCTGAGTCTGCACTCTTCGACTCTAGGCTCCAGAGATGCATGAGCCTCTGTAGCTGGTAGCGGATACGAGCGCCAGCGACGGGGCTTCCGCTGAGGGTGCGGACGGAGCCGGTGATGGGTAGGGTGCTCCCGAAGGTGAAGGGCGGTTTGGGAGCGTCGAGCGTCAGTTCGATCTCAGGACGCTTGTACTCGAAGACCGAGAAGATGAGGAGCTTCGAGCCACTATCCTCCGTAGAGCCTCTGGGGGTCCGTACCTCTAGTAGTGCTGTATACGTACCTGTCAGTCCGCCTGTGGGGAGCTGTAGGTCGGCGGTGAAGCGTCCGTAGCTGTCGGTCTCTACCTCAAGGGTCTTAATGGTGGTGTGGGTCACATCCCAGATGGTGATCCTTAGGGGAAGATGGGGGGCTACCTTCGCCTCCTCGGCGTGGGGACGTAGGGTGGAGAGGACTCCGTAGAAGTGCACGGTCTGCCCTGGTCGGTAGGCAGGGCGATCGGTGATGAAGTACCCTTCGTTGGTGTAGAGCGCCTTGAGGTCAAGGAGGCGACTTCTACCCTCACTGAGGTAGGCATAGTCCTGTGCTATGAGGGGATCTTCTGCCGAGGCGAGGGAGTAGGAGCGATCGCCGGGGAGGAGGGGGTAGCGCCCTGTAGCGTCGCTCTTGACCTTGGTGGGGGTAGAGCCCTTTGTCTCGTCGCGGTAGACGAGGAAGGAGGTGTCGGAGAGGGGTGCACCCGTGAGGGCGTGGAGCCACTGATGGCACTCCTTATTGTCCTCGAAGAGCCATAGGTAGACGTAGTTCGTACGCAGGAGGTCATGTGTGTGGGTAAGGCTCTTCGTCGAAGCCTCGGGTGATAGTTCGTAGTCGATGACTACCCTGTAGTTGCCTACATCGGGCGTGTGGAGGGTGATGGTTTGGTTGGCTTCACCTCGGCCAAGGCTATCGAGGTCGAAGGTGACGACCTTCGTCTCTATGGGCTTCATTCCTGCGGTGATCTTCCACTCCTTCTCCTCAGGGCGACGGATCTTAGGAGCCCTGTAGAGGCGGATGGTGGCACGGGTGACGAGGTAGGGCTTGGATAGGCGGATTGGGATCTCTGTGCTGGCGATGAGTTGCTGGGGCACATGCTCGTCGATCGAGGCGCTGCGCTGCTCTTCGATCCAGCTACGTAGGGCACGTCGAGACCCTTCGCTCAGCTTCGTCCCTTCCCTCAGTATGGTCTCGAGGAAGCGAGCCTGACGGAGCTGACGGTAGGGATAGAAGCCATAGAGCCAGAAGGTATAATTATTGAGTTCGGGGTAGCTCCTATACTTCTGTACGAAGGCGGAGAGTAGACGTGCCTGCTCCTCGGGTTTGATCTTCTTCCTCTGCTCTGAGAGGAGCTGGCTGAGGGCTTCCTGCTCTACGAGGCTTCGGAAGTAGACGCTACTTCCCTGCTCAGCTATGGGGGTGAGAGCCTTGAGCACTTGGCGCTTGATCTCCCTTCGCTCAGGGGTGGTGATCTCCCGAAGGATCTGGATCAGTTGGGTGCCGAGGGTCTCTTCTCCTGTCACGCCCCCCGAGGTGGAGAAGAGCGCTTTGTAGGGGTGTAAGGGGGCACTGAGCACCTGTCCTTCGGCGAGGACTTCTCTGATGAGTCGGGTGTAGAAGGCGGTGTACTGAGCCTCCTCCCACTTCTCAGGATCGATGGGGTCGGTCTGGGTGGCGATGACCTCGCCTCGCCGGTAGTAGGAGCGATCATGCTCCTGATAGTAGTCGATGGTGAAGAGGGCGAGTACTACCTGATCGCTGGGGGAGAGCCAAGGCTTCTTGCGTAGCTCATCGAGCGTCTTGTAGGCGGTCTGAGGGCTCTCGGGATCGAGGAGGAGCTGCTTCTTCCACAGGGTGCTATACCCTTGGAGTAGAAGGGTGATGTTCTGCTTCTTCTCCCCTAGCTGGATGAGGTCTTGAGCGGCCTTGATCGCATCCTGAGGGCGGTCCTTCTTATCACTTTGCTGGAGCTTCATCTGGGTCTGTTTCGGCGTGGTCGTCTCCCGTCGCTGTGCCCCTAGGGGGAGGCTTAGACCGAGGGCGAGGAGCAGGATATATCGGTACATGATCGGGGTGTCAAGGGGGTGAATGGATCTGCTTCGTTCCAGCAAAGGTGGGGGTGAGGAGGGGCTCGGTGTCCCCTCCCACCCTAGTCGGCTCGGATGAGACGGACAGGACGACGGAGGCTAAGATCAGTGCTGGGCATCCATCGGGGGAGGAAGAGGTTCATCGTCGCGAGGACGAAGGCCTCCGTCGTACCACGACCCCAGTAGTCGCCTACTTCGGGCTGTCGGGAGTAGCGCCCATCGATACCGTAAGTGGCACCGACGATGGGGAGGTCAAGCGTACGATCTTCCCAGAGGAACTCCGACAGGTAGCTTCCTACCCAGGTGGGGAAGAGCTGTTCGTCGTGGTGAGGCCCTAGGTAGCGAGCCTTGATGCGGAGCACGGGTACGGGGCGCTGAGGGATGAGCTCATAGACGAAGACGCTCAGCTGGCTATTGTCTTGAGCGTAGGTGCTCCCTCGCTGCTCGCTCCTTGCGAAGCGGATAGCGGTCATGAAGGGTGAGCTCGGCCAGTACTTGAAGGTCGAGCTGTAGATCTTGGTCTTCCCTCCGATGGTCATCTCTTCGTCGATGGTGAGCGATGTGACTTCTCGTGAGAGGAGTCTCTGGAGCTTGCTGATGGGGATGAGCCCTTCTATCTCATGCTGGGTAGGGAGGCGATAGGTGTGACCCTGATAGGAGATCTTCATCTCTGTGGCCTCGTCGTAGGAGAAGAGACCCGAGAGGATCTTGGGGCTACCCACGAGGCTAGCGCCGTCGCTGGCTACATTGTGCGGGGCGAAAAGGTGGACAGGCCAAGGCTCTCCGTCGCCCGAGATAGCGACACGGAACCACAGGTTGTCCTTCGTCTCTGGATGTCTGAAGTGAAGGAGAGCCATCCCCTGCTGACGGCCATGGACTTCGAAGCCCTGAGGGGTGGCACGTACCTCAGCTACCTGAGGGTGACTATTCTCCAGGAGCTTGTAGCCCGAGTATTTCTCAGCACGGATCGTCACGGTCTCTGAGACTCGGATGGGTTGCTTCTGGAGGAATTCGAGGGTCCCGTAGTCGTAGGGCTCGGGGCGGGGTGTTTCTTCGATCTTGCCACAAGCTCCTAGGAGAAGTAGGAGGGCGACGAGGAGCGAGAGGGGGCGTAAGGCGTTCATCTGGAGATGAGGGTGAGGTGGGTACTTCAATTAGGTAGGGGCGGGGAGGTGTCTTCCCCTATGTCCCGATGAAGCAAATGTACGAAAGAATGGGCAAAGCTCAAGGCCTCTAAATGAGTACTTTCTGGGCTTGTCTAGAGCGGGCTTTGGAGGAGGTAAAAAGGACTCTACGGTAGGTCGCCGAAAAAACCTACTGTGGGTCGCAAGGACGACCTACCGTGGGTCGGTGAGGCGACCCACAGTAGGTTTTCGGAGCGGTCTATTTGGAGGTGTCCAGAAGCTGCTCGGCGAGGCTCTCCCCTCGGCGGTGGATATTCCTCGTATTATCGTATTTTTGTCCAGATTATGAGAGAGTTTATCATTACCGAAGCCAAATCCGAGGAAGCAGTCCTCGTAGGGCTCATCACCAAAACTCAGAACGAAGAGCAGGCCAAGGAGTATCTCGACGAACTGGACTTCCTCTCCCGTACTGCTGGGGTCAACCCCGTCAAGCGCTTCATCCAGCGACTGGAGCAGGCGCATTCGGTGACCTTCGTCGGCAAGGGCAAGCTGGAGGAGATCCGTCAGTATGTCGAGGAGCATGAGATCGGTCTGGTCATCTTCGACGACGAACTTAGTCCCAAGCAGCTGCGTAATATCGAGCAGACCCTCAAGGTCAAGATCCTCGACCGTACCAGCCTCATCCTAGATATCTTCGCCTCACGAGCTACCACGGCCTACGCCAAGACGCAGGTCGAGCTAGCGCAGTATCGCTATATGCTCCCCCGTCTTACCCGCCTGTGGACGCACCTAGAGCGTCAGCGTGGGGGTGTGGGGATGCGTGGCCCTGGTGAGACGCAGCTCGAGACCGACCGACGCATCATCCAGGATCGCATCGCCCATCTCAAGGCAGAGCTCAAGGTCATCGACCGCCAGATGTCCATGCAGCGCAAGAATCGTGGTAAGCTCGTGCGTGTCGCCCTCGTTGGCTATACCAACGTCGGGAAGTCCACGCTGATGAATGTGCTCGCCAAGAGTGAGGTCTTCGCTGAGAACAAGCTCTTCGCCACCCTCGATACGACCGTGCGTAAGGTCATCGTCCACAACCTCCCCTTCCTCCTCTCCGACACCGTGGGCTTCATCCGCAAACTCCCCACGGAGCTCATCGAGTCCTTCAAGAGTACGCTCGACGAAGTGCGTGAGGCAGACCTCCTACTCCACGTGGTGGATATAGCGCACCCCAACTTCGAGGAGCATATCGATGTCGTGACCTCTACCCTCAGGGAGATCTCTGCGGGTCAGGAGCAGCCGACGATCTTGGTCTTCAACAAGATCGATGCCTTCACCTTCGAAGAGCGAGATGAGGATGACCTCGGCGAACGTACCCGACGCAATATCAGCCGTGAGGAGCTCGAGCAGACTTGGATGGCTAAGCTGGGAGAAGCTGGCTGTATCTTCATCTCCGCCAAGACTGGCGAAGGGGTCGACGAACTGAAGCAGCTTCTCTACGACCGCGTCAAGGAGATCCATGTCCAGCGCTTCCCCTACAATGACTTCCTCTTCCAGGACTACCACGATCTGGAGTCCGAAGACTAAGCCTCCCTCGATACCTTCCTATCCAACCTATGACTTCAGCTCGCCCCGCCCTCTACGGAGCGCACTATACCTCCCGACGGGCTGTGCTCGTCCTCAATCTCGGTTCGCCCGATTCGCCCGAGGTCAAGGATGTAGCCAGCTATCTGCACGACTTCCTCACGGATCGTCGTGTCGTCGGCCTCAGTAGACATATTCGCCACTTCCTCGTCGATCGGATCATCATCCCTCGGCGTGCCCCTCGGTCGGCAGAGAACTACCGTACTATCTGGGACGAAGAGGGGAAGACCTTCCCGCTCATCGCCCATACAGCATCCATCGCAGATCAGCTCTCTCGCCAGCGTGAGTGCCCCGTCGCTGTGGGCATGCGCTACGGCAACCCCTCGACTGCTGAGGCGCTCTCTGCTCTAGCGGCCTTGCCATCGGTAGAGGAGCTCGTCATCGCTCCCCTCTACCCGCACTATGCGCAGAGCAGCTATGAGACAGCCGTGGCCTTCGTGCTTACAGAGCTGGAGCGTCTGAAGCTTCGCCCGCTGAAGCTCAGTCTCCTGCCAGCCTTCTACGACGCACCGGAATATCGCTCTGTGCTAGCCGATCATGTGCGAGAGCACCTGCCCGAGCACTTCGATCGTCTGGTGGTGTCGATGCATGGCATACCTACTTCGCATCTGCATAAGGCTTGTAGAGCCAAGAACGGACATACGAGCCATTGCCTCGATCGGCAGGCGTGGCACAAGGAGCATGGTGAGGAGGATTGCTACCGCTTGCATAGCGAGGCGACCCGCCATGCCTTAGCAGAAGACCTCAGCCTCCCACAGCGACAGGTCGAGCTGGTGTACCAGTCTCGTCTGGGCTTCCACCCGTGGCTCCAGCCCTATATGAGCCGTCGTGTAGAGCAGTTCGCCGCCGAGGGTGTAGAGCGTCTAGTCGTAGTCTGTCCGGGCTTTGTCTGCGATTGTCTGGAGACGATCCAAGAGATAGATGACTACTACCGAGGACGCTTCCTCGCCACAGGAGGGAAGCACTTCTCCTACATCCCTTGTCTGAATAGCTCACCAGCATTTGTCAGCGCACTGAGCACCCTCGTTGATAAGACCTTCGCTGATCCGAGCTGTCGGATCGGTACCCCCATACCTACTAAGTATCAGTACTAATCGTTTATGAAGATCCTACGTACCCTCCTCGCTGGTGGCGCTCTTGCCCTCCTAGGGACTTTGCCCTCCGAGGCGCAGTCCAAGGAGCCAGCACCCGTCCTGCCCCTGCCGACCAAGGCACAGCAAGCTTGGCACGAACTAGAGACCTATGCTTTCATTCACTTCGGCCTGAATACCTACAACGACCTAGAGTGGGGCTATGGTAATACCCCAGCGAAGACCTTCAATCCACCCATCCTCGATGTCGAGCAGTGGGTCACCACGCTCAAGCGTGCAGGTATGAAGGGAGTGATCCTCACGGCCAAGCATCATGATGGCTTCTGTCTATGGCCAACGGAGACGACCGACTATTCGATCAAGAACAGTCCTTACAAGGGTGGTCAGGGAGACCTCGTCAAGGAGCTTAGCGATGCTTGCCACCGTCATGGCCTGCAGTTCGGGCTCTACCTCTCCCCCTGGGACCGCAATAACAAGAACTATGGCTTCCCTGCCTATCAAGAGACCTTCCACAAGCAGATCCAAGAGCTGACGACCCGCTACGGCAAGCTCTTCGAGTACTGGTTCGATGGGGCGAACGGCGGTACGGGCTGGTACGGCGGTGCAGACTCTGCCCGTAGTATCGACCCTAATAGCTACTACCGCTATGAGGAAGCAGCGAAGATGCTTCGACAGAACAACAAGGACATCATGATCTTTGGTGGCACGGTGCCCACCATACGCTGGATCGGCAATGAGTCCGGTTGGGCTGGGGAGACGAACTGGGCAGCCTACGATCCTTCACGTGAGAAGCACTACACCGAAGCCCAGTGGGGACATCGGGATGCGACCCAGTGGCTTCCTGGAGAAGTGGACGTAAGTATCCGCCCAGGATGGTTCTATCACCATCGAGAAGACCACCAGGTGCGCTCGGTGGCGAACCTCGTGAACCTCTACTATCAGAGTGTCGGTCGTGGTGCTAACCTCCTTCTGAACTGCCCCATCAATCTCGATGGGAAGATCCCCGCTGTCGACTCGGCTCGCCTCATCGCTTGGCATGACCATCTGAAGACCTCCTTCCAGAAGGATCTGCTTCGTGGCATCGTCCCTGCGGTGACGAACCAGCGTTCGGGCAAGACCTTCCTCCCCCAGCATCTCACCGATGGCTCACTGAAGACCTACTGGGCGGGTGCTGATGGTACGAAGACGGCTCAGCTGACCTTCCGCTTCCCTCGTCAGACGGAGCTCAATACCGTAGCTCTGCAGGAGTACATCGCCCTCGGCCAGAGAGTCGAGCGCTTCCGCATCGAGGTGGCTGATGCCTCGGGACGCTTCGCTCCTGTCTCGACGACCGATACGCTGACGACCATCGGCTACAAGCGTCTTATCCGCTTTGCACCCGTCAAGACCTCTGCTCTTCGCATCACCATCGAAGAGGCACGTGGCCCTGTCTGCCTCTCCAATATCTCGGCTTATCTAGCGCCCGAAGTGCTGGAGGCTCCCGTCGTGCGTCGTGATGCCGAGGATACGGTCTCTATCCGTACGCTGGCGGCCAATGCTAAGCTCGAGTATGCCCTGCTGAAGGAGGGACAAGATGCGAGCCGTGCCGTATGGCAGGCCTATACCGAGCCCTTCTACGCTCCAGGTGATCACATCACCATCCTCGCCCGAGTCTCTACGCCCATCAACAAGGAGAAGCCTATGACGACCTTCCATTCGGGCTATTCGATGAAGGAGGTACATGTGCCAGGCCTCAACGAAGAGCAGCGTCAGCATCTCTTCGATGGCAACGGCTACACGCATGTGGCTCTCGGCGCTGGTGCTCGCTCGCTGGCCCTAGAGTTCGACGCTCCCCGCCTCATCCATCGCCTCGTCTATACCCCCTCGCAGCATCGTGATGTGCAGGGGCATATCCAGCGCTACGAGCTCTACCTCGATGGGGAGAAGGTGGCTGAAGGCGAGTTCGCTAATATCCGCAATAACCCCATTCCCGTAGCGATCACCCTCCCCGAAGCGAAGGAGGGGAAGACGCTCCGCCTCGTCGTGACGAAGACCGTCGAGGATGCTAAGGATGTGCTCCTCGGAGACCTAGCCATCGACTAAAAACGTCCTATGCGCCAGACTCCCATCCTCCAGCCCGTCAGTGGGCGACCCGTGCGGGTGCTCTTCGTCTGTCTCGGCAATATCTGTCGAAGCCCTTCGGCTGAAGGGGTCTTCCGTCACCTAGTGATGGAGGCAGGGCAGGATGAAGCTTTCGAGATCGACTCCGCTGGTATCATCGGGCATCACGAGGGCGAACTTCCCGACGGGCGTATGCGTGCTCATGCCGCTCGCCGTGGCTACGATCTGACCAGCCGCTCCCGTCCGATCAGCTACGAAGACTTCTTCCACTTCGACTACATCATCGGGATGGACGAGTCGAATCGTGAGCGTCTGCTGGAGAAGGCTCCGACAGCCGAACTGGCCGAGAAGGTCTCCCTCCTGACGGACTGGGCACCCGATGCGTCGAAGGACCACGTCCCCGATCCCTACTACGGCGGGGCAGAAGGCTTCGAGCATGTACTTGACCTGCTGGAGCACTGCCTTCCCCAGCTACAGCGCCAGCTCCTTCCCTAGCGGGGAAGGGTCTTACGCATCAGCCCCATACGAATAGAGCGCCCCGAACTTCGATAGAGAAGTTCGGGGCGCTTTTTGTTTGCTCTTTTTGATCGTATGGAGGACAGGGGTAGGGAAGGGGTAAAAACAAACCTACGGTGGATCGCCTTTGCGACCTACCGTGGGTCGCTTCGACGACCTACCGTAGGTCGTCACGGCGACCTACGGTAGGTTTTTTTAGCGTCGTTTGGAGGCCTTCTCCAAAGCCTCTTGGCAAGCGGGCTGGCGAGGGGTCGGCTCGTTGGGCCGAAAACCATCATTTCCTCGCCCTGAACTTCACCCCCAATCTTCGCCCCCGATGCAGGGTATTTAGTATCTTTGTATAATTAAGTGATATGTTCACGCTCACCTCTATTTACCAAGGCAAAAGAAACAATGTCTGAGACAAAAAAAATACGAGCCGCCGTCGTCGGCTATGGGAACATCGGGCACTATGCCATCCAAGCTCTGGAGGCAGCTCCCGACTTCGAGATCGCTGGGGTCGTACGCCGTGATCCATCCAATGTCCCCTATGAGCTTCGCCCCTATCGTGTGGTGGGAAGCATCAAGGAGCTGGACGAGGTCGATGTAGCCCTGCTCTGCACACCTACCCGCCTGGTCGAAGTGACAGCCCAAGAGATCCTTGCCCTAGGGATCCATACCGTGGACAGCTTCGACATCCATACGATGATCCTGCCTCTGCGTGAGGCGCTAGGCAAGACGGCTCGTGAGCACGGCGCTGTCTCCGTCATCGCTGCAGGCTGGGATCCAGGGAGCGACTCCGTAGTGCGCACCCTCATGGAAGCTATTGTCCCCAAGGGCATCACCTATACGAACTTCGGCCCTGGTATGAGCATGGGGCACACCGTCGCCGTGAAGGCCATCGCTGGGGTGCACCGAGCCCTCTCGATGACCATCCCTACAGGGACGGGCATCCACCGACGTATGGTCTATATCGAGCTCGAGCCTGGCTACAAGGCCGAGGAAGTGATCCAAGCCATCAAGACCGATGACTACTTCGCTCACGACGAGACCCACGTCACCGTCGTCGATGATGTAGACCAGCTGATCGACATGGGCCACGGTGTCCACATGACTCGCAAGGGAGTCTCGGGGCAGACGCAGAATCAGCTCCTGGAGTTCAACATGAAGATCAACAATCCCGCCCTCACGGCGCAGATCCTTGTGGCAGCCGCACGTGCTACCCGCCGTCTCACCCCAGGGTGCTATACGATGCAGGAGATCCCCGTCATCGATCTCCTCCCTGGAGAGCGTGAGCAGTGGATCGGTAAGCTCTGCTAATCCCCCTTCACCCCCTCTCAAGCTATCAACCTTCGCTCGCCTATGCTAAGCGCCATCACTTGGGACGTAGATCCCGTTATCTTTGAGGTCTTCGGACGAGGTATCCGCTGGTACGGCCTCCTCTTCGCTCTCGGGCTCCTTATCCTAGGCCCTATGGTCGAGGAGCGCATCTGGAAGCGGGAGAAGCTCCCCGTCGAGTGGATGAACTCCCTCTACATCTATGTCGTCATCGGGACGGTCGTCGGAGCTCGCCTCGGGCATGTCCTCTTCTACAATCCTTCCTATTATCTGGCTAATCCCGCCGAGATCCTCAAGGTCTGGGAGGGAGGGCTCGCCAGCCATGGAGGGAGCATAGGTGTGATCCTCGCCGTCTGGCTCTACTCCAAGCGTGTGACTAAGAAGTCCGTCCTCTGGGCTCTGGACCGTCTGGCTGTGCCTACAGGGCTAGCGGCGGCACTTATTCGCCTAGGGAACCTGATGAATAGTGAGATCTTCGGTCGTCCGACTGATGCGCCTTGGGGCTTCATCTTCCCCCGTGCTTCGGAGTTCGCAGGCTACGCTGAGCGAGGCCTAGCGATCCCAGCTTGTCACCCGACACAGATCTACGAGGCACTGGCCTATCTCTTGGTCTTCGCCTTCTGCTGCTACCTCTATTGGTGCCGAGATGCAGCCCGCCGATACTCGGGACTCATCGTAGGCTATTTCCTCGTCGGAGTCTTTGGCTCTCGCTTCTTCATCGAGAGCATCAAGAACGTGCAGGAGGCTTGGGAGCAACAGCTCGTCGCCAGCTGGGGGATGAACATGGGACAGCTCCTGAGCATCCCCTTCGTCCTCGGTGGTCTTGCCCTAGTCATCCAAGCTTATCGTCATCCCCTAGAGCCTAATGCGGCTTCTTCCCCCGCAACGGCTAAACCCTAGTACACCCGCTCTACCCGTGGGAGCACCGATCCTTTCAGGTCAGCCCCACTGCAAGAGCCATCTCATATTACACTCTACTCTACTATGTACCAAGTACCACAGATCACCAGCTCCATCTACTACGTCGGGGTCAACGACCGCATGAAGGAGCGCTTTGAGAATGTCTGGTCGATCCCTTCGGGGGTGGCCTACAACGCTTACCTCATCCTCGACGAGCAGACCACCCTCATCGATACGGTGGATGTCTGCTATTCGGATGTCTTCTTCCACAAGCTGGATATCTTGCTCGAGGGCCGTCCCCTAGACTACCTTATCATCAACCACATGGAGCCCGACCACGGTGGCTCTATTGGCCTGCTGCGCCAGCGCTACCCCAATATGCAGATCGTCGGGAATAAGAAGACCTTCGAGATGCTCCGTGGCTTCCACGGGATCACGACGGGACTTCATGAGGTCAAGAGCGGTGATGCCCTGCGTATCGGTAAGCATGAGTTCTCCTTCCTCATGGCACCCATGGTACATTGGCCCGAGGTGATGTTCACCTACGAGCAGACGAACCGTGTGCTCTTCTCCGCCGATGCCTTCGGCTCCTTCGGTGCGCTGAGTGGGCACATCCTCGATAGCTATATCGATGACCGCAAGGCCTATCTCGAGGAGATGACCCGCTACTACGCTTGTGTCATCGGTAAGTATGGGCCTTTCGTCAAGAAGGCACTGGCGAACATGGACAAGCAAGGGCTGGATGTCGACTTCGTCTGCCCTGCTCACGGGGTCGTCTGGACGAAGGCTGGCTTCGCCGAAGCACGCGAGCTCTATGACCGCCTCTCCTCTGATGCTTCCGAGGAAGGGGTCGTCATCCTCTACGGTTCGATGTACGGCAATACCGAGCAGCTCGCTGATGTCATCGCCCAGAGCCTCGCTGCTTCGGGTGTCAAGCACATTGTCTGCCACAATGTGACTAAGAGTGATCCTTCGGTGATCCTCAGGGATGTCTTCCGCTACCGAGGTCTTATCATCGGAAGCCCCACCTACTGCGGTGAACTCTTCTCGCCCATCGAGAACCTCATGAACCTCATCCGCATCCGTGATGTCAAGGCTCGCCTCTATGCTGCCTTCGCTTCACACACGTGGGCTCCTGCCGCCCTCAAGCGCCTCCTTCCCTTCGCCGAAGAGATGAAATGGGAAGCTGTCGGCGAAGGTGTCGAGATGAAGATGGCGGACCTCCCCTCCATCCTCTCCGCTGCTTGGTCGCTAGGCACTGCGATGGCTGAGCGTCTGAAAGCTTAGCCTATACAGATCGTATTTTATCAACTAAACCAGCTAATAGTATGCGTCTTATTATTCAGCCCGACTACACGGGTATCTCTCAGTGGGCTGCGGACTATGTCGTCCGCAAGATCCAGTCTGCCCAGCCTACTGCTCAGAAGCCATTCGTCCTTGGTCTGCCTACGGGTTCTTCTCCCATGGGTATGTACCGTGCTCTGGTGGCAGCCCATCAAGCCGGGCGTGTGTCCTTCGAGCATGTCGTCACGTTCAACATGGACGAGTATGTCGGCATCCCCGAAGATCACTCCGAGAGCTACCATACCTTCATGTGGAAGAACTTCTTCAACCACATCGACATCAAGAAGGAGAATGTGCATATCCTCAACGGTAATGCTCCTGACCTCGAAGCCGAATGTGCTGCCTACGAAGCTGCGATCAAGCAGGTGGGTGGTATCGATCTCTTCCTCGGAGGGATCGGTCCTGATGGGCACATTGCCTTCAATGAGCCAGGTTCTTCACTAGCTTCTCGTACCCGAATGAAGACGCTCACGACGGATACGATCATCGCCAATAGCCGCTTCTTCGACGGCGATGTGAACAAGGTGCCTAAGACTGCACTGACCGTAGGGGTCGGTACCGTGATGGATGCCCGTGAAGTGCTGATCCTCGTCAATGGTCACGGTAAGGCTCGTGCCCTCCAGCAGGCTGTCGAAGGAGCGGTCAACCAGATGTGGACGATCACCGCTCTGCAGCTCCATCCTAAAGGGATCATCGTCTGTGACGAAGCCGCTTGTATCGAGCTGAAGGTCGGTACCTACAACTACTTCAAGGATATCGAGCGCCTCTAAGAATAAGGCCTTCCTTCCCAACTAAGAAACGGGTCATCCCCCTGCCTCAGCATCGAGTTGGGCAGGGGGATGACCCGTTTTGTATGCGCTAGTTCCCTTGCTTTAGATACGAAGATCGTAAGGCTTTAGGAGGGCTAGTTCTCTTGCATAATAGTAGGTGGGAGTTCCTCTTGATAGGCGGTGATTGCCTCGCCCATTAGAGGCGGTGACAGAGGACGAGGAGGTGTGCTCCGTCGGAAGCTGTCAGGGCAAGTAGGGTCTTCGATCCGCCGTCCTTCAGGCGAAGACGGGAGCGTAGGGCTTCGGGGCGCAGAGGGAAGTTCCGGCAGGTGATCTCTGCCTGCTGGATCCCCCGACCTATGGCCTTCAGCTGAGAGGAGGCAAAGGGATAGACTCGCTCGACCTCAAAGACTCTCCCAGGGAACTTCCCCTCGGGGAGCTGGTCCGAAGTATAGAGGTGTGTATTGGGATGGAGCGCTTCAAGGGCATAGGCTCTCCCGATACTTCGGAAGAGTCCCGTCTTCATGAGTGCTGCATGAGGCTCGAAGAGATAGCGGAGGGGAGCACGAGCGTAATGCGTCTCTTCCTGCTCTTCCTGTGCTAAGGCACGAGCGAGGGCAAACTCTGGGATGGACTCATTCGGACGAAGATCTTGTGCGATGATCGTGACTTCCTCGGGCTGGGGCTTTGCCTTCGCTTGCTCTAGGTCGATGAGTAGGAGCAGCTCCTTAGCCTCGCCTCGGACAGAGACGACGTGAAGCTCCTTAACCCCAGGGATGGAGCGAAGGGTATGCACCACATCGAGCATCGGGGAGAGCTTGACGAGGAGTCTAGGGAAGTGGGGGAGATGAAGCTCCTCCACAAGCGCATGAAGCTGGGGAAGGAGTTGGTGTAGATCAGGTTCGCAGTCCTCGATGGCATAGACGCGACGTGCGGTGTCCTGCCCCTCCCGGCGAGCGGGGTCGAGGAAGATAAGGCTAGGCTGGTAGGTGGCAAGAAGTCCCTCAAGCTGAGGGAGCGATTCGCCCTCGATGATGACGAGCTCTTGGGTGGGAAGGAGGCGAGGGAGATTGAAGCGAGCAGCAGCGACGAGCTCTGCTTGACGCTCGACATAGACGGCCCTCTTCGCTTGGGATGCAAGGGCGGTGAAGTCCACTCCGAAGCCTCCTGTCATATCCAGAAGGACATCCGTTTGCTGGACGAAGCGCTGCTTGTAGCGGGCCGCTTCTTCGCTGGAGCATTGCTCGAGGGCGAGGGGGGTGGGCAGGAAGACCCCAGCTGTATGCCAGCTGGGGAGCTTCCTGGAGAGTGACGGCTCGGAGGCGAGCTGTAGGGAGAGGTAGTGGCGCTCTTCTCGGGTGAGTGATCCCTTGCCGAGGAGGATACGCTCGGGGGGAGTCCCTCGGTAGGTGGCTTGTAGCTCAAGGATATGAGCGATGAAGCTAGGGGAGAGCGACACGGGGCGGAGGTTACTTGACCTGAATGCGGATGCTTGCCGAGGGCAGACCCTTGGCCGACACGGTCAGCACTGCTTCTCCAGCATGCTCTGCACTCTGAATGAGGGCTACGAGCTGACCGCTGAAGACATGGTGTCGGGGTAGGTGGAAGGCATCGAGCGAAGCAGGATTGCCCGAAGCTGCAGCACGGAAGGAGCCAGCACCCGTGACCTTGAAGTTGAGGAGGCGACCATCGTCGGGGACGAGGTTACCGTCCTTGTCGACGACACGCACGGTGACGAAGGAGATATCCTTGCCATCGGGGGCGATGGTGGTGCGGTCAGCGATGAGCTCAAGGTGATGGGGACGACCTGCCGTGCGGACGATCTGGGTGGCGACAGCCTTACCCGCTTCGTCGTAGGCGACGACCTTCACTTCTCCTGGTTCGTACTTCGTATCCATCCACATTAGGCGGTAGCGCTTCTGGCGAGTGAAGGCCTTCTGGCTGTCTTCGTTCTCAGTATCCTCGATCTTGATGGATAGATCCTTGCGCTGGCGGCCTTGGCTCTTACCGTTGATGAAGAGCTCTGCCTCGGGGTAGTTGGTGTAGACGAAGATAGGGGTTACCTCGCCTTCACGACCAGGCCAAGTCCAGTGGGGAAGGATGTGGAGCGTCTCTGCATCCTTCTTCCAGTGGCTGCGGTAGAGGTAGAAGCGGTCCTTGGGAAGACCTGCGAGGTCTACCGCTCCGAAGAGCGAAGAGTGGCTAGGCCAATCACTATAGTAGGGAGTGGGTTCGCCGAGGTAGTCGATGCCCGTCCAGATGAATTCGCCCATGCTCCAGTCATGATCCTCTTGACGGATGAAGTCATCCTCGGGGAGGTTGCTCCACCCGCAGTGCTCGACATCGTAGCCTGAGGACTGATGGTCGGGGTACTTCGCCATGCTCTTGCGCACGACGGGGAACTTATATACCCCACGAGAGCTGACCGTCGAGCAGGTCTCTGAGCCGAGGAGGAAGCCCTGTGGCAGGACCTTGTGAGCCGAGTCGTAGAGGAAGGGGCGGTAGTTGAAGCCTGGGATGTCGAGGGTCGTAGCCATGCCGCTCTTGAGGACACCCAGTGGGTTGTCCATCCCGTTGGTCACGGGGCGAGTGGGGTCTTCGCGGTGGCAGATCTCCTGCAGGCGATAGGCGAGCTTAGCCCCATCGAGCGAAGGTTGCTCGGGGACTTCATTCCCGATGCTCCACATGATGACCGAGGGGCTGTTGCGGAACTGATGCAGGAGGTTCACCAGATCACGCTCGTGCCACTCGTTGAAGTCAAGGTTGTAGCCGTTGGGCACCTTAGCCTGCGCCCAGCAGTCGAAGCTCTCTGCCATCAGAGGCATACCCATCTCATCACAGAGACGGACGAACTCTGGGGCGGGCATGTTGTGCGAGGTGCGGATGGCATTGACCCCCATGTCCTGCATGGTGCGGATCTGACGGCGCATGGCGGCTTCGTTCACAGCTGCGCCGAGAGGACCGAGGTCGTGGTGCAGGCAAGCGCCTTGGAACTTCAGCTTGCGCCCGTTGAGGTAGAAGCCATCGCCTGCCTTCAGTTCGATGGAGCGGATCCCGAAGGTCGTCGTGTCTCGGTCGAGTACACGTCCGCCATCGCTTAGCTCGACGACATACTTGTAGAGGTGAGGCTGGTTGATGTCCCAGAGCTGGGGGCTCTGGAGCTCGAAGCCCGTATGGCAGAGGTGTTCAGCACTAGAGCTCTGGATCTCCTCTTCGCACTGTGCGACGACCTTGCCAGCAGGGGAGAGGAGCTGGGTCGTCACCTGTAGAGGACGGCCAGCGAGCGAGCTCATCCCTGCGATGCGTGTACGGACATCCACATAGGCGTGGCTTGCCTTGGCTGTGGGGGTCTGGATCTGTGTGCCCCAGAGAGGGACGTAGACGGGGGAGGTGATGGTGAGGTGCACGTTGCGGTAGAGCCCTGCGCCAGGGTACCAGCGGCTACTCTCGTGCTTATTCTCCAGACGCACAGCGAGCGTATTAGCTTCTCCTGGGCGCACGAAGGAGGTGATATCAAAGGCGAAGGTGTTGTAGCCATAGGGCCAGTAGCCTACCTCCTTACCATTGACATAGACACGGGCGTGGCTCATCGCCCCATCGAAGCGGAGGAATACACGGCGGTCGCCTAGATCGCTGGGGATCTCAAGGCTGCGGCGGTACCAGCCTGCGCCTACGAAGGGCAGTCCACCTGTACGGCCAGCATGCTCCATAGCTTCCTTCTGCCCATCCTGAGCGATGGCCAGATGCTGCTTGTCGTTGTCGAAGCTGAAGGGGCCGTAGATCGCCCAGTCATGAGGGACGACGACACGGCTCCACTTGCTGTCGTTGAAGGTCGGGGAAGAGAATTGGGTTTGATCTTCTCGGGTGAAACGCCAGCCTTTCTCAAGGAGACGCTCAGAGCGTTGAGCCTGCAGGGGGAGGCTAAGGGCAGCACCCAATGCGAGGGCGCATGCGAATAGTCGCTTCATTCGGTTGAGTCTCAATAGTTGTATGTGAAGTGAGCTTCGATCATACGGGGTATGATCTTTTCCCAAAGATACGCAAAATGCGCCTTATCAGCCCCTTTCGCCCTTCTTCAGACAAAGGTTCAGCCCGAATAGAGGAGGGTAAATCAGCCCGCTTGGGATGGGCTCTCTAGAGGGACGAAAAACGACCCACGGTAGGTCGCCGATAAAACCTACTGTGGGTCGTCTCACCGACCTACCGTGGGTCGTCGAGGCGACCTACAGTAGGTCTTATTTTGGGGGTATCCTAGCCCCTCTCGGATGAGCCCCTAGGACGGGCTCGGGAAGCGGGGTAGTGAAGGGCTCGGGGGTAACAAAAAAGCACCGAAGTCTACTAGGAGACTTCGGTGCTTTTCTTGAGGTTCCTGGCGGAATCGAACCGCCGTAAACGGTTTTGCAGACCGGTGCCTAACCACTCGGCCAAGGAACCCTGTGTTGTGGTTTGCGCTTGCAAAGTAACGAAAAACCTTTTACATACGCAATTACATCCTTTTTACTGACCGAAAAGCCTTACTTAGGATCGTCTGAATGCCCCGTAATGAAGCGAGCCCCCACCCAGCACTAAGCTGGGTGGGGGCTCGCAGTATATCCTGTATTTTCGGGGGGGCGCTTAGGCGTGCTTCACGCACCAATCATAGGCATTGCGGAAGGCCTTCATCCATGGAGTGATCTCATGCTCCGCACGTAGCTCCTCGGGGTAATAAGCACACTGCCAAGGGAAGATGGCTCGCTCGGGGTGAGGCATCAGTGCCAGATGGCGGCCATCCTCACTGCAGAGCCCTGCGATGGCATCGGGCGACCCGTTGGGGTTCGCAGGATAAGCATCGTAGGCATAGCGTGCGATGACGTGGTAGCGGTCGGGAGCGTAGGGGAGTTCGAACTTCCCTTCACCATGTGCTACCCACGCTCCGAGGCTCGTACCTGCTAGATCGTGGAGCATCACCGAGTGATTCTCTGGGATCGTGAGCATAGAGAATGCGCTCTCGAACTTGTGCGAATCGTTGTGCGCCATCTTGTGCTTCAGCTCGTGCTCGGGGTAGAGCAGCTCAAGCTCAGCCATGAGCTGACAGCCGTTGCAGATCCCGAGACTCAGCGTGTCGGGGCGAGCATAGAAGCGCTCAAGGGTGGCCTTCGCCTGCTCGTTGTAGAGGATGCCAGCTGCCCAGCCCTTAGCCGAGCCCAGCACGTCGGAGTTGGAGAAGCCTCCGCAGAAGACGATGAACTGGACATCATCCAGTGTCTCCCTGCCCGATATGAGGTCGGTGAGGTGGACATCCTTGACTTCAAAGCCAGCGAGGTGGAGGGTATAAGCCATCTCACGCTCACCATTGGTCCCCTTGTCACGGAGGATCGCTGCTCTCACGGGTGCCTTGGTCGTGCGGTTGGGATCGAGACCGAGGTCGGCCAGCTTGCCTGTGAAGCCTTCGGGATAGCGGAACTGGAGGGGCTGCTTCTTATAGTTCGTGAAGCGCTCCTTAGCCAGCTCTTCGCCACTCTGATACTTGTCCATGAGGTAGGAGGAGCGATACCAGAGATCACGCTTCGCATCGATGTCGAGCAAGAGGAGCGTTTGCTTGCCTCGGTGGAAGGAGAGCTGACGACCCGTGGCTTTGGGCACGGCGATACGAGCGAAACCAATGCTGGCATCTCGTAGGACAGCTTCGAGTGCTTCGGGATCGGAAGTCTGCACGAGTACCCCAGGGTTCTCAGCGAAGAGCAGCTTCACAAGATCCTCTTCGGGGAAGGCCGAGAGATCTACAGAGAGACCGCCCGAGACATTGGGGAAGCACATCTCCAGCAGGGCAGTGACAAGCCCGCCAGCAGAGATGTCGTGACCTGCGACCAGCACCCCACGCTGGAGGAGCTCTTGGATCGCCGTGAAGGCTTCACGGAAGTATTCGGGCTCTTCGATACGGGGAGTTTCATCCCCGAGTCTACCGAGTGCTTGTGCCAGAGCTGATCCACCGAGGGCCAGGGGCGCAAAGCTGAAGTCGATATGATAGACAGGGTATTCGGGGCGAGGAAGGAGTACGGGCGAAAGGATCTTCTTCACATCGGAGACCTCTCCGATAGCGCTGATGATCACAGTGCCTGGGCTCAGTACCTTCGAGCCATCAGGATACTTCTGTGTCATCGAGAGCGAGTCCTTACCCGTGGGGATGTTGATCCCAAGGGAGATGGCGAGATCTGAGGCAGCTTCGACTGCATCATAGAGGCGAGCATCTTCGCCTTCATTACGGCAGGGCCACATCCAGTTAGCGCTGAGGGATACCCCTTCGAGACCGTAGGTGAGCGGAGCGAAGACGATGTTTGTCAGAGCTTCGGCTATGGCAAGTTGGCTACCAGCTACGGGATCTACGAGAGCGGCAGCTGGGGCATGTCCGATAGAAGTCGCTATACCCGATCCACCACGGAAGTCCACAGCCATCGCACCGCAGTCACTCAAAGGAAGCTGAATAGCCCCTTGGCACTGCTGGCGAGCGACGCGCCCCGTGACGGAGCGGTCGACCTTGTTGGTGAGCCAGTCCTTACATGCGACACCTTCCTGCTGGAGGACTGCATCGAGGTAGCTTTCGACCTGCTGTGCATCGTAGCTGAGAGGAGCATGCTTGCGCTCTACATGCTTATCGACCATATAGGTCTTAGGCGCTGAGCCAAACATATCCGACAGAGCTAGGTCAATGGGCTTAGCTCCTTCGGCATCCTCGAAGGTCAGGTGCATATCGTCCGTCGTGCGCCCGACGACATACATTGGAGCACGCTCACGCTCAGCGATGCGGGCGATGCGCTCTACAGCTTCCTCCTTCACGAGGAGACCCATGCGCTCCTGACTCTCGTTGCCGATGATCTCCTTGGCTGATAGCGTCTCGTCGCCAATAGGGAAGGTAGAGAGGTCGAAGTGACCGCCCGTCGTCTCTACGAGCTCCGAGAGGCAGTTGAGGTGGCCACCTGCGCCGTGGTCATGGATGGAGATGATGGGATTGTCGTCGCTCTCCGAGAGGGTGCGGATGACATTCTCCACACGCTTCTGCATCTCAGGATTGGAGCGCTGCACGGCGTTGAGCTCGATGGCTCCAGCGTACTGACCGGTATTGACGGAGCTGACGGCACCGCCACCCATGCCGATACGGTAGTTGTCACCACCGAGGAGGATGACCTTTTCGTTGGGCTCGGGCTCACCCTTCTGTGCATCGCTACGGCGGGCATAGCCTATCCCGCCAGCGAGCATGATGACCTTGTCGAAGCCATAGGTGTTGGTATCTGCTTCGTCGGGTTGGTGCTCGAAGGTAAGTACCGAACCACAGATCAGGGGCTGCCCGAACTTATTCCCGAAGTCACTAGCCCCATTGGAAGCCTTGGTTAGGATCTGACGAGGCGACTGGTATAGCCAAGGGCGAGCTTCAGTATGCTTCTCCCAAGAGCGACCTGCCTCGGTGCGTGGGTAGCTGGTCATGTAGACGGCTGTCCCTGCCAAGGGGACACTGGCACGACCACCCGCCATACGGTCACGGATCTCACCACCGGTACCTGTGGCTGCCCCATTGAAGGGCTCGACGGTCGTGGGGAAGTTGTGCGTCTCTGCCTTGAGGCTAAGGACGCTGTCGATGTGCTTACGGACGAAGTAATCAGGCTTGTCCCCAGAGGCGGGAGCGAACTGCTCCAAGTCGCTTGGCCCGTCGATGAAGGCGACATTGTCCTTGTAGGCCGAGACGAGGTGATTGGGATTAGCAGCGCTGGTGTCCTTGATCATGGAGAAGAGGCTACGCTCTTGCTCCTCACCGTCGAGGACGAAGGTCCCACCGAAGATCTTGTGTCGGCAGTGCTCACTATTGACCTGCGAGAAGCCAAAGAGTTCGCTGTCCGTCAAGGGTCGGCCTAGTCGCTGGCTAAGCGCTTCGAGGTAGCTGATCTCTTCTTCGCTCAGAGCTAGACCGTGGGTCTCATTGTAGGAGCGTAGGTCGGTGATCTCTTCGATGGGCTGAGCGGTGAGAGCCGTGGTGAAGACATCGGAGTCAAGTCCTTCGTAGAGGGCCTGAAGCATGGGGTCAAAGGTCGCATCTGGACCTGCTACTTCGTTGAACTCCTCGATGCGGGTGACGGTAGAGATGTTCATGTTCTTCACGATCTCTACGGCATTGGTGCTCCAAGGGGTGACGAGTTCCCGACGGGTACCGACGAAGAAGCCCGAGAGCTGCGACTCGCTGAGCGGAGCTGCACCACTGAAGAGCCAAGAGAGGCGGCTGAGGGTTTCGCTGGAGAGGGTAGAAGTGCTCTCTACGACATAGAGCGTGGAGCTACTAGGCTTCCTGAAAAACGTAATCATTCGTAGGCTATGTAGTTGTCTGTAAGGGGTGATCCGTGACAAGGACTCAAGGGGGAGGTGCTCAGGGCTCCTCCCCAGCCCGAATCTCTAGTGCAAAGGTACGTAAAAAGACCAGGCTTCACCGCCTAGATCTCTAGAGAGTCTGAGCGGTGAAGCCTGGATGTAATGTGGGTGCATATCCCTTCGGTTGTCGAGGCTAGCTTGGGATGCGGATGGTGCGTCCCGTGGAGAGCTTAGCTCGAGAAGAGAGGCCGTTGGTGCGGCAGAGCTTGCTCACAGAGACACCATACTGAGAGGCGATCGTGCGGAGCGTGTCACCCTTCTTGATGCGGTGCGTCTTGAACTGCTCTTCGTTCGCCTCACCGCTCTTCTTAGGCTTAGCTACGGCGTTGGCCACAGCTACGGAGCGGGGTGTGCGATAGGCCCCCTTGACGAAGGCGAAGACATCGAAGCGAGGTACACCCGCCTGGAAGTCGAAGAGGTCGGAGGGGTCGATAGGGATCCCCATGAAGCGAGCCTCGAAGTGGAGGTGAGGCCCTGTGGAGCGCCCTGTACTCCCGCCGAGACCTACGGGGTCTCCAGCTCGGACGATGGTGCCCTCACGGACGATCGAGCGGCTCATGTGGCCATAGACCGTCTCGAGGCCATTGGGGTGACGGATCACGACATAGTTGCCGTAGCCTCTACCTTCGTAGGACTTGATACGCACCTTGCCTGAGAAGGCTGCTCGGACGGTGTCTCCGGTGTTTAGCTTAAGGTCTACCCCGTAGTGCATACGCCCGAAGCTGTGGCGGAAGCCATAGTTGGAGGTCACTTGACGGGTGGAGATAGGCATCACGAACTCTTGGAGATCGATATCCTGACGATCGGGGATATTTACCGACATCCCAGCGAAGGGATTGACGTAGCTTCCCCAGGACGATTCTCCGTAGATCTCAGAGGCGGGGTCTTCTAGATCCTCCTGCTGTTTCTTGGCCTGAAGGTCAGCTTCACGGCGCTTCTTTTCCTTGGAGAGTCGGCTTTTGATCTCGAGTCGGTCGGCCAGAAGCAGATGCTCCCCACTCAAGGGGTTTGTCTGCTGACCGGCTGTCGTGCGTGTCTCCTTCTTTGGTGTCTGTGCCTTCCCTTGTGGACCTGCAGCCCAGGCGGGGAGTGTAGTGGCGACGAGACACAGAGATGCGCATAACAGTCGCATTCTTTTACTTGTCATACCAGCTTTTGATACTTGGATTAAATGTTGCTCTATTACGAGGTGCAGGAGCGCGCCTCCTGCAGTGGTTTGTTTGGACGAGACCTACCAAACCAACGAATGCAAAGGTAGTCAAATACTTAGAAACGCAAGAGCTGCACACTAGAGCCCTCCGTGTGCATGCCCTTGGTTTCCCCTTCGGGTAAGCCTCGTCCTTTATGATAGGGACGTAGTTCTAACGCATGATCCTCTCTGCTGAGTATCGCCCCTTATTATAATAGGGGAGATGCTTCTGAAGGGTCTCAGGAGACAAAGATGCCCTCTCGCAAGAGCCCAAGAAAAACCTACGGTAGGTCGGTCGACCGACCTACCGTAGGTCGTCGATGCGACCCACAGTGGGTTTTTAGAGCGACCTACCGTAGGTCGGAATTGGGGGGCTCGAGATCCCGCTAATAATGCGGGTCTGTGATAAGGGCTAATTCGAGGGCAGAAGTCTCCGATGATGCACCTTAATTTGACCTGGGGAAATACCGATATATGGTTTTTATGTCAAAATGTGTAACTTTAACCCTCGGCTACGGGCTAATCTCGTAGCGTACACCTAAAGAAAGAACGAATATGAAGAAGCTAATTTTCGCCGCCTTCGCACTCGTTGCAGGCGTGCTCTCAGCTCAAGCTCAGATCGCTATCCATCCTCGTGTAGAAGTCGCAGGGAACTTCGCTCGCTCGGTCATCACTAAGGCTGATGGCGGTACACTCGATGGTCTCAAGGTACGTCCAGGCTTCCGTGCTAGCGTCGCTGCCGAAATCGACCTCGCTGCAGGCGTATATATCGCACCTGGGGTTACCTTCCGTCAGGAAGGGGCTAAGTACTCCAATACGTCTCTCGGGCTCAACTATCTGAGCGTACCCGTAGACCTGGGTATCCGTGCAGGCTTTGGTGACAACCTCGCTGTATCTGTCGAAGCTGGTCCTTCCTTCTCCTATGGTATCTCTTCTGTATCTGATGTCAAGGGGGCAATCGATGCCTTCAAGAGCGGCGACCGCAAGCGTTTCGACGTTGGTTTCAATGCTTCTGCTGCACTCGAGTACAGTAAGCTCTACCTCCGTGTTGGTACCGAACTTGGTCTGGTGAACTCCCTCAAGGATGCTGTCCAGAAGGCAAGCAATAAGAACTCTTCCTTCTTCATCGGGGTCGGCTATCGCTTCTAAACCCGAATAGGGACTCGCTCTCTAGCGGGTGACCATGGCCATCCCCGCTGTAGCCTCAGTGCTGCAGCGGGGATGGCCTTTTTAGTGTATCTTTGCGACTATCAATCGAATAGTTTACTTCACATGGAGCAAATCATTAGCAAGTTTGTACCCCTTAGTGACATCGGGGAGGTACAGCCCTTTGGCAACGGCCACATCAACGATACCTACGTCATCTCTGACCGCTCTGGCGAGCGTCGCTGGATCCTACAGCGAGTCAATCACCACGTCTTCCCTCGTATCGAGGTGCTGCAGCGCAATGTCGGCATCGTCTCCGACACCCTTCGCCAGCGCCTAGAGGCCGACGGTGATCCCGAGTGCGATCGTAAGTATCTTCATTTCTTCCCCTTGCTGGATGATCCTACGAAGAACTATTACTACGACGGTGAGAACTACTGGCGACTCTGTCGCTTCATCCCCGAGAGCATGAGCCTCTCGACGCTGAGCCCCAAGGCTGCCTATCATGCTGGTGAGGCTTTCGGTCAGTTCGAGGAGATCCTCTCCGTCATCCCCGAAGGGGTACTCGGGGAGACGATTGAGAACTTCCACAGCATGCCCTTCCGTCTGGAGCAGCTCCGTGAGGCGATCGAGAAGGACCCTTGCGGTCGTGTCGCCTCCGTCCGTGATATCATCGAGGAGATCGACCGCCGTCGAGATACCATGCTCGTGCAGGAGAAGCTCTACGCTGAGGGTAAGCTCCCCAAGCGCACCATCCACTGCGATACCAAGGTGGATAATGTCCTCTTCGATAAGTCGGGTGTCGTGCTCTGCGTCGTCGACTGGGATACGGTGATGCCAGGCTTCATCCTGAGCGATGTCGGGGACTTCATCCGTACGGGTGTCAACTTCGCCCCCGAAGATGAGGCTGATCTCTCGAAGATCGGTGTCAATATGGAGATCTATAAGGCCTTTGTCGAAGGGTATCTCTCGACGGCTGGGAAGTTCCTTACTCCTACCGAGCGTAGCCTCATCGCTTACGGCGGTCGTCTGATGACTTACATGCAGACGGTGCGCTTCCTCGTGGACTACATCAATGGGGATACCTACTTCAAGATCCACTTCCCCGAGCACAACCTCCAGCGTACACGTGCTCAGCTCCGCTACCTCCAGTGCCTCGAAGAGAAGGCCGAAGAAATGGAAGCACTCCTAGCCTAGGCTAAACTCATACCTTATATATAGTGTGGCTACAGACTCCCCTCAGAAGGGGCAGGTCTGTAGCCACTTCTTTTTCTCTAAGGTCGTGGAGGGAGAAGTTCGCTTGTCTAGCCCGCTCTAGAGGCGGCTCTCTGAAGGCCCCTCGAGCAACCTACTGTGGGTCGCCTCGACGACCTACGGTAGGTCGGTCGACCGACCCACAGTAGGTTTTATTGGCGACCTACGGTAGGTCGTTTTTTACCCCTTCGCAAGTTTGCTTAAGGGCGGGTTCTGGCTAAGGTCTCAGACTTCGTGGCGAGGGCTCTCGGGATAGGGTGGTGAGGCGGGGGCTTTCTCCTGCCTCTAGCTCTTCGGATACACCCTCCGTAAATGGGGCTGATGAGCGGGGAAGTAGAGCCTTCACCCGCCCTTGGCTAGCTCCGCCCCGCAGGGTGTCGCCTTATATCGCTATCTTTGCAACTAATATAGCCCACTACGCTCTGTCGTAGAGACGTAGCTCAGGGAGCTTAAACGTAGCAGTACATGAATTGGAAGCAATTTAATCGAGCCAATAACCTCCTCGGTTGGGCGGTCTTCGTGATCGCTACCTTGACTTACCTCCTGACCATCGGTCCCTCAGCAAGCCTCTGGGACTGTGCGGAGTTCATCGCATGTGACTACAAGCTGGAGATCGGTCACCCTCCCGGTGCCCCCTTCTACATGCTGGTCTACAATGTAATCTCTCACCTCGGGGGAAGCCCAGAGCGTGCCGCCGTCTTGACCAATGCCACGAGTGCAGTACTCAGTGGGCTTACTATCCTCTTCCTCTTTTGGACGATCACGCACATGGTGCGTCGTGTCCTTAGCCCGAAGGCGCACCTCGGTGAGCAGGGTCTTGATCCCGTCGGCGAGGTGATGACTCTAGGGCAGGGCGTGGCTATCCTCGGGTCGGGACTCGTGGGTAGCTTGGTCTACACCTTCTCGGATTCCTTCTGGTTCAGCGCTGTGGAGGCTGAGGTTTATGCCTTCAGTTCGCTCTTCACGGCGGTGGTCTTCTGGTTGATCTTTAAGTGGGAAGAGCGCAGTAAGTACGAGCGCTCCGACCGCTGGCTCATCCTCATCGCCTACCTGATGGGGCTGAGTATCGGCGTACACCTACTGAACCTCCTTTGCCTGCCTGCGATGGCGCTCGTCTACTACTTCCGTCGTGCTAAGACACCGACGCTCAAGGGTAGTGTGCTCTCGCTCGTCGCATCGTTTGCCCTCGTGGGACTGATGATGTACGGCGTGGTGCAGGGTGTGCCCAAGCTGGCAGGTAAGTGGGATATGTTCTTCGTCAACAGTCTAGGCCTGAGCTACAATCAGGGAGTGTACATCTATCTGGCTATCCTCGTCGGCATCCTCATCTGGGGTGTGTATGAGACCGAGCTGGCCCTGAAGGATGAGAAGCATCTAGGATCCCATCGCTTCCGCCTCTCCATCGTGCTCTCCCTCATCTTCATGGGGCTGCCACTCATCGGAGATGGTATCATTGCCTTCCTGATCGCCGCTGCGATCGGCTCCTTCTTCTATTGGTACAAGGGTCTCACGGCTCGTGCGGTGCATACCGTACAGATGTGCCTCGTGGCTATCGCTATGGGCTTCTCCTCCTATGGAGTGATCCTGGTGCGTGCCGTGGCAGATCCGCCGATGAACGAGAATGCTCCCGCTGATGCCTTCTCCCTCCGCTACTACCTCGCTCGTGAGCAGTACGGCTCTGCGCCCCTCTTCTATGGGCCTACTTTTGCCTCCGAATATAAGGTCGGCTCGGATGGTCGCCCTGTCTTCAAGGACAAGGAGCCTACCTACGGCCGTATCCATAAGGACAACCCCTCTGACCCCGATAAGTACGTCGTCCGTGCCAAGGAAGATGAGCCCGAATACGAAAGCTCGGGCATGATGCTTTTCCCCCGTGTCTATGAGCGTAGACACGCCCAGATGTACAATACGTGGATGGGTCGTGCGGCAGATGATATGACCATCCCTTCGTTTGGGGACAATATCACCTACTTCCTCAACTACCAGCTCACCTACATGTACTGGCGCTACTTCATGTGGAACTTCGCCGGACGACAGAACGACCTGCAGGGTGATGGTAGCCTCCTACGTGGAGGGGCGATCACAGGGATCTCCTTCATCGACTCCTTCTTCTATGGAGATAGCTCCGCTTACCCAGAGGATATGACCGCCAACAAGGGGCACAATGTCTACTATGCCCTTCCTCTTCTCTTGGGGCTCCTCGGTCTCTTCTTCCAGATCGGACAGGGGAAGCGTGGGGTAGAGAGCTTCTGGGTCACCTTCATGCTCTTCTTCATGACGGGGATCGCCATCGTGCTTTACCTCAACCAGTACCCAGGGCAGCCCCGTGAACGTGACTATGCTTATGTCGGCTCCTTCTATGCCTTCGCCATCTGGATCGGCTTTGGGGTGGCAGCCATCGCTACGCTCGCTACTCGTCTGATGACTAAGCCTGCCGATCGCAAGAAGACCTCTGATGACGAAGCCCCCGCCCTCGTCTCTGCTACCGCTGCTGGTGTAGTGACGCTGGTGGCTCTACTCGTGCCTCTGCAGATGGCAGGACAGAACTGGGACGACCATGACCGCTCTGGGCGCACCGTCGCCAGTGACATGGGACGCAACTACCTCGAGAGCTGCGAACCCAATGCGATCCTCTTCTGCTATGGGGACAATGATACCTTCCCGCTCTGGTACGCTCAGGAGGTCGAAGGGATCCGTACCGACATTCGTACGGTCAATCTCTCTTACCTCTCTGGCGACTGGTACATCGATCAGATGAAGAAGCAGGCATACGAAGGAAAGCCCGTACCCCTTGGGCTCCTACCTAAGTCCTATTACTACTATACGAACTACGCCCTGATCGACCCGAATAATCCCAACGAGGCGACCGTCCAGCAGGCCTTCTCCAAGCTGGAGACCCGAGGCCCTAGCTCTCCTGGTATCGTTCCTACGGCGAACCTCGTTCTCCCCGTAGACTCGGCTGCCGTAGCTCAGCGCCTAGCTAAGAGCTTCCCCGATCTCGTGCAGTACATCACCCCCCAGCTCTCCCTCTCTCAGGCAGGCCGTCAGTATGCAGATATCGGTGGGCTCTCGGTGCTGGATCTCTTGGCATCGAACAATTGGGAGCGTCCCATCTACTGGGCCATCACCTCGCCACGCAATGCCTTCAACGGGATGACCGCTAGCATGGTGCAGACGGGTATGGCTTCGCAGCTCCTTCCTCTAGCGCCCCGTGTCGATAGCGCTGGTCGTACCCTCGACTACGGTATCGGCAATCTGGATCGCATGTATGAGACGGTGATGACGAAGTTCCGCTGGTGTGGGGCTGATAAGCCTGGTACCTACTTCGATGAGAATGCTCGTGGGATCGTCTCGACCCTGCGCAACCAGATCTTCACCCCGCTAGCTGTCGGCTATCTGGAGCGTGGAGACAAGGCGAAGGCTCAAGCTATCCTCCGCAAGTGTATGAGTGTCATCCTCGAGGAGAATGTCCCCTACGAGACGAGTGCTCTTTACTTCGCCGATGCGCTCTATCGTGCAGAGATGAAGAAGGAGGCGGATCACGTCCTTCAGGCGATCGCTCGTCGCAGCCTCAGTACGCTGGCTTGGGCGGTACAGCTCTCCCCTGAGAAGTTCGACGAAGTCTCTCGTCATGGCGACCTGCAGGATGCTTATACGGCGATCTCGTATGCACTGGACTTCTCCAAGATGTATCAGTCTGATGCGCTCAAGGCGTACGAAGGTCAGATTGCTGCTCTTCTGCGTCGTCTAGGAGTAGCCCCTCAAGAGTAAGACCGAGGATGGTCGAGCGTCTTCTCTGTCGTGTACCCATGTGGTACCGCATGCTTGTCCCCGGAGCACGCTGGCGTATCCCAGCGATCACGGGGAAGAGTATCTACCTTACGTTTGATGATGGTCCGATACCCGAGGTCACGCCTTGGGTGCTGGACCAACTCGATGAGCTCGGGGTGCGGGCTACCTTCTTCTGTGTTGCAGACAATGTGCGTCGCTATCCAGAGCTCTTCGAGGAGATCAAGCGAAGAGGTCATGCCGTGGGCAATCATACCTATCATCATATCCAAGGGATCTTCCACTCCACGAGTGAGTATATGCGCGATGTGTATGCTGCTCATGAGTTGATCCATTCGCGCTACTTCCGTCCGCCCCATGGGCATCTGCGCTTTGCGCAGAATAGGGAGCTCAGCCACAGCTTTGAGATCGTGATGTGGGATGTCGTCACACGAGACTACAACCCTAAGCTTAGCCCCGAGACGATCATCGGCTACGTGCAGCGCTATGCACGCAACGGGTCGATCATCGTCTTCCATGACTCGCTCAAGGCCGAGAAGAATATGCGCATAGCCATGCCTGAGGCTGTGCGCTGGCTACAGCAAGAGGGTTACCACTTCCTGCGCATCGGTGATGCGCCCTAGCATTCGTATGTATTATTGTGGAGGGATGGATCGAGTAAGGTCTTTGGTTTGGTGCTAAAAAAAGCGGAGCTGACTTCCCAGCCAGCTCCAACCTATTAACCAAAACCTTAACTATGAAAAATCTTACATTTTCATTGCAAATATAAGGATAAATTATTTCCTGCAATACGCTCTGCTAAGATTTATCCCACCCCTCCCCATCACTTAAACCTCCCCTATACTTTCATGAGCAAGACCGAGCATTCCTCTAGCTCTCCTTCCTCTTCCTCCCCCCGCCGTGTCTATATCGAGACCTACGGCTGTCAGATGAACGTCGCCGATAGCGAGGTCGTCGCTTCGATCATGCAGATGGATGGTTTCCACCTGACCGAAGATCCAGAGCTGGCCGATGCTATCTTCCTCAATACCTGTTCGGTGCGAGACAATGCCGAGCAGAAGGTCCTTAATCGCATCGCCTACTACCACTCGATCCGTCGCAAGAAGCGCCGCCGCATCATCATCGGGGTCCTAGGCTGTATGGCCGAGCGAGCTAAGGGCGAACTGATCGAGAAGCACCACGTCGATCTCGTCGTCGGGCCCGATAGCTACCTTGACTTGCCTAACCTCGTCGGTGCCGTAGAGCGTGGTGAGAAGGCGATCAACGTCGAACTCTCCACCACCGAGACCTACAAGGATGTCCTTCCGCTGAAGATCGGCGGGATCAACCTCTCGGGCTTTGTGTCGATCATGCGTGGCTGCAATAACTTCTGCTCCTACTGCATCGTGCCCTACACCCGGGGTCGTGAGCGCAGCCGTGAGCTAGCGAGTATTATCCGTGAGGTGAAGGACCTCGAGGAGAAGGGCTATCGTGAGATCACGCTTCTTGGGCAGAATGTGAACTCCTATCGTTTCGAGGGCGACGGTCGTGTCTATGACTTCGGTGACCTCTTGGAGCAGGTGGCACTAGCGGTGCCCAAGATCCGCATCCGCTTCACTTCGCCTCACCCCAAGGATATGGATGACAAGGCGATCGCTGTGATGGCCAAGTATCCGAACATCTGTAAGCACATTCACCTCCCCTCCCAGTCGGGCAATGACCGCATCCTCAAGCTCATGAAGCGCAACTATACACGTGAGTGGTATCTGGAGCGTGTGGCCGCCATCCGTCGGGTGATGCCTGACTGCGCCATCACGTCGGATATCTTCTGTGGCTTCCATGATGAGAGCGAGGAGGACTTCCAGGACACGCTGAGCCTGATGCGTGAGGTGGGCTACGACAATTCCTTCCTCTTCAAGTACTCCGAGCGCCCTGGTACCTATGCCGCCAAGTACCTCGAGGATAATATCCCCGAGGATGTGAAGATCCGTCGCCTCGAGGAGATGATCGCCCTGCAGACCCAGCTATCGCTGGAGAGCAACCTCCGTGATGTGGGCAAGACCTTCGAGGTCTTGATCGAAGGCTTTAGCAAGCGTTCCCGAGAGCAGCTCTTTGGCCGTAGTCAGCAGAATAAGGTCGTGGTCTTCGACAAGCAAGGCTACCGTGTCGGGCAGTATGTCGAGGTGCGTATCGAGTCCGCCACAGCTGCGACACTCATCGGTAAGCCCGTGCGTCCTGCAGAGGGCTACGTCCCCGAGTCGCACTAGCCGACTCCTTATATATAAGTATAGAGGAGGTCGCATGATCCTGCAGGATCGTGCGACCTCTTCTTTTTGTGCCCTCCACTCCTCGTCGGAGCACGCTGATCGGATAGCCCCCAAATAAAACCTACTGTGGGTCGCCTTGACGACCTACCGTAGGTCGGTCGACCGACCCAC
>NZ_CALHVI010000023.1 GCF_938039215.1 uncultured Porphyromonas sp. | reverse complement strand
GACACCAAACAAGCATCTATGATAGTTCAAGAGAAAGAGCCTCTCTCTCCGCAAAAAGGCTTCAAAGTGGCTGCAAAATGGTCGTCACAGAAGCCTTCAAAACAAGAGTAAATCGTTGTAGGACATGGTCTTACAACGATTTTTTCTTTATATGCAGTCCATAGACCTGACGGCTTACCCCTAGGGTCTAATCGTCATCAATCGGTCAAATTCTGCTACAGAAACTGCTACACAAATCAAGGCGTAGCAATTAGTGTAGCAGTGACGGCTAAATGAAGGGCTAATTGAAGGCAGCAACGTGCTCTCATTCAATGTGTAAGTAAGTAACTTTGTAGCACCTGCTACACTAAGGAATGATGCATTATGAGACAATCGTTCAAGGTGTCCTTCTACCTACGCTCCAACTACGAGAACAAAGAAGGCAAGTCGCCCGTCATGCTACGGATCTTCCTCGGAGGAGCAATGAGCAATCTTGGCTCCACGAAGATCTTCGTAGACAAGGCACAGTGGAATAGCAGAACCAGCCGACAGAAGGGACGCTCCTCAGAAGCCCTCGCTGTCAATGCCAACCTAGATGCCATCTCCACCAGCCTCCACTCCCTCTACCACAAGTACCAAGACGACCAAACGATCTCGCTGGACAAGCTCCGCTCCGCCTACCTCGGACAAATCCAGGAGTTCAGCACCTTTCTACCTGTCTTTGACAAGTTCATCGATGACATCCGTCAGCGCATGGGGCACACCATCAGCAAGGAGAGCTTGCAGAAGTACAGCGTCTTGCGTAAGCACTTCTTCGAGTTCCTAGTACACAGGTATAAGCGTAAGGACATCGGACTGATGGAGTTCACACCTGCCATCATCCAGGACTTCGAGTTGTACCTCACGACAGTGGCCTCATGTGCCTACAATACCGCTGTCAAGAAGATGAAGACCTTGAAGACCATCACTATCTATACCCTCAAGCGGGGCTATCTTCTCCAAGATCCTTTTCGCGATCACCACTTCCACCTCACCCCTGTAGACAGAGGCTTCCTCACCGACGAAGAGATCCTGAAGATAGCCAACAAGGAGCTGACCATCCCTCGCCTCGCGCTCGTCCGTGACCTCTTTCTCTTCTCCTGCTTCACGGGACTTGCCTATATTGATGTCGCAAACCTCAGAAGAGAACACCTCGTTACTATGAATGGAAAGACATGGATCATGACGCGGAGAAAGAAGACAAGAGTAGAGAGTAACATCCTCCTCCTGGACATCCCCAAGGCCATCATCGAGAAGTATAGCCCTAGTACTACTCCCAAGGACGGGAAGCTTTTCCCCATCCTCTCCAACCAGAAGATGAATGCCTACCTCAAGGAGATCGCTGACGTATGCGGGTTGCAGAAGCGGCTCACCTTCCATCTGGCCCGCCACACCTTTGCGACGATGTCGCTCAGCAAAGGTGTACCGATGGAGAGCGTCTCAAAGATGCTGGGGCATACCAACATCAAGACCACGCAGATCTATGCCCGTATCACTAGCAAGAAGATCGAGCACGATATGGAGCAGCTAGCGGGCAAGCTCGATAAGTTCAACGAAGCCATGGGCCTCTAAGCCAATCAATCATCTCATCATAAGCTATAAGCTACATTATGAACCAGACTAAGAAAGAGCTTTCCTACTTCCGCCTCAAGCTGGAAGGCTACCTCAGAGACCATCATCCCGAGCTAAGAACCGACAGCGCCTTCATCGGAGCTCGTGCAGACCTAGCTCTCTCCTCCTACTGCGATAGCGTAGCCCAGGGCTTCTCGCACCTCGAGGCAGAGGCAATAGCCAGCGAGGTCCTCTACCAGGGACTCCACTTTTCCAAGTATGACACCCTCGTCTCCATCCTAGTAGAGGAGTTCTCCGAAGAGCTTCCCGAGCCCCTTCCCCATAGGCTCGCCCCCATCCTCCTGGGCAACAAGTCCATCCAAGCGGTCTTCTCCAAGTACGAGCTACACGATGACTTTGACGGCAGTCCTGAGTACGAGCTACTCTACACCGAGCTGACGGGTACCATCGTCCTACTCATTGAGGAGAACCACTTGCCCATCGTGGACAAGGCTGAGATATACGTTCAAGAGTAAGATTCCACTGGAGCACTCGAGTGTCAAGAGCCAAGATATACGCCCCGCTCCACACGCCAAGAGGCAAGCGCCCTTGCTCTTTGTGTCGCGAAGCATCTTGTCCCTGCTCTTGAAACTCAAGAATGCCCCCAGATATGAATACTCAAGCAATGAATCACGATCCACACAGCCCCATCTTCATCAGGGGTAAGGCCTCTCCCGACAAGCAGACGAAGGGGCAGGTGTCTCCTTCCCGTTTCGTTGACTGGCGACGTATCATTGAGCTGGCACTTCTACTGACACTTGTTGTAGCTGCCGTCTACCTCATCTCAAGAGTCGTCACTCCACAGATCGTGACGATTGTAGGTGTCATAGCGGGCTTCCTCCTGCTACGCTTCGTAGTACGAACAGTCCTACAAGTTACCTTCACCATCCTCGGCTTCCTCTTCTGGCTAGCCATTTTCGTGGCGATCCTGATCTGCATCCTTTAGCAAGGATGATTCCTCATACTATAGACGGGTGGCTGGCTCTTAGGAGCTAGCCACCTTTTTACTTCCTACTTATAGGCTTTGCACTTCTGCTTCTCATCCAGCCGCTCCACTTGATGCGTAAGCGACGGATGCTGTTTCTTTTCCCTCGCAAAGGTAGGACGGGGCTTGGGCTACCCCAAGGTCGGTGCCTGCGGTTGGCAGGAAAATCTCCACACTTCCGCCCCAGGGGCTCCAGGTCGTATTTTCCTCCCAAACCTTGTGTCCGCCATCGCCCCGCTACCTCTGTCTTGCTCGAAAAAGGAATCAGCATACTCCGATCGTTGGACGCATAAAAAAAATGTCACTATGGATAAGCAGAAAATAAATACAACATCTTCGATGAGCAGAAAAGGATATAGCTCCTCCTCTCATTACCGCATAAACTCGGGGAATGGAGCCTATGAGCGTGCCGTGGCGACTAAGTTCGTGCAGTGGGAGGTGCAGCCCTTGGAAACCCTCTGTGCCTGTAAAGCCTACCTCCTGCGTGTGAAGCTCAATCGTGGCAGGACAATGAGCCGTGAGGAAAAGGATTGGCTTTGTGAAGCGGTGAACTCAAACACCTACTTCCGTACAGCCGTTCCCCTAATGGGCTACCGCTTTGACTTCTTCGATGTGCTGAAAAAGTACTTGGTCAAGCAATACGGACAATGGGCTGAATACTATGCCCCTGACCGCACCAGCCTACGTAAGCACCTTTATGGACGCATCAACCAGATTGTAGAAATCCCTAAATACTAACGACAATGAGCGGAACAGAACAATTCACCCGTACCATATCTGAGTACCTCAACCTACGAGCAGCTACAGACCCGCTATTCGCCCCTAAGCTCAAGAAGCCACACAAGAACATCGAGGACTGCGTCACCTACATCCTAAAGCAGGTGCAACAGAGTGCTTGCAACGGCTTTGAGGACGATGAAATCTACTCTATGGCGGTACACTACTACGATGAAGACGATTTAGATGCGGGTAGCCCTGTCGCCTGCCATGTGGTCGTCAATCATACCATAGTCCTTACCGAGGAAGAGAAAGCCGAAGCCCGCAAGCAGGCGATACAGCAGTATCAAGCCCAGGAGCTACGCAGGTTGCAAGAGCCGAAGCGATTAAAATCCAAGACAAGCACCGAGAGTGAGCAAGTACCCGAACCTTCTCTATTTGATATATAGCTATGAAACCGAGAAACAAGTTTGAGCAAGCAGTCCTCACTCAAAGCAAGTACCTCCGCCCCATAACGAAGGCACAGAGGCAGTGGGCATTCCGTGAGTGCATTGACCACTATGCCTATCGCCTACCCAAGGGCAAGACCACTTGTATGGATTGTGGGCATTCGTGGCAGATGGATATACCAAGCGAGCATTGCACCTGCCCCCAGTGTGGGGCAGACTTAGAGGTCATAACGACAAGGGCGAGGAAGTTAAAGCAACGGCAGTATTTCATAGTACTGACTACTTCGGGAGGGCATCAAGTCTTGCGTATGTACTTGCTTATTGCGGGTATGGAGAAAGGCTACCAAGCCAGCTCCTCCGCCATGGAGATTGGTCAGTATTGGTGGGATGAGCGTGGCAGGCAGTCTATTGTCGCCGTACAGCGAACGATGGGACATTATATAGATAGCTTTGCCTACTATTCGCCTATGGCTATTCGTCGTGACAACGAAGCCTACCACTTCGTTGCTCGTTGTCCCTTATGCCCTAAGGTTAAGCTAAGCGATACCCTAAAGAGAAATGGCTTCGAGGGTAAGTGCTATGGCATTGCCCCCACGAGCCTTATCCCAGCCCTCCTCACAGACAGCAGAGCCGAGACTCTGATAAAGGCAGGACGCACCGAGCATCTACGCTACTTCCTCAGCCGAGCAAGAACGATAGATAAGTATTGGCCAGCCTACAAAATCACACTCCGCAGGAGTTATGACATTAGAGACATTGCCCTTTGGTGCGACTACATTGATATGCTTATAAGGCTTGAGCGAGACATACACAATGCCCACTATGTTTGCCCCAAAGACTTACAGCAAGCCCACAACGAGATTCTCCGAAAGTTGCGGGCTCGACAAGAGCGAGAACAAGAAGAGCACAAACGACAGAAGGCGCTGGAGGATGAAGCACGATTTCAAAAACTCAAAGCCCCGTTCTTTGGGATTGCCTTCACTGATGGCACCATCCAAATCCGAGTGTTGGAGAGCGTGCAGGAGTATATAGAGGAAGGGCAAGCTCTACACCATTGCGTATTCACTAATGAGTATCACCTCAAGGAGAAGAGCCTCATCCTATCGGCAAGTATTGACGGCAAGCGGATAGAGACCATCGAGGTATCCTTGGAGACGATGGAAATTCTTCAGTGCCGAGGCTTGATGAATCAAAACACCGAGTACCACGAGCGCATCATCGAGCTCGTGCATCAGAACATGAAGCAGATACAAAGTCGTGTAGCCTAAATACTAGACCCGAGAGTGGCTGTCTCGAAGTAATAGCCCACTTTAAAGCTACTTCCCCTAGTTCGAAAGGAGTAGGCAGCTAAAAAGAACGCAGGAAAAGTCTCAGGTAATAATTTCAAGCAAAGAAGTCACGAGTATTTCATATATTTACGCATGATTTTGCACACCGATAAGAAAACAAATACTAATCACGTATGCCAAATCCCATTAATCTCTCCATAAAAGAGCTTCTAAAGGAGATAACCGAGGCCTTTATAAAAGATGGCTGGATCACATTATATGCTAGAGATATATTTGCTATACTAGCTAACGATTCGCTATACTCGAAGGAACAAACCAATACCTCTTGGGTCTTTAACGCTGATCAGGCTCACCCGACCTTCAAGTATGATACAGGAGGTATAGACGTAGATGGATACTATAACCTGCCTAACGATGATGCAGCCCTTCTCGTTTACACCCAATTTGAGACAGGTTACTATCACCACACCATACACCTTTCCGATGAGTTTATTCGTTTTTATGATTTGCGGAAACTACTCAGACTTGATGGTTCTTGGGAATACATTGCAATCGATAGCAATGGAGATGAAACAATAGTAGCAAAAACTGAGCAAGATAAAATTAAAGTATTACAGGAGTATATTTTAGAGTTCTCAGCTGTAAAGAAGCAAAACATCATAATACAGTTTGATTTTATCAAACACTACCAACGGTCCCTAGACGAAATGCACCTAAGCACAGAAAACATACAACTAATTAAACATCAAAACCTTATATTTTCATATAGCAGACTTGATCGCGACGACCAAAAGGCTTGTGAATGGATTCGAGGAAAATATTTCATTAAACATAATAGTACCAATATTAAGCGACTATGGGATAAACAAGACAACAGGAAAGAAACATTCATCGTAGGGAAAAACCCAGATGGCAGTGTAAAACTCTCGACTTGCGATGTAAGCCAATTACCTGTCCTAGGGAATTGGGAGGGCCAATCTATATGGCAAATGACTCCTGTTGTTTTCAAAAATGAGGTTCTAAAGAAGTATTATCAAGACAGCGGTCGCTTCGAAGTGCAAGATGGAGCCATTTCTGGGCCGGGATGGTTTGCTCATTTAGATAGCGATCGTAATGACGAATATGTGATAATGCTTCTTAAAGACTTGGGGGGCTCCCTTATAAGGAACAATTGCACTGGAGAAAGTATAATATCATACCTCCTGATGACATAAAAATCAGCTCTACATCTCAAAAACGATGGATAGAAGGAAAGGCATGCAATCCACAGAATGCCCCCGATTTAATATTCAAGAAAAACTATGAGTATTTAAACAAACAGTGGTCATCTCATTTTGGCTGGCAATTATTTCGTCCATTAGCACCCGAAGATCAATATCTTTATGAACAACTACATATGATGTATACCCATAGTAATGGGGAATTTGATGCACTGGTTGGATCAATCACTAAAATCGTAATAGATTCACTCAATGAAAAAGAATTACTAAAGGGCATAGACGAGCATTCTCCTGTAGTAAAAGAGCATTTCTGCAAGATTAATAAAATAAGCTCAAAGAAGCAGGGTAAAGAGTCTCTTACAACAGGGATATCCAAGTTTGTTACTTTCCTAATAAGCAAAAAAATAGACTTCCCTGAGATTGAAGAGCCATTGAGGATGCTTCAAAAATTACGTTCTACAACAGTTGCTCACAGAAAGACCACATCCCCGAAACCAGAGGATTATGCCATAGCTAGTTATTGGGGTATAAATAAGTACCCCCAAAAAGATGTTATTAAGATGATGTTTAATACATTCTCTAAAATCTTCGAAAACTTGACACGTATGGTATCAAAATAAGAATCTCTATACCCTCGCTATCTTACTTTCCCCATAGCACTTATCCATACTCTCATTGTTCATTCGGCCCTTAGTCTCACTTCTGAATAAAAAATTCAATTGTTGCACCTTGCCGAAGTTGTCCTCTATGTACACGTCAATCGTCTGTCGGTCTGCTGACTGCGAGGTATAGTACAGGCGAAACTCCTCTCGCACTAGGGGATAGCGGTCATTAGACTTGAGTGCTGCTCCTTTATCCAACCTCAGCATCCCCTTACCTTCGCTTTGGAAGTAGCGAAGAGTATAGCGGGCTCCAGCATAGCGGCCAGCTCGCTTGAGGGAGCATCGTATCTCAGCCGTTTCGCCCCTACGGATGTCTTTTTGGATGGGCATCGTCTCTAGCGTGAAGTCATAAGCCTGCTGTACCTCCAGCTCGCGGTCACAAGCAGGGAGGCAAAGGCTCACTACGGCAAGTAGCCCCATAGCCCAGAGCACATTCACAAATTTCCTTTTCATTCTTCGTCTTCGTTCTATAGGTTCAAGTGCAGTCCCAAGGCAAGGGCGGGACGAAAGCGGTGTAGATCAGAGCCGAGGAGCACCCGCCCCTGAGCCTTGAGGACAAGCAGTAGCCTATCGGAGAGGAAGCACTCAACGGAGCTATGCAGCGCCCCACCATAGACGAGGCGTGAGCGGTCAAGAAGCGTTGCTCCATCGGGTAGCAAGGACTTCTCTTCATTGAGTTCTTCGTAGCCCCCGAGGGCAGAGAGCCCTAGGTAGGTAAAGATGTTCTTACCCCTATCCGAGAGAAGCGGCTGCATATTGTCTCTCGAGCACATTTCCCGTAGCTACATCTATGCGATGTAGGTGCTCTTGGGTCGTCACCCACAGATCAGAGCCGTAGAAGTTGATGAAGTCAATCTCCCCAGGGACGACTCCATTGCGCCAAAGGGAATAGCCACGACCGCTCTCAGCAAAGTCCAGACGATAGACCTCTTCCAAGCCTTGACCGTCCTTATCTCGCATAGCTACCAGCTGACTCTTCCCCTCGCAAGTGAAGAAGTGGAGACCACAGTGGCTCCCCTTATGGAAGGAGGGCCTCCCAAGAGGGACGACTCCTAAGTCATGATACTCATGAGTGGAGAGATTGTACTTGACTATGCGCTTATTCACGAAGTAGACCCAGTCCGCCTCCTCTGTCGGGAGCATATCAAAATATCCCATGGCATCCACTAAAGACTGCTTTAATTCCCCATCCAGAGAAAATACATTTAGCTGATCAGAGAGCGGAGACTCTGACGAGTAATAGACGAACCAGAGGCCACTTCGTAGTTCGGGGATTCTTGCATAGGGACTATACAGGAACTGGAGCCTCTCTTGGCAGACACCATCCAAAGAGTATCGGAGGGTACTGTAAGTACGCTTCTTGTTGGTCGTCGTAATGAAAACGGAGTCCCCATAGATAGACATCCATACGGCGGGGATTCGCTGAATCAACTGATACATCATTCGGTAATATCAAAGATTAAATTAAAGACCTTATCCTCTTTGAGAGCTATATATAAATCTGTAGCCTTAAGGATATCTGTACCCAACGCATCACTCAGAGTCTGCCTAACGGTAGGTTGCTCTATTAAAGTTGTGATCTCTATCATAAATGACTGCTCCCGTAGCGCGTCGAGGATTTTCCTCTTGAGCTCCTCTCGGTTCATCTTGTGGCCACTGAAGACCCACTTGATTCTTTTGCCTTCAGCCATTGCCGCGAGATCCTTTAGGAACTGACGTTGGAAAGACGTGCTAGACCAGCTCTGCCAGCCAGACCAGTTCTTCTGCTCATAGCGTATCTTGCCTCTTCCCTCATCGGCTACGATGTCATATACATGAGCAACGGTCTCTAAAGGCTGTGAGGAAGAAGATACCTGATTATAAAATCGTATTGTTTAAAGACAAATCTCATCAGTATATCAAGCCTTACAGTGTAGGGGTCTCTCGTGTGGGCGAATTAACTGTACGCGAGCTACTACGCTTGATCTTATCTCCGCTGGAGAACTGCCATGTCACGCTTAATTTGAGGCGTCTACGAGGAGATAAATCCGTACGCTCGAGCTCTGTAAAATCTGTTTTGATGCGCATTACCGCTCTATTATGAATAAGATTGAGCGTTCCTAGATTGATTTGTAGCTGATTATTCATCAAGCTCATATAAACACCTGCATCTAGGCCATAGCGTAGCCCAGCTTCATGGCTCAGATGCTTCTCTGCA
>NZ_CALHVI010000022.1 GCF_938039215.1 uncultured Porphyromonas sp. | reverse complement strand
CCGTGGGTCGCATCGACGACCTACAGTAGGTTTTTTCGGCGACCTACCGTAGGTCGTTTTTGGCAGGGGCGGAAGACCACCTACCTTGAGCTTTGAGCTTGGTCAAGCCCCTCGGCTGTCTATGTCGATAGAAATCACTACCTTTGCTGGCGTTTTACGATTGTCTCGAAGACGAGAAGCCCCTAGACCTCTGGAAGGCAGGGACTCGTGTGATGGGAAATTAGAAGACACTAATTTTGAGTAACACAATTATTTAGAAAGAGAATGAAGACATTCCAACTCTCAGGTCAGCTCCGCTCCGAGCTTGGCAAGAAGGCCTCTAAGGGTCTCCGCGCTGGGGATCAGATCCCCGCAGTCCTCTACGGAGGCGACGAAGTCATCCACTTCACCGTAAGCCAGGATGGCGTGCGTAATCTCGTCTATTCACCAGACATCTTCGTCATCGACCTCGACATCGAAGGTCGTCAGGTCAAGGCTGTACTGAAGGACCTTCAGTTCCACGCTGTGACCGATGCCATCCTGCACCTCGACTTCCTTCAGGTAGAAGCTGCTAAGCCTATCGTCATGGAAGTACCTGTTGTCCTCACGGGTCACGCCGAAGGGGTGAAGGCAGGGGGTAAGCTCAGCCTCGAAATGCGCAAGCTCAAGGTTCGCGCTCCTTACACTGAGATCCCCGAGAAGCTCTTCATCGACGTCACTGAGCTTGGTCTTGGTAAGACGATCCAGGTCGGTGCTCTCTCCTTCGAAGGTCTCGAAGTCATCAACGCTAAGAATGCTGTCGTCTGCGCCGTCAAGCTCACTCGTGCTGCTCGTGGTGCTATGGCTAAGAGCGGTAAGTAAGCCCGCAGCCTAAGAGGTGAGACATTTCACAGTCTCATACTCGATATATCCCAATCCAGAGGCTATCCTACCAGCGAGTAGGGTAGCCTCTGCCTCTCTTATATATTACGTAGTACGTTTTATTACCCCAGATGAAGCTTCGTCGGATCATCCTCTCCGCCCTCTATCTGTTTATTCCTTTCCTGCTCTATGCTCAGCCTTTCCCCGAGGCTGTGGAGCTGCTCCGTCGCTATGAGCAGCGCCCAGGAGTGCGTGTCACAGCCCTCCTTCGTGACCTAGAGACGGGAGAGACGCTCGTGGCTCATCGCACCGACGAACTCTTTCGTCCCGCCTCGCTGGTGAAGATCCCTACGACAGGGGCTTTCCTTGCGCTTCGTGGGGCGGACTATCGCTTCCATATCCCCATCGCCATCCGAGGACGGGTGAGAGATGGCATCCTCGAGGGTGATCTGATCATCGGGGCTTCGGCAGACCCATCTGTCGGTTCGCACTACATCCCTGAGCCCGATCGCCTCCTTCGTGAGGTGAAGGCCCTGCTAGCGGAGCGAGGAATCAAGCAGGTGACGGGTCGCCTGCTCCTCGATATGAATGGCTTCCCTCGCCCCTTTGCCAATGAGACTTGGCCCGAGGAGGATCTAGACGAGTACTATGGGGCACTGGTCTCGGGCTTCAATGTCGGGGATAACTATGCCGATCTCTACCTCTATGCCGAAGAGACCGATCCCGAGGTGGAGGTACAGCTCGCCTCACAGCTTCTGCCCGCACAGCTAGATCTCTCGACGGGCGGCCCGACGAGCCTTGAGCTCTCCGTGCCGATGAGCCAAGATACCCTCCTCGTCTCGGGGCAGGTGCGCTCAGGTAGCTCGGGTAGGCACCAGCGCTGGCCGCTCCCTGATCCTCCTCTCTATGCTGCGCTTTGGCTCAACGAAGGACTTCGACAGCGAGGGATAGACCTTCCGCAGGCTCCTCAGCTGGTCTATGACGCTCCGATGACGGGGCTAGATACCTTGGGCTACTATACCTCGCTTCCCGTCGATACGCTGATCAAGATCACGAACTTCCGCAGCTCTAATGTCTATGCCGAATCCCTAGCTTATGCCCTCAACACCCCACAGGATCGGACGACGGGCTATCCCATCGTGATGCGTGACTATTGGAGAGAGCGTCTACACCTCACCCCGTCGAACTTCCTCCCGATGGACGGCTCGGGACTGAGCCCTTATGGGCGACTGACTTCGGAGGCTCTTAGTCTCATCCTCTCCGATCTTTGGCGAGATCAAGCCCTACATGCTCCCTTCCTAGCCTCCCTCCCAGAGGCGGGTGTCGAAGGCTCCGTGCGCAGTGTCTCCCTACCTCCCGAGATACGTGCCTTTGTCAAGAGTGGCTCGATGCGAGGTGTGCGAGGCTATGCAGGCTACGTGAATCATGAGGGGAAGTGGTACAGCCTCGTCTACATAGCCAATGGGGCGATCACGGGGGGAGAAGCACGTTCGCTCTTCTCTCACTTCGTTAGTTGTCTCTTCATAGAGCAGCCTTTGCCAGACCTTAGTCCTAAGAAATCCCACCCCGTGAAGAGCAAGAAGGCTGGACATAAGGCAAAGAAGACCAAGCCTCAGAAGGCTAAGCGAAAGAGTAAGAAGCGCTAGAGCTGAGACTTTTCGTATCTTTGTTAGGAATCATTGAGCTCGATGCATAAGACTCTCCTGCGATACTCCCCGATGAAGTCCCTCGGCATGGTGCGCTATCTCCTCTTGGCGATGGTAGCTTTTTTGTGCTCTACGGTGACGGTTGATGCCCAGCATCAGGTCAAACGAGAAAAGACCTTCGGGCTGCCTACTGAGCTGACTCCCTCTGCCCAAGTGAGCTTCCTAGCGGCTCAGCCTAGTAGCGAAGAGTCCTATACGCTCTACGGGCATGCAGGTCTGCGTGTGTATGACCAACTGCAGGATATCGACGTGACCTTCAACTACGGGATCTTCGATTTCTCCGATGACTTCACCATCCGCTATCTGCAGGGAAGGACAGACTATATCGTCCTCCCGATAGCCACCGAACTCTTCCTCGAAGATTACCAGCACCGAGGCTTGATCCAAGAGGTCGTTCTTGCGACAGACAGCCTCCAGCGTGCCCGTATGTGGTCGCTCCTGCTGGAGAATATCCAGCCCGAGAATCGTGTCTACCGCTACAATGCCTTCCGCAACAACTGCAGTACACGTCCGCTGGATCTTTACCTTGAGACCCTCACGATCTTATCCTCAGAGAAGGGAGCTACAGATAGTGTGAGCTTTGCCTTCGCCTCGGGTGATGATGCCCTCTTCCGCCAGATCTTCCCTGGGGTCGATCCCAGTGCGCTCCCTCCATTGACTTGGCGGCAAGCCATCAATGAGCTTGAGGCTTCTTCCCCTTGGCTTGTGCTGGGTACGGACCTCGCTATGGGTCCCGAATTAGACCAGCCCATGAGCGTGAAGGATCGCTTCTTCATACCGATGCAGGCAGCTGCGCTCCTTCCCCTGCTCTCTGTCGGGAATAAGCACGTCCCCAAGGAGTCTTGGGTGCGACCAGCCCTTACTACGAAGAGCTATGGAGCACTCCAGCGTATAGAGCCCGCATCCTTCTCCCTCACACATCCCTTATTTGTCTTCACCCTTATTCTCCTCCTCTCGGGGGGGATCTTCATCTATCGACGCAAGGGGAAGCTCGTGCCTGGTGCGGTCGAATTTGTCTTCTACCTAGGGGCAGGACTTGCCGGCTCGCTACTCACCTTCATCACCTTCTTCTCGGAGCATCCGATGGTGTATCCGAACTGGAATCTGCTTGCCCTGCACCCAGGATATCTCCTACTGGCTGTACTGATGCCTTTCGGTGCTAAGACGCTGCATGTGCGCTATGTGCTCCATGCCATCTGCTTTGTGGCACTGGTAGCTCTGCCCTTCGTCGGACTGCTCTCAGGGCAGAAGTTCAATAGTAGCCTCTCACTGATCGCCATGAGCTTGACCTTCCTCAGTGCAGGGCGACTCATCCATAATCCCTTCCGCCGTCATGGGTAAGACTAAGAGCTCCCTTGAGCAGCGTAGTATGCGCTACCTCCTCACTTCGCTCTTAGCCCTCGTGGCTCTGCAGCAACCCCTCTCCGCAGGGGATATCCCTCGTGTGGTCGTCTATATCACCATCGAGGATCTACGTGGAGACTATCTCCAGCAGTTGAGCCCGCTCTTCTCTAAGGATGGGCTAGGACGGATGCTCCAAGAGGGGAAGGTTTATCCTCAAGTGCGTTTCCCTCTAGCGGAGCTTGATCGAGCTTCGGCTACGGCTACGCTCCATACGGGTGCCTATCCCCATGTTCATGGTGTCGAGCGCTCGACACTCTGGGATACCAAGCAGCATAGCTGGCGACCTATCTTTCATGACCCTTCGGTCATAGGGAACTATACACGTGATACCTACTCTCCTAAGGCGCTCCTCGTCAATACCCTTGGTGACCGCATCAAGGAAGCATCTTCGGGCGCAGGCCTAGTCTATGCCGTCGCTTCGGATGCTGAGGCGGCGATCGCTTCTGCGGGATGGTTCGCTAATGGAGCATTCTGGCTGGATACCAAGATCGCCTCTTGGTCGAGCTCCAGCTACTATGAAGCGATGCCCAAGAGCATCGAGGCCTACAACCGATCTGCCGATGGACCCAACAAGCGTCTTGTAGCAGGTCAGATGGTCTGGAGCCCGCTGAGAAGCTATACTTCCCCCGAGCGTGCTTGGTCAGACTGGGGGGCACGCTTCTCCCACCGCTACCAAGGCTATCAAGGTGCCGACTTCAAGCGTAGTGCTCTTGCCAACGAAGAGGTGACGAGCCTAGCACTACGACTCCTAGACCAAGGAGGCTATGCCGAGAGTAAGTCACCAGGCATGCTCGCCCTCTCCTACAGCCTCAATGTTGCCCCAAAGAATGCGACAGGTGAGCTGACCAGTGAGGAGGTCGATGCTTATGTTCGTCTTGATCAGAATATCCAAGCCATACTTAGCGAACTTCAGCGAAAGTTCGGTGAGGGGAACTATCTCCTAGCCCTTACAGGTACGGGCTATACACACTATCGTCGCCCTCGATTCAAGGGTGCCGAAGCTCGCTATGGGCAGTTCAGCTCGAAGAAGGGATCCGCCCTGCTGAACCTTTATCTCTCCGCTATCTATGGACAGGGGAGTTGGGTCGAGCGTCTCGCTGACGGTCGTCTCTATCTGAATAGGAAGTTAGCAGAGACGAAGCGCATAGCTCTATCCGAGCTACAAGATCGATCGGCAGCCTTCCTCGAGGAGATGGAGGGTATAGCTTTCGCAGTGGCAGGTGAGCGTCTGCTCGTGCAGTCATCGCTGAGCGATGCCGCTCGTGCCCTTCGTCGCTCGGTGCACAACCGATATTTGGCCGATGTCTATTGGTCACTTACTCCAGGATGGGAAGTAGAGGAGCTGGTTGATAATCCCAGCCTAGTCCTTCAGTCCATGGCTATTGATACCCCTTGCATCCTCTTCGGGGCTGGGATCACAGCGAAGGACTTTGACTATCCGATCCTCGAAGCTCCTGATGTCGTCAAGGCTATTGCGCATGTCTTGCGCATTCGTCCACCCAATGCCACTCGCTAGCGTAGCTTAGCCGAAGGACGTGCTTGTCCCCTCTAGTAGGGCATACTTGTTCCTTAGCAGGATGTGGCTATCCCTCAGCTCAGCTCTTATTTATTGAGGTGTGCTCCGAGATGGAGTGCTGCCTCATTCGATCCATTCACAGAGAATAAATAATCAAAAATACATATGGGATTTATAGATCTATTGTCGAAGTTCTTCGGCAACAAGTCGCAGCGTGACCTCAAGGAGATCACACCATGGGTAGATCGTATCAAGGCGATTTATCCTGAGATCGATGCACTAAGTGATGATGACTTGAGAGCTCGCTCTGCTGCCCTTCGTCAGCGTATCCAAGACTACGTAGCGAGTGAGCGTGCAGAGGTAGAGAGCCTCAAGGCAAGCGTCGAAGGCAAAGACCTAGATGAGCGTGAAGCTATCTGGTCTCAGGTCGATAAGATCGAGAAGGATATCCTTGACAAGCTCGAAGTAGTCCTCGACGAAGTACATCCAGAGGCCTTTGCTATCGTCAAGAGTACGGCTCGCCGCCTAGCTGAGAACCCAGAGATCCGAGTCAAGGCAACGGACTTCGACCGAGACCTCAGTGTGTCGCATGACTTCGTCCGTATCGAAGGGGATACAGCTATCTACCAGAACCATTGGATGGCTGGTGGTAATGAGATCACCTGGGATATGGTGCACTACGATGTCCAGCTCTTCGGGGGGACAGTCCTTCACAAGGGTAAGATCGCTGAGATGGCTACGGGGGAAGGTAAGACCCTTGTGGCTACGCTCCCTGTCTTCCTCAATGCACTTACCGGTAATGGGGTACACGTGGTGACGGTGAATGATTACCTCTCCAAGCGTGACTCGGAGTGGATGGGTCCGCTCTACATGTTCCATGGTCTGAGTGTCGACTGTATCGACAAGCACCGCCCCAATACTCCTGAGCGTCGTGCTGCCTACAACGCAGATATTACCTTCGGGACGAACAATGAGTTCGGCTTCGACTATCTGCGTGACAATATGGCTACGAGCCCTGAGGATCTAGTACAGCGCAAGCATAACTATGCGATCGTCGACGAAGTAGACTCTGTCCTCATCGACGATGCTCGTACTCCTCTTATTATCTCGGGTCCTGTGCCCAAGGGTGATGATCAGCTCTTCGAGCAGTTCCTTCCTAATGTGGAGAAGGTCGTCGATGCTCAGCGTAAGCTTTGCCAGCAGCTCCTCATCGATGCTAAGAAGAAGATCTCTTCGGAGGATAAGAAGGAGCAGGAAGAAGGGTTCTTCCTCCTCTTCCGTACCTACAAGGGTATGCCTAAGAGCAAGCCGCTCATCAAGTACCTCAGTGAGCCAGGTATCAAGTCTGGGATGCTGAAGGTCGAGGAGGAGTACATGGCGGACAACATGCGCCAGATGCACATCGTCACTGATGAACTCTTCTTCGTCATCGATGAGAAGCACAATAGCATTGAGCTCTCGGATAAGGGGATTGACCTGCTGACACAGGGCACGGACGACCCTGCATTCTTCATCCTACCTGATATCGCTAGCCTGCTGGCTGACCTCTCCAATCAGGGGCTCTCTACGGAGGAGCTTGCTGAGCGTAAGGAGACACTTCTCTCCGACTATGCGATTAAGAGCGAACGTGTACACACGGTCAATCAGCTCCTCAAGGCTTATGCGCTCTTCGAGAAGGATGACCAGTATGTCGTCATGGACAACAAGGTCATGATCGTCGACGAGCAGACGGGTCGTATCATGGATGGTCGTCGCTATTCGGATGGTCTGCACCAGGCTATTGAGGCTAAGGAGCGTGTCCATGTCGAAGCTGCTACTCAGACCTTCGCTACTATCACCCTGCAGAACTACTTCCGCATGTACCACAAGCTCTCGGGTATGACTGGTACAGCAGAGACGGAGGCTGGTGAACTGTGGGATATCTACAAGCTCGATGTGGTTGTCATCCCGACGAACCGCCCCATCGCACGTCAGGACCTCAATGACCGTATCTATAAGACTGCTCGTGAGAAGTACGCTGCGGTCATCGAAGAGATCGTCCGCCTCGTAGGCGAAGGTCGCCCCGTCCTCGTAGGGACCACTTCGGTCGAGATCTCTCAGCTGCTGAGCAAGATGCTTGACCTGCGTAAGATCCCACACAATGTACTCAATGCTAAGCTCCACCAGAAGGAAGCTGAGATCGTTGCTCAAGCAGGTAAGCCAGGTGTCGTCACGATCGCTACCAACATGGCAGGTCGTGGTACGGACATCAAGCTCACGGCAGAAGTGAAGGAAGCAGGGGGGCTCGCCATCCTAGGGACAGAGCGCCACGAGTCTCGTCGTGTAGACCGTCAGCTCCGTGGACGTGCTGGTCGTCAGGGTGACCCCGGTTCGTCGATCTTCTTCGTTTCGCTTGAAGACCATCTGATGCGTCTCTTTGCTTCGGATCGTCTGGCTTCGATGATGGACAAGATGGGCTTCGAAGAAGGTGAAGTCCTCGAGCATAGCATGCTCAATAAGGCTGTCGAACGTGCTCAGAAGAAGGTCGAGGAAAATAACTTCGGTATCCGTAAGCGCCTACTCGAATATGACGACGTGATGAACTCTCAGCGTGAGGTCATCTACAAGCGTCGTCGTCATGCCCTCATGGGTGAGCGTATCGAGATGGACGTGATGAACACGCTCTACGATGCTGGGCGCATCCTCATCGACACGCATCATCCTATGGAGGACTTCGAGAGCTTCTCGACGGATGTCATGCGTATCTTCGCTATCGAATCTCCCTTTGATGCTGAGACCTTCAGACACACCAAGGCCGATGAACTGACCGATCTGCTCTATGACGCTGTAGAGGCTGCCTTCAAGCACCGCTCGAAGCAGATCGCTGATCTGGCTTATCCTACGCTTCATCAGGTCTTCACCGAGCAGGGGCATGTCTATGAGCGCATCATGATCCCGCTGACGGATGGTCGTATGGGCTACAATGTAGGCTGTAACCTCAAGGAAGCTGATGCTAGTGAGGGCCGCTCGATCATGCGTGAGTTTGAGAAGGCGATCATGCTTCATATCATCGACGAAGCATGGAAGGAGCATCTGCGTGAGATGGATGAGCTGCGCAATTCGGTACAGAATGCCAGCTATGAGAACAAGGATCCTCTGCTGATCTACAAGCTCGAGTCCTACGAACTCTTCCGTCAGATGATCGAAGATATGAACCGCCGTACGGCTTCCGTCCTCATGCGTGTTCGCCTCAATGTCGCGCCCCCACAGGAAGAAGCTCCCCGTCAGGTAGAGATCCGTGAGGCTGCACCCGAGAGCCGTCGTCCTGCTCCTCAGTATCGTGAGCAGCGCCACGAGGTAGGTAGCGCCGAGGATCAAGAAGAGCGTCGCCGTACGCCTGCTCAGTCTACGCATACCATCGGGCGCAATGATCCTTGCCCTTGTGGAAGTGGGAAGAAGTTCAAGCACTGCCACGGCAAGGGCTTCTAGCCTTGTAAGCCTCGCTTAGGAAGGGGCGATCCTAGTTGCTCGTCCTCTTTCCTAAGACTTAATTCGAATAGCCCCCTAGTTCCTTCGTGGAGCTAGGGGGCTATTTTATTTTCTGAGGGGGTGGGGGAGAAGTCGCATGTAGAGCGGGGTGGAGGCTCCTCCTCGGAAGGCTCGTTTTGCGACCCACGGTAGGTCGCTCTTAAAACCTACTGTGGGTCGTCTCGACGACCTACCGTGGGTCGGTGAGGCGATCTACCGTAGGTCATAAAAGGGGTGCTCACAGCACCTCTTCTTCTCCTACCTAGCAGAGGGGAGGACAAGGGCAGTTAAGAAAAATATACTTCTTAAGGAATTTAAGATGAATTAGAGCTGTTTTACCCCTCCAGAGTGGGGTAGAATCTCCTTCTCAGGAGCGGATTTCTCTTAGGGAGGAGAAGCACTCGAGAGAGCTTGGTAGCTTCGATTTTGTCCGCTCCTTATTTCGTTTGTTTTTAGTCGGTTAGATAACTCTCGTTTTTCGCTGGTGGAGGGCTGTTCTTCCTCTTCTGGATAGGGGAGATATCTTCATGAAGTAGGGGCTTATCGGTGTGGGTTTGTAAAACTTTGTCTGGAAACTTGTAAGAGAACGAAAAATGCCTACATTTGGTCATAGCAATCTTTTGGAGGGGGCTTCAGTCAGAGAGCAAGCCCGTATGAAGAAGACTAGAGAAGGAAGAGAAGCCCTGATCCCAAGAGTCTGCAAGGATAGGATAGTAATAACACCCAAATAGTACGCAATATAAACACTAAAACTACTATTCTCATGCGAAGAACTCTATTCTTCCTCCTCTCTCTATTCTTAGTAATAGGAGTGGGATGGTCGCAGAAGAATCAGATCACGGTCTCCGGGGTCGTCATCTCTTCGGGCGACAAAGAACCAGTCATCGCTGCTAGCGTATCGTGTGTAGAGTTCCCCACCACAGGGGTACTGACTGACGTGAAGGGGCACTTCTCCTTCAAGCTACCAGCAGAGGCTAAGACCCTCCTCATCAGCTGTATCGGCTACAAAACGCTCCGAGTCCCCGTCAGCACCAAGCCCATGAATATCGTCCTTCAAGAAGAAGAGCGCATGGTGCAGGATGTCGTGGTCACAGGGTACGGGAACACACGTAAGTCAGCCTTCGCAGGGTCGGCTACGACGATCTCTACCAAGAATATGAAGGACGTGCCTACGGTCTCGCTCGAAGACAAGCTCTCGGGGGCGATCGCAGGGGTCACCGTCAACTCCATCTCTGGGCAGCCTGGTAGCTTCTCTACGGTGCGTATCCGTGGTCTAGGCTCCATCAACGCAGGTAATGACCCGCTCTATGTAGTCGACGGGGTGCCCATGAACACCGACAACGCTACGGTCTTCTCTTACGCTAAGGGGGGGGCTAACCCACTCTCTACGATCAACTCCAACGACATCGAGAATATCACCGTCATCAAGGACGCTGGTGCTGCCGCTCTCTACGGTTCTCGTGCTGCTAACGGGGTCGTCGTCATCACTACCAAGAGTGGACGCAGTGGTACTACTCGCTATAACTTCAAGGCAGACTTCGGGTCCTCAGACATAGCGATCGACTACCGTCCTACCCTCAGTCCAGAGAAGCGTAATGAGCTCATCCGCCACGGCTTCACCAACTACTATTCCCAGCTTCGAGATAAGAATACCCAGCAGCTCCTCTATCCTACACCTCAGGAAGTAGAAGCACAGGTCAAGAAGGTCACAGGCGCAGCTACTGCTATGCCTTGGTCGGGCTACACCGACTGGCGTAAGATCCTCCTCCGTAAGGGGGCTTCTCAGACCTATGAGTTCAGTGCTTCGGGTGGTGGCGAGAAGACTAAGTTCTATACTTCACTCTCCTACGCAGACCAGCGAGGGATCTCGCTTGCCTCTGGCTTCAAGCGTGTCACGGGAGCCTTCAATATCTCTCACACCGACCGTCGCCTAGAGCTCAAGGCTAAGATGCTCTTCGGTAAGACCAATCAGGATACCAATAGTGAAGGTACAGCCTACGCTAACCCTATCTTCGGTGTATCTACCACGCTAAGTCCTTCGGACTATCCCTATGAGAAGGATGGCTCCTACCACAATCTCTTCCCAGGGAATAACGACCTAAACCCCGTCTTCGCTACGACGCAGAACTTCTCTCGTACGCAGCTCGTCCGTGCTAATCCCTCACTGGAAGCTACCTTCACCGTCTTCCCTTGGCTCAAGGCTAAGCAGACGGTTAGCTACGACTACCTGAACAACCAGGATGCTGTCTGGTGGGACCCTCGCCAAGGAGACGGATCAGCTGCTAACGGGGTATTCCAGCGCTCCAATATCGAGCGTTCGACACTGACTACTCAGTCCCAGCTCTATGCTCAAGAAGGGTTCGGCAAGCACAACCTCTCAGGGGTAGCTAGCTTCGAAACCGAAAGCCGTGACTTCCTCAACATCTACATGTGGGGTACTGACTTCCCCTCCTACCTCAAGTATGAGATGGAGAACTCTGGTACTCAGGGTGGCTACAGCACGGTGGATAAGGACCGCATGGTCTCCTTCCTGCTGAAGGGTGACTATACCTATGATGACCGCTACATCTTCGGGGCTTCGGCTCGTTGGGACGGATCTTCTCGTCTGGCTCCTGACCATCGCTGGGGGCTCTTCTGGTCGCTCTCTGGCTCTTGGAACCTCGGTAAGGAAGCCTTCATGCAGCCTCTAGAGTCTGTCCTCTCCGATGCTCGTCTCCGTCTCTCTTACGGGGCTAACGGTACCCTTCCTCTAGGCTACTATTCTCACCTCTCCCTCTATAGCTTCGGCTACAACTACAACGGGGGTACGGGTACGGTAGAGAGCTCCCTCGGCGCTCCTCGCCTCTCTTGGGAAAAGAATAAAGCCTTCAACCTCGGGGTAGACTTCCGTCTCTTCAAGCGCTTTGGAGTCACCTTCGACTACTACACTCGTAAGACCACAGACCTCCTCCTCTACAAGGATATCTCTGGGACGACGGGCTTCGGTAGCGAACTCCAGAACCTCGGTAGTATGCGCAATACTGGGTTCGAGCTGGAGCTACGCTCGACGAACCTCAATCTCAGCAACTTCTCTTGGAACACTACCGTCTCCCTTGGGCATAACAAGAACACCCTACTTCGCTATGACGGAGTGCAGACTCAGGAGATCGACGACAACTGGATCCACCAGGTCGGCTATGCCTACAATATGTACTACTTGGCTGAGTATGCAGGGGTAGACCCCAAGACGGGTAAGGCTCAGTACTACACGAATGAGCGGGATGCTAAGGGCAACTACGATAGAAGCCTCACGACAGACCACACCAAGGCTCGCAACCGTCGCATTGATGACAAGCCCTTCGACCCCGTAGTCACTGGGGGGATCATCAATAGCATCACTTGGGGTCCTGTCGACCTGAACTTCACGCTCAGCTACTCCCTCGGTGGTTACCTCTTTGACTATGCTCCTGGTCTGCACAAGGATGGTAATACCGAAGTGCTCAGCCTCGCTATCCCCAAGATGTACGACATCAACAAGATGTGGAAGAAGGAGGGTGACCAAACAGAGCTCCCATCCTTCAATCCTACCAATGAGTACATCCCCTCTACGCGCTGGCTCTTCCCTACGGACCACCTCCGTCTGAAGAACCTCACCATCGGGCTCACTGCTCCTAAGAAGTGGACGAACAAGCTAGGGGTTAATACCCTGCGTGTCTACGCTTCGGGTGTCAACCTCCTCACTTGGAAGGATAAGCGTCTCGTCGTCGACCCTGAGTCTCGCGGCTTCGTTGCCTACCAGACTCCTGCACTCCGTACCATCACCTTCGGGGTACAAGTCGGGATCTAGAGCATGTCGAATCACATCAAAAGAATCTAAGTCTTATGAAAAGGAATTTTCTATGCCTTGCGGCAGCTCTGGGGCTCATCGCTGGTCTCTCCTCTTGTAAGGACTTCCTCAATACCGAGCCTTCGGGATCCCTCCCTACAGAAAAGGTACTGAAGGAATTTAGCCTCCTTCAGCCTGCCCTTCGAGGGGTCTATGACGGTCTGCAAGGCTCAAGTAGTAGTAACTCCTACTACGGAGGGCTTTTCCTGATCTCGGGCGATGTCCGAGGCGATGATATGCAGTGCCCTACCACGGGCTCCCGTGGGAATGCCTACTATCACATGGCCTTCAATCAGAATAATATGTATGGCATCTGGTACAAGGCCTATGCGGTCATTCGTAGAGCCAACCGTCTGATCTCCATGTGCGAAAACCTTCAGCCGAAGGCTACCACCGATGACCAGAAGTGGGAGGTCGGCAATGCACTAGCTCAGGCTAAGGCCATCCGTGCACTTGTGCACTTCGACCTAGTACGCCTCTATGCCAAGCCCTATGCTTATTCGAACAACGGAGCAATGCCAGGGGTACCTCTCGTGCTCTCTGTCCCTGACAATAAGTCTATGCCAGGCCGTGCGACGGTCAAGGAAGTCTATGATCAGGTCATCAAGGACTTCACCGAAGCACTCTCCAGTGGCATGCTTGAGGAAACGAGCTATGGCTACTTGAGTGTCTCAGCTGTGAAGGCTCTGCTGGCTCGTGTCTACCTCTACATGGGCACGACTGAGGGCAACACTGAGGCGCTACGCCTAAGCAAGGAAGTCATCGACGGAGGTAAGTATTCACTCGCAACCAAGCTGTCAGAGTACAAGCAGATATGGAGCGAAGCATCCTCGAAGGAGATGATCTTCTCGATCGTCAACTTCGACTCCAAGGACTGGTCTGACCGTGAAGGCTTCGCCTATATCCTCAGTGTCGAAGGCTACTACAATGCCCTCATCACGCAGAAGTTCTATGACGAGATGATGGAAGATCCCAATGATATCCGCTGGAATGTCCTCTGGGCCAGTAAGGGAACTAAGGCAGCTGGTGCTGTCCAGAACCTCCCTGGTACCAATGAAGACATGAAGCTCTTCATCGGGAAGTATCCAGGTAAGGCAGCGCTCAAGGATATGCGTACCAACGATATCCCTGTGATCCGTCTGGCTGAAGTCTACCTCAACGCTGCAGAAGCAGCCTTCAAGCTCGGCAATACAGCGCAGGCACAGGCTTATCTCAATGTGATCGTCAAGCGTGCTAACCCTGCTAAGAGTGTTGCACTGGGAGACATGACGCTCAACCGCATCCTTCAGGAGCGTGCTAAGGAGCTCGTCGGTGAAGGGCATCGCTTCTACGACTTGATGCGCAATGGTCTACGCTGTGAACGCTTCTACGATGGTAAGCCAGGCTGGCACGTACCCTTGACGGATGCAAGCCGTTCGTTTGACCACACGTACTTCCGTACGCTTCTGCCTATCCCTCAGTCTGAGCTGGATGCTAATGCTACGCTCGCTGGGCAGCAGAACCCTGGTTACTAGACCTACGGCTCAAGGGAGATAGTCCCTGCTGGGCTATCTAACCCTGATCTTATCGAGGCATCCCTCACTCCTTCTTGGGGTGGGGGATGCCTCTGTTTGTATGCTTCCCTCGGCAGGCTTTTAGAAGGGGGCAAAAGGACCCTACCGTAGGTCGCCCGAGCGACCCACAGTAGGTCGCTGAGGCGACCTACCGTAGGTTTTTTTTGCCTGCCACAGCAGGTCGCTATCTTGTGCGTATCTTTGTACTAACAAATGTCAATAAGTGAAGCATCTATGAACAAGGTCGCACTCATCACTGGAGTCACGGGGCAGGACGGCTCCTATCTAGCAGAGTTCCTCATCGAGAAGGGTTACGAGGTCCATGGGATCATCCGTCGCTCTTCGTCCTTCAATACCGAGCGTATCGAACACCTCTACTTCGAGGAGTGGGTGCGTGATATGAAGCGTGGTCGAGCCCTCAACCTCCACTATGGTGATATGACCGACTCCAGCTCGCTCATCCGCATCATCCAGCAGATCCAGCCAGATGAGATCTACAACCTCGCAGCACAGAGCCATGTGAAGGTCTCCTTCGATGTGCCCGAATATACGGCTGAGACTGATGCCGTAGGGACGCTACGTCTGCTGGAGGCGGTGCGTATCCTTGGACTAGAGAAGAAGACGAAGATCTATCAGGCTTCGACCTCAGAGCTCTTCGGGCTGGTGCAGGAGGTACCTCAGCGTGAGACGACGCCCTTCTATCCCCGTTCGCCCTATGGGGTGGCTAAGCTCTACGGCTTCTGGATCACGAAGAACTACCGTGAGAGCTATGGGATGTTTGCCGTCAATGGTATCCTCTTCAATCACGAGAGTGAGCGCCGAGGAGAAACCTTCGTGACCCGCAAGATCACTCTGGCGGCAGCACGTATCGCCGCTGGGGAGCAGGACAAACTTTATCTAGGTAATCTCAGCGCTCTACGTGACTGGGGCTATGCTCGGGACTATGTCGAGTGTATGTGGCTGATGCTCCAGCACGAGACTCCCGAAGACTTCGTCATCGCTACGGGGGAGCAGCATTCGGTGCGCGAATTCACCGAACGTGCCTTCCGCGAAGTGGGTATCACCCTACGCTGGGAGGGCGAAGGTGTGGACGAGAAGGGGATCGATACAACCACGGGTCGAGTGCTCGTAGAGGTCGATCCGAAGTACTTCCGCCCTGCCGAAGTAGAGACCCTCCTCGGTGATCCTACGAAGGCGAAGACCCTCTTGGGGTGGAATCCCCGTAAGACGAGCTTCGAGGAGCTTGTTCGCCTCATGGTCAGCCATGATGTAGCTTACGTTCAGTCCCACAAGCACTAGTCTATGAAAGCTCCTAAAATTGCCCCTTCAGCCAAGATCTATGTTGCAGGCCATCGAGGCCTCGTGGGCTCTGCGATCTGGAAGAACCTCGAGGCTCGAGGCTATACCAACCTCATCGGCCGTACCCACAGCGAGCTGGATCTGACGGATCCTGTAGCTGTCCGTGCCTTCTTCGACGAAGAGCGTCCTGAGGTAGTCATCCTTGCTGCCGCTCATGTCGGAGGTATTCTAGCGAATAATACCTATCGCGCCGACTTCATCTATCAGAACCTTCAGATCCAGCAGCATGTCATTGGGGAGAGCTTCCGCCATGGAGTGAAGGATCTGCTCTTCCTAGGTAGTACGTGTATTTACCCCAGAGAGGCGGAGCAACCTATCCGTGAGGAAGCACTCTTGACCGCGCCTCTGGAGTACACCAACGAGCCCTATGCGATCGCCAAGATCGCTGGTCTCAAGCTCTGCGAGAGCTTCAACCTCCAGTACGGCACCAACTATCTGGCGGTGATGCCGACGAACCTCTATGGGCCTAATGACAACTTCCACCTAGAGAATAGCCACGTGCTCCCTGCGATGATCCGTAAGATCTATCTTGCTGATCGCCTTGGGGCTGGGGACTGGGAGGCCGTACGCCATGACCTCGAGAAGCGCCCCGTCGCTGGGGAGTCGGGTACGAGCTCAGAGAAGGATATCCTTGAGCTCCTCGATCGCTTCGGGATCAGCCCCTCGAAGGTGCAGCTCTGGGGCTCTGGTCGTCCGCTACGTGAATTCCTCTGGAGTGAAGACATGGCCGATGCTTCGGTACACGTGCTGCTGAATGTAGACTTCGAGGATCTGTATCCCAAGGTGGGAGAGCCCATCCGTAACTGCCATATCAACATCGGTACGGGTAAGGAGATCTCCATCGCTGAGTTAGCCGAACTTATCGCTAAGACGGTTGGCTTCACTGGTGAGATCCAGTGGGACAGCACCAAGCCCGACGGCACGATGCGCAAGCTGACTTCTGTGGAGAAGCTCCACCGCCTTGGCTGGCATCATCAGGTCGAGATCGAGGACGGGGTGCGCCGTCTCTTCGACTGGTATCGCACGCACTGATAGCTGTCCTTTTCCTTGAAATAGCATCATAGCTCCGATGTCACGACGATCGAAGTATATCAAGCGGATCTTGTGGGGACTCCTCCTCACACCCTTTGCCTTGATCCTCCTGATCTCGCTCCTCTTGTACGTGCCCCCCGTACAGAACTTCGTCGTCCATCGCTTAGCTTCCTACCTCTCTGAGCAGACGGGGATGCAGATCACCCTAGATCGCATCCACCTCTCCTTCCCCTTGGATCTCTCTGTCCAAGGGCTAGATGTCGTCCGTGCCCCTAGTGATACCTTGCTCTCGGTAGGAGAGCTGAGTCTATCGCCAGCCCTTCGTCCACTCCTAGACAAGCAGATTGAGGTCCCTCGGATCAGCCTTGATCGCTTCACCCTCAACTATACCGATAGTACGGGGCTCAGCACTCTAAGAGCACGCTTGCCGAAGGCCTCGGTGGAGAAGCTCTATGTAGACCTAGAGAAGGAGCAGGTCGATCTAAGTCGTCTCGTGACTCGGGGCGGCTATGTCTCCTACTCCAGCACGGATACGACGAAGAAGGAAGACGAGTCTGAGCCTCTTCGCTGGCTCATCCGAGCAGACGAGCTCGATCTACAGGCGACACGGATTGATGTAGCTATGCCTCTGGATTCGCTCTTCATCGGAGCGGATGTCTCCCGCCTACGTCTCGATCGAGGAGAAGCAGATCTAGAGAAGATGCGCTTCCAAGTCGCTCGTGCTCGGGTCGAAGGGCGAGAGCTACGCTATGCTGTTGATCGTGCACCTGCACGCAGCCCTTACCTTGATCCTACACACGTTCACCTCACGAACATTTACTTCGAGGCTGAGAACATTGACTCGGAGGGGATGCGCCTATCGCTCCTCCTGCGTCGTGCCCAACTCAACGAGCGCTCGGGGCTGAAGCTCCATCATCTGTCGGGACGCTATGAGATGGACAGCCTAGGGATGTGCCTCGATGAGTTCATCCTCGATACCGACGGCTCGAGTATGCAAGGGGCACTCTCTATGCCGTGGAGCGTGCTCCGATCGGACCCCAAGGCTTCGATCGAGCTCACGATGAAGGCCTCCCTTGGGACTAAGGATCTTCTGCTCCTCTCTGCTTCGGCACTTGATGACCTCCCCGAGGGGAAGAAGCTCCTTGAACAGATCACCCGTCGTCAGCTCCTTGCTCCTATCCGTCTATCGCTTGAGACGCATGGTACGCTCAGTGCCCTAGATCTGACCGATGCTGAGCTCCATTGGCCTGATGTCATCCGCCTCTCCCTCAAGGGGAATCTGACTAGTCTCCTCGATGAGCGCCGACGCTCGGGGAAGCTCCGTCTGACGGGTCAGGTAGGAGCTAAGGCACAGACCTTGTTTGGTCTCGTCTCGCCACAGCTGGCACGAGACTATCGGATCCCTTCGCCGATGACCCTGTCGGGTGAGGTGGATATTCGTCGGGGTGTGTATAAGGGGGATATGAAGGCTGTCGAAGGTTCGGGGCAGGTCTCCATCAAGGGGCACTTCACCGAAGCTACGAAGAGCTATGGACTTAGCCTCAAGGCAGAACACTTAGACCTACGCCACTTCATGCCCCGAGACTCTATCGGTAAGCTGAGCCTCGAGCTTGATGCTGAGGGTAGGGGCTTTGACCCACTGAGCCCTCGGACTCAACTGAATCTCCGAGGTCGTCTCCATGAAGCCTCTTGGGGGCATACTACCCTGCATGACATTACGGTCGATGGTGCACTGAAGGAGGGCAATCTGGGCTTCTCCCTCAATAGCATGAACCCAGGGGCGAACTTCTCCCTTCAGCTCGATGGGATCTTCTCTCGTCAAGGCTTCACCACGGGTATTGGTCTGGATCTCGTGGAGCTGGATCTACAGCGACTGGGCTTCTCCGATACACCTCTCTCAGCTAAGATTCGTCTTGAGGGAGAGCTCCGCTCGGATATGAAGGAGACGCATAGCCTCACAGCTGCTGCCGATGGGATCAGCTTTGTCCTCGGGGGAGAGCGGATCGCTCCGCCTCGTGCCGACCTACAGCTTACCACCTCTCCAGAGCAGATCGATGCCGTGCTTACTTCGGGGGATATGAAGGCTTCGCTCCATGTAGGTGCAGGGCCTACCTCCACACAGGTGCAGCTCACGAAGCTCATGGATGAGACGCTCCAGCAGGTACGGCTCATCACTGCGGGGAAGTCAGCGACGAAGTACCTAGAGGATCTCGTTGTACACCTCCCTTCGTCTACGCTCAGCCTCACTATGGGCAAGGACAATCCCCTGCGCTACTACTTAGCTGACCAGCACGTGGCATTAGGGGCACTCTCGATGAATCTGGAGACTTCACCTCGGGAGGGACTGAGTGGTACGCTGGCACTCTCCGACCTACGCATCGATACCCTGCGTATCAATTCGGCTCAGCTCAACCTCTCTACGGAGCGACAGACGATCGCTCGTGGAGATAGCCTCTCGCTCGTGCTCTTCGGGACGGTGATGAAGTCACGCTACCGCTCTCAGGAGGGCTTCACCATCAGTACGGATCTACGCACTAGTCTGCAGAGCGGACACCTAGACTTCTCGTGGCAAGATGAGCGAGGTGAGGTGCGCCATACGGCTGAGGTAGAGGGCAGTTGGTCGGGAGAAGCCTATCAGCTTCACCTCATAGGTGACCGCCTACGCCTAGCCTACAATGACTACAAGATCAATACGGAGAATCGCCTCAGCCTGCGTAAGAAGGACTACTTCCTCCTCGGCTCACTCCGCCTCACGGGGGAGAAGCGTGGTGAGTTCTCGCTCCTAGCAGAGGAGTCCTCCCCAGGGGTGCAGGATATCACGCTGGGGATCCATAAGCTTCATCTCGAGGACTACCGTAGCCTTGGGCTCCCCGATATTGGAGGTATATTCTTCGGGGATGTGCACTACCAGCGCAAGGGGGATCTAAGCCAACAGCCGACGATCTCGGGTGACCTCTCTATCTCTGATCTACGCTATGAGGACAAGAAGCTCGGACACTTCACCTCCTCGCTCTTCTATGAGCCTCGTAGTGGCGATTCGCACTACATCACAGCGGATATTAGCTACAATGGTCAGTCGGCGATGACCATCGACGGGATCTACCACCCACGGGAGAAGACTTCTCCTCTGAGTGGCACGCTGACGCTCAATGCCTTCCCTCTGGAGCTGGCAAACCCCTTCCTTGTGGCTAATGCTACCACGCTGAAGGGGACGGCAGAGGGCTCTATCCGTCTCTCGGGGAAGCTCACCGAGCCTCTCCTCTCGGGGAAGATGAACCTAGCTGATGCCATGGTGCATCTCGACTCCTACGGGGTACACCTAGCCCTCGACTCCATGCCCGTGCGTATGGAGAACTCCGATATTTACTTCGATCACTATGCGGTGCATCCCTCGGTAGATACCCGCAAGGCGATCTACCTCGATGGTACGATCCGCAAGAGCACTACACCCCAAGCTACCGCTTCGCTCCGCATCACCTCCGATGAGCTGACCCTGCTCGATGAGCCTCGTCCCCGCAGGGATGATCAGCTCCTCTATGGGCGCATCATTGCCTCGACGAATATGAATGTCTCGGGTCCGATGACCTCGCTCCGTGTACGTGGAGGGATCAATATCCTCAGTGGGACGAACTGCACCTACATCCTACGTGAAGACCCGCTGAAGACGGGGACGCAGAGTGACGAGCTGGTACAGTTCGTAGACTTCTCCGATACCCTCTTCGTGAAGTCCCCAGAGGTCGCCCCTCCGACCCTCGGTGGGCTGGATGTCAATCTCACCATCCATGTTGATCCTTCGGTACGTATCGGTGCTGACCTCACGGCCGATGGGGTAGACTACCTCCATGCCCAAGGGGGAGGTACGCTCCACTTCACCTATCCGCCCTACGGAGAGATGAGCATGACGGGACGCTATGAGATGAGTGGGGGAGGTGAACTGAGCTATACGCTCCCTGTCGTGGGGAATAAGCGCTTCTCCATCTCCCCGACGAGCTCCCTCTCTTGGTATGGCTCGATCTCCAATCCCTACCTCGACTTCTCTGCAGTCAATAAGGTCAAGGCTACGGTCACCTCGTCCTCGGGATCTTCTGAGCGAGTGAACTTCAACGTCAGCATTGATATCAAGGACTACGTCAGTCGGATGAACCTCGGCTTTAGCCTCGCAGCACCGGAGAACCTCTCCATGCAGAATACCCTCTCCACGATGACCAAGGAGGAGCAGAGCAAGCAGGCCATCGCCCTCATGGCTACGGGGATTTATCTGGGTAGTGGTACGGGAGCGGGCAACCTCAATCTCAACTCCGCTCTAACCTCCCTCCTGCAGTCTCAGATCAATAAGACGGCGGGCAAGCTCCTGCAGGGTACCGACCTCAGCCTCGGTATGGACCACTATGACGGCTCCTCGGGTGAGGCGGCACGCACAGACTATACTTACAGCTTCAGCCGTCGCTTCTACAACGACCGCATCCGCATCATCGTCGGGGGCAAGGTGCAGAGTGGTGCAGGGGCTTCGAACCAAGGACAGACCTTCCTGGACAATGTCTCCCTGCAGTACCAGCTCGACAAGACGGGTGAGCAGTACCTCAGTCTCTATCACAAGCGAGTCACGGACAATATCCTCGAAGGGGAATTCTCGGAGACGGGAGTCGGGTATGTCCTCCGACGCAAGCTCTCCAGCCTCCGTGATCTCTTCCGCCCTCGCGCTAAGAGGGTCAAGCGAGACACGCTACCCAAGGTCTCCATCCAAGAGTGGCGACTAGGTGGTGATACGACTCAGGTCCAGCCTACGGATTCTACTCCAGTCGTTCGTCTCCAGAGCAAGTGATCCCCTTCCTTAGCTTCCTCTCAGCCTCTATGAACCGCTTCGATATACTTCCTCATCGTCGCTCTATCATGGGTCGCACCAGCGACCCATGCATGCCTCCCTCGAGTGACCCATACATGGGTCGGTTAGGTGACCCATGCATGGGGTCCTTCGCTTCCCTAGGTGCGGGGCGAAGTGTGTGCCGCCGCAGACCGATTCTTCGTGGTGCTTTCGCTCTTCTCGGTCTCTTTACGCTACTGCTCCTCGGAGGGTGCTCTCTGAGGAAGTATCAGACGGCAGACGATCAGCTCTATATCGGGATTAGGAAGATCAAGGTGGTCGATCGTCCCAAGGGATCCTATGCCGACCGAGTCATCGCCGCCGCCGAAGAACGCCTCAGCTATGCCCCCAATGGATCGGTCTTCGGAAGTAGCTCCCTTCGCTTCCCCTTCCCCCTCTTGGGACCCTCGATCTACATGCGCTTTGCTGAGGACTCTACGCTTGTAGGGAACTTGATCCGACGGCTTACCCCTCGCCCCGTCTGGATGCGTGAGGTCAGCCCCAGCCTGCGTGCTAAGGTCGCCCAGCAGACGCTCCAAGCGTTTGGCTACCTCTCGGCGCAAGTAAGTTCGGAGATCATCCCTCAGACGGCAGACTCCCTGCAGGCTCGGGTGGACTACAAGCTCGATCTAGGGCCACTCTATCTACTGGATAGTGTGCGCTACTTCCCTCGGGTGTATATCCGTCCTGGGCGGTACTTCTACCACCATCGTCTGAGTGCTCTACAGCGAGGTCGACCCTTCTCCCTAGAGGCGCTGGAGGATGACCGCACGATCGCACGAGCCTTCTTGAGAGAGCATGGCTACTACTACCTCAAGCCTGAGCACATCACCTACGAGGCAGATACGCTGATCTCCCCACGTAAGGTGTGGCTTCGTACCGTCCTATCACCCAACACTCCTCCCGAGGCCCTTCGTCAGTGGAAGCTAGGGCGGGTCATGCTCCGTCAGCTCCCAGAGGATCCCGAGGCTCCTATGACCCTTGCGGCAGACAGCGTCGCCCTCTCCGACAGTGTGATGCTCTACTATTCGGGTCGCCCGATCGTCCGCCCAGGTCTCCTCAAGACTCGGATCAGAATGAAGCAAGGGCAGGTATATCGAAGTACCGACGAGGAGCGTACGCTCTCCGCGCTGACGGGCCTCAGTGCCTTCTCTTCCGTAGAGATGTACTTCTCCCCCCGAGAGGACTTGTCTAAGAAGGTGGAGACGGATACGCTCTCTTCCGCCGAGGCTACGGACTCTGTCGCCGTCAGCCGTCCTACCTTCTCTGCTCAGCCCGATAGTATCGGGACGCTTGATCTGATGATCCTCCTGAGGAAGGACAAGCCTTGGAGTAGCTACCTCGGGGCTGCCTTCATGCGTAAGTCGACGAACTTCATCGGCCCTGGGCTCTCAGCATCACTCGAGCGCAACAATGTCTTTGGGGGAGGTGAGAAGCTCTCTGCCAGCCTCTCGGGATCCTATGAATGGCAGACGGGTCGTAACCCTATTGATGGCTATTCGGTGGCGATCAATAGCTACCAGCTCGGTGCTGATGTGGCACTGACCTTCCCCTCGATCCTCTTCCCTCGGCTGATGGATGCCTACTACAAGTATCCTACCTCGACGAGCTTCAAGGTAGCTCTGCAGGGGGTCAATCATGCCCGCTACTACACGCTTCGCTCCCTCTCCTTCACGATGGACTATAACTTCCAGCCCTCGAGTGAATGGAGCCATAGGATCACCCCGCTGAGTCTGAACTATACCCAGCTAATGAGGACGACAGCACGCTTCGACGAGCTGATCAAGGCGAACCCTGCTCTGGGGCTTAGCCTCAGAGACCAGTTCATCCCTAAGTTCGGCTACTCCGTCACCTATACACGGCGTGCGGACGACAGTCCCCACTATCTACAAGCCTCTGCCGAGGTCAGTGAGGCGGGCAATCTGTCGAATGCCGTGATGAAACTCGCTGGGGAGTCCTACAATGAGACCAAGACCATGTTCGGTGTGCCCTTTGCACAGTTTGCCAAGGCCGCCCTTGATCTCCGCTACTCCTACCGGATTAGTCGGAAGACAACGCTAGCGACTCACTTCTCCACGGGGGCGATCTATCCCTATGGCAATGCCACGACAGCCCCATACATCGAGCAGTTCTATGTCGGAGGAGCGAACAGCATACGAGCCTTCACGGTACGCAGTATAGGTCCTGGTCGCTACAAGGCTTCCGAGGAGAATGCCTACTCGTTCATGGATCGGGTAGGGGAGTTTAAGCTGGAGGCGAATGTCGAATATCGTAGTCGTCTCTTCGGTAACTGCTACGGAGCACTCTTCCTCGATGCTGGGAATGTCTGGCTCCTACGACCAGATAGTGCTCGCCCTGGAGCATCGCTCAGAGAGATGGGCTCAGTAGGTGGTCTCCTTGATGCAATAGCTGTCGGCACGGGGGCGGGCTTACGCTACGATCTCTCGTTCCTCGTCGTGCGCTTTGACGTGGGGATAGGACTGCATCTCCCCTATGAGACGACACGCAGCGGGTGGTACAATATCCCACGCTTTAGAGATGCCTTGGGCTTCCATCTAGCCATCGGTTATCCCTTCTAGTCGGAGGGGCGAAGTACGGAGCTGAGGCGCTGTCCCAAAAGAGGGCGGGCAGGGAGAAATTCCCTCCCTGCCCGCCCTCTATTTATAGTCTTGTTTATTCCCCTAAATCTCTGTAAGTTTGCTCTGTGTAACGCACCGAGCCAAGACCTGATACACCAGCCTCTATCTCGATCCATACCGATCAATCACATAACCATAACTGACGATGAGACGATTCTTATCTTCCCTTCTATGCCTTCTCATCTGTGCGCTGAGTCTCTCGGCAGAGATCCTCATGCCCCGCACCGATGGCAAGCAGCAGTCTGTCCTCATCCGCACCTCGGAGACCTTCTACGATGCAGGCGGAGCGAGTGCCAAAGCTCCGACGACGGGGACCACGGCAGTGGTCTTCACCCCACGCTATGGGCAGACTATCGAAGTCACTTTCTCTGAGCTCAACTTAGGTTCGGGTGTCCTCTATGTCTACGAGGGTCGCCAGAAGCTCGTCGAGGAGTATGATGATGACACCCAGGAGACGACCTACTCCAAGCCTCGTGTCAAAGAGCTCTTCGCCCTCCGAGGGAGTGATCTCACGACGAAGACTTTCCATGCGACGACCCCCGATGGAGTCTTGACCTTCGTCTTCGTGGGGGCTAGTCCCTCGGGCGATGGCTGGAAGGCTGAGGTCAAGAGCGTAGATAAGCTCGCTACGGACCAGCCCGTGCCCAAGGAACCCGAGGGCTCGGTCTATATGGTCTTAGGCCCTCGTGAAGTGCAGGTCGGTAGCACCCCCATCGCTTTCTACGATGATGGGGGGCCAGATAAGAAGATCTCGGAGCAGTTTGAAGGCTCGGTGACCTTCATCCCTGAGCGTGCAGGTCAGCGCATTCAGATCACCTTCGAGAAGCTCGATCTCTTCTCGACCAATCCTGAGAGAAATGACCAGCTTAACATATATAATGGGCGAAGCGAAGACCCCGCCCAGCTCCTCAAGCGCCTTCTGACAGATCCCGTCCCAGTGACCCTCCTCTCGGGGGCGGCTGATGGCTCGCTCACCGTTTCGCTCAAGAGCACTACGGGTGTCCCCAAGGATGGCTTTGTCGCTCGGGTGAAGGCGGTAGATCCTCAGCCGATGCACTTCGTATCTGCTAAGGCTACGTACCCGAAGGAGAAGGAACCCATCGCAGCTGGTGGCAAGGGTAAGGAACTCATGGCCTTCACCATCCAGACGGAAGGGATCTCTGATCCCCTCTCCCTTCAGTCCCTAGAGCTTAGCACGGAGGCCTCGACAGCTGGCGCTCTGAAGCACCTCACCCTCTATGCCGGTACTCGTGCCGAGGCTTCAGCAAAGATCGGCGAAGTAGAAGTGTCAGGGACGACACTCCTGCTGCCGCTTGCAGAGGCTAAGACCCTCTCATTTGGAGAGAATACCTTCCTCATCACGGGAGATGTCTCACCCGAAGCAAAGACGGGGGACAAGCTCTCCCTAGCTCTAAAGGCGGTCACGCTTTCTGGTAAGAAGGAGAGCCTCAGTCTACCGCTCCAAGAGACTCCCTACCTAGTCAAGAATACCCACCGCAGTCGTAATGGACAGCAGGAGATCCCAGTCTATTCGGATTGGACCTTCACGCCGACGATGAGCTATGGGCACTATGCTCCAGGCGATGTCGATCAGGTCACGATCTTCTCTCCTGGACGGACGGGTGAGGTCATCCAGCTTGATTTCCATAGCTTCGAAGTACTCTATCAAAACTCCTCTTATGGGACGAAGGCTACCTTCGAGATCTATGAGGGTAAGGGACGCTCTGGTAAGCTCCTCTGGAAGCTCAACGAGAAGACTATCGATGAGACTCCAGGGCTGATCCACTCATCGAGTGCCGATGGAGCACTGACCGTAGTCTTCAATCCTAAGTCTACGATGTCGGGCAAGCAGAAGAAGGGCTGGGAAGCTACGGTGCGTAGCCTTGTGCCTAGTCCTATGAAGCTCGTATCTACCCTCGTAGAGCAGGCCTCCACAGAGGAGGTCGCTGTCGGGGCGAAGGATCTAGAGTTCCTCGACCTTACGCTGGAGACCAAGGGCTATCTAGAGCCAAAGAAGCTAGAGGCATTAGGACTACAACTCAAGGGAGGCGCTCGCTCCTTTGCTCGTGTCGCTCTCTATTCCCTCCCTTCGCCTAAGGCTTATAAGGAGCGGAAGTTCCTCGGGGAGATCACTTCGCCCGCAAGTGATGAGGTGAAGCTGACCCTCACCGAGCCCTTGGAGTTAAAGGAAGGTAAGAGCTACTACTATCTCACTGCAGACCTCAGCGAAGAGGCTGAGGCTGGGACTGCCCTTGACCTAGCCCTCCCTTCGCTCACCCTCTCTGGGGAGCAGGTCGCTGTCGCCTCTCCTGACCCCGATGGATCACGTACAGCCCGCCGCTTCTATTCGATGAAGTCGGGCGAAGAGACGATCACTGTCTCCGCTCCGATCACCTTCTATGATGATGGGGGAGCCGATGGCAAGTACACGAAGGGCTTCTCGGGTACAGTGCACTTCGTCCCTCGCTCGGGTGAGGTCATCCGTTGTCGCATCCGCTCGCTACGTCTGCACCGTCTAGATGCGATCTCCTTCTACCATGGGATGAAGGTGGAGGAGGATAAGCTCCTGAAGAAGCTGAGTGGCTACAAGACGGTGGCTGACGAACTGGTATCGACTGCTGCCGATGGCTCCATGACCGTCACCTTCTCCAGTAAGTTCTCTGACCAAGGTTGGGAGATCGAGGTGCTCTCTGAGCGCCCTGTCCCCGTACATGTCGAGACGATCAAGGCCGAGCCCTTCCCCGAGGCTCGCCTGATGAAGGGGGCTAAGGATGTGCCCCTACTCAAGCTTGCTGTCACGCTCGCAGGGGAGCAAGGATCGGTGGATCTAGAGCGCTTTGATTTCGCTCCCTTCCAGAGTGCAGGATCGAAGTCCCTTGGGGTACTTCGCCTCTACAAGACGGGTACTTCGGAGGTCTTCTCCACGAAGGATCATTATGCAAGCATTGATCCCGCAGCGGGTAGTGGCTTCGCAGGATCAGCCCGCTACAGCGCACCTGGTACCTATTACTTCTTCCTTACAGCTGATATTCTTCCCGAAGCATCTGCTGGAGCTAAGATCACCGTGAGCCCTACTAGTCTCACAGTCTCTGGAGAGCAGAAGACGCTCTCTGATCCTCCCACGACCAGCTATGAGCTCCAAGCAGGACTTCATGGAGACTTCATCATCGGTACGGGGGCAGCTGCTCAGTACAAGACGATCTCTGAAGCTATCGAGGATCTGAAGAAACAAGGTGTCGACGGTCCCGTCCGTCTGCGCCTCAGCCCAGGGCACTACACCGAGTCCATCGTCTTACCCGTTATTCCAGGTTTGTCACTGACCAATACGCTCCTCATCGAGCCAACGACGGGTCGCCTTGGTGATGTCACTCTGGAGAATAAGCAGTACAAGAAGATCCTCTATGGGGATGATAAGCCAGGCTACTTCACGCTTGATGGAGCCGATCATGTGACGCTCCATGCGCTAGCCTTCCTCACGACCAAGAGCGAAGCCCCAGCTCTCCTCCTTATTCGCAATACTAGCCAGTATGTCACCATCGACGGCTGTAGCTTCACAGCTCCTAAGACAACTCAGTATAATGAGGGGGATCTGGCGCTCATCAAGACTAGTCGTGGTGATGTAGCCTATCCCAACAATGATCGTCTGGCTCTGCGTAACTCTAAGCTCACTGGGGGCTATATCGGTCTCCATGCCGATGGGCTATCCAATGTGGCTCTCCCCATCCAGCAGGGGCTCACAGTCGAGGGGAATACCTTCGTCGATCAGGGCTCTAAGGGGATCTATGTGCGCTGTGTCTCTGATGTCGTCATTCGCTCCAATGAGATCCAAGCTGGGGGTAAATCTTCCTACGACTACCATGCGCTAGACTTGACGCTCGGTGATGGTATCACTGCCCAAGCTAATCGTATCCATATCGGTGCCTTCACGGGTACGAAGACCTCGGTGCAGGCGATCTATCTTCGCCAGAGTACAGATCATGCTCAGCAGGAGAAGAAGGCGAGTAGCTTGATCAACAATGAGCTCATCCTCACTGCACCTGCACAGATCCGTGAGGTATATGGCTTCTACTTCGCCGAGTCTAAGATGACCGATGTGCATCTCCTGCATAACTCCGTCCTCATCTCGGGAGACTATGCGGGTAAGAATACAGCACCAGTCATCGCCTTAGTACGAGGTGGGGGAGCTCTGACAGGGCTTGTGGTCAAGAACAACCTCTGGCAGAATACGACTAAGGGGCTTATCTACTCCTTTGCTAAATCGGTTGTCCTAGAGCACCCCACCTTCTCAAGTAACCTCAGCTATACCGCAGGTGCTAGCTTTGCGGAGTTAGAAGGGGAGACTCTGGATCTCGGTGCTTGGACAGATAAGGTCTCAGACGCATCCAGCCAAGTCGCCAAGGTTGACTTTGTCGACCCAACACGAGCCCTACTGCCACAGGACTTCTCCGTCCTACGCTTTGCTCCAGCCCTTCCTAATGTGCCTCGGGATATCCTCGGTGCAGTACGCCCCAAGACCGAAGTCTCAGTAGGTGCTTACGAAGAGTCTAAGCACGGGCTGCCTACCCTTGTAGCAGGCTATCCTAAGCCTCGAGCACTGCGAGCTGAGCGTGTAGAACTGGAGGTGAAGGCTACCGACTTCGGTGTCTTCTACTGCCTCGTTCGTCCGAAGAGTGAGGCTGCTCCCTCGCTGGACGATCTCAAGGCCTCTGAACTCAAGCTCACGCTCTATCCTCAGCGTGCCGAGTCCCTGATGCTTCCTCCTCTGCAGGAGCAGACGGCTTACCGCCTCTATCTCCTCGCTCAGGGACTAAATGGAGCGTATGCTACCCAAGCCCTGACCTATGACTTCTCTACGAATGGCCTCCCCTCAGCGCCTGCAGACTTTGAGGGACTTGCCGTAGGAGCGACGGACTTCACGAGTGGTACCTACCACTTCTCTGGGGCAACTGTCTATGAGCCCAATTCCCCTTACAAGCGGGAAAGCCGACGTGCGGTCAAGCTCTCTGCTGGTACTATCGTGAGTCCGACCAATACCGTTGATGCGGTGACACTCTCGGGCTTCTACCTCCAGAGTACGGCTCCCGTGAAGGTGACTGCCTACGGAGGCTCTACGATCAATCTGATGACGACCATCCCTTCTACAGAAGGTCTATGGCGCTATGTCAGCCTGCGTGATCTAGGCGAACTGACCTCGCTGCAGATCGATCCCGAGGGAGAAGCCTCGATGGATGACTTCACGGCAGATCCTCTTCCCCTAGTAGTCCCCTCTTGGTCTCGAGGTGTGAAGTATGGTGAGGAGGTCACACTTGTTCGTGAGCCCGAGGGTGGTGTCTGGCCCTACACCTATCTATGGTATGATGCTTCGGGTAAGCAGGTCTCTGATCAGAAGGCTTACACGCTCAAGGCTGAGCGCACGACTCGCTTGGCACTCCACATCACCGATGCTTGGGACCAGAAGAAGTCTATTGAGGTCCTCCTCAAGGTCGAGGGAGGTCCCTCACAGGTAGCTACCTTTGAAGACCTAGCTTTAGCACCCGAGAGTGCTTGGTATGGACGAGAAGGGCATGATCTGGATGACTTCGTCTCTACGACCTTCTATAGTGGTACCTATGCCTTCTCCAATAATGCTAATGTGCAGCTGAGATCTTGGACGGGCTTTGCTTACAGCAATCAGACGAAGACCGACTTCACCCAGCTCTTCCCAGACCAGTTCAATAGTGCAGTCGGGCATGGTTTCTCTGACTCGAAGACCTACGGTGTGGCTTATGCTTATGGCCGTCCTGTCGAGGTGAAGCCTACGAATGCAGAGCGAGTGACCTTCTCGGGGCTGTATGTCACGAATACTGCTTGGGTGAAGAAGGTGACGCAGGAGGGGACAAAGATGGGGAATGAACCCGATGCACCCTTCCATAAGGGCGACTATCTGCTGCTCATCGCCAGCTCTCAGGATGGTAAGAAGAGCCTAGAGTTCCCGCTCATCGACTACCGAGCTGATGACGCTCGGGAGCACTATGTCATCGATAGCTGGCAGTGGTTTGACTTGACGGCTCTTGGTGAGACTGAGGGAGTGCGCTTCTCGATGAAGGGCTCTCGGGTAGCTAATGGTGGGACGACGATCCCAGCTTACTTCTGTCTGGATAACTTCGGTGGCGAAGTATTTGCTACGGAGGCAGCACCGCTCACGCTCTCAGTGAAGGGACAGCAGACGCAGGATGTGGCCAAGCTCTTCACCGATGCAGGCCTCTTGAAGCAAACGACTCCCAGCCCCGAGTATAGCCTCGTGCGTGATGGCGGTGAGATCGTCACGGCGGAACTGAAGGAGGGTCGCCTGCACCTCACTGGTCTTACCGTCGGCGCTAAGGATATTCTGCTTCGTCTCCGTCAGGGAGGACGATCCGAGTATCTCCGTCTACCCATCGTAGTCACGGGGACAGTTACTCCTAAGCCTCCCGTGGTAGATCCGAAGGAGCCCGGCGAACATCCTAAGGAGCAGAGCGAACTGAAGGTCTATCCTACCCCCGCTACTACAGAGATCTACGTCTCTGTCAGTGGAGATCTGGAGATCTACAACCTCTCGGGCCAGCGAGTCCTACGTGTCGAAGGCTACAGAGCAGGACAAGCGCTCTCCGTCGCAGGCTTACCTGGAGGCGTCTATCTAGCACGCACCGCTCAGGGTGTGGTACGCTTCATCAAGCGTTAGCGCTAGGTAGCATCTCTTGAAATAGCGAGCGAGGCTATACCCCCAGTGGGTGTAGCCTCGCTTCTTTTGTATCTGTCTCCTGCCCATATTTATGAAGGAAGTGGCTTGACTACTCTCCCGAATCTTTTGATGAAGATGTGAGTGAATACGGGTATTTTTAAGGCTGTCAAACTATTTGTTCTGTAGAGGGCAGATTTGGCTATATTTGCTGTAGACAAGTTGTAAGAATCGAATCTTCCGGTTTACTTCGATTGCGCTAGTACAGGCGGATGACCCTAACTGATGAATAAGGTAACGTCCTCCTAAAGGGGATTCATTTCTATAAGCATATGAGACAGATTAGACACTACGTGGTGCTACCACTGCCACTTGCGGTATTTCCCCGCTCTTGGCCTTTAGGAGCAGAGACGTTAAGCCTTTCTACTGGCACGACTCGGATATTACTTCGGTCACGGCTACCCTTAGAGTAGAATTCAACAAACAACCTATCCTCTAACCCCCAAGAAGTACATGTATTATGAATATCAGACATAGTCTTCTCCTAGTAGTCACTTCGCTCGGAGCGATGACTGCCATCCAGGCTCAGGAAAAGCTGGATATCAAGCTCACGGGTCGTGCACTCTTCGACCTAGCTACCTATTCGCAGAACGACGCTGCCAAGACGCAGGACGGCGAGATGATCGGTGGTGCCGGCATCCGTGATATGCGTATCGGCTTCAGGGCCAATTACGGGCCGAGCTGGTTCTTCCGTGGCGACGTCGTCTTTGCTAATAATAAGGTCTTGCTCAAGGATGTCTTCCTCCAGTACAATCTCAGTAAAAACAACTTCCTTCGTGCTGGTCACTACATCGTACCCTTCGGTTTGTCGTCGGCCTACGATCCAGCGAAGAAGGAATATTTCGAAGAGGCCGAGGGGAATGTCTATCAGCCCGACCGACGCATAGGGTTGATGCACACGATCTTCAATCGCCAACTCTGGTGGCAGTACGGGATCTTCGCCGACAATTCTGCTCTGACGACGAGCACGGATAAGTCCGGTCCGCAGGGCTTCACCGTGGCGGGTCGTCTGGTCTGGCGTCCAGTGATGGGCGAAGGTGCAGGCTTCCACGTCGGGCTCAGCGGCCTGCACGTCAAGGCCGAATCGGATCTGAAGAAGGGTTCGCACGTAGCTTATTCGTCGAAGTACCTGACGGCCGTCGACAAGCGCAATGCTATTGCGGTGGATCTGACGGATGCTCGCTGGGAAAACAAGTTCACGGCCGAGTTCCAAGGTATTTATCGCAACTTCCAGCTCAGTAGCCAATACTATTGGTCGCACGTCAACCGTCTGGGCGGGAATGCTTACGACACGAAGGGATTTTACGTCTCGGCACGTGGCGTGATCGTCAATCCCGTCGACTACAAGTACAACTATGTGACTTCGGGTGTTGATTCTCCTGGCTCCAATAACCTCGAACTCATGCTCGGCTACGGCTTCCTCGACCTCAACGATACGCATGCGCTGGCCAATTCCAATATCGCAGGCATGGCGGGCGCAGGTAAGATGACGGACTACAGTGCTGGGCTTTCGTACTTCTTCAATAAGTACGTCACCGTGCGCCTCAATTACCACCACATGGATGTGAAGCAGTGGAGCGAGGCCGAAACGAAGAAGGTCGATGCTCTTCAGCTGCGTGTTCAGTACATTTTCTAAGAGTCGCTGATCGACACCAGCCTTCATTGCGGGGCGGAGAGACTGATGCTGGTCGCTCCGCCCCGCTTTCTTTTGGGTGGAGGTGGTAGGACTTTCGGGGGAAGGTGATAGAACATTCGGAGGAAAGTGAAGCTGTTTCCAAGTGGAAGTCCGATTAGTTTCGGTTGAAAGTCATTGTAGTTCTCATGGGAAGTAATAGGACTTCCGCTGCGAAGTAATTGCAGTTCTCGGAGAAGGTTATATTACTTCTGACGGAATGTTATATTACTTCTGACGGAATGTTATATTACTTTTCGGCGAATGTTACATTACTTTTCGGCGAATGTTACATTACTTTTGAAGGGGGGTATTATGAGATGCGATCGGAAGTCGTATTTCTTCGCCTGGGAAGACCTTGTTTTTCGCCTCGGAAGTCCTTGTTCTTCGTCTGGGAAGTCGAAGAAGTTGCTCCGCTAAGTGCAGGTTCTTCTGGACCTAAGTCGTTGGACTTCGTGAGCTCGTAGCGTGGTGGCAA
>NZ_CALHVI010000021.1 GCF_938039215.1 uncultured Porphyromonas sp. | reverse complement strand
GGTATAGCCATCACCTCGATCATCTACTTCATGCTGATCAAGGGGCTTCAGGAATCGAGCTTCATCTACAAGGACTGGATCCGTGAGAACACATCCGAACTAATCTGGTGGACACTAGGGATCAGCATCATTGCGATGCAGGTACTACACTGGATCGGGGTGAACATCTTCAAGGTCATCGTCCTAGCAGGTACACTGGCTTTGTCACTGGCCTTCGCTGGTAATGACCTTGTGAACTTCATCGGGGTGCCTCTCTCTGGTCTCTCTGCCTACAAGGACTACATGGCTAATGGAAATGGAGCTTACGACACCTACCTCATGGGGGCTAACAATGGCCCAGCTGAGACTCCCATCTACTTCCTCATCGGTTCGGGGCTGATCATGGTGCTGGCACTCTTCTTCTCCAAGAGCGCACAGAATGTGATCAAGACTTCCGTCAACCTATCCCGCCAGGATGATGGTGAAGAGACCTTCGGCTCCTCTCGTATTGCACGTGGTCTAGTACGCACGAGTAGTGCCATCGGTGGCTTCCTAGAGCGCATCGTCCCCAAGCAGACTCGTGCTTGGATCGACTCCCGCTTCAATAAGCAGGAGCTTACCATTGAGCAGGGTGCTGCCTTCGACCTAGTACGTGCCTCAGTGAATCTAGTGCTTGCAGGTCTACTCATCGCTCTGGGTACTTCGCTTAAGCTCCCTCTCTCTACGACCTATGTCACCTTCATGGTCGCCATGGGGACCTCGCTGGCCGACCGTGCTTGGGGTAGAGAAAGTGCTGTAGGTCGTCTAACTGGGGTAATGTCCGTCATCGGGGGCTGGTTTGTCACCGCTGGTGCTGCCTTCATCATCGCGATCATCATCGCTACGCTGATGCACTATGGTGGCTTCCCCGTCATGGTGATCCTCATCGCCGTAGCTCTCTTCCTCCTCTTCAATAGCCATCTACTTCGCCGCAAGAAGGATGATGCTGACGATGCACTCTTCGTCAAGATCCTCACTACCGAAGATCCTCAGAAGATGTGGAGCCTGCTCTCCCAGCATGTCCGTGAGAACCAGATCACGCTACTCGACCGAGTCAGCCGTGACTACCTCGACCTGACCGAAGGGCTCTTTGGCGAAGATCTACGTCGTCTGAAGAAGACAAACCATCATCTCGATGAACACAAGCGTGCCTTCAAGACGATGCGTCGTAAGGAAACGATCTGCCTACGTCAGCTCGCAGCCGACGAAGATATGCTGGAGCGCAACATGTGGTTCCACCTCGGGGCTAATGCCTGCCTTCAGATGATCTACGCGCTAGAGCGTGCTACAGAGGTATCCACTGAACACGTAGATAACAACTTCAACCCTATCCCAGAAGCTTATCGGAATGAGTTTGCACCCATCCGAGATCAAGTAGTAGACTACATCGCCCAAGTCCATCAGCTCATCTCCAGCGCACGCATGGAGGATGCGAAGAAGGCCAAGGATATGGGGAAGGCTCTACGTGAACAGGTCAAGGATATGCGTAAGACTCAGATGAAGCGTGCTCACAAGGGGAGCAAGGAGAATCTCCGAGCTTCGCTGGTCTACTTGAATATCCTCATCGAAACCAACGAGATCCTCGGCAACCTCCGTCACCTAGTAAGCTATAGCCAGCATCTCCTCGACGATAGTGGCGAGGAGTAACAAGTAGCATATACAAGAGCTAACCACGCTCTCCATCGAGCTAAAAGGCAAGCCCCCTCTGCAGTCATCTGCAGAGGGGGCTTGCCTTTTAGCTCGATGATGCACTGCCTTTCGCTTAGCTTTCCCTTAGATGATATGGACGGAATACCAGAGCTTGTAGCCCTTCAAGAGGAAGCAAGAGTAATCCATCTCCATTTCCACTAGAAAGTCCGAACAGTCTACAAGGTAAATCCTAGAACAGATAGAAGAGGCTTATCCCTAGAGGGGATAGCTAGGGCTAGCGACCAGCAGCGCTAGTCACTTGGAGCAGAGCCTCGGCGATACTCCGAAGGGGTGGTGCCATACATCTTCTTGAACGCATGGTAGAAGCTCGATTCATGCTCGAAGCCACAGCGCTCAGCAATATCCTCGATGGTGAGGTTGGGTTGTGTCTCAAGGAGCTGCTTAGCATGCTGCATCTTCACATTGAGAATATAGGCAGCAGGGGTATAGCCTGTCAGAGCTACAAGCTTGCGGTGAAGCTGTCGGGGGCTCATACAGAGCCCTTCGGCTAGAGCATTCACTTCTATCTTACGCTTACCGAAGGAGAGCGCAATGAGATCAATGGCCTTATTGAGGAAGCGCTGCTCAGCCTCCGAAAGCTGATGCTCTTCGCTCTGGTTGCTTTCAAGGGGAGCCTGCTCAGACTTCTGATGCAGTCGACGATGACGCTCGAGAAGTAGCTCAACGAGAGCACGTAGCTCGTCGCTATTGAAGGGCTTCGTTAGGTAAGCATCTGCCCCCGCCTTAATCCCTCGGATACGCTCCTCTTCATCAATCTTAGCTGTCACTACGATGATCGGGATGTGGTCTATGATCTCATTGCTGCGGACGCTTTGGCAGACCTCTAGTCCATCCATCTCGGGCATCATCAAGTCTGTGATGATGAGATCGGGCACTAGTTCGAGGGCTCGCTCAAGCCCATCCTTACCATTCTCTGCATAATAGACCGCATAGCGATCCGAGAGCAAGGTACCCATGTAGCGGGCAATATCCTGATTGTCCTCGATGACGAGGAGGCGACAATCATTATTCTCTGTCTGATCCTCAAGAGGCTCCTCTACCTCTAGGGGGGATGTGCTGGGGGATGCTTGGGTGAAGGCTGGCACTCCTTCATGGTGTATAGGTAACCGGATCATAAAGGTCGTACCGACTCCTAGGGTACTTTTCACCTGAATGTCTCCTGATATGGCATCAATAATCTGCTTTACTAGTGCTAGACCTACACCTGAGCTCATCCCTCGGAGGTTGCTCTCAGCCTTGTAGAAGGGCTCGAAGATATGAGGGACTGCCTCTGGGGGAATGCCTTCACCAGTATCAGCTACCTCAAGGTACAGCTGTTCCGCCTCCTTCCAAGTCTTTACGCTGATGCGCCCACCTTCGGGGGTGAACTTCAGAGCATTGGAGAGCAGGTTATTGAGTACCTTCTCTAGATAGTCGGGGACAAAGTCCATCTCTACCGCCTCTCGGGGATGATACTGCAGATCGATCTGGCGACTCTCGGCATAGTCTCGGTAGGTCTCTACCAGCATCTGTATATGGGCGGAGATGTCACCACTGCGCCACACAGAATCTCCGACTGCAGACTTGATGCGTGAGATGTCTAGAAGCTGATTGATCAGAGCTAGGAGATTCTTCCCTTGTCGCTCGATGACATGGATCTTCTCCTTCACCTCACAGGGTACAGCATCCTCTCGCTGAAGATCATGGCTTAGACCGAGGATCACGGTGAGAGGTGTACGGAACTCATGAGTTACGTTCGTGAAGAAGTTCTCCCGCATCGAGGACATTTGCTTGAGTGAACGGTGCGTATGAGCACGTAGCCTCTGGACATAGAGGAGGATGACTACTAGACCGATCAAGAAGAAGACCGTCAGAGCAAAGATACCGAAGCCGACATTCCTTTTTGTTCGCTCAGCCTGCAGCTTGAGTTGCACCTCGTTCATCTGCTGGCGCTGTCGATTGCGTTCGATATTGATGCTTATATTCTGGATGCGGTTCATCTTCTCGATGTTCACCACGCTATCCTGCAGCGACTCTGCTATCTCCCTATTCTCTAGAGCTCGGCGATAGTCACCGAGACGACTATAATAGCTGTAATAGAGGGAATGGATCTCTGCGAGATGCTCATTGGAGCGAATCCGCTCAGCGATCGTCTTGGCTCGACTCAGGTATTCCTCTACGTGGGCATCATCCTTCGTATCATTATAGATACCAGCTAGAGCGATGAGCGAAGCAAGAGCATGCCACTCATCCTTTGAAGCCTTCATCAAGGCGTAAGCCGATTGATACTCACGCTCTGCCTGATCATACTGATGGGCCTTCTGGTAGAGTGAGCCATAGAATGTATGGCAAAGCGAGATACCGAGGGTACTACCCGCCTCTTGGTTGAGCGCCATAGAGAGACGATAGTAGGTCCAAGCGGAGTCGATTTTACCTTGTGATTCGAAGATGGAGCCTAGGTTAGCATAGTTGATCGCTTGTCCTACCCTGCTGCGCAGCTGCTTCTCTCCGACAAGCGCCAAGCGAAGGACCTGCTCTGCCTGCTCATAATTCCCTAGGGTCATGTAGATATTCCCTAGTCCATTGAGCGAGATGACATGGTTCTTCTTCGTTGCATAGGTAGTATCAGTACTTTCTTCAGAGAGCATCCTTGCTAAATAGTGGTACTCTTGGGCCACGTCAAGGACACCCATACGTCGGTAGTTGGTACCTATATCATTGAGAGCACGCACCCACTCGATCGTATCTTTTAGCGCTTCGGCTTGTCGAAGTCCCTCACTATGGATACGCAGAGCCTCATCGAAGTTACTCTCATTGCGCAGTGCTCTCCCCCACTCTCTCAAGGCAACGATACTCCCAAGACGATTTCCTTCGCCTTCGAACTGCTTTTGCTTCTGAGCAAGTGCCGCAATATCTGGTATTGCGAGGACAAGGCTATCTAAGGTCTTACGATACTCTGCTGTGAAAGACTGATGACGTTCTTGACAAGATGATACGAGGAGCATGACAGCCAAGAAGGTAATAAGGGGCATACAGATTCTACCAAGCCATCCCTTCCCTAGGTTCTTTGAATGGGAGGCCTTGGGGTAGCAATGTGCGATCATGCACCACGGTGATATATTCCACTTTATCATCTTAAGTGTGTTATGGTCGTCCATAGAGTGTTGCTCTTTCTCCTAGGCTAGCGATCGGTGCGAGTCTGTTGCGCACACCTACTTACGTCTGGTCGATCGGTAGCTTATTATATTCTCTATCTTGGCTATCCGTACTACAATACAAGTAGTTATAGCACTCCTACTACATAAATGCTTACCACAAAGATGAAAAATCTTTTACCTCCCCCCAAATGAGCTACTTGCATTGATTCCTGTCCCCGAACCATAGAAATCAGAGATGCCAGAGCAAGGAAATCCAAATACACATTGACTATCAACACATTACACACACGATCTATCCTATTACATGTCTTATCATCCACTATAGATGTCCGATTTGGACAGATTAATGTCCGATTTGACTAGTCCCTAACACTAAAGAATGTCTGAAATCAGCAGATTCTTGTCCGTTTAGGACAGCCTCAGAGACCGAATAAGGCCATACATTTGCAGTAGAGAAAGGGAGGAAGCGCCTCCCGACCGAAACGATCTAGCTCTCTTAGCCATCCATGGACAAGAAGCGCAGACAATACAAATAGATCGTAGCACACTAAAATACGAGTCACACAATCCGAGCAAGAGAAAGAGCCTTCCCCCCGATTGGACACGAACTCACGCTTACTTATACGTAAGGGGAAGAGATCTAACGATGAGATCTGCACCATCTGAGTTACGAAAGCTGATGGGCTCCTCTCTAGCAAAGACAACAAGGGGCGGCGGGGGCACAAGTGGGTGCCCGATGAGATCTCCTTAATTATGCCTAGGATGATAATTGGTCATCCCTTGCTAAGGCTTAGAGGAGACAGGGCCATCGATTTCGGGCATCCTTTTTGAGCTTGGTCCTCCCTCCCCTTTCACTCACCCACAACCGACCACACGCAAGCAGTCTTCCCGACCCCACAAGGGTTCTCATGAGGTGAGACGGTGAGGAGCTACCAGATAGCTCTCATCGATAAGCCCCCCTGATACACCGGAGATTCTTCGGATCAGGGGGGCTATGTATTTTATCCCGATGATGACGGCAAATAAGGGGTGCTCTTCTTCCCGCTTACTAATTGGGGTCTGATGAAAGCCCAAGGCACCCATGATGGGTCGCCAATGTTACCCATGATGGGTCACTCGTCCGACCCATGATGGGTCGTATCGATGACCCATGGTAGGCCGCTCATCCCCTTCTCTTACTCCCCTCTCCCTCGCGGCAAATAGGGTCTAAGCTCTAGAGACTATAAGAGAGCGCCCAACAGAGCTAGAAACCAAGGGGAGAAGGACATGAAAGAGGAGTGCTTTCCTAAGATAATTTTATAAGTCCGATGGGGGTACAACCAATACCCAAAATGTCTAACTTTGGTCTGCTGTTGATTTAAACTCAGCGTACGACTAACTACTCATACTTAAGCTAAAGGTTCGCCAATGAACACCAATGACTTTTCCATCCGCCATATAGGCGTGGGGCAGCATGATGCCAAGGAGATGCTTCAGACCATCGGAGTCAAGTCTCTTGATGAACTCATCGATCAGACTCTACCCTCGAACATTCGACTAGAGAAGCCCCTAGACTTGCCAGAGCCCATGACCGAACGGGAGTTCGCTGAGCACATCGCTGACCTAGCTTCCAAGAACGAAGTATACACCTCTTATATAGGGCAAGGCTGGTACGACACGGTCCTACCTCCCGTCATTCAGCGCAATGTCTTGGAGAGTCCAGTATGGTACACCTCTTATACCCCATATCAAGCCGAGATCTCACAGGGTCGTCTGGAGGCGCTCTTCAACTTCCAGTCCGTCATCACGGACCTGACGGCCCTCCCCTTGAGCAACTGCTCGCTCCTAGACGAAGCTACAGCAGGGGCAGAGACGGCTTTCCTCCTCTTCAATGAGCGCTCCAAGGCTAAGGCCAAGGCTGGGGCAAATAAGCTCTTCGTCGACAAGGAAGTCTTCGCCTCGACACGCGATGTCATCCTCACTCGCTGCGCTCCTCAAGGCATCGAGGTCGTCCTCGGGAAGTGGAAGGAGTTTGACTTCAGCCCCGAATTCTTTGGTGCCATCGTACAATATCCAGGTTCGCTTGGAGGAGTCAATGACTACTCTGAGTTCGTCGAGAAGGCTCATGAAGCTGATATCAAGGTTGGGGTCGCCGCTGATCTACTCAGCCTTGTCCTGCTGACCCCTCCAGGAGAATGGGGCGCAGACGTAGTCTTCGGTTCAGCCCAACGCTTCGGTATCCCCATGTACTTCGGTGGACCTTCTGCAGGCTACATCGCTTGTCGTACCGAATACAAGCGCACCCTCCCAGGACGTATCATCGGGCTCAGCAAGGACCGCCTAGGCAAGCCTGCCTATCGCCTCGCACTACAGACACGTGAGCAGCACATCAAGCGCGAACGTGCCACGAGTAACATCTGTACCGCTCAAGCTCTTCTCGCTTCGATGAGCGGCTTCTATGCGATCTATCATGGCCCCGAAGGGCTGAAGAATATCGCTCGCCGTGTCCACTCCTATGCGGGCTTCCTCGCTAAGAAGCTCACTGACCTAGGCTACCGCCTGCTCCACGAAGACTTCTTCGACACGCTCTGTGTCATCCTCCCCGAGGAAGCAGGCTTCGCCGACAAGCTCCGTGAGATCGCCGAAGAGTGTCGTGTGAACCTCTTCTATGCTCCATGTGGTACAGTTGCCCTGCTGAGCATCGACGAGACGACACTGCCCGAAGATATCAGCGTACTCTGCTACATCTTCGCATCGGCCCTTGGTAAGGAGAGCAACTTCAATGACGAAGTAGGCGAGCATACGATCCACATCGACCGCAAGTTCGTCCGTACCTCACCCTTCCTCTCCTACGAGGTCTTCAACAAGTACCATACGGAGACAGAGATGATGCGCTACATCAAGCGCCTAGAGCGCAAGGATATCTCCTTGACGCACTCGATGATCTCCCTCGGGTCTTGTACGATGAAGCTCAATGCAGCTAGCGAAGTCATTCCTCTGAGCAATCCTGCCTTCTGCAACGTCCACCCCTATGCACCAGCAGAGCAGGTACAGGGCTCTCTTGAGCTACTGGAGAACCTCAAGGGGCTACTCGCCACGATCACTGGTCTACCCGTCGTCTCGCTCCAGCCCAACTCTGGTGCTGCAGGTGAGTATGCAGGACTTCGCACCATCCGCTCCTATCACGAAGCTCATGGTGGCGGGCACAGAAATAAGGTACTTCTCCCAGCCTCGGCGCATGGCACCAATCCTGCCTCAGCCTCTCAGTGTGGCTATCAGTGCGTGATCGTAGCTTGTGACCAGTACGGCAACGTCGATTGGGAGGACTTCATGAAGAAGACCGAAGAGCACAAGGATGAACTCGCAGCGATGATGATCACCTACCCAAGTACCCACGGGATCTTCGAGACGAACATCATCGACCTCTGCAAGCGTATCCATGACTGTGGTGCTCTAGTCTATATGGACGGGGCGAACATGAACGCTCAGGTAGGTCTCACGAACCCAGGCTTCATCGGCGCCGATGTCTGCCACCTCAACCTCCACAAGACCTTCGCTATCCCTCATGGAGGTGGTGGTCCTGGTAGCGGTCCTATCTGTATGACCGAAGCCCTCTCACCCTACCAGCCTACCCACGGCTATGGTGTAGACTATGAGCCTATCCAAGGCAATGTCGTCGCAGCTTCGCCTCTCGGTAGTGCAGGTATCGATGTCGTCTCCTATGCCTACATCCGTCTACTCGGAGCAAAGGGTCTAGAGCGTGCTACTCGTACAGCCATCCTCAATGCTAACTATCTAGCCGTTCGCCTCAAGGATACCTACGGCATCGTCTATACGGGCGCTACGGGTCGTGTCGGCCACGAGCTCATCCTCGACTGCCGCAAGCTCAAGGAAGTCTATGGTGTAGATGAGAGCGACATCGCTAAGCGTCTCATGGACTTCGGCTATCACGCTCCTACGCTCTCCTTCCCTGTACATGGCACCTTGATGATCGAGCCTACAGAGAGCGAAAGCAAGGATGAGCTGGATCGCTTCCTCGCTGTCATGCAGTGCATCTGGGAGGAAATGCAGGAGATCAAGGACGGCAAGGCTGATGCAGAAGACAACGTACTGAAGAATGCACCACATCCTGAGTACGAAGTCGTCTCTGACTCTTGGTCACACAGCTATCCTCGTGAGAAGGCAGCCTATCCTCTGGAATACCTCCGCGAGAATAAGTTCTGGATCAACGTCGCTCGTGTAGATAATGGCTTCGGTGACCGCAATCTGGTCCCAGCCTTCTGCGCCTGCATTGCCCCTTCCATTGAGGGCTAGTCTTACCCTTGTAAGCCCCACCCTCCCTCTCCGCTCGGAGTCCGAGGGTGGGGCTTACTCTATCTAGCGCATCAGCACTCCTCGCTAACTAATGAATAATTAGTACTTTTGCGCCTGATATTCTCTAAGCACATAACGACTTTTTGATAAACTAATCTCAGCTATGTACTGGACACTAGAACTTGCATCCAAGCTCGAAGATGCCCCATGGCCTGCCAGCCGTGACGAACTCATTGACTACGCCCAACGCTCGGGAGCTCCTATCGAGGTCATCGAGAACCTCCAAGAGATGGAGGATGAGGGCGAACTCTACGAATCCATTGAAGATATTTGGCCAGACTATCCGAGCAAGGAGGACTTCTTCTTTGACGAAGAGGAATACTAGTTCGTATCAAAGAGCATACTGATGGGCAAGACTACCGCCACATGGGGCTCTAGGCATAAGAGCTTAGCCTGCGTGGGTAGTCTTGCCCTTTCAGCTCTTCTCCCCTCTGCTCTCCTAGCTCAGACTCGCCCCGAAGTCCGGCTCTGGCAGGAAGCTCTACCCTACTACAACCCAGCGGCATCTATCGCTACCGAAGGGGGACAGATAACAGCCCTCTATGGGCACGAGGATAGCCGAAACAAATACTACCTCATACTAGGAGGGGTGCCCCTAGATCTCGTAGGAGGTCAGCACGAAGTAGGAGCTCAGCTCCTACACCATCAGCAAGACCTTTGGGAGCAAACAGCTCTCTCTGCCCGAGGAGCCCTTCGCTTCTTTCTTGGGCAAACACAGAGCCTGCATCTAGGCCTCGAGACTACCCTCTATCGCCTATCCTTCGATGGGAAGAAGGCACAAGAGGAAGGGATCACTAATCTGGAGCTCCCGACGACTAAGACCGAGGGGAAAGCCTTCGACCTAAGTCTAGGGGCATACTATACCGATAGACGACTCTCTGCGGGTATCGCCGTCACGGATGTACTGAGATCTAGTGTAGCACTCAGCGAGCGGTACAGAGCCCAGACGAGCCCTCTATATGTAGCATTCTTGCGCTACCACATCGACTGGGGGCACTCATTTGCCCTCCAGCCCACAGCCTTCGCCTCCTACAGTAAGCCTTTAGGCTGGAGGAAAGAGCTTGGAGCATCTATTTCTTACCAAGACCGCTTCTCTCTAGGAGCTTCCTACCGCTTCCATAGTGCATGGATAGCGCATACGAGCATTAGACTTGGAGATCTTCGGTTAGGCTACCTCCTAGAGCGGGAGACTCGGACACAGAGTAGCCCAGCCTACCGACATGAGATTTTCCTAGGCTACACACTCCCACTTACCCAAGGGAGCAAAGAGGAGACTCGCTACAAGAGTATTCGCTTACTTTGAAAAGGGTAACTTTGACACAGACGATGATGAAGACACGATATACCCAACTCCAGACTCTTCTAGGGGGGCTTCTACTAAGCCTCTCACTCCTTGCTTGTGGAGCTTCCAATCAATCAAGAGGGGGAGAAGTGACAGCTGCCCGACTTGCCTCGTGGGATGAGCCTGCTCCTCATGGGATGGTGCACATCCCGAGGGGACATATCATCCTAGGTTCGGAGCTGAGGGATAGTCTCTGGGGTACACCTGCTGTCAGCCGTGGGATCTCTGTTGAAGCCTTCTGGATGGATCGTACCGAAGTCACGAATGCTCAGTATCGTCAGTTCGTCTACTACGTCCGTGACTCCATCATCCGAGAGCGCCTCGCAGACCCTGCCTTTGGTGGTGATGAGAGCTACAAGATCACCGAAGACAAATATGGAGAGCCCGTAGAGCCTCACCTTGACTGGAGTCGACCTATCCCCTCCGAGAAGCATGCTTCCGAAGAGGAGGTGAGAGCGATCCAGAGTGTCTACTACACCAATCCCGTCACAGGCGAACGTAAGCTTGATCCAACTCAGCTCTACTACCGCTATGAGCGCTATGATCATCGAGCAGCAGCCCTTTGGCGCAACCAGCTCCGTACAGCCCAAGGTAATACCCGCTGGGAGAAGCAACGCCCTGAGACCATCTTGATCTCCAAGGATACAGCTTATATAGATCGCTCGGGTAAGATCATTCGTGAGACCATCACACGTCCACTAGCTAGCGAATACGACTTCCTCAATACGTACATCGTACCTGTACTCCCAGATGAGACTGTGTGGGTCAATGACTTCCCCAACTCGACCAATGCGACCTACACAGCGAAGTACTTCAATCATCCAGGCTATGATGACTATCCAGTAGTCGGAGTGACTTGGGAGCAAGCCCAAGCCTATTGTGCTTGGAGAACATCCTTCTACAAGAAGGGTCTGCGTCTACCTGAAGGGCAAATCGTTGAAGAGTTTCGTCTTCCTACCGAAGCTGAGTGGGAGTATGCAGCCCGTATGGGGAACTCCAAGGTTGTCTATCCTTGGGGGACAGAAGAGGTACGCTCTTGCGATGGATGCTTCCTCGGCAACTTCAAGCCAGGTGATGGGGACTACACTGCCGACCGTCATCTGATCACAGCTCGTGTCTCTTCCTATCCACCCAATGACTTTGGGCTCTTTGATATGGCGGGTAATGTGGCTGAATGGACCAGCACCGCTTGGATAAGCTCTGGACTTCGACTAATCAGTGATGTCAATCCCGAGCTCTCCTATCCCGCAGACTTCAAGGACACTCGTGATCGGACCTTCAAGGTCGTCAAGGGAGGCTCTTGGAAAGACATTGCTCGCAATGTGCAGGCGAACAACCGCACACAAGCAGCACAAAATGCCGCTCATTCCTACATAGGATTTCGCTGTGTACGCTCTGCCGTAGAGTTCAAGAAATAGCCTAACCAAACCCACAACGAGTCATGCAGAGAAAAGTAAGACACCTACGTCGCTTAGAGATCTTCCTCTCTAGTGAGCGAGGCAAGCGCATCCTCAACCGCTTCTATTCGTGGGGGGCTGCCTTCGTCATCCTAGGGGCTCTCTTCAAGCTCCTACATATCCGCTACGGTGATGAGATCCTCCTCGTGAGTATGCTCACAGAGTTCGTGGTCTTCTTCATCTCTGGCTTCGAGCGTCCAGAGAAGACCTACCAATGGGAAGAGGTCTTCCCTGAGCTAAGAAGTGGTAATGAAAGAGACCGAGCTGACGAGATTGCCCGCCGAGAGTTACTCCTCCGCCGTGCTCAAGAGTCAGCAACTGATGGAGAGCTTTCACAGAGTAATACCATGGAGCTATCCTCATCACTTCCAGCAAGCGAACTAGCTCATCTGCGTGAAGCAATCGATCGCTTGGGGGAAGCTACTGAGCAGCTCACTCGTATTGGGAGCGTCTCGGGAGAGATGAAGAAGCGCTACGAGAACATGGCTCTTGACTATGATACCATGGCTCAGCATTCGACCCAGTACTTAGGGGAGATGGAGAGCCTAGCACGCAATGTCACTGGACTCAATGCGATCTATGAGCTCCAACTCAAAGGCATCAGTTCACAAGTAGAGACGATCGACCGAATCAATGCAGGTCTGCAGCACATTCGCTCTATGTACGAAGGGAGCCTCGAAGGAAGTACCACCTTCAGAGAGCAGAATGACCAGCTCATCGGTCAGCTCACCCAGCTCAATGAGGTCTATGCACGTATCCTCCAAGCTTTGACAAGCAACATGGGGATACCAGGTAGCCCACACACACCTTATAGTACCTCATCCGAGCGTAGTGATCTTACCCACAAGTAAGCCTTTGTAGCCATGGCAGTAGGTAGCGGGAGCAATCCCAATAGACAGCGCATGATCAACCTCATGTACCTTGTCTTCATCGCAATGATGGCGCTCAATGTATCTCCTGAGGTTTTGGATGGGTTCTCCCTTGTCGAGGGTGAGTTGCGCCAAGCTACCCAGCACAGCGAAGCTCAGAATGCACGGCTAGCCTCGGATATGCAAGCAGCCTTCACCTCCAACCCTGAGAAAGTTCGCCTATGGCAGGAACGTAGTCGTGAGCTTCAGCTACGATCAGACTCCCTCTATACCTACATCCAAAGTCTTAAGGAAGCGATAGCTATCGAAGCCGATGGTAAAGGAGCTCATCCCGAGTCGCTCCAGCGAAGAGATGACCTCTCTGCCTCATCCGTCGTACTCCTAGGTCCAATACGGCCCAAGGGCACACAGCTAAGAGAGCAAATCGAAGGCTACTGCTCTTGGGTATCCAAGCTCTTCGACCAAGCAAGTCAAGGGACAAAGATCATACAACGACTTAGCACCCCTCGAGGTAGGCAGGGTAAGAGCTGGGAAGAGGAACACTTCGAGAACATCCCTGCCATCGCAGCAGTCACACTCCTAACAAACCTACAGAGCAACATCCGCTATATCGAAGGCGAAGCGCTTGCCGAGCTTCTCAAGGGGATCGATGCCCATGACTACCGCTCCAATCAGCTTACTGCTCAAGTGATCCCAGAGAGTCGGGTAGTCCTCCGTGGTACCCCCTACCAAGCATCGATCGTGCTCAGCAGCATTGATACAACGAAGCATCCGAAGATCTTCGTCAACGGCTCCCTTCTCCCTACGTCCTCTCATGGGAAACTCACCCTCTCTACCCCTACTCTAGGGAACTTCCCTCTGAGGGGGCACATCGAGACAGAGCTCAATGATGGTACGCTTGTACGAAGTAGCTTCGAGAGCAGCTATACCGTCATTGAGCCCATGGCTACCATTGCTCCGACGATGATGAACGTGCTCTATGCTGGGATCGATAATCCTATCAAGATCGCAGTACCAGGGATAGCACTTCAGGATATATCAGCTACGATCTCTAGCGGGACTCTCCTACGCAAGGCCGATCTATGGATAGCTCATCCTACCAAGGCTGGCGGTGAAGTGACCATATCTGTCACAGCTCGTACCAGCAGTGGAGAGACGAAGCCTGTTGCCCAGTCAAAGCTAAGAGTACGCTCGCTCCCAGATCCCATGCCCTACCTAGCTCTGACCTCCTCGAAAGGAGAAGTATCTCGCTTCAAAGGAGGACGCATAGCCAAGAGTAGCCTACTGGAAGCAGGAGGAGTAAAGGCAGCGATTGATGACTCCTTCTTGGAGGTAAGCTATACAGTCCTTCGCTTCCAGCTCATTGCCTTTGATTCGATGGGCAATGCCCTTCCCGAAGCCTCCTCGGGAGCAAACTTCTCAGAGCGACAGATCAGACAGATCCAGAATACCCCTAGGGGACGTCGCCTCTATATCACTGGGATCATTGCCCGAGGGCCAGACGGCATTGAGCGGCAGATCCCTTCCCTAGAGCTCATCATCGGATAAGCCCCTCTCTAGACACTACAGCTATGAAGCAAATACCCCTTCTCCTTCTATCTACAGCATTCGCCCTAGGCATCACCGACCTCTCGGCGCAGGATACTCCTCGTACTCCGGTAGTGCGTAAAGGGACAAAGGCTCAAGGGCAAGCGAATAAGCAGAAGCTACAGCCCTCGATCGATCAGCTCTCAGAGCGAGCTAAGACCTTTGGCACCACCGATAGAGATCCCTACGAACATGCCTCTTGGCTTCGTAGTATCTACCGATCTATTGATCTCACAAGTCGAGCCAATGCCCCGCTCTATTCGCCACAAGTAGCGACCGAGAGGGAGGGAAATCTCTTTGCCCAAATCTTCCTGCTCTATGCCTCTGGCAAGATACCCGTCTACGAGTATATCGACGGGGCAGAGCAACTGGATGAAGCACACCTACTCAGCTTCAAGGATTTCTTGGAGCGCTTCCATATCGACTATATCGAAGGTCGTCCTTCGGATATTCCGTCGAGTGACGTAAAGAGCTACTACCTCAAGGAGGTTCACCTCTTCGACGAAGGGACTTCGACTTATATGACCGAAGTCTCTGCCCTCTGCCCCATACTCAGCGGTATCGGCGACTATGGAGAGCTACGTATGCCACTTTTCTGGGTCAAGTACTCAGATCTACTACCCTACCTGCGGACTCAGAGGATAGCCCTTAGTGCTCAGAATGGTGTCCGCCACTCCACGCTGGACGACTTCTTCCGCCTAGGGCTCTACGAAGGTGAGATCATCAAGGCTGATGACCTCCTTGGACGGACACTGATGGAAGAATATCCCACACCTGAGGCCCAGAAGGAAGCACAAAAGCGGATCGAACGGGAGCTATCGGACTTCCAATCCCAGCTCTACCTCCCTGACAGCATACGACAGAGCGGATCTCCTACGGTCAAGAAGAAAAAGGTAAAGCTTAAGAAACTGAACACATCTAGTTCTCCGAGTCAGCGCCTACCCTCCAAGTCAACCAAGCCCGCTACCACATCTACCTCTCGCTCTGTGCGTGATCGTGGCCAAGATTAGTTTTAGATGGTGGGCATCATAAGCCCCCTAGAAAAGCTTGACCAAGTCGCCCAAACAGAAGGCATAGACCTACAGAAATAAAAGCCACGAGGCCACCTCTCATCTGAGAGGTGGCCTCGTGGCTTTCTTATAGCTGTCTAAGCTGGGTAGTAAGGAGATACTTACTACTTCACTTCCCAGTAAGCATCCTTCATCAGGACATCTTCCAGCGAACGGATGCCAGGCTTCTGAGCTCGGACTTCCTCGATCTGGTCTGTGACAGCTTGGTCGTAGCAGATATCTTCTACCTCACGGATGATCCCGAAGGCAACTGGCATATCATCACTCGTACCCATCATCGCTAGCATCGTGTGGAGCGTAGGATCTACTTCGTGAGCATCATGCGTGAGCACATCATCCAGCGTATAGCCATCTTCGCCGATGGTGACGGCCTTGAGTCGGAGACCATCCAGGACAATACCCTTGTTCTTCTCCTTACCGAAGATCATCTTCTCGCCGTGACGCAGGACGATCGAGCGATCGTCACGCACTTCACGCTGGGCAACACCCTTGTGGATCCCGTCATTGAAGATCACACAGTTCACGAGGACTTCGACGACAGCAGCCCCTTTATGCTTGGCACTTGCTACCATACACTGCCCAAGGAGCTTCATATCGATATCGAGCGAACGAGCGAAGAAGCGACCACGAGCACCGAAGCATAGCTCAGCAGGGATGAATGGATCCTCTACCGTACCGAAGGGTGAACTCTTAGAGACGAAGCCACGAGCAGATGTAGGCGAGTACTGCCCCTTCGTCAGCCCGTAGATGCGGTTGTTGAAGAGGATGAAGTTCAGGTCCACATTACGGCGAATAGCGTGGATGAAGTGGTTCCCCCCGATAGCGAGGCTGTCACCGTCACCCGTAGCGATCCAGACACACAGGTCGGGACGAGCGGTCTTCAGCCCTGTAGCGATGGCTGCTGCACGACCATGGATGGTATGGAAGCCGTAGGCATTCACATAGTATGGTAGACGAGAGGAGCATCCGATCCCTGAGATGACAGCAGTCTTCTCCGTAGGGATACCCACCTCCGCCATGGACTTCTGCAGAGTAGCCAGGACACCATGGTCACCGCAGCCAGGACACCAGCGTACGTACTGGTCACTCTTGAAGTTCTTAGCGTCTAACTTCACTGGGTTTGCATTCGTTTCCATAGGGCTATTCTTCGATAAGTTTGGTGAATTCTTCGACTAGGTGCGAGAGGCTGAAGGGCTGACCTGTGACCTCATTGTACTGCCGTGGGACGAAGTTGTCGATCTTGCCACGCAGATGGCGAGCGAACATACCATTGTTCTGCTCTGCGACAACGACCTTCTTGAAGCGACGAAGGACTTCCTCCGTGTTCTTAGGCAGAGGATTGATGAAGCTGAAGTGAGCATGAGCGACCTTGTAGCCACGATCACGGAGCTTATGAGCTGCTTCGAAGAGGTGACCATAGGTACCACCCCATCCGACGATGAGCGTATCTGCATCCTGATCGCCTTCGACCTCGAGGAGAGGGATCTCGTTAGCGATGTAGTCTACCTTCTCCTGTCGAGTCTTCACCATGAGGGCATGGTTAGCTGCATCGGTGCTGATAGCACTGGTGTTATAGTTCTTCTCCAGACCTCCGAGGCGGTGCTCGAAGCCAGGGGTACCAGGCACAGCCCAGTAGCGCACCTTCGTTTCCTCATTGCGGAAGTAAGGACGCCAGCCCTCTGCTGCTCCTTCGGGGAGCTTAGAGACGTAGTTAGGCTCGATCGTGGGGAGCTCGTGGAAGTTGGGGATGCGCCAAGCAGAGGAGCCGTTAGCCACGAAGGTATCCGTCAGGAGGATCACTGGAGTCATGTGCTCAATGGCGATCTTAGCAGCCCAATAGGCAGCGAAGAAGCAAGTGTCTGGGGTCGTCGCAGCGAGGACGGGAAGTGGAGCTTCACCATTACGTCCGTAGAGGGCCTGCATGAGGTCGGTCTGTTCGCTCTTGGTAGGAAGCCCCGTCGATGGGCCACCACGCTGTACGTCGACGAGTACAAGAGGAAGCTCTGCCATGACGGCTAGACCAAGTGCTTCACTCTTCAGCGCAAGACCAGGACCAGAAGTGGTCGTCACGGCAAGGTCTCCAGCGAAGGAAGCACCGATAGCCGTACAAATACCTGCGATCTCATCTTCTGCCTGCACCGTCTTCACACCCAGAGCCTTGTGCTTAGCGAGCTCATGTAGGATATCCGTAGCAGGAGTGATGGGGTAGCTACCGAGGAAGAGCTCGAGGCCTGCCTGCTCAGCAGCGGCGATCAGCCCGTAGGCCGTAGCCTTATTCCCATTGATATCGAGGTAGCGTCCAGGGACAGGCTTCTGCGTCTCGATGCGGAAGATACTTGCCGTAGCGTGGGTATTCGCACCAAAGTCGAAGCCGTGGTTGAGGGAGGCGATGTTAGCATCACGTAGCTGAGGCTTCTTGCCGAACTTACGGTCGAGGAACTGCTCTGCAGGGCCGAGAGGACGATCGCAGATCCAGCAGATAAGACCAAGAGCAAACATGTTCTTGCATCGGAGTGCAGACTTGGCATCAAGACCAAAGTCCTTCAGCCCCTCCTTGACGATGGAGGAGATAGGAGCGGGGATGACCTGCTGGGTCTTCAGACCGAGCTCCTCGAAGGGTTCTTCGGTCTTGAATTCAGCCTTCTTTAGGTCATTAGCTGTGAAGGAGTCGGTGTCAATGATGATGATCGAATCACGCTTGAGGTGCTTCACACTGACCTTGAGGGCAGCAGGATTCATAGCCACGAGGATATCTGCTTGCTCCCCTGGGGTTCGTACCGTCCGTGAACCTATCTGCACTTGGTAGCCCGAGACACCACTGAGCGTCCCCTGAGGGGCTCGGATCTCGGCTGGGAAGTCGGGGAAGGTAGAGATGGTGTTCCCCGTCATGGCGGAGAGGTCAGAGAAGATCGTCCCCGTGAGCTGCATCCCGTCTCCAGAGTCTCCGGAGAAGCGGATGACGATGTCCTTGAGGGTTTTGACCGCTTTCTGTTCGTCCATAGCTTTTAGTACTACATTGATATAATATTGTGCGCCGGCGCAGACCTTACTCGGCAGGAGTAAGGCAAGTCATCTGGTCTAGGAATTGTACCGATAAGTGATAGAGGACATGTTGCGCCGACATTCCGTTTGCTCTGCTTAAAGCGTAACAAAGCTAAGGAATAAAGTACACTTAGGCAAAACTCTTTAGCTAATTAAATACTTTAATAAATAATCTTTACGTATAGGTCTCTTCCCCAGTGAGAAAGCCACACATAAGCATCAACTCCCACCCTTCTTGGATATAGGTCGAAGCTCTTCTTCTGGGGGCAAACTAGCCCTAGGGAGCAAGGCTAGAGAAGCTCCCTAGACAAGCCATCCAACAAGCCCCTATCACAGGCCTATAGCGAGGGGATAAAAAGAGACCTACGGTACATCGCCCAAAAAACCTACTGTGGGTCGCATCGACGACCTACCGTGGGTCGTCGATGCGACCCACAGTAGGTTTTCTTAGGACCTCTTGGAGGGTGCATCATTTCTCCCCTTCAGTGGGAGGGAGAAGATGGGGTGTTTGCTCGTACTAACGGCTCGTGCTAGGAGTCCCCGAGAGGAGCCAGTCTAGAGAGACACGAGTGAAGTAAATATCGAAGGCAGGGCGGTCATTCTCTTCGCTGATGATCCCGATGGTACCATCAGGGAAGATCATCACTTCGCTGTAGACTGCTTCACCTCGGCAGATCTCGCGAGAGATAGGCCAAGTCTTCCCCTCATCCTTGCTGAGGAAGAGGCGAAGATGATCACGCGTTGGGCTGGCAGGCAGGGTGTGCAGGAGGTACTTCGAGCGCTCTCCTCGGCCCTTGCCGATAGGCTGATAGCGGGTGAAGGCACCGTTGCAAGCATTCCCCGTAAGTTCGGGCCACGTGCCAGCAGGCATCCAGGTCTTCCCGCCATCACGTGTTTGGATATAGGTGCGGGCGTTAGCTCCAGAGGCACGGTTGCGACTAGAGACGAGGAGCGAACCATCAGAGAGCTCGACGACCTTAGACTCATCACCATCATGGCGAGCAGGTGAAGAGATCTTCCACGTCTTACCCTTGTCGTCCGAGTAGACGAGGATATTGTCCATCGCTCCACCCCAACTCTGATCCGTACGCTGAGCTGCTACGAAGACAATGCGCCCCTTTGAGGTGATGATTCCATTCCCCGAGGCAAAGAAGCCACCCCAAGCGTAGGGGGCGAGATAGACCTGCTTGGTGATATTATCTAGGGGAGCCCAAGTCTTCCCTCCATCTGTACTCTTGGTGAAGTACATCTGTGAAGGCTCCTTGGAGATCGAGGGATAAGTCCAAAGACCTGACCCACCGATCATCACCATATAGATGGTCTTACCATCAGTGGCCATGGCTGCATCGCCATAGCCATGCTCCTTCGTACCCGCTGCGACGGTGATAGGAGCACTCCAGGTATGACCACCATCAGTGCTACGCTTGACTTCGACATCGATATCAGCAGGGAGGTCACCGTCCTTCTCCTTGCGTCGGTCGATACTCGCTACCAGCGTACCATCCGATAGGCGGACGATCCCTGGGATGCGGTAGTGCTTCGAGCCTGCCTCACCTGGTGCCCAGACGAGCGTACGCTGCAGGACGATCTCCTGAGTATGACGCTCCGTAGTGAGACCTTCTAGCTCGAGATTGTCAGCGATGATGGTCGCTACTTCGGCCGATACATGATGACCTTCCTTTGCCTTAGGAGCAATGTCTGCGACTACCCAGAGGGCATCCTCTTCCTTCAGCTGTCTTGAGATCTTGAAGGGGACGAGCGTCTTCTTCCCGACCTTCACTTGGGCAAGCAGTTCACCTGGATCACGGGGATCGAAGCGATCCTTATTCTTCGTGCGGTAGATCTTGAGCGCCGTGACATCACGGAGGTCTGTAGTACCTGTGAGGTCGATCGTCAGCGCTTCGAGCTGGTAGCCTCGTGTGTGCGTCGTATAGATACCAAAGAGCGCTTGGTCAGCACCTCGACCGATAAGGTTACCATTGACCGGCTGCTCGAAGTAATAGAAGGGGAAGCGTACCTTGCGGGGCTTCTCCATCTTGAGTTCAGCAGATGCCGTAGCCTGCGACTGAGAAGCGAAGGAACTGAGACAAATCCCAAAGGCTAGAAAAGCGAGTATTCGTTTCATCGGAGTGGAACTAATAAGTAGAGAGATATTCTTCAAATTCAAAGCGCAGGTCAGCTGCAAATTCCTGCTGGACGGGATTGTCTGCCGCTTCCCAAGCAGCAAGTTCAGCCGAAGCTAAGAGAGCTGTACGCATCTCAGTATCCGTGCGACCCCAACGCTTGAGCATCAAGAGGACGGACCGCTGGAGTGCCGTAGGATAAGGGACTTCATCCGAGGAGAGGAAGGCTAGACTCTCCCGAAGGAGCTTAGTACTCCAAGCCTCCGTCTCGAGCACAAAGCCTCGAGAGAACCAACGGGCTAAGATGGTAAAGGCTACGGGTAAGACATCCTCCCAGCGCTGATCGGCTTCGGCGAAGATCCAGTCCAGTGCCCAGTAGGGAGAAGAGGGCGTGCGATCGAAGAGGTGCTTCGCAAGATAATCCCTTAGCTCGGGGTTAGCGAACGAGGTGCGGGCTAGCTCGGTAGCCACTTCGTACGTCACAGCCTCAGCTGGATAGATGAGCTGACCGATCAACTTGAGCTCTCGGACATCTCGAGAGAGGAGATAGGCAGCTAGCTCCGTACGCTTGGGCTGCTTCTCGGCAAGGCGTAGGATATAGTCGAGCGTCAGACCGAAGTTGATTCCGTAGTGCAAGCCCTTATCTCGCATAGATGAGACTACCTGACCATCCATCACATGGCGTAGCTGCGTCCGTAGCTCCTTCGCTTCGAGGAGTGCCTGCTCAGAGGGCATAGGGTGACGAAGCTCTTCCGCCGTCACAGGATCAAGAGGCAGGGTAGCATACTCTCGGCTATAGCGTAGCATCTGCTCGGCATAACCTTCGGTGTAGTCGGCACGAACATCCGTGATACCACCCTCTTCATCATAGACTAGCTCCAGCTTGGGGTTTACAAAGCCCTTGTAGGGAGCGATGTGGAGCTGCTCATAGCGAGCAAGGACTTCTGTATGGAGCTTCGGGTCAATAGCGATCGCATAGCGCTCGACGAGTGCACGACCTGCCTGCTGATCCCCTTCACTCTTGATGCGCTGTACTTCGGCGAGGAGTTCAGCGAGGATCGGACGAAGCGCCTCGTAGTCATGGATGACCAGCTCTAGCCCCTTTAGCTCGACAGCACCGAGTGCACTCCCCTTCTCCAGCACGTAGCGAGCGATAAGCGCACGATTGCGCATGTGCGCTTCCTCGAGCACATGACCAGGACGGATGCGCACGAGCTGAGTGACCAGCCCATTGAGTAGGTAGCGGTAGTAGCAAGCCTTGTAAGCCTCCCGATCGGGTAGTAGGCCCAGCTCCACGAGGTACTCGTCCGCCATGTAGTAGAGGGCAAAGAGATCGGCACGTGCCTCCTCCAGAGTCGAATGATAAGCCCCAAGGGCATCAGCCGAGACACCAGAGAGGAGCTTCCCCGAGCCATGCCCTAAGCATTCGTGCAGGTCGGTATGTAGATGCTCCGTGACCTCGCCGTACTTCGTGAGGAGCTCACGTACCGCAGGATCGGGGATGAAGACCTCATCCATCCCACTGTGCTGCGAGGCGATATGGTAAGCACGATGAATGTTGTCGATCGTCACGGACTTAGAGCCATGCGTAGCACGTATCCAGTCAGCGTTGGGCAGGTTGATACCGATCGGTGTAGCGGGGTAAGAGTCACCAGCCAGCATAGCGACCGAGACTACGGTAGCTGAGACACCTCGTGGCTCCTCCTTCTTGAAGCGGGGATCAATAGGAGCATGATCCTCGAACCACTTTGCCTCGGAGCAGATCTTCTGCGTCCGCTCACTGGCTTCGTGGTCACGGACATGCACGAGACTCTCCCACATCCCCTTCGTGCCCAGAGGATCGGTGTAGACTTCGGTGAAGCCATTGATGAAGTCTACTTCGGGCTTCGTATCCTCTACCCAAGAGATACAATAGTCATTGTACTTCTCCAGATCGCCCGTCTTATAGTAGTCAATGAGCGAGAGAATGGTACGACGCTGGTCATCCGTCTCAGCATAGGCAGCTGCCGACTTCAGAGAAGCGATGATGCGTGTGAGGGCCTCTCCATAGAGTCCGCCCTGCTTGTAGACCTGCTCATAGAGCTCACCATCTTCGTTCTTCCCTAGGCGACTATTCAGCCCAAGCGAAGGAGGAGCTTGACGCTCGAGCTCGGAGAGTTCCTCATAGGCACGGGCATAGAAGCCTTCTGCTTCCGCTTGTGTTACCCCCGAAGCATAGAAGTTCGCCGAAGAAGCCTTCACCAGATCCTCATCGCCACTCTGCACCGTACGTCGGGGAGCGACCTTGGGGTCAAAGATCAGCTGGAGTAGTTCATCCAGCTCTTGCCCACGATAGCGAAGGAGCTGTCCTTGGGCCTGCACCTCGGCAAGAACTTCAAGAAGGTATTCCTTGGAGAACGTAGGCTCGAACTTCTCCGAGCCATAGTGGTGATGGATGCCCGATGAGAACCAAAGGCGGAAGAGATACGTCTGTATTGCTTGGAAAGCATCAGAGTCTCTATCCCCCGAGTAGGTCAAGTAGATCCCCTCGAAGAAGGCACGTAGACGCAGGCCGTGACGGCCATTCTGATCGAAGGTAATGTCCCGTCCTGCTAGTGCCGCTTCACTGAGGTGATAGATGAATAGCTTCCGCTCCAAAGGGAGGGCAGCAAAGCCTGGGATCTCGTAGCGGAGGATCTCAATGTCCGCAAAGCGCACCACAGAGGCTCCATGGACATCGGTATAAGTAGTGGTCATACTCGTATTTAATAAATCGGTCGTCGTACCTGTCTTTGTAGCTTCGCTCACCCGAGTAAAGCTACCCAAGAGGAGGTACTGACTTAGAAGTAAATCACTGGGGTCTAGTGCTCGGAGTTTGGACTACCAAACAAGAGTTCTAAAGAGCTCAGCGAAGAGCTGGGCACAGCTCTCGGGGCTAAAGTCTCGTGCTATGCGATCCCTACCCTTTTGCTCTCTAGCGCTACGCTCCTCTGGGTGCTCCAGCATCCAGAGGAGCGTAGCGCTAGGGCGGAGGCTTCCTTAGGAGGGACAAGCAGTCGAATGGGTGAGTCTGGGTGAGACATAGGCATGTGAACGCATGAAAAGCATTGAGCCTACTAGCCCTATCAGCCTCTAGAGGTTAGGCAAATAGGACCAGTAGGCCCAATGGAGAGACAGAGTAGATGGGACAAAGGATGGACTAGTGCATAGGCTAGGCTTTAAGCCTTAGCTTCAAGCTCCTTAGCCTCATCCCAGAGTGCATCCATCTCCTCTAAAGTGAGCTCCTTAAGCGAGCGACCCAGCTCCTTCGCCCGAGCCTCGATGTGGCCAAAGCGGCGGATAAACTTGGTGTTTGTTCGCTCAAGAGCATTATCGGGGTTGACCTTGTACTTACGAGCTACATTGATGATGCTGAAGAGGAAGTCGCCAAACTCAGCCTCTGTATCTTCCACAGAGCCCGAGGTGACAGCTTCACGGAGCTCAGAGAGCTCCTCCTCTACCTTCGTCCAGACATCCTCTGGGTGCTGCCAGTCGAAGCCTACCCCTCTAGCCTTATCCTGAATGCGGTAGGCCTTGATCAGAGCAGGCAGAGAAGCTGGGACACCTGAGAGGACGGTCTTATTGCCGTTCTTCTCCTTCTGCTTCAGCTCCTCCCAGCGTTCTGTGACGACATCAGAGGGAGCTGCCTCAGTCTCGCCATAGACATGGGGATGACGGAAGATCAGCTTGTCACAAAGCGCATTCGCAACATCGGCGACATCGAAGGATCCCTGCTCTTCTCCAATCTTGCTATAGAAGACGACATGGAGGAGGACATCCCCCAGCTCCTTCTTGATCTCTTGGGGAGCACCCGAGAGGATCGCATCGGAGAGCTCATAGACTTCCTCGATGGTATTGGTACGAAGGCTCTCTGTCGTCTGCTCCCGATCCCAAGGGCACTCGGCTCGGAGGCGATCCATGACATCCAGGAGGCGACCAAAGGCCGCTAGCTTCTCTTCTCGACTATGCTGTACGCTCATCTTTAAGTAGTAGGTCGGTAGAGGGATTACTTACGCTGCTCAAACTCGCTCAAGCCAGCCTTAAGGAACTTGATATAGGCGGGTACATCCTCGTCATAAGCTCTCGAAGGGCCGAGGGGCTTACCCTCGTGGTCGAGGAGTACATAGAAGGGCTGAGCATTAGCACCAAACTTCATACGCTGGAAGTAGCTCCACTTGTCCCCTACCGTGCGAAGCTTGACCTTCTCGCCGTTCTCCTGGACTTCGATAGGTTCCTTCAGGGGAGTCTTCTCGTCGACCATGAGGGTGATGAGGACATAGTCATTCTCTAGGATGCTCTTCACATTCGGGTCGATCCAGACGGAGGCCTCCATCTTACGGCAGTTGACACAGCCGTAGCCAGAGAAGTCAATCACAACAGGCTTGCCGACCTGACGAGCATAGGCCATACCAGCATCGTAGTCATCGAACTTGGCATGTATTTCTCCGTTGTACAGGTTCAGATCCTGCGTGCGAAGAGGAGGAGCGAAGGCACTGATAGCTCTCAGAGGAGCACCGACGAGCCCAGGCATCATGTAGACAGCGAAGGAGAAGGAGACGATAGCTAGGAAGAGCGCAGGGATAGGAGTCTTCTCCTGAGGGCTGTCGTGTGGGAAACGGATCTTGCCAAGCAGGTAAAGCCCAAGCAGGATGAAGATGACGATCCAAAGCGAGAGGAAGACCTCACGGTCGAGGATGCGCCAGCCATAAGCTAGGTCAGCGATAGAGAGGAACTTCAGGGCGAGAGCTAGCTCAATGAAGGCAAGCACTACCTTGACGGAGTTCATCCATCCCCCACTCTTCGGCATCGACTGCAGGAGGTTGGGGAAGATAGCGAAGAGCGTGAAGGGCAGGGCGAGTGCTAGAGCAAAGCCAAGCATCCCTACTGCTGGAGCAAGGATCCCCGTGGAGGAAGTCGCAGCCTGCACAAGGAGCGTACCGATGATAGGACCCGTGCAAGAGAAGGAGACCAAGGCCAGCGTGAAGGCCATGAAGAAGATGCTGATGAAGCCAGAGGCAGAGTCTGCCTTCTCGTCCATCTTCGTCGTCCATGAGGAGGGAAGAACCAGCTCAAAGGCTCCGAAGAAGGAGATAGCGAAGATGACAAGTAGCAGGAAGAAGGCTACGTTGAAGTAGGCATTCGTAGCTAGATCATTCAAGGTCGCTGGACCAAAGATCGCAGAGACGATCAGACCCAGAGAGACGTAGATGACGATGATACCGACCCCGTAGAGCAGGGCATCACGGATGCTCTTCTTCCTGTCGGAAGTACGCTTGAGGAAGAAGCTCACGGTCATCGGGATCATTGGCCAGACGCAAGGGGTGACCAGAGCCACGAGCCCTCCGAGGAACCCTCCTAGTAGCAGCATCCATAGCGATCCGTCGGCTTGGTTGAGCGCCTTGTCGCCATAGGCCTTGAGCTCTGGGATCACAGGTGCCCAGAGGTCAGAGACAGCGATCTGAGCGGAGTCAGTCGCTACGCTTGCGGTGGCTTCAGCTACTGCAGGGAGACTATCGGAGGGCTGAGCCTCCCCCATGGCGGGAGAGCCAGCAGGGGTCTCAGCGTTTTGCTCGGTCGCCTGCACTGCAGGCGCGGACTCCCCCAGCTTACCTAGCTCCTTAGTTTGGATGGTAAACTCCCAGTTCGTTGGTGGCAGGCACTGCTCGTCGTTGCAGACCATGTAGCGTACAGCTCCCACGAGGGCGAACTTTGTAGGGTCAGTGATGCGGATCTTCTGACGGAAGGATACCTTCCCGCTATAGAAGCGAAGCGTCATCTCGAAGTTCGGGTCAAACTTCTCTATGGGCTTCTGGCTAGCGACTAGGCCTCCGACGAGTTCGGCACCAGAGATCTTGTCGACGATGAGGTGTGTAGGTGTAGGTCCGCCCTTAGGGAGATCGGTACCATAGAGGTGCCACTCCCCCTTGACCTGCGCAGTGAAGACGAGGACCTTCTCCGTAGGGGACTTATCCTCCACAGAGCGAGTCCAGCTGACAGCATCACGTACCATCTGTGCGCTCATGCCTGTAGCAGAGAGCAGAAGGCCTAGAGCGAAGAGCAGGCTTCGCATGGCCGTGGAAGCCCAACGGGCAGGAGCAAGAGCTCCCCTTTCCTGTTTTTGTTGTGTGATCATTATATTTTACGATTAACTATTGGAGTCTATTTTCTCACTGGTTTCTTTGGACTTTTAGTTGGGGGCTTAGTTCCCTTGACGAGCTTCCTAAAGAGCGAGGGAATAGGTTGTCTGAACTCTAGAAGCTTGCCCGTCACGGGATGGACAAAGCTCAGATGCGTTCCTTCGAGTGCTACTCGTCCGAGCTCCTTCTCCTGCGAACCATTGCGCCAGTCTCCTACGATCGGTAGACGAAGCTGAGCGAACTGTCGGCGTAGGCGATTATTGCGCCCCGTGAGGAGAGCTACAGAGACAAGCACACGGCTCGCCCCCGTCATCAGCGTATGCCACTCAGCTCGTCCCGCTACACGATCGTCATCGGAGCTAGGCTTCTTGGAGACCGCAGGCTTACCTTTCTTCGCAGCACGATCCTTCTTCGCATCTACCTCGGAGGCAGGAGGCAGGAGCATCCCATTCCCCGCTTGAGGTAGCCCTTCAAGCACAGCGGCGAAGTGCTGGCCACGGACATAGCGTCCCCAGTGGTCACTCAGTTCACACTGCAGGTCACGACTCTTGGCGAAGACTACAAAGCCCGCACTGTCCTTATCAAGGCGATTGATATGGTAGACCTTAGCCCGAGGGTTGAAGCTCTTCTGGTGCTCGGCGAGAAGGAGAAGTGCTGTCTTATCCTTCTCTTCGCCACTAGCTACAGTAGGCAGGCCAGCATCCTTATGGATGACGATGAGGTATTCATCCTGATAGAGGATCTCGATGCTCTTATGAGTAAACGTCTTAGGCAGAGGCGCTGGATGAATGTTCACTTCATCCCCCTGCTTTAGCGGGGCATCGAACTGGGTCGTGGGCTCTAGACCGATCGAGATGAAGCGGTCATGTAGGAGCTGCTTGACGGTGGTGCGGCTCTTGTCGGGCAAGGCCTTGATGAGGAAGGGGAGCAAGGTCGTCGGCTCTGGGCTATCGACGTAGAGTCGAAGTAGAGGCTTCTTGCCTCCAGGTACCGTTAGGCGCTCCGATCGGATCTTCTCCTGAGGTGCTATAGGGTTAGATTTCATTGTTTCTTTCGTTCGTCGAGATAGAGGAGTACATTCCCATAGATCATATAGATGAGACCTAGTGCCAAGAAGACTAGCCATAGTCCTTGCCCAAAGGTAGCGAAAGCATCAAAGCGAGCTGCGGCAGAGAGCAGGAAGAGGAGTCCCGAGAAGACTCCCATACGCACTGCTCGGCGAAGCGTCCCAGTGAGTTCATCCGTGGGAGTCAGGAGGTAGTAGGCGGCATAGCCAAAGGCACCCAGCCCGTAGAGCACATCGAAGAAGGGGTGCCCAGTCACGGCCAGAGCGGCTCCGCTGAGGAGCAGGAGGACACTGACGATATAGAGGTACTTGTACTGCTTATTCATAATGGGAACTACTCTATCTGGAGGGATCCAAGCTATCTGGAGCGAGGATGAAGACCTCCTCCCCAGGGATATGCATATAATATTGTTCACGAGCGATACGCTCGATATGTTCTCTATTGTCTCGGATGTCGCTTAGACGGGCGCTGTCGGCTTCGTACTGAGGGCGATAGCGGTTGTATTCACTTTGGATAAATGCCTTACGTCGCTCGTTCCTCAGATAGTTGAAGAGGTTGCTATCCCCAACCAAGAAGATCAAGACAAAAGCCAATACACCTGTGATGATGTAGCGCAGGGAAGGATGCTTACTACTAAAGGCCTTTAGGGCAGAGAGAGCCGCACGGAAGCGCTCTCGAGACTTGGGCTTAAGCTCTGTCATTTATTCGACACTACTATAGGTATGCACACGAGGTACAATATACCGCTAAAATACACAAATTGTCCGACTTGTTCAGCCCATGAGCATGCTTCCCCTTTGGGAACTCGGATTGAAGAAGCCCTTCTCCACCGATCCTCATGCATAGATCGTGGGGAGTCTCAGTGATCAAAGGGCTCATAGACGGAGAAGACCCGCATCTATCAGCCTCAAGGACTTTAGCTAGTCGGAAGAAAGGACATGGGATCATTTTCCCTAAAGGGGTAGCAGTAGTACCTCTCAGGAGGCACCAGTAGCGCCTCCCGAGAGGCAACAATAGCGCTTCGCTTGATGGAACACTGCAAATAGGAAGGCATCGCTCGGGCGCTCACCTCTCCGAGACAAAGCTAGCTTATCCAGATGATCCCCTCAGCAGTCTGCCCGCTTAGGCTATATAGAGCGCTTAGTCCCTAAGTCTGTCGGAGGTCAGCACACAGGGCAACTCTCCCCCTTCATTTATGGGTAGAGGTAAAAGACAAAGACTTGCCTCACGAAGGTCTCTTCTTTGCTTAACAAATCGCAACAAAAGTGGTACTTTTGCCGAGGCAGAGTCTTTAGACTCCCTGCTGACCAATCATTCACTACATTCAATGGAGGCAATAAATTCGTGGCTACGAGATGTCTTCGTCACCCCATCGGTGCTGGAGACCCTCGTTTGGCTTACCCTCGTCTCAGCTGTAGGGCTGACGCTGGGGAAGCTTCGGATAGGCAAGATCTCCCTCGGGATCACCTTCGTCTTCTTCGTCGGGATCTTAGCGGCTCACTTCGGAGTCCGAGTCAATCCTGAGATGAACAGCTTTGCCCAGACCATCGGCCTTTCTCTCTTTGTTTATGCGCTTGGGGTCGAAGTAGGCCCTTCCTTCTTCCCTTCACTCAAGAGTCAAGGGATCCTATACAATACGCTCGGACTACTCGTCATCGCTATCGGGCTGATCCTCGTGCTCATCCTGCACTTCCTCTGCGGGATCTCCATACCGAACCTACTGGGGATCATGTCGGGAGCTGTGACTAATACGCCTATGCTCGCTGCCGTGCAGAGTACGATGCAGGACACCCTCGGCCCCAGTGGTGCTCGCGAGGTAGCCGACCTAGCACTAGGGTGTGCCCTCACCTACCCGCTCGGTGTCGTCGGGATGATCTTAGCGATCATCATGCTCAACATGCTTGACCCACGACGGAGCAAACCCGCCGAGGATAAGTCCGCTCGCAATACCTATATCACGGAGCTGGAGCTGACCAATAGCGCCCTCTTCGGAAAGACAATCCTCGAGGCCGTGCGTCTAGAGGACAAGCACTTCATCATCTCTCGTATCTGGCGAGGAAACAACCTCATCATCCCCTCTTCGCAGACGGTCTTGACCGAGGGAGACCATCTCCTCGTACTCATCCACCCCGAAGACTTAGAGGAGATGGAGGCCTTCTTTGGAAAGCGAGCCGAGAGCCGAGACTGGAACCGTCCCGACATCGATTGGGATGCCATCGACTCCCAGCTCATCAGCAAGCGCCTGATCATCACCAACTCCAAGGTCAATGGAGCTAAGCTCGGAGCCCTTCGCCTACGCAATCAGTACGGGATCAATATCACCCGTATCGATCGTGCAGGGATTGAGATCCTTGCCACTCCCGACCTCTACCTCCAGCTCGGGGACCGTCTCTCGGTCGTCGGGGAAGCTCAGGAGGTCGAGCGTGCGGCTAAGTTCCTCGGGGACTCGATCAACACGCTAGACAAGCCGAAGCTCTTCAGCTTCTTCTTCGGACTTACTCTGGGCTGCATCATCGGATCTATCCCCCTCACGATCCCAGGGCTAAGCATGCCCATCAAGCTCGGGCTCGCTGGTGGTCCCATCATCATAGGCATCCTCATGGGAGCCTTCGGAGCACGCCTCCGCATCGCCACCTACATGAGCAATAGCGCCACACAGCTGATCAAGCAGCTGGGCATCATCCTCTACCTCGCAGGTCTAGGGCTCGCTAGTGGCTCGCACTTCTTCGAGATGATCATCCATGGAGATGGCCTTCTCTGGATCGGCTTAGGCTTCCTCATCACCGTCCTGCCGACGATGATCGTAGGGCTCATCTCCCTCTTCGGCTACAAGAAGACACATGCCGAGACCGTCGGGATGCTCTGTGGCGTGATGGCCAACTCCATGGCCCTAGACTACGCCATGTCGATCAACGAGTCTCGCTCCAGCTCGGTAGCCTATGCGATCGTATATCCTGTGGGTATGTTCGTGCGTATCATCTCTGCTCAGATCATCCTGAGCTTCTTCCTCTAGCCTGCTTATGAAGACAAAAGACGGACTCATCGTCCTCTCAGGAGGAATGGACAGCGTCACCCTCCTCTATGAGTATCAAGATAGCTTAGCTCTAGCAGTGTCCTTCGACTACGGATCGAAGCACAATGCACGGGAGCTTCCCTTTGCTCGCCTCCACTGCGAGCGACTGGGCATCGAGCACCTCACCATCCCACTCTCCTTCATCGGGCAGTACTTCCGTAGTGCTCTGCTTGAAGGGGGAGGAGCCATCCCCAAGGGAAGCTACGATGAGGAGAACATGGCGGCGACCGTCGTTCCCTTCCGCAACGGGATCATGCTCTCCATCGCCGCAGGGCTCGCTGAGAGCCGAGGACTCCAGAAGGTCTATCTAGCCAATCACTTCGGTGACCATGCGATCTATCCCGACTGCCGTGCCTCCTTCATCCGCCCGATGCACGAAGCGATCCTTCAGGGGACAAGCAATGCCGTCGAAGTGACAGCTCCCTACACCGATATATCTAAGGGTGACATCGCTCGCCACGGCAAGCAGCTCGCCATCAATTACGCTGAGACCTGGAGCTGCTACGAGGGTGGTGATATCCAGTGTGGCTCGTGCGCTACCTGCATCGAGCGCCGTGAAGCGATGCAGGAAGCAGGGATCGAGGATCCCACCCACTACAAGCAATAAGAATAGTCAAGAACGAATGAAATTCATCTCCTGGAACGTCAACGGCCTTCGTGCCGTCTTTGGTAAAGGCTTCCCCGATATCATAAAAGAACTAGATGCTGACTTCGTCTGCCTGCAAGAGACCAAGATGCAGGCTGGACAGCTCGATGCAGATCTCCCGACCTACACCTCCTACTGGAACTATGCCGAGAAGAAAGGGTATTCGGGCACGGCGATCTACACGCGTCATGAACCCCTCTCCGTAGCCTACGGGATCAATATCGCTGAGCATGATACCGAGGGACGAGTCATCACGCTGGAATACCCCGACTTCTATCTCGTCACCGTCTATGTACCGAACTCCCAAGACGATCTACGCCGCTTAGGCTATCGTGTCACTTGGGAAGATGCCTTCAGAGCCTACCTCAAGGAGCTGGATGAGAAGAAGCCCGTGATCGTCTGCGGAGACCTCAATGTCGCCCACCAAGAGATTGACCTCAAGAACCCCAAGTCCAACCGCAAGAATGCAGGCTTCACCGACGAAGAGCGTGGGAAGTTCCAAGAGCTCCTTGATGCAGGCTTCGTCGATACCTTCCGTCACTTCCACCCCGATCAGCGGGACATCTACTCTTGGTGGTCCTACCGCTTCAAGGCTCGTGAGCGCAACTCCGGCTGGCGTATCGACTACTTCGTCACCTCCTCTAGGCTCGTGCCCCGACTCTCCTCGGCGACGATCCACACTGAGATCTATGGCTCCGACCACTGTCCCGTAGAGCTTATCCTCGGCTAACCCGCTACACCCTAACTACCCGATATCATGATCCTTTGTATAGAGACCTCGACGACGATGTGCAGTGCCGCCCTCGGTCGTGGAACAGAAGTCTTAGCCACCCGATCCATAGCAGCCCCCGAAGGGGGACATGCAGCTGCCCTTGCCCCCATGGTCGACGAACTGATCAGCTGGGCCAAGAATGAGGGGCACAAACTCTCCGCCATCGCTGTAAGCGCTGGCCCAGGGAGCTATACGGGGCTTCGTATAGGAGCCTCTCTAGCCAAGGGCCTCTGCCTAGGCTTTCAGCTGCCACTCCTAGCCATCGACACGCTGGAGCTCCTCGCTCATCAGGCGATCACTGCCCTGCCCGAAGGTCAGGAGGCTACGATCTTCCCACTACTTGATGCCCGTCGTATGGAAGTCTATGCAGCCCGCTTCGATAGTCGAGGCAAGCGTCTGGCCGAAGACTATGCTGCTATCCTTGATGGGGAGCATCCTATCTTCGAAGATGCTCCGCACCCTATTCTCGTCGGGAATGGAGCTACGAAGACCCGTGGGCTCTGGCCTCAGCACAGCTACGAAGTTTGGGATGAAGGCTTCGCTCCCGAAGCCGCAGCGATGATCCCTCTTGCTAGCCAAGCTTTCGAGCGGGGGGACTTCGTAGACACCGCCTACTGGACTCCTAACTATCTGAAGGATTACGTGGCTGTCATCGCCAAGAACAAGGTCTTGAATCGCTAAGCCCGATGCCCCAGCTACCACCGACCAACCAAGTCATCCTCACGGGCGAAGTCACCGAAGAGCCGACTATTCACTACCTCGCTCCCGACTTCCCCGAGGTGCATCTTCGCCTCAAGACCGAGGAGCTCGTCACGGGACGTGAAGGGGGGAAGAGCTATACCCAGCGACTATGGCACCGCATCGTCGCTCGAGGCGGAGTCGGTATGATGCTGGAGCAAGCTCATGAGGGCTCCATCCTCTCCATAGCTGGGAGGATCGAGTATGTACGGGAGGCAGATCGAGCGGGCACAAGCACTCTGGTCACAGAGATCGTAGCCACCCATGCTCGTATCCATCAGCAGTCAAGCCAAGGGGCTAGCCCGAAGGCTTCCACTCCTTCCTCCCCTTCATTTGATGCCACAGCCTACCAGCCGACAGAGGACGAAGGTCCCCTCTCTTAGCACCGAGCCTTAGGCTACATCCATCACCACAGCGCCCCCTCCAGCTACCGCATGCTGGAGGGGGCGCTCTACTTTCCGCTTCCCAAGCGACCTCAAGAGGGGTCAAAAGGGATGCACGGTAGGTCGCAAGAAAAACCTACGGTAGGTCGTCCTGACGACCCACGGTAGGTCGCTTCGACGACCTACCGTAGGTTTCTTCCGCCCCTCTCCGTAGAGCTAAGCCAAGACCACCCACTCTTCCCTACCTTTTCCAGAGGAAAAACCCCATGCCTTTGCCTACTCACATCCCTCCCTCTTCCACTTAACAAAAGAGGGATGATGGGGCATTCTTTTCTTAAAAATTATATTATATACCCTTACTTACCTTTCATAACATCCGTTCCCTCTTTTTACTAAATTTGTTACTGCATCTCTCGCCTGTGGGCTTTCCAAGAGCTAGAGAGGCAAGCTAAGCACTAACATACAAACGTAGCTATTGATTATGGTAACAAGACTATGGACCCTAATCTTGGGCTTGATCCTAGCGGTCAGCTCAGCGACAGCCGTTTGTGCTCAGACGATCCTTGTCCAAGGCAAGGTACTTGACTCTAGAGGTACTCCTCTAGCTAAGGTATCTGTCACAGACAAGCTCGACAACACCAAGCACACGACGACGGACGCAGATGGTAAATTCTCCCTGCAAGTAGCAGAGAAGTCCACCCTCATCTTCTCCCTCACGGGGAAGAAGACTCTCGAGGTAGCCGCCTCCAGAGATCCTCTGACCATCACCCTAGAAGATGCCGAGGAGCAACAGAAGGGCGCAGCAGTGACTACGATGCGTCAGACGACCTCCATCCAGACCAAGTACTACCCGCTTTGGGTCATCGATGGAGTGGTCTACAAGCAGGACAAGGACTTCAACACCGCTGACCTCGCTTCCCCCGATGCTAAGCGCCTCATCGCAGCAGCCCTCCCAGGGCTCTCAGAGCGAGATATCGAGAGCTTCACCGTCATCACTGACGCTTCGGCCACAGCACTCTATGGGAACCAAGCTACTGGTGGGGTCATCTCCGTCCGCACACGTCATGCGGGACAAGGAATCAATCGCTTCACCTACACTTCACAGCTGACCTACCGCCTCATCCCCTCCTATAGAGAGTTCAACATCCTCAACTCTCAAGACCAGATGTCCGTGCTCAAGGAGCTGGAAGAGGGAGGTAGCCTTAGCCCCGAGACCGTCCTCTATCAGACACGCTACGGGGTATATGGGCTGATGTATGACAATGCCATCAGATACAAGAACAATCAGTACTACCAAGACAATACCATCGAAGGACAGACTCGCTACCTCGCTGCTGCTGAGCGAAGAAATACCGACTGGTTCAAGGAGCTCTTCCAGAACAGCATCCGCCACCAGCACACCGTATCTCTAGCCTCTGGGACGCAGGTCTCGAACTTCTACGCTTCTCTCGGTGCTACGATCGATCCAGGGTGGGCTAAAGTCCAATCAGAGAACACCTACTTCTTCAATCTCAATGCTTCCTTCAAGCCTCATAGATATTGGACCTTCGGCTCGATCGTCAATGCCTCTTACTCCCAGAGCCATGATGGAGGAGACTTCAATCCGCTCACCTCTGCAAAGAGCTTCTCCCGCACACTCGACCCCGATCAATACTATCTCTACGAGTTCGCTCCCCTCAACCTCAAGGAAGAGATGAAGCAGAACTATCAGGACGACGATGCGATCAACCTCCGCCTACAAGCCTCGATCGCCTATCGCCCCTCACAGAAGTTCAACGCCTCACTCCTTGGGTCGATCCAATACTACGGACTGATCTCAGAATTCATCCGCACCGAGAAGTCCAACGTGTCAGAGCGCTTCCGTGCCATGAACAAGCGCCTCATCCGAGACCGCAATAGCTACCTATACAAGCCCGCTGATGACGTCTACGCTGTCCCCAAGGTAGTCATGCCTCATGGGGGCTATCGCACCATACAGGACTTCTCCTCACGACGCTTTGACCTGCAGGCTCGTGCTACCTACATTGATACCTTCGGCGATGGGAAGCACGCTCTGACACTTGTCGGCGGGATGGACCTCTTCGACTATCTAGAGAAGAGCGGTTGGCACGATGAATACGGGGTCAACTTCGAGATCGGTGAACTCAGCACCTTCGATCCCCTGCTCTTCAAGTGGCTCCATGAAGGGAACCGCAAGTACTACACACGCAAGACTACGATCGACCGCAACGTAGCCTTCCTTGGTAATGCTTCCTACAGCTTCCTCGGACGCTACACCTTCGACGGGTCGCTCCGCTACGAAGGGACCAACCGCTTCGGTAAGTCTCGCCTTGTACGCTGGATCCCCACTTGGAACGCTGCTCTAGGATGGGATGTCTCGAGCGAAGCCTTCTTCCCAAGCCTACAGCCCCTCTCTTCGCTCTCCACGAAGATCTCCTACGGGATGACAGGGACACTCCCCTTCGTCTACAACTCCTACCAGCGCATCAAGCCCTTCCTTCCCTTCCGCCCCAATGACCTGATCGAGCCCGGACTCTACCTCAGTGAGCCAGCGAACCATGACTTGACTTACGAAAAGATGTATGAGCTCAACTGGAACCTCAACTTCGGTCTGTGGGACGAACGGATAAGCGCTTCACTCAACCTCTTCTCCCGCCAAGGCCGAGACCTCGTTGATGTGGCTTACAACCAAGGTACTGGTGGCTTCTTCAAGCCCTATGGCAACGTAGCCTCCATGGAAGCCAAGGGCGTGGAGCTATCACTGACGACACAGAACATCCAGAGCAAGCAGTTCTCTTGGACGACGACCTTCTCCTACTCTCGTAACACGAATAAGGTCACGAAGCTCAACTCCCATCCCGACGTATCGACTCTAGTCAGCTCATCGAATGGTGCAGCTCGTGAGGGCTATCCCCTTGCTTCGATCTTCTCGATCCCCTTCTACAAGCTATCCAAGGAAGGGTTCCCCCTCTTCTACAACTATGACGGCTCCATCGAGCGAGACAATATCAACTTCAGTGCTACGGAGAACCTCGACTACCTCAAGTACTCAGGTACTCTCCAGCCTACCGACCAAGGCGGGCTGAACAATAGCTTCCGCTGGAAGAACTTCTCGCTAAGTGTCTACGTACTCTACTCCTTCGGGAGCGTGAAGCGTCTGCCTACACAGTTCAGCTCCAGCTACTACGACTACCAAGTCCTCGGGCATGAGTTCAACCGCCGCTGGCGTGCTCCAGGTGACGAAGAGCACACCAACGTCCCATCCATCCCTACGAGTGGTCAGCGTAATAGCTATCCTAACCTCTCCCGTGCCTACAGCACCTACAACTATTCCGATGTACGTATCGCCCGATGTGACTACATCCAGCTGCGAGACATCTCGCTGGGCTACTCCATACCTAAGGCTGCACTTGCTAAGACCTTCCTTAGCTCGGTAGATCTCAAGCTCCAAGCATCGAACCTCTTCCTGATCTACTCAGACAAGAAGCTCAATGGAGCCCTACCCTACGCTTACAGCCCCCACTCGATCATCTTCACCTGCACAGTGGGTATCTAGTCATCGAAATACGAACGAACAATGAAGCCACTTACATCCATCGGACTAGGTGTCATCCTCGCCCTCTCGATGACATCGTGCAATAAGTTCCTCGACAAGAACCCCTATTCGGACCTTGTCGAACCAGACAACGCAAGCAAGATCCAGAAGCTACTCAATAGCGCTTACTCTACGAGCTCCATCAGCTACCTCACCGAGCTCTCCTCGGACAATATCCATGATGATGGTACGGGCAATCCCTATACGAATCAGTTCTGTGAGGGTGCTGCTTACTGGGAGAAGATCGTGAACTCGGATAATCTCTACGATGCACCGTATGAGATCTGGGAGACGACCTACTACGCTATCGCCCATGCCAACGAAGCCCTTGAGGACATCAAGGAGACAGGTGAGCATGGTGACGAATACCGAGCTGCTGAGGGAGAAGCACTCTTGGCTCGAGCTTGGGGACACTTCCAGCTGGCCAATGCATTCTGCCTTGCCTTCGACCCACAGACGAGTAGCACGGATCTTGGGATACCCTATCTCAAGGAGCGTGTCGTGAGCCTGCTCCCCAACTACTCCAGAGGGACACTCGCTGAGACCTACCAGCAGATAGCCGCTGACATTGAGGCTGGGTTACCTCTCCTAGAGAAGTACTCCACCTACAGCGACAAGTACAAGAAGTTCCACTTCACGGCGGCTTCGGGGCATGCCTTCGCAGCACGCTTCTACCTCTACTATCAGAAGTGGGATAAGGCCATCGAGCATGCCGACAAGGTACTCGGATCCAACCCTTCGCTGGTGCTACGTAATTGGAAGGCCTTCTACAACGTCCCCCGTACCGACGCAGCCTTCGCCCTAGCTTACTACGATGTTGCTAACCCAGCGAATCTGCTTACACTCTCGACCTACAGCTACTATCCTTGGCTGATCACAGGAGGGACAAGCTACTACAATACCCGCTTCACTCAGTCGCAGGAGTTGACCCTCACCGAGACACTCTTCGCTAAGAATATCTGGGGAAGTAAGGACCCTTATTGGTTCCAGCCCTTCATCTATACCGAAGGGAATATCAATAAGACCGTACAACCCAAGTACCCCACCTATCCAAGCAATAGTATCCAGACGATGGAGACTCCCTTCACCACTGACGAGACCCTACTTGTACGTGCCGAAGCAAAGATCCATCAGGGTGCTGCCAACTATGATTCTGCCCTCGACGACATCAATCTCTTCACCTCGAACTACCTCAATGATGGGGAGAAGAATGATCGTCAGAAGAGCTTCACCAAGGCAGAGGTCATCGCCTTCTACAACGCCCTTGCTCTAGACAGCAAGGAGAAGGCTTCGATACGCAAGGAGTTCAATCCGCACTTCACCATCGCCAGCAGCGATGCGAATGCCCTCCTCCAGCACCTCCTCCAGTGCCGTCGTATCCTCACCATGCACGAAGGACTAAGATGGCAGGATATCAAGCGATACGGGATACCCATCTACCGCAGGCTGAATGATGGCTACCGCTATGTCGTCCAGAGTACACTCCCTGCTCGTGACCCTCGCCAAGCGCTCCAGCTTCCCAGCCAAGCCATCAAGGGGAAGATCGTGCAGAACCCCACCAACTAAATCTGACTACGAGCTATGAAGAAGTTATTCATTCCCCTAGCAGCTCTCGCACTGAGTGGCCTCATGGGATGCTCCTCGGACATTGATTCCGTCAAGGCAAATCGTCAGGTCTTCACACAGAAGCCTATGTCGGAGATGACTCGCCTCGACCAATATATACAGAAGCTCTTTGCCAAGAAGTACAACGTAGACATCAGCTACCGCTACGACGATAGAGTCACGGACCGCCGCTACCTCTTGGCTCCCGTCATGGAGAATAAGGCACTAGAGTTCCTCAACCTCATTGACTACCTATTCTTCCAAGTCTACGAAGCCTCTACACCCGAGGGCTATCTGCAGACCCACACGGTGAAGTACCTCAATCTCTTCGGCTCCTCGGGCTATGCGATCGACCGTCGTATGGCAGGGGCAGCTCCCCAAGGGATGATCTGGATCTACAACATCAACGAGCTGAACACTCAATACACCAGCACGGTGCGCGAGTCCTATGTGAGCGTGCTCTTCCACGAGTCGGCACATACCCTGCATGAGGAGCGAGCCTACCCCACAGAGTTCGACAAACTCTCCTCGCTCGAGTACCAGAAGCAGGATGCCTTCTCCTACTGGTGGCGTACGGGACAGAGTGCGAACTATGCAGGCTTCGTCAGTGACTATGCCAGCACCGATGCCGACGAAGACTTCGCCGAGCTCTTTGCCTACTATGTCCTCTACTCCGATACCGAGTGGGAGGAGCTCTTGAAGAAGGCTGAAGGGAAGAACCGTAGCGAAGCCACCTTCACCGGACGTGAGATCATCGAGAAGAAGCTGAAGATCATGAAGGACTACCTTCGATCCGAATATTCGGCTGACCTTGATAAGATCCGAGCTGAAGCTCAGACGAGACTTGCGAAGGTCGCAAGTATGGACTTCACCCAATACCCTAAAGGATACTAACTATGCGCTACTATCATATTCTTGCTCTCGGGCTTGCCGTCCTCTTCGGTTCCTGCCGACAGTATGAGGACATGCCCGATGACAGCAATTATCCGACGACATACATCGCAGAGAAGACCAAGGCAATAGAGGAACTCCTGCGCTCGAGCGAACATGGATGGCTACTCACCCTGATACCTAGCTCAGGTGAGTATGGGGGGCACAACCTCTGTGTCAAGTTCGCCTCAAAGAACGAAGCTAAGATCTTCTCCGAGGATTATAAGGAACTTGTAGACTCCGTGCTCATCGATCCCAATAAGCCTGAGCTGGGGAAGAAGCCCGTCTACAAGACTGAGTATAGCTCGACCTACCACTTCTCACACAATGGAGGGGTACGCCTGACCTTCGACACCTTCAATGCAGCTCTGCACCACTACTCGAATCCTCAGTGGGGCGTGCCCGAAGCATACAACGGGGACTTTGACTTCGTCATCGAGAAGGTCAGTGACGACAAGCGGACCATCACCCTTCGTGGAGGACGTACGAAGAACCGTATGACGCTTCTACGTATCGATGAAGATCCCAAGAGTTACTTCGAGAAGATCAGTGAGAGCCAAGCTGCCCTCAAGGCAAAGGCGCTCTCTCCACTCCAACTCGGAGGGAAGGAAGTAGCGGTCTCGGTCTTCGGGAATGCCCGCCAGCTCTGGGTACGCTACGATGACCAGAAGCGTATGCTTCCCATCGTCTTCACCGACAAGGGGCTTCGTCTACTCACCCCGCTAGCCATCGGTACAGACACGCTGCGCACCCTTGAGCTCAATGCAGATAAGACTGCAGTGACGACTGACAATGGTAAGCAGACCCTCACGCTTTTCGCTGGCACATATGACCTGACGGAGAAGTCGACCCAGATCACCTATGCAGAGGGTCAGACAGGGAAGGATGCCTATAATCTCTTCCTACAGGTTCAGCAGACACAGCAGGGAGATGTCTATCCAGGGACCTTCGGGAACGATGTCTATTGGGGCTCATATGATGATGAGATGCCTAAGATCACCCTACAATTCTTGATCAACTATTGGTTCTACGACTCATGGGGAAGCTACTATGTGGACTACACCTCGATCTATGGGGAGCCCAATCAGTTCCACATGACGCGGATCATCCAGAAGGACCTCGCTTGGCTCTTTGGCCACCGTGCCTTCGACTGGTATCTCCAGTCGCTCGTGTACAACTCGCCCTACAAGGTCGAGCCAATAGAAGGCGAAGATGGCTATGTGCGTATCAGCTCGGTAGCCAACTCCAGCAACTACTGGGTCAAGGGTACGACTCCTAAATAAGGTATAACACTCTTGCTAAAAGCCGTGGGGCGATGCGCTTGATCAAGCGTATCGCCCCACAGCTTTTGTCCCTTAGCACTACGAGTATAGGAATACATATAGCCTTGTCCAAGGAACCCTCTGGCAATTCTAGGTGATGTAGACTCTCTAGAGAACGATACCTCACTTAGTCCTTCGATTACTGCACGTCCTATGATACCCCCCTACCACCTGCCTTCCACCCCTTCTGTGAGATCGATCTGAGCGCAAGCGGAGAGAGATATGTACGCACCTACTCGGGAAGGGTGTGCACATTGCATCAGAGCTACAGTAGCAAAGTGATCATAGAGCGTGCTAGCAATAAAAGTCGAGGGGCAATACGATCAGCTGATCGTATTGCCCCTCGACTTTGCATCTCAAGGATCTAAAGAAAGGAATCTGATTGATATCCTTCTTCAGCCCATGGGAACTACTTCAGAGGAATTACCTTATAGATAGAAGCTGAGTTATCAAGGAGATCCTTGACCGTAGTTTCCAGCTCTTCCTTACCGCCGTACTCATCTTGAGGATCCCAAGCCGTACGTCCATCGAGGAAGTCCTTGTAATAAGCATTCCAGTCTGCGAACTTAGCCTGTGCTAGTGGAACGAGCGACTTAAGGTAGGTGTCGACTTCTTCACGAGATAGGAAGTCTGCCTTCAGGCCAGCCCAAGCGATATTGACACCACGAGCCCAGTCCCAAGCCTTGTGTTCGCTAGCAGCCGTCTTCAGGCTCTCCAGCTTCTCCTTGAGACCAGCAGCATCAGTGATCCCCCAGTCTCTCTCAAGCATGGTGTTGATGTTGCTGACAGACTCATTCTCATAAGGATTGAGGAAGAGCTCCTTGTAGCCATCGATCTGAGAGACACCCGCAGAGCTGATTTGGCTAGCGACATCATCTACCCCGCCATAGCCTCGGTAGAAGTAGACACCTCCGAGGAGCGTAGGACGAAGAGCATCGAAGTCTTCAGCTTGCTTAGCAGAAGAGTCGCAGGAAGCAAGACCTATTACTGAGACGAGGCCTAGCAGAGCTGTTTTAAGAAAGTTTTTCAGCATGTTGATGTGTTTTATATGTAAGAATGAAACTTAGGTCCTAGATAAGCAAGGACCACTTCAAAGGTACAAGTTTCTGGTAAGAATACCCAAATACTGGTTGCCCTTCAGGGCATCGTCTTCCTAGCTCCTGCGTCGAGCAATAAGAGGCTCTACTAACAAGCTCAGAGCACGCTATACGGAAACTGAAAAAAGCGACCTATGGTAGGTCGCTCTAAAAACCTACTGTGGGTCGTCTCGACGACCTACGGTAGGTCGCCAGAGCGACCCACCATAGGTTTCTTTTGGATACTCTTAGGGGGAGAAGAAACTACTAGGGGCACACTCCGAAAAAGAGTGCACCCCTGCTAGTTCTATTGTATGGGCTCGGGAAGCTGTCCCTTCACCCTTAGCTAAAGAGCTGATTAAGCACCGTAGTACTTAGCCTTGAGCTCTGCGACCGTAGGATCGACGATGTAGTCATCGTAGTCCATGATCTTGTCGATGATACCACCAGGCGTTAGCTCGATGATGCGGTTAGCCACCGTCTGAATGAACTCGTGGTCATGGCTCGTGAAGAGGACATTACCCTTGAAGGTCTTCAGCGTATTATTGAAGGCCTGGATGGACTCCAGGTCAAGGTGGTTCGTCGGACTATCGAGGACAAGCGTATTAGCATTCTTGAGCATCATACGGGAGATCATGCAGCGCATCTTCTCACCCCCAGAGAGGACGGAAGCACTCTTCAAGATCTCTTCACCAGAGAAGAGCATGCGACCGAGGAAGCCCTTGAGGTAGACCTCATTGGTATCTGCTGCAAACTGAGACAGCCATTCGACGAGGTTCATATCCGTGTTGAAGAAGGCGGTATTGTCCAGAGGTAGGTAAGCTTCGGTGATCGTCTGACCCCATTCGTAGGTACCCTCTGCTGGCTTCTCTTCGCCGTTGATGATCTGGAAGAGCGCAGTCATCGCACGTGGGTCACGGCTGATGAAGACGATCTTATCGTCCTTCTCTACGTTGAAGTTCAGATCACGGAAGAGAAGCGTACCATCATCGGCATAAGCAGTAAGTCCCTTGACCTCGAGGATCTTGTTCCCTGGGTCACGATCGGGAGTAAAGATGATCCCTGGATAGCGGCGACTGCTGGCCTTGATCTCTTCGACATTGAGCTTCTCCAGCATCTTCTTACGGCTAGTCGTCTGCTTACTCTTAGCGACGTTAGCACTGAAGCGACGGATGAACTCTTCCAGTTCCTTACGCTTTTCTTCAGCCTTCTTATTCTGCTGCTGCTGTTGGCGCAGAGCTAGCTGGCTAGACTCATACCAGAAGCTATAGTTCCCTGCGAACTGCTGGACACGACCGAAGTCAATGTCTACGGTGTGTGTACAGACGGAGTCGAGGAAGTGACGGTCGTGGCTGACGACAAGCACCGTCTGTTCGTACTCGGAGAGATAGTTCTCCAGCCAAGTGACGGTCTCTAAGTCAAGGTCATTGGTAGGCTCGTCGAGAAGGAGGTTGTCGGGCTTACCGTAGAGGGCACGAGCCAGTAGGACACGCACCTTCTCCTTACCGCTAAGCTCCTTCATGAGCTTATAGTGAAGGTCTTCCTTGATACCAAGACCGCTGAGGAGCATCGCTGCATCACTCTCAGCATTCCAGCCTTCCATCTCGGCGAACTTGTCCTCAAGCTCAGCGACACGATTGCCGTCCTCGTCGTTGAAGTCGGGCTTAGCATAGAGGGCGTTCTTCTCCTCCATGATCGCCCAGAGGACGCTGTGTCCCATCAGGACCGTATCCATGACGGTGAAGGCATCGAAGGCATGGTGATCCTGACTGAGTACCGAGAGGCGCTCACCAGGACCTAGAGTGATCGAGCCACGGGTAGGCTCAAGGGCACCACTGATCGTGCGCAGGAGAGTGGACTTACCAGCTCCGTTAGCACCAATGATGCCGTAGCAGTTCCCTGGCGTGAACTTGAGGTTGACATCCTGGAAGAGGATGCGCTTGCCGAACTGCACAGAGAGATCGCTAACTGTGATCATATCGCTAGTCTATTGTTTCTTGTGGGTAAATCGTCCCTCATCGGGAGGGACAGAGGGAGCTACAAAAGCGAGCTCAGGAGCAAAACGAAGGTCTCTCCACAGAGCTAAGACCCTGAGGAGAGACCATCGGATGAGAGATGCGTGTACTAAGCCTCGGCACCGTCTGCCATGAGGGCATTGAACTCCTCAGGAGAGATCTCCTTCTCCTCGACGCTGATAGCGTCCTTGGCAATAGCAGCGAGCTTGCTGTCAGCTACACGGTCAATGAGGTTCTCCTTCGTACGCTCGTCCTTGAGCATGCTCTGAGCATAGTTCTCGAGGAGTTCGTCGGGTACGCTGGTCATGCCGTACATAGCGAACTGGTTCTTCGCTACGATGAGGGCGAACTTATTGAGATCTTCCTCTTCGATCTTGACATTGTTTGCCTCGAGGATCTGAGCCTTGATGCGGTCGAAGGTGATATCGTCGAGGATCTTAGGCATATCGCGGTCAAGCTCTTCAGCCTTGACATCCTTGTTGCGAGCGACGAAGATACGCTTGAGGAGTGCTTCGTCATAGGCTACCTTGCCAGCCTTCTTGAGGAGAAGGGCACGGAGGTCACGGGTGAACTTGAAGTCACTCTCCGTAGCAAACTGCTCAGAGAAGCTGTCCTGAATGTTCTTACGTAGCGCTTCTTCGCTGCGGATCTCGCTAGCTTCGCCGAAGGCTTCGGTGAAGAAGGCATCGTTGAGCTCAGCAGCTTCACGGCGAGAGATCTTGTGGATCTGATAGGAGAAGGCTACCCCTTCAAGAGCGGGGACTGCCTCCTTCTCGATGTTCAGAAGCGATGCGATCTCAGGAGCTTCGCCACCATAGAGAGCGAAGGGCTCGAGTGAGATCGTGTCACCGACCTTAGCACCGATGAGCTTAGCCTTCTCAGCCTCGTTCTTGGCGAAGCGAGGCAGGATAAGAGCCTGCTCGGCTTCGATACCGCCAGCCTTGGGCTGACCGTTCTCAAGCTCAATCATGCGACCGTAGACGACATCGTTGTCAGCGACAGCATCAGCTTCGACTTGCTTACCAGCATTGTCGAGCATGCGCTGGATCTGCTCGTCCTCCATCTTCTTGGTAGCGACGATGCGGTAGTAGGTGAGCTTGTCCTTCTTATCCAGCTTAGCTTCGATCTTGGGAGCGAGAGCTACGTCGTAGGAGAATTCGAAGTCTTCGGTCGTAGCGAAGTCGTATTCCTTCTCATTCTCTACAGGGATAGGGCTGCCGAGGATCTGGAGCTTCTCCTGGTCGATATAGCCGAAGAGAGCGTTGACGACAGCACGGTTGATCTCGTCGACCTTGGTGGAGGTACCGAACTGCTTCTTGATAAGTCCCAGAGGAGCGTGTCCCTTACGGAAGCCTGGGATAGAAGCGTTCTTCTGGTAGTTCTTCAGTGCCTTATCTACTTGGGGTTGGTAGTCTGCTGCGTTCACCTGTACAGTGATGACAGCTGCTACTTCGGAGGTCTGCTTAATCGATACAGCCATTCGTCTTTTATTATTTAATGTATACTATGCTTTGATCGTAGGTATCGGAGGAGGGCCTCCGACCTCAAGGGAAATCCCCTAACAAATTGTGTGCAAAGGTAATCTAATTAGACTACTTAGGCAAGCTACCTGAGCCCTGAGATCTGCCCGATGCGCTCCCGTAAGAGCTTTGCCGAGTCTGGATCATCGAGGATCTCGCCAAGAAGGGCAAGGAATCGGGACACTCTATTCTCTGGAGTCAGGAGTTCCTCTACTGGGATCGGAGCCGTAGAAGGGCCATCCCCCTTGGGCAAGACAGGAGCCGTGAGGAGGACCTGCGTCACGAAGATCGTGAAGTCCTGCATCTCGGGGGGAAGGAAGTCCGTACGCTCCTTCAGCGGGAACATCGGGCGGTACGTATGGATGAACTTATAGAAAGGCCCGATGATGAAGGGGTTGATATGCTGCAGGATCGACGATAGCTGCACAGGGGTGAAGTGCTGGAGCGTCTCTACATGGAGATAGAGGTGCTTCACCTCAAGACGCTTAATGGCAAGGGAGAGGGGATTCTTCCATTCCTTGAGGCAGTCAGCATCATTGACGTAGACGAAGGTTGCCTTGGCACCCTGCTGGATCTGCTGCTTGAGGAAGTTCTGCTGAGAGATGACTTGTACGGGCAGGTGAATGTACTCACTGTATTCGAGGAGCACGGACTGCCAGAGCAGCACATCAGTATCGGTATTGACGATGACGTAGCCCTTCTCACGGACGACCTCCCCTTGGTAGACCTCCTCGACAAGCCGGGCGATGAGGTGCATGTAGAAGGGATGCTTGAGCCCGACGATGAAGCCAAAGCCATTGAGACAAAGCTGGTACAAGAGACGCTCTACATCAGCATAAGCAGGGGTAAGAGCCTTCTTATCCCAAGGGATAGCCTGCTCGGGATAAGCATTCTGGAGCTCGGTCTTCCACTGCTGGAGCGCTAGGCTCTCATTGACGAACTCCTGCACATCCTCGTAGCAGCGGAAGGAGGTGGAGATGGCTACCGCCTCTTGGCAGATCTGCTCTAAGAGATAATAGTTCGTCTCGGGTAAGATCCCCTCGGGCGTGAAGTACTTCTCCTTGAGTCGCTCGTACTCGGCTCTATAAGCATCGCCGACACGGATACGGATGCTTCTCCCCCCCTTGTAGCTCACATAGATGGAGGAGTATTCGGCGGCATAGCTAAGGCCTGCCCAGGGGTAACCTGGGACATGCTGTTGGAGGTAGAGGGCTACAGCCTCGAGGTGCTTACAGGTGCCGAGCCCGTTGGTGCGGAAGTCCAAGCAGGAGCAGAAGTTGCGGTCACTCTGTACGCCACGGAAGGCGACACGATAGCGGCCCGTAGCGCTACAGACCAAGTAATCTCCCCAGATACGATTCTTGTCTAGATGCTCGACAGAGAAGTCGCTCTCTCGGGCATTCTCTCGACGGAGGGCTACCTGCCACTCCTCGATAGTCATGTTGTCGGGGCAAATCTTGTTTGACAGGCGGTTTCCTAGTTTCATGTGCGTTGGCGTTAAGTAGACTAGATATGTGTGTTTAGTTCTTTCTTTGCTTTCTTGCTTCCCTTAGCGAGCTTGAGTTCGTGAGCGAGGAAGGGAGCCGTCGGGCTGTCTTTCACCTTGGCAAGATCCTCGGGAGTTCCTTCGAAGAGGAGAGCTCCTCCGTCCTTACCTCCCTCGGGGCCGATCTCGATGATATAGTCTGCACTCTTGAGTACATCAAGGTTGTGCTCGATGATGATCACGGTATTTCCTCGTTCGACGAGGCGATTAAGGATGCCAAGCAGGACACGTATATCCTCGAAGTGAAGACCCGTAGTGGGCTCATCGAGGATATATACGGTCTTCCCCGTATCACGCTTGGCGAGCTCTGAGGCGAGCTTGATACGCTGACTTTCCCCTCCCGATAGTGTCGTAGAGGACTGCCCGAGCTTGATATAGCCGAGGCCTACCTCTTGCAGGACTTGTAGGCGCTTGAGGATATGAGGGACGTGGGCGAAGAACTCCACCGCAGCATTGATCGTCATGTCGAGGACATCAGCGATAGACTTACCCTTGAAGCGCACCTCGAGCGTCTCTCTATTGTAGCGGCGGCCATGGCAGACTTCGCAGGGGGCAAGGACATCGGGCAGGAAGTTCATCTCGATCGTCTTATAGCCGTTGCCCGAACAGGTCTCACACCGTCCTCCCGAGACGTTGAAAGAGAAGCGGCCAGGCTTGTAGCCTCGCATCTTACTCTCGGGGAGACCTACGAAGAGGTTACGAATATCGGTGAAGACACCCGTGTACGTAGCAGGGTTGCTGCGAGGAGTGCGCCCGATCGGTGACTGATCTACAGCGACGACCTTATCGACATACTCCAGTCCCTCGATCTTGTCATAGGGCAGGGGATCCTTGAGCGAGGCATAGAGGTGCTGGCTTAGGATCGGAAGGAGCGTCTCATTGATGAGGGTACTCTTGCCACTTCCCGAGACTCCAGCGACACAGATCATCATCCCTAGGGGGAAGGTGACATCGATCCCACGGAGGTTATTCCCCCGAGCCCCCGTGAGGCGAAGGACACGCTCCGTGATAGGTCGGCGAAGTGCAGCTATCTCGATCGTCTCCACCCCACTGATGTACTTAGCCGTCAGCGTGCCTGCTCGCATCATCTGCTCAGGCGTACCCGAGAAGACCACTTCTCCACCGAGACGACCCGCCTTGGGGCCCATATCGATGATGTGGTCAGCCTCGAGCATCATATCCTTGTCATGCTCGACGACGATGACCGTATTCCCTAGATCTCTGAGGCGCTGGAGCGAGTGAATGAGACGGACGTTGTCTCGCTGATGCAGTCCGATACTCGGTTCGTCGAGGATGTAGAGTACCTCGACGAGCTGAGTCCCGATCTGAGTAGCCAGGCGAATACGCTGGCTTTCGCCTCCGGAGAGTGAGGCGGAGACACGATTCATCGAGAGATAGCCTAGCCCGACATCCAGAAGGAAGGAGAGTCGGGTGCGGATTTCCTTGAGCACCTCGGTAGCGATCGTGCGTTGCTGGGGATTCATCCTATCCTCCAAGCCCTCGAGCCAAGAGGCAAGGTGGGTAAGCTCCATCGAGGCCACTTCCCCGATATTCTTACCACCGACGAAGTAGTGCAGGGCTTCTTTGTTCAAGCGACCTCCCGAGCATTCGGGGCAGACCTCAGCACGGGTAAACTGCGCCATCCACTTCTCCGAATCCTTACGTGTCTCCTCTTCATCTGCCTGAGCCATGAGATAGGCTCCTAGTCCATCGTAGGAGAGGGGGACACCAGAGAGGCTCGAGAAGCGCTCGTCCTCGATCACTAGATCCTCCTCGCTTCCCTCGACGATCTCTGTAAGCAGATCTTCTGGGAGGGACTGGATCGGATCTTTGATGGATACTTCGTACTTGGCACAGAGGGCTTCGATCTCGGCGAAGACCAGCGTGCGCCGATACTTCCCTAGGGGAAGGATCCCCCCAGCATAAATACTCTTGGTGCGGTCGGGGATAATGCTATCGAGGTCAATGACCTGTACGTCCCCAAGCCCCTTACAGCGGGGACAGCTACCGTTGGGAGAATTGAATGAGAAGTTGTGGGGGGCGGGCTCATTGTAGGAAAGCCCCGTCTCGGGGTCCATCAGATGGCGACTGAAGTAAGCGATCTCTCCTGAGTCCAGATCCTGAAGCATCATCACGCCATCCCCCTCCTTGAGCGTAAGGCGAAGGCTAGCGAGGAGACGATCTTCGTTCTTCTTCGTGATCGTCAGTTTGTCGGTCTGGACTTCGACGCTATGGAGCTTGTAGCGGTCGAGCTTCATGCCATAGGTGATCTCTCGGAGCTCTCCATCGACACGCACGGTGAGGAAGCTCTTCTTGCGGAGCTGCTCGAAGAGCTCCTTGTAGTGTCCCTTGCGCTGCTTGACCACGGGAGCGAGGAGCATCACCCGCTTGCCCTCATAGCGCTGGAGCAGAAGCTCAAGGATCTGCTCCTCGGTATAGCGCACCATCGGGCGACCCGAGAGATAGGAGATCGCCTCCCCTGCTCGGGCATAGAGCAGACGGAAGAAGTCGTAGATCTCCGTCACTGTACCCACCGTGGAGCGTGGGTTGCGGTTCGTTGTCTTTTGCTCAATTGAGATCACGGGACCAAGCCCACGGATCTCATCCACATCGGGACGCTCCATCCCTCCACCGAGGAAGCCTCGTGCATAGGAACTAAAAGTCTCGATATACCGACGCTGTCCCTCGGCATAGATCGTATCGAACGCTAGGGAAGACTTACCACTCCCACTGAGCCCTGTGAAGACGGTCAGTGAGTAGCGGGGGATATGTGCATCTATGTCCTTGAGGTTGTGCACTCGTGCTCCTCGGATATCTAGGTCTTGCATCTAAATAAATCGCGGGCGGTCTCATCGCCAGCCCTAAAGGGTGTATAATACACAAAGTTACGAAGAAAACTGCTTTTCTACTACACCTAGCGCATGCTCTCCCTCCGAAGTAGCTCAGAGTACCCGCAAGGAGCATCCCCAGTGCCGTGGGAGAAGGCTCAACTACCAAGAGGCACTACTGCTTCCTCCTCGGAGGCTACAGTAGTGCTTCCCAAGAGGCAGCAGTAGCGCCACTAGTTGGTCTTCCCTATACTTGGCTCTGCTAGTCCCAGCAAGTTTCGTCCGAAGGGGAAGCTCCTCCCCTGATGCAAAATCGGTATCTTTGTTCCTCCTAATTCTCCGATTCCCTCCCCTTATATTCCCTTGATGATATCCCCGATGAGCGAAAGCGAATCCCTCGAC
>NZ_CALHVI010000020.1 GCF_938039215.1 uncultured Porphyromonas sp. | reverse complement strand
GTAGGTCGCCTCCAAAACCTACTGTGGGTCGCCTCACCGACCTACCGTAGGTCGCATCGACGACCCACAGTAGGTTTTTGGAGCGACCTTCCCATAGCTTCCATTTAGAGCGTTCCCATAAGACTTACACGAAGACCTTTACCCTATCTGAAATACCATCCCTGCTATTCAAGCGATACCCCCTTCATCCAGGCAAAAGCCCCCCCCCAGATACGACAGATGCCGTACCCAAGGGTTTGGGTACGGCATCTAGCCTTATGGATAAGCTATGTGTAGCTTGCGGTTAGGCTTCTTCGCCGAGGAGGATCTCGAGGACCTTCGCAGCGGAGTAAGCTACTGGTGTACCAGGACCGAAGATAGCAGCGACACCTGCATTGTAGAGATACTCGTAGTCCTGAGCTGGGATCACACCACCAGCGGTGATGAGGATGTCAGGACGGCCAAGCTTCTTGAGCTCTTCGATCACCTGAGGGATGAGCGTCTTGTGACCAGCAGCCAGTGAGGATACACCCATCACGTGGACGTCGTTTTCGACAGCCTGACGAGCTGATTCCTCTGGAGTCTGGAAGAGAGGTCCCATGTCTACGTCGAAGCCACAGTCTGCATAGCCCGTAGCGACGACCTTAGCACCACGGTCGTGTCCGTCCTGACCCATCTTAGCGATCATGATACGGGGCTGACGACCTTCCTTCTCTGCGAACTTCTTAGCAAGAGCCTTTGCGCGGATGAAGTCCTTATCCTCGCCTGATTCTGATGAGTACACGCCGGAGATAGTACGAATGATTGCCTTATAGCGACCTACGATCTTTTCGCAGGCATCGGAGATCTCACCGAGAGATGCACGAAGAGCTGCAGCCTTGACCGCCAAGTCGAGGAGGTTACCTTCCTTGGTCTCTACGCAGTGAGTGATCGCTTCGAGAGCTGCCTTGACAGCGGCTTCGTCACGATTCTTGCGGAGCTCATTGAGGCGGTCGATCTGCTGGAGACGAACAGCCGTGTTGTCGATCTCGAGGATATCGATAGGATCTTCCTTCTCGAGGCGGTACTTATTGATACCGACGATGACCTGCTGACGAGAGTCGATACGAGCCTGCGTGCGAGCAGCAGCCTCTTCGATACGCATCTTAGGCAGACCCGTTTCGATAGCCTTGGCCATACCACCCATGCTTTCGACTTCCTTGATGTGGCCCCAAGCCTTGTGCATCAGTTCGTTCGTCAGGCTCTCTACGTAGTACGAACCAGCCCATGGGTCGATCTCCTTACATACGAGGGTCTCTTCCTGGATGTAGATCTGGGTATTACGAGCGATACGAGCGGAGAAGTCCGTAGGCAGTGCGATCGCTTCGTCAAGAGCATTGGTGTGGAGCGACTGCGTGTGACCGAGTGCTGCACCCATAGCTTCGATACAGGTACGACCGACGTTGTTGAAGGGGTCCTGCTCAGTGAGCGACCAACCTGACGTCTGGCTGTGCGTACGAAGCGCAAGGCTCTTGGGGTTCTCAGGGTTGAACTGCTGGACGATCTTAGCCCACAGACAGCGTGCAGCACGCATCTTGGCGATCTCCATGAAGTGGTTCATACCGATAGCCCAGAAGAACGAGAGACGAGGAGCGAACTTGTCTACAGGGATACCAGCGGCGATACCAGCCTTGAGGTACTCCAGACCGTCAGCAAGCGTGTAAGCCATCTCGATGTCTGCCGTAGCACCAGCTTCCTGCATGTGGTAGCCGGAGATGGAGATCGAGTTGAACTTAGGCATGTTCTGCGACGTGTACTCGAAGATATCAGCGATGATACGCATCGAGAATTCAGGTGGGTAGATGTAGGTATTACGCACCATGAACTCCTTGAGGATGTCGTTCTGGATCGTACCAGCCATTTCCTCGAGCTTAGCGCCCTGCTCAAGACCAGCATTGATATAGAAGGCCATGACGGGGAGCACAGCTCCGTTCATCGTCATGGAGACGGACATCTTGTTGAGAGGAATACCGTCGAAGAGCACCTTCATATCCTCCAGCGAGCAGATCGATACCCCAGCCTTACCTACGTCACCGACGACACGAGAGTGGTCAGCGTCGTACCCACGGTGGGTAGCAAGGTCGAAGGCTACCGAAAGACCCTTCTGACCAGAAGCGAGGTTACGGCGGTAGAAGGCATTGGACTCTTCAGCCGTGGAGAACCCTGCGTACTGACGGATCGTCCAGGGACGCATGGCATACATACCACTATAAGGGCCACGCAGATAAGGAGGAATACCGGAAGCATAGTCGAGGTGTTCCATCCCTTCGAGGTCGTGCGCCGTATAGACGGGCTTGACCAGGATCTGCTCTGCGGTACGCCATACGGAGCTGTTGTCCTGCTTCGAAGCCCATTCGACGGGGCAAGTCTGAGCGAAGCCCGCAGACTTAATATCTATGTTCTTGAATTGTGGTTTCATTTCTTCTGTCTCCTTACCGATTAGTTAATACCAAGCTTGTGGTTGAACTGGCGGAGGGTCTCCAGCACGTTGCTCTTCACATTGACGAAGTTCTCGATGCCGATAGCCTTGAGATCATCGGTGCAAGCAGGAGCACCTGCGACGACGAACTCAGCACGACCTGCGAGATACTTGAAGGCTTCGGGAGCGAACTCTGCATACTCATCGTCGCTCGAGCAGAGCACGATGATCGAAGCACCTGCTGCAAGACCTGCGTCTACCCCTTCCTGCACCGTAGCGAAGCCGAGGTTGTCCTGGATCTTGTAGCCAGCGCAAGCGAAGAAGTTACTGGAGAACTGAGAGCGTGCCAGACGCATAGCGAGGTTACCGATGGTGAGCATGAAGACCTTGACCTCCTTGCCCGAGCGTTCGGTAGCGAGACGAAGAGCTTCGAACTCAGAAGCACCACGGTCGAAGTTCAGCACTTCGATCGAAGGCTTACCGCAGCCACAGCTGTGTGCAGCAGCTTCGCCCTCTTCATGCAGCTTCTGTGCAGCCGTCTCGGTGAAGTTAGGGAACTGGTTCGTCCCGAGGAAGATCTCCTTACGGGCAGCTACAGCAGCATGACGCTTAGCGTTGCTAGCATTGACAGCCTTCTGGACGGATCCAGCCTCAGCAGCAGCAGCGAAGCCACCTTCTTCTTCGACAGCGAGGAAGAGCTTCCAAGCCTGCTCTGCGAGAGCGTTCGTCAGGTGCTCGATATAGTAGGAGCCTGCAGCGGGGTCGATGACCTTGTCGAAGTGTGACTCTTCCTTGAGGAGGAGCTGCTGGTTGCGTGCGATACGTTCGGAGAAGTTGTCCGACTCCTGATAAGTGACATCGAAGGGCTGGACGGTCAGCGAGTCTACCCCACCGAGCGTTGCGGACATCGCTTCGGTCTGTGTACGGAGCAGGTTCACGTGAGCGTCGTAGATGGTCTTATTCCACGTAGAGGTGACAGCGTGCATGTAGATCTTCGCTGCGTCGCCCTTGTACTGGTCGCCGTAAGCACCGACGATCTCAGCCCAGAGCCAACGTGCTGCACGGAACTTTGCCAGCTCCATGAAGTAGTTGGACCCAACCCCGAAGACGAACTTGATGCGGCTCGTCAGCTCCTCGATCGAGAAGCCTGCTTCGGTGAGCTTGTCGAGGAGCTCAGCACCCCAAGAGAGCGCATAGCCCAGCTCCTGATAGATGTAAGCCCCAGCGTTGTTGATATTGAGCGCATTGACCGTCAGGACACGGAAGCCAGGCAGGGGGCGGATAGCCTCAAGAAGACGAGCGCATGGAGCGACCCACTGGGGGTTGGAGATACCCTTGACCAGCTGCTTCTTGAAGGGGTCGAAGTTGATCGAGCCCTTGCATTCTGCTACGTTGGCTCCAGCTTCGGTGAGGTAAGCCGTCAGAGCTTCAGCCAGCTGTACAGCCACGGAGTAGCAACAGGAGAAGTTGAGCTCGATCGCCTCAGGCATGATGTCCTTCAGCAGGACGGCTAGTGTTTCCTTGTTTACTTGATCACGACGGAGTTTGAAGCCAAGCGAGGTCACCCCCTTGTTGAGGATGTCCAGAGCCTTAGCATTTGCTTCCTGAGGATCGGTGACATGTATTTCCTGGCGGATGAGCCACTCATTGTCCAGACGTGTGGAGCGGACATAAGGGTACTCAGCAGGCATTACACGAGGTGTCGAGAGACCTTCGAGGTCTTCACGGCGGTAGAAGGGGTTGACATTGAAACCTTCGTTCGTACGCCAGACGAGCTTACGATCGAAGTCTGCACCCTTCAAGTCGGTTATGATCTTATCCTTCCATTCCTGTGTGCTAATGGCGGGGAATTCGCTCAGTAACCGTTCTTTGTCAGTTGCCATAATAGTTCAATTTAGTGAATTGATTACTTATATCCGCAAAGGTACAGTAAATAATGCAATTACCGGCTTATCTCCTAGGACAAATCACAGCTGATGCCCAATAACTTTTGGGGGCACTCCTAAGAGAATAGCTATCAGCGATGCTATTCTTTCCCTGCTTGCTCTCTTCCGATAGTTTCTCAGAAACGATCGGTGATCTTATGTGAGCCGAACCACCACACATGGACCTCACGTAAAATGAAGGCGCTACACCAAGCGAGGAGAAGGCTCTTCGCACCCTTCGGGATGCACCCCGACAAGGGGCTAAAAAGAAACCCACGGTAGGTCGTCGAAGCGACCTACCGTGGGTCGGTGAGACGACCTACAGTAGGTTTTTCTTGCGACCTACGGTAGGTTTGTTTTGAGGGCTCTCCAAGAGCTGATTCTAGGCGGGCTGGAGCGAGGCTTCTTGTACAGAGATCCCCCGAAGGAATGACAAGCCTAAGCGAAAGCTCTCCCCTTATCTTCTACTTATACACCTTCACGCATCCTCTCCTCATATAAAAGCTACGTCCTCCCCGAGCCAATAGCTCAAGGAGGACGTAGCGACTTACCCCGAAGGGTAAAGGGCGGAAGGATGACTACTTCTTGGCCTTAGGACCGATGGTCTTCATCATCTCTTCGACAGCACGGACGAGCTGAGCATCGTGGCCAGACTCGTAGTTCGCTGGAGTATTGTAGACTTCGATATCGGGCTGGAGCGTGCGGTTCTCCATTGCATTACCATCGAGATCCGAGCAAGTGGTCTGGGGCACACCAAAGACTACATAGGGGTTGATCTGCGATTCCCACCAGACGGCCGTCATCGTACCTGCGACAGGTGTACCGATGACCTTACCGATACCCAGGTGCTTGTAGACCCAGGGGAAGCCATGGCCATTACTGTAGTTCCCTTCGCTGACGAGGACACAGCTAGGCTTGGTCCACTGCATGAAGGGGTCATCACCGATGTACTGCCCACGTGGGGTGAAGCGCTGATAGAGCTTACCACTGAGCAGGAAGGCGAGGTCTTCGTGGAGCCAACCACCGCCATTGTAGCGGGTGTCGACGATGACCGCATCGTAATTGCGGTACTTACCGAGGAGCTTCTTGTAGGCTTCACGATAGCTGTAGCTATTCATCGCACGTACGACGACGTAGGCTACACGGCCACCACTGAGCTTCTCGACAAGCTCTTCACGCTGCTTCTCCCAGCGACGGAAGAAGAGTTCCTTCTGGGTGGACTGACTGATCGGACGAATGAGCTCTTCGAAGCGCTTGCCCGTCTTGGGATCGTAGAAGGAGACGCTGGTGCGCTTGCCGACCTTGCCGTTGAGATAGAGCTCGACGGGCTTATCAGCAGAGATCGTTTCGCCATCGACCTTCTCGATGATCATACCAGCGTGGATCTTGTCTCCGAAGTGTGAGAGAGGACCACCAACTAGGATCTCTTCGATCTTGAGACCATCGCCCTTGTGGCTCTGATCGTAGTATGCACCGAAGTACCCAGTCTGCTGAGCATAGCGAGAGGGGTAGACACGAGCACCCGTGTGCGAAGCATTCAGCTCGCCGAGGAACTCACTGAGGAGTTCGCCGAAGTCCTCATCGTTATCGATATGAGGGAGGAACTTCTTGTACGTATCACGATAGTATGCCCAGTCCACACCGTGGAGATTGACATCGTAGAACTTCTCCTTGACGAGCTGGTAAGCATGGTCGAGGATGTAAGCACGTTCGGCCGCTGGACGATGATTGAATTCCGCTGCGAAGCTGATGGGCTTAAGCGCACCGCCATCGAGCTTGTTGAGGCCATTATTCGTCCCGACATAGATGGTCTTACCATCCTTCCCGAGGACGATACCGCCACCGCCGACATCCGAAGAGATGACCTTCGTAGCCTGAGTAAGCAGATCCTTCTCCCAGAGGTCATAGGAAGACTCATAGCGAGCGATGTAGTAGAGCTTAGAGCCATCTTCGTTGATCACTGCATCGGAGAGCGAACCCGAAGCACGCGTCAGACGCACGGTGCGAGCATCTAGATCGTGGAAGTCGGGCTTGAAGGTCTTATCCTCTGCAGGCTTAGCCTTCTCTGCCTTTGCCTTACGACCCTTAGCGGTCTTCTTAGCTGGCTTAGCATCATCCTTCTTATCTGCTACCTCCTTGAGCTCCTTACGCAGCTCACGATCTTCCTTGGAGAGCTTGAACTCTTCGTAAGCCTCACGATCGAGGAACATCAGATAGTAGTCACGCTCCGAGCCCCAGCTCCCGTGGCTACGATACCCGGCACGGTCCGAAGTGAAGAGGACAGCCTTGCCACCGAAGGCGAACTTAGGACTACCCTCTGTGTAGCCACTCTCCGTGAGGTTGACCACCTCACCCGAGCCATCGGCCTTCACCAGAGCACAGTCTACGTGGTTCCAACCACCATGGCCTAGATATTCGCAAAGGATCCACTTGCTATCTGGGCTCCAAGTGTAAGAGAAGTCACCATCGGTGTACGAATAGTTGTACTTCTTATCCAGCACCTGATAGTCACGGCCCGTCTTGAGGTCGTGCACGAAGATACCCGTACGATCTCTGAGGTAAGCGACCTTGGTACCATCGGGAGAGAAGAGGGGCTGGAAGGAGGCTTCCTTGTTCTTCGTCAGCTGGGTCTCCTTGAGATCACGAGCATAGGTGAAGAGGGGATCATCCTTGCGAGTGAGCTCAGTCATGTAGAGATTCCACCCGCCATTGCGCTCAGCGGCATAGACCAGCTTGCGTCCGTCGGGGCTGATATCGATGTTACGCTCTTCCTCGGGTGTGTCGGTGATACGACGTGTCGTCGCATAGTCAGTCGAAGTGACGAAGATATCCCCGTTCACTACAAGTGCTACTTCCTTGTTGCTCTTAGCGACAGCGAAGTCGGAGAGATTATCTCTCAAGGTCTTGCGCACCAGCTGAGGCTCTTCGTCATCACGGATGATCGAGATAGCGACCTTTTGAGGAGCAGCTCCTGGAGTCTGCGTATAGATCTCCCCATCGTAGCCGTAGCAGAGCATGCCATTGGAAGCAATGGAGAGGAAGCGGACTGGATTGCGGGTGAAGGAAGTGACCTGTTCATCCTGAGCCGTAGCCGTAGCAGATGAGCGGTGGAAGACATTGAAGCTACCCCCTCTTTCGCTCAGATAGTAGAAGCCCCCCTGACGATCCCAGACGGCATTGCGGTCTTCCCCTCCGAAGGTGGTGAGCTTGGTATGCTTACCATCCTTATCACGGAGCCAGATATCACGGGTAACGGGAGAGACAGCGTGCTTGCGCCAGACATCTTCGTAGCCCTTGACATCGGTGTAGAGCATCTGCCCTGCACGAAGTGAAGGATCAAGCGTGGGATAAGTACTGTAGAGCTTGGGGCGAGCCACAGACTTCTTCAGATCAAGCGCATAGGTCTGAACGAACCAGTCCCAAGGGAACATCCCATCCTTGATACTGGGGATGATGTAGGACTGGAAGAGCAGTGTGTTGTCATCAAGGAAGGCTACAGGGAGCTCCTTCCCACTATTGTAGGTCAGGCGACGCAGACCAGAGCCATCGGCTCCGACGATATAGACATCCTTGCTTCCCTCACGATCAGAGGAGAAGGCGATCTGCTTGCTGTCGGGGCTCCAGATAGGAGTACCGTCGTAGGCAGCATTGGAGGTCAGACGGAAGGCCGTCCCACCAGAAGTGGGTACCGTGTAGATGTCCCCTCGGTAGCAGAATGCGATGCGAGAGCCATCTGGGCTGATCTGCTGATGACGCAGCCAGAGTGGAGTACTCTTCTCTGCCTGAGCAAGAGTACTCAGCGACAGAGCAGAGGCCAGAGCCAGAGTGAGGATTCGTTTCATAGTCGATGTATAATGTGTATCGTAGATGCAAGAGCGCTCTCTCGGAGCAAGCTAGCAGCCTAGACAAAAGCAAGTCCGCTAGGCAAGACCACTCTTGGGGAAGAAAAGATCAGAAGGTCTCGCAGAAGCAGGGGGAGAGAGATGCGAATGAATCGGATAAAAGGAGAGAGCCCCCGAGACACACGGAGGTGCGCTGGAGGGCTCTCTACATAGAGTTTAGTGATGAGGGAGAGGTCGCAAACGACTAGTTGTTGTCGTTACGCTTACGTGCCGAGTAGCTTAGGTTAAGAGCGTCGGCGCGACGGAGCTCTTCCTTGATCTGAGAGATGATGTTCATCTTCGTCCCCTTATCGGCCTTGAGAGAGACCTGCATAAGGTTGCGACGAGCATCCTTGATCTTCGTCTGTGCCTGCTTGATGTAGCTGTACACAGCCGTAGGATTCTGAGTGACCTGGTCGTTGAGCTGGATCGCCGAGTTCGTACCGTACATCTCACGATATTCCTTGTTAGGCTTACCGACATAGATGAAGGTGACGAGCGACTTTTCTTCGAGCTTAGTCAGCTCGGTAGCCGTGGGCAGATCGCTGAAGCTAACCTTCGGAGTAACCTCACGGATGGTCGTAACCATCATGATGAAGAAGAGGAAGGCGAAAACCAAGTCAGGAAGGGACGAAGTATTTAGCTCGGGCATCTCACGCCCACCTGATTTACTGAATTTTCCCATTGTCTTTTACTTCTTTGCAAGGTTAGAGAGAGCCATCTCAGAGATGTGCATGGGATATGCCTCCGTGACAGACTTCTTCTCGGAAGGGGTAAGAGCATCGAAGGACTTACCGAAGGCTTGACGAGCGAAGATGTTCCACACTTCGTTGTAAGCCTTGATCAGCTCATTCTGCACGTTGACGTACTGCTGGTAGCTGGTCTCGACCTCATTCTTGATGGAGATAGCATACCCAGTAGTGATGACAGTGCGCTCACCCAGCCCTTCGATCTCACGACGCTCAAGCTCAGGCAGGAAGGGCTTGTTGTCGGGGTTCATGATGAACTCGACAGCGTAGTCCTTGAGTTGCTCCAGCTTGACAGGGATGAGCTGGTCTACACCAGAGGCATCCTTGCGTGAGATCACGATTTCGTCAGCTCGGTTGACCAAGAGACGCATGATGTTGCGGTCATTGATCTCGATCTCCTGCTGCTTTTGTTGCTTTGGAGCCATAGGAGGCAGACGCCTCTTAAGCCCCTTATCAGTATCCATTGAAGTTGTAATCAAGAAGAAGATAAGCAACATAAAAGCGATATCGGCCGAGGACGATCCGTTGATACCAGGAGTCTTTCTTTTCGTAGCCATAATGCTTTTTGTTCTATTCGTTACTGATTACAACGTCTTACTTGCTCAGGAGTCGCTTGGATACACCGCCCCAGATCGCAGCACCGATGGTGGCGACGAAGAGGATATAGATGGAGTAGAGCCACATATCGGTGACCTTCAGCCAGCCACTCGTATTGTAGGACTGCGAAGCTTCGTTGAGGCCCTTGATAGGCTCACCATCGCCGATAGCGTAGGTGATACCGAGGAGGACTACGAAGGCTACGAGGCTACCGATAGAGAGCATTGCACGGCGAGAGTTGGTCTGGAAAGCCGATACGATGTTGCGGAGAGCGAAGCAGATCGTCGCCACGATCGTGACGAGGAAGAGGAAATAAGTCCAGTAGAGCAAGATACCCGTGAACGCATAGTCCTTGTTGCCCTTAGCATCGACCTCTGCACCTCCTGCGAAGAAGAGGACAAAGATCAAGACGCTTACGACTGTGAGGACTAATAAAGTCGTGCTGGATACCTTACGTATCTTTGTTACAGCCATGTCTTTATTATTGTACTACAGGGTAATGATTACTTGTTCTTCTTGACTTCGTACTTGACGATGAAGTCGAGCAGCGTGATGGAGGCATCTTCCATGCGGTTGAGGATACCTTCGACCAGAGAGAGGATGTAGTTATAGAAGACCTGAAGGATCAGAGCTACGATAAGACCACCGATGGTCGTGATCAGAGCGACCTTCATACCACCTGCTACGACCGTTGGGCTGATATCCCCTACCTTTTCGATGTTGTCGAATGCCTGGACCATCCCTACGACCGTACCAAGGAACCCGAGAGAAGGAGCCATAGCGATGAAGAGCGAGATCCAAGAGAGGTTCTTTTCGAGCAGACCACCCTGTACACCACCGTAGGAGACTACAGACTTTTCTGCGATGTCGATACCCTGATCTGCACGGAGAAGCGCCTGATAGGCGATAGATGCAATCGGACCACGCGTGTTGCGAGCTACTTCCTTAGCCTTTTCGACGTTCCCTTCGTTGACGAGAGCAGCTTCGATGTCACGGAGGAGCTTGTCAGGGTTAACGTTAGCGAGGTTGAGGTAGATGATACGCTCCAGGCAGATAGCCAGACCGAGGATGAGGGCGATGGCGATGGTAGCCATGAAGTCTGCACCCCCTTCGATGAACTTAGTCTTCAGCTCCTGGTGGAAGCTTGCTTCAGCAACGACTTCTTCACCTGCTACTTGCTCATCGGCAACGACGGCAGCTGAATCAACAGCCTGAGCTGCGGCTGAATCAACCTGTTCGGTAGCAGGAGCAGCAGTGCTATCTGCATTCTGGGCCATGGCTACATTAGCCGTGCCTACTGAGAGGAGACCCACGCAAGCAGCGATTGCGAATAACTTTTTCATGTCGAATAGTTTTTGTGAGTTAGTAAGTTTTATTTGTTTCGTTTCTTCTCGTTCCTTCATTATATCAGGTCTTGTGAGGGGCTCATCTGAGGGGGGATCTATCCCTACCACGAGGAGGCGAGAGCGACATGCTCACCCACACTCGACCTAGAGCCATCCTACAGAGGCGAGTCCCATCGGGGAGATCAGCTAACAGAGGATAAGGCCTTTCGGCATCAAAAATACAGCTTTTCCAACCGAAAAACAAAATCACGTCTCTCGCAAAAGCTCTGTGGACGACCTTGGAGAGGCATCCCTCGTCCTCACGACCTATCCATCCTCCCTTTAGGCAAATCTCTCAGAGGGCTCACGCACCCCAAGACCTTACCGAGCGAGTATCTGAATGAATAACGCACCGATGCCCCTTCACCAAGATACCCTAAGCTAATCATAGCCCCCTCTAGGTACCCATTCATGGGTCGAAAGAGAGACCCATTCATGCCTCCCTCGAGCGACCCATTCATGGGGTAGTCGAGGGAGGCATGAATGGGATAGGCTGGAGCCCTGAAGGGGCGAGCGTATAAGCATGATGAGCGGAAGCTGAGGTGAAGCATCCAGAGCAAGAGAAAAGCGGTGACCGGACTCTCTCGAGGGCAGTCACCGCACGACTTAGGTTTTCGCAGTCGTGTTCTCTGGGTTGCTCTGAAGCTCGGTGGCTCTAGATCCTCACAGAGAGGTCGAGCCCGAGCGTACGTGGTGCAGATGTCTGATAGAGTCGTCCCAGCGGAGAGGCCGCCTGGAAGACGATGTAGGAGTTATCTAGGAGGTTCGCACCCCATACCGCTAGTGTATAGCGTCGGTAGCTAGCACCTAGGCGAGCTCTGAGGGTGGATTGTAGGGGCTCCTTAGCTGAATTATCTTCCCGCCAATAGATCTCACCGATACCAGCCCCCTCGACCTCTCCGATGAGTCTCCAGTCTCGAGCGATCGGCTCGTGGAGGGAGAGCATCACACTATACGTATGTCGTGGGATGAAGGGGACGAAGTTGCCCCGAGCCGCCTTCTGCACGTGCTCCGTGAAGCGGGCATCGGTAAGGCTATAGCTCAGATGAGCCCTGAGTGAAGACCAGATACGCTTGGAGGTCGTGAGTTCGAACCCTAGTGTACGAGAGGAGCCTGCGTTGCCGACCATACGGCCAGCTCCAGAAGCGACGAAGCGTGTCAGCTGTAGGTCCCGCACCTGCATCATATAAGCCGAAGCAGAGAGGTCAAGTCCTGCACGTGGATTGGAGTAGCGCATCCCCAGCTCGTAGCTCCAGCTATGCTCAGGCTTGTAGGTCGTGCTTGAGGGGATGGTAGCGGGATCGAAGCCCCCTTTATGAGAGATGCTTGCTTGCAGATCCTGCTGCTGTGCCGTCGAGACTAGATCGGAGAAGGACTGCTCGTTGAAGCCCCCCGTCTTTAGCCCACGTGTGATGGTCGCATAGGCATGCAGATGATCTGTAGGATGCCAAGAGAGGGAGAGCTTGGGGATCAGATGCCAGTAGCCGACGGACTGCACCCCCTCGAGATGCGCAGGCTTAGCGACTCCTATCGGGCGATCCGTACCCGAGATGCCGACTCCGAGCTCGTAGCCCTCGGCGAGGTAGCTGATCGCATGGTGCTCATAGTCGAGACGCAGCCCACCCGTGATCGACCAAGCTGGAGAGAGATGAAGCGCACTCTCATGGTAGAGGGCTATCCCCCAGTCGGGCATACGGAAGCTATTGAGGTTGGTCTTCTCGGACTTCGTGGGATCGATATAGACGAGATCGGGCATACTGGGGGCACGCTTCTTAAGTGCCTTAAGACCCGAATTGATGATGGTACTCAATCCTTCGTAAGAGAAGGAGACGGGAGCCTCCGACCGCTTAGCATCATAGTAGCCAAAGAGCCCTAAGCTCCAGTCGTAACCCGTAGAGCCTGCTCGGCGAACATTCTTCAAGATGAACTCCTGAGTCAGACCATGCTCACGAAGCTGCTGCGTGACATGGAAGAGCGACTGAGGAAGTGCATCCATATCCATACGTGTACGATCATAGAGGTATTGGTAGCTCGTAGCCGACTGGAGCTGTACATCTGACCAGTTGTAGCTCACGAGGTAGCGAAGGGTCGCCGTATGACGCTCATAGGACTCGGGGGCATCAGCTACCAGAGGCAGCGTCTTCTTCGTCGAAGGCTCATCTGTGCGATAGGGGAAACCACCTTGGTTCACATAGTCACCCGAGAAGCTGAGCGCCATCTCCAGCTGAGCCGAGGGTCGGTACTCCAGCTTCACGAAGCCCCCAAACATACGAAGGCTATCTTGGTAGGCTCGGCGAGTCTCATTGTAGAAGTAGCCTCTACGTGTCGTCCCTGAGATACCATAGCTCAGTCCCAACTTAGGCGAGAGGCGCACCCCCTGCTCTACCGAAGCTCGCAGGAGCTGGTGACTCCCGACGGTCAGCCTAGCTTCTCCCCCTGGGTGATCAAAGGCCGAACGGGAGTAATAGTTGATGATCCCAGACATGGCATTACGCCCGTAGAGCGTACCCTGAGGTCCACGCAGGACTTCGACTCCCGAGATACCTGGGAGGTCGAAGTTGAAGCCCGACTTATTGAGCACGGGCACGCCATCGACATAGAGCCCGATGGTCTGCCCCGCACTACGAGCTCCACTCCCACGGAGATAGATCGCTGCACTGCGCTTCGAGCCATAGTCAGGCACGAAGAGACTTGGCACTCGACTGGTGAGGTCGGTGACACTCTGCACGCGATACTGAGCTAGATCATGCCCCGTGAGCCAGGTTAACGATGTGGGCTGCCCAATGGAGGGTGCCGTGGGGCGCTGAGGGACGTAGGAGCGGATGACGACTTGGTCAATCTCTGTAGTGCGAAGGCTATCTGTCTCTTCGGCTCTGAGGAGCGAAGGCAGGGCTAGTGAAGCCAAGACCATCAAGGCGGGTATGCGAAGGGTCATATCAAATGGATAAATCTATTTTATTAAGAGTCGGACACACTCCTCTAGGGAGAAGCGTGCTATGTATTTCTGGTGGGGCAAAGGTAAGTGCCTACCTAGCCTTCCTCAGCAAAGAGTCCCCTCCCAGCGTCAATTTGCCGAATAATAGACCGAACACGCCATATCCTCCCCAGCAAGTGGTACACATCTGCCCTACCTCACGGGGATAAAGCGATATACTCTATCTTTATGCCACGAACCGTTCGATATTGATCTCTATGACTCACTTTAGATGGGGATTTCTCCTCTTTACCCTCTGCTTCACTCTCTCTAGTCTATCAGCTCAGAGCTACTACCGAGGGGAGAAGCTCTCCTTAACTCAACCTAAGCCCCCCCAAGACCTTCTAGCCCTACGGCTCTCAGCCGAAGGCTTCTTCCGCAATGACGAATATGCCTCGGACCTTGTCGCCGACTACACCCTCCCTGGCTACCGTCTTCAGGTCGATCTCGGCTACAGTCCTAGGACGGAACTTCCTATCGAGCTTCGTCTCGGGATCTCACACTTATATTATTGGGGAGCATCCCGCTACCCCGCAGCGCTGGCCTACCAAGATCTACCCTACTGGCGAGGGGACGAGAAGGACTATACCCGCTTCCGTCTGCTCCCCTTCTTCCGAGCCTCTATACAGCCCGTTCGGGGGCTAGCCATCCTCCTAGGGCACCTCGAGGGAGGAGCGAAGCATGAGCTTATCGCTCCCCTCTACAATCCCGAGCTCAACCTCACAGCCGACCCCGAAACGGGGCTTCAGATACGCTACGAGGGGAAGCACACCCAGCTCGACACTTGGGTAGACTGGCAGAGCTTCATCTTCAAGGGAGACACCCATCCCGAGGCCTTTGTCTTCGGCCTTCATGCTCGGCAGGCACTTCCTCTGTCTAGCCGCTCCCAGCTCGAGCTACAGCTCCAGACTCTGGCGCATCACCGAGGAGGGGTGCTCAATGAGCGAGCAGACACCGTACACACATGGCTCAATGGAGCCCTCGGCCTTGCCTACGAGCATCGCTTTCAGCTCAAAGATCGCCCTCTGAAGCTTCGGACCGCCCTCTACGGCACCTTCTACAGCCAGCGAGGTGGCCACTACCCTCTAGACAAGGGCTGGGGGATCTATGCCGAGACCAACCTCCACTGGAGACGCTGGCACACTCAGCTTGGCTACTGGTATGGTTCGGACTTCGTCAGCGTTCTCGGCACCCCCTTCGTGCAGAGTCTTGGGCGAGCAGGACGCACAGCCGTCCACACCCATCATCCACGCTATCTCTCGTGGAGCGCAAGCTACAGCATCATCGAAGAGGAGCGCTATACCCTCGGGCTCTCTTCGGGGCTATGGATCCATCCCCACTCGGCACACAGCATGAGCTCCTACCTCGAGGCCTATCTCAGCATATCCCCCTACTTCGGACTCATCAAGAGATAGGGAAACGCTCCCATAGCCGAACCTCCCCCTAAGAGAAAAGATAACGGAGGCTACCCCAAGTATCGGGGTAGCCTCCGCTGTACGTAAGGAAGAAATCGAACGGGATACGTGCCTTAGAGCTTCACGCCCTCAGCACGCCCATCATAGCGACGCCCTACGATCTCCCAGTCGATGATCTTCCAGACCTGACGGAGATGATCGGCACGGCGATTCTCATAATCAAGGTAGTAGGCATGCTCCCAGATATCAATCCCGAGGATGGGGATGAGCCCACTTACGACGGGCGAACCAGCATTGGTATTCTTGCTGATGTAGAGTCGTCCGTCCTTGTCCGTAGCTAGCCACACCCAGCCCGACCCAAAGATCTCATTCCCAGCCTTCTCAAAGGCAGCTTGGAAGTCAGCAAAGCTCTTGTAGCTTCTCTCGATCGCCTCACGAAGTGCTCCCGTAGGCTCAGGGGTCACCCCTTCGGCGTACGGCTTGAACTGCGCAAAGTAAATCGTGTGATTGAGGAGCTGACCAGCATTGTCAAAGACCGTCCCTGAGGAAGTCTGGACAAGGCGTACAAGGTCACGCTCCTTGATCCCTTGATCACGGACGAGCTTGTTGAGCTTATTTGCATAGCCGACGAGGTGCTTCCCATAGTGGAGCTCCACCGTGCGCTTGCTGATGACAGGAGCCAGAGCATCGGTCGCATAGGGGAGCGCCATGAGCTTGAAGGCGGGAGCTGCCTTCGGTTCTTCTTGAGGAGCTTGTACGGCTACGGCTTCTTTCTTAGAAGCCTTCTTCTGTGCTGAGAGAGTCCCTAGCGAGAGCGCTCCTACGAGGAGCATAGCTAGAGGTCGAATCTGCATGTGCATGGATGGATTATGAATTAATGATTAAACGGTGAATTAGTCGTCGTAGCGAACCAGCTGCAGGCGAGCATTGAAGTAAGCCTCGATGCCCGAGCTCAGCTCTACCTTGTAGCCACGTCCCTTGCGCTCGATCTGCACAATGGGATCTCCTGCATGGCTTGCTTGGATCGTCTTCGTGATCTGAGCAGGAATGAAGGCGGTAGGGATAGCCGTGTGCTTGCCATCGACTTCCTTCCACCCTCCTCGTGCATCGAACTCGATCTCCGTACCATCGGAGAAGATGAGGTCGTAGGTTGTCCCTGAGAACTCACGATCTTCCTTCACAAGGGACACCGTACGTCCTGCAAAGTACTTCGTGACGAAGAGCTGGGCAGCCTTGGGGAGTTGGTTCAGCTGGATGATGCGATCGCTTCCTGCATGCAGACTGATGACTGCGAAGGAGAGGATAGCGAGGGTAAAAGCCAGAATTCTCTTCATTGGAGTAGTTATTAAATGGTGAATAGTGGTAATATACCACCCATTAAACGCTAAGTCCGATGAAAAGGTTGCACTTCTACTCGTAGAACCGTATGATCTGCCCCCGAGCTTACTCCAGAGCGGAGTAGGATCGGGGGCAGATCATCATAGGGAAAGAGGGCACACCACCAGACTCAGGCACGGTCATCGCTCAGAGTCTGAGAGGATAGCTAGCTAAGGGCTTCTCTTACTTATCTTCGGAGAGAGCCGAGGCGATCACCTGCTGAGCTAGACGAGCCGAGGCCGGAATATGAGCAGGTGGCTCGGCCTGCTCGCTCATACGAAAGGCTGGATGAATGGTCATCGTCACTCTACCCAGATGGGGTAGATAAGTACCTCGAGGTAGGATCGAGAAGGCCCCATCGATCGTCACGGGTAGGATCGGAGCATCCAGCTCTGATGCAATGACGAAGGCCCCTTTCTTGAAGCGGGTCATACGCCCATTCTCTGTACGGCTTCCCTCGGGGAAGATGAAGATGGAGTTCCCCGTAGCTATCACCTTCTTTGCATCCTGTATTGTCTGAGCGATCGAAGAGACCTTGGTCTCATCGACGAAGATGAACTCTGCCGCCTCACAAGCCTTACCTACCATCGGGATGCTGCGGAGCTCTTGCTTCATCACCCACTTGAAGGGGATCCCTATATAAGCATTGAGCACAAAGATATCGTAGGCACTCTGATGATTAGCCACGACGACACAGGGAGCGTCTGGGGAAGGGAGATGCTCCCGACCTCGTACCGTCACACGGCAGAGCGACACCGCCAAGCAGGTCCAAGACCAAGCCTTGGTAGTCTTACTGATGAAGGAGGCAGGTAGCCCCACATAGCTAGCGAAGATCACCACGATACAGCAGAGGATCGTAGCCAGCAGGAAGAGCGGTCCACCGATGAGGATGAAATAAAGGAGGTAAAGGAGGCGAGCAGGAGTAAGCGACTTCATAAGCGAAGAGTATAGTTCTAGGGAGTGATAGGGCTTAGCTCTAGGCTAGAGCACGTAGATAGTTCACGAGCTTCTGAACTGCCCGTCCACGATGGCTCATGCTATTTTTCTCTTGCTCGGTGAGCTGAGCAAACGTCTCCCCTCGTCCCTCGGGACGGAAGACAGGGTCGTAGCCGAAGCCATGGTCCCCCGATCGCTCTAGCGTGATCTCGCCATCGACACTTCCCTCGAAGAAGTGCGTCCCGTATTCGTCTATGAGGGCGATCACCGTACGGAAGCGTGCTCGGCGAGGTGCAGCGACACCCGAGAGGCGCTCGAGCAGAAGGCTGACATTATCCTCGAAGGTAGCATGCTCCCCTGCGAAGCGTGCAGAGTAGACCCCAGGAGCACCGCCAAGGGCTTCTACTTCGAGACCCGTATCATCGGCAAAACAATAGAGCCCGAAACGCTCCCACACATAGCGAGCTTTGATCAAGGCATTCCCTTCTAGAGTATCAGCAGTTTCAGGGATCTCATCATGGCACTGGAGGTCAGAGAGGCTAACGACCTCAATACGATCTCCTAGGAGTGCCCGTATTTCGGAGAGCTTATGAGCATTATTGCTCGCAAACACAAGTTTTTTCATACATTTGTTACATAAGCATGGGCCTCAAGGGTATCTACCCCCTCTGGTTAAAGGCCTTATGCGAAGCAAAATTAAGGATAATCAGCGTATCTATGGACATTGAGCAGTTCCGAGACTTCTGCCTCTCGCTCCCTCACTCCAGCGAGTCCATGCCCTTCGGAGAGGACCTAGTCGTCTTCAAGGTCGTCGATCGCATCTTCGCTATCCTTTCTCTAGACGAAGGGGAGCCCAGAGCCTCGCTGAAGTGTGCTCCAGACCGAGTCGAAGAGCTACGAGCCCAGTATGACGCTGTCACTCCAGGCTACCACCTTAACAAGAAGTACTGGAACACGGTCTACCTCGATCGTGACCTACCACAGCCTATCCTCCGACAGCTCATCCGCCACTCGTGGAACGAAGCCTCAGCCAATCTCACCAAGCAGATACGCGCCAGTCTCTCCCTCCTTCCTTTGGACGAAGTAGACTAAGCCCTACGATTTCTCTCCCTATTATCTTAACATGGACACTTCACTCCTCGAATTCATCGATCAGGTAGAGAGTACTAATACCTACCTGATGCAGCAGATCGCCTCTGGGCGCACCCTACCTCAGCTTCACACGGTCGTCTGTCGCCAGCAGACAGCAGGCCGAGGGATGCGTGGCAATACCTGGACTTCACGCCCAGGAGACAGCCTCACCTTCTCCTTCCTCCTCCGCTCAGAGCTCCTTCTAGGTAAGCAGCAGTTCGCCGTCTCTGAGCTCGCAGCATGGGCGGTGATGCGCACCTTCGCCTACTACATGACCGACGAACAGAAGACTCAGCTCAAGGTCAAGTGGCCTAATGACATCTTCTACGGAGACCGTAAGCTCTCGGGGATCCTCATCGAGCACAGCCTAACGGGACAGAAGATCGACTACTCCGTCATCGGTATCGGGATGAACATCAACGACGAAGCTTTCCCTCCCGAGCTCCCACTAGCTGTCTCCCTGCGCATGATCACGGGGCGCAGTCTGGAGCCTATGGAAGTACTCATCCGCCTGCACAGTGAGCTCGCTATCCTACTGCCTGACTTCCTCCTAGGGCGCTACCAAGATGTACACCGCCACTACATGAAGCATCTATATCGTCGGGAAGGCTTCTATCTCTTCACCGATGTCGATGGGCAGTTCCGAGCACAGATCAAGGATGTGACTCCCGAAGGACGCCTTGTCCTCCAGCGGGAAGACTCTTGGGAGCGGGCTTATGCCTTCAAGGAAGTGCGCTTCGATGCTGAGTAAAAACGAACTCAAAGATATACGTAGCCTCCACGAGGCTAAAGGACGAAGTGCTCAGCGACGCTTCATCGCTGAGGGGATCAAGCTCACAGGGGAGATGCTAGGAGTCTTCCCCTGTGAGCTTCTCCTTGTAGGAGTGTCCGTAGCTCAAGGGGTCGAGGAGCAGCTCCGCACGCTTGCCGAGTGTGACCGTCCGAAGCGACTAGAGATCGTCCCCGAGAGTTTCGACTGGAGTCGCATCAGTTCGCAACGCCAGCCCCAGCCTCTGCTCGGTGTCTTCACCCTCCCCGAAGAAGAGGAAAGCCTAGCCATGCCCACCTCTGGCCTCGCCCTCTTCCTAGATCGCATACAAGACCCTGGGAACTTAGGGACGATCATACGCACAGCGGATTGGTTTGGGCTCGAGGACATCTACCTAGCTCCAGGCACTGCGGATCCCTTCGCCCCCAAGGTGGTACAAGCTACGATGGGAGCCCTCGGGAGAGTCCGTCTCCACCGCCTCAAGGATAGCATCGCCTTCCTGCGCTCCTTCGACGGAGTCCGTGTCGGGACCTTCCTCGGAGGAGAAGATCTCTATACAGCGGACTTCTCGGAGCAAGGCCGCCCCACACTCATCATCATGGGCAACGAAGGCCAAGGCATCCATTCCGAGCTTGAGCCCTTCATCGACCGACGGCTCACCATCCCACCCTACCCGCTGGAGCGAGCGCATACCGAGTCGCTCAACGTGGCTATTGCTACGGCACTTATCCTCGGAGAGCTGCGCCGTAGAGGCTAAGTCTCCTATCTGCGGAGCGAGGTAGCAGGCAGCTCCCCTCCCCCATATAGTCATCCCCCCTTGGACTCTCGCTCCAAGGGGGGATGACTATATCTATAGCGAGCCAAACCGAGGCTCTTTGCTACAAAACTCGCTCATTTTGTGTATCTTTGTTAAGGTTGCTCTTCCAAGTATTCCTTTTTCATTCTTCTTACTTACAAACACTGGATTATATATGAATCATGCAGCAGTAGCTTACGAACCGCTTCTATTGGTTGGCTCGCTCCTGATGCTCGCAGGGATCATCGCAGGGAAGGTGGGCACACGCTTCGGAGTGCCAGCCCTTCTGCTCTTCCTCATCACGGGTATGATCTTTGGGAATGCAGGGCTTGGGATACAATACAACGACCCTGGGAAGACGCAGTTCATCGGGATGATTGCACTGACGGTGATCCTCTTCTTCGGGGGCTTCGAGACGAAGCTCACCGAGATACGTCCCGTGCTGGGACCAGGGATTGTGCTCTCTACGCTGGGGGTACTCTTGACTACCTTCTGCCTTGGGGGCTTCTTCTACGGGATGGACCAGCTCGGTTGGGCTCCGGTGCACTTGACCTTCCCCATCGCACTACTGCTAGCGGCTACGATGTCTAGTACCGACTCGGCTTCTGTCTTCGCTCTGCTACGCTCGAAGAACATGCATCTCAAGGAGGGCCTCCGTCCTATCCTTGAGCTAGAGAGTGGGAGTAATGACCCGATGGCCTACATGCTCACGATTGCGCTGATCCAGTATGTCACGGGGGGAGCCGATGGAGCTTGGGGAAGCATCCTCGTGACGTTCCTACTGCAGTTCGGAGTAGGAGGGCTCATGGGCTATCTCCTAGGTAAAGCCACCGTCTGGGTACTCAACAAGGCGAATATCGGCAACGAAGCTCTCTACCCCATTCTCCTACTCTGCTTTGTCTTCTTCGCCTTCTCTGCGACGAATCTCCTGCAGGGCAACGGGTATCTCGCCGTGTACATCATGGGTGTCCTCGTCGGGAATAGAAAGATCGTCCACAAGAAGAGTATCGCCACCTTCTTCGACGGGCTTACTTGGCTCCTTCAGATCGCACTATTTATCATCCTCGGGCTCTTCGTCGACTCCCAGAATCTACTCCCCATCGCTGGGTTTGCGCTTTTGGCAGGGCTCTTCACGATCTTCTTTGCTCGCCCGCTGGCAGTACACATCTCGCTCCTCTTCTTCCCTCGGATAAGCCTACGTGGACGGTGGTTCCTCTCGTGGGTCGGCTTGCGTGGCGCTGTGCCCATCATCTTCGCCACCTACCCTATGATGAGTCAGGTAGAAGGAGCAGAGACTCTCTTCAACATCGTCTTCTTCATCACCCTACTCTCGCTCCTCATTCAGGGGAGCACCCTACCCGCCGTAGCCCGTCTACTAGGGCTCGACGAAGAGATCAAGGAGGAGATCAGTCGCTTCGGGGTGAAGATCCCTCAGCACACGGGGGCTAAGATGGTCGAGCGCACGGTCACTGCCGAGATGCTCCTACCTGGGAGGAAGCTGATGGAGATCGACCTCAAGGAAGAGGAGCTCGTCATCCTCGTTCGCCGTGGGGAGAACTACATGGTGCCGAAGGGGAAGCTAGAGCTCTCCGTCGGGGACATCCTCCTCATCGTCTTCGAGCAACACACCCAGAAGATCTGACGTGGAGACCTCTCGTCGACTCCTCAGGAGAATAGGAGCGCTTGCCCTACCCAACATTCTCTCCAACGTCACCGTCCCCCTGCTGATGCTCGCCGACACGGCGATGGCAGGGCGCATGGAGCAAGCTGAGAGCATCGCTGCCGTGGCTATCGGAGCCGCGATCACACAGTTTGTCATCGGGGTCTGGAGTCTCCTTCGCATGGGGACTACTGGCTTCACGGCTCAAGCTTGGGGAGCGTGCGATGCGAAGGCACTGCTTCGTCAGTTGGCTTCGGGCTCGATCATTGCGCTGGTGATCGGACTGCTCCTCGTCTTCCTTCGTCCCCTCTACATTACTCCTGCAGCGACCCTGCTTCAGGGAAGTGCTTCGCTGCAACTCCCAGAGGCTCAAGTCTACCTCCATTACTCCTTCCTAGGAGCTCCCGCAGCGCTCCTGCTCTATGTCCTCAACGGATGGCTCATCGGTGTCCAGCGGATGAAGCTCGTCATGAGCGTGAGCATCCTCTGCAATCTCCTCAACATCCTCTTCAGCTACCTCCTTGCTTTCCCCGCTGAGCTAGGCGTGGGAGGCCTTGCTCTGGGCACTGCTCTTGCGCAGTACTGTGCCGTGGGGCTTCTGCTCATCGGAGCTGTGCGAAGTCAAGGACGCATCCTTAGACTCCTTCGCCACGACCTCGTGTGGCACCCCCCGACGCTGCTCCGCTACTTCCATGTCGGGAAGTACCTCCTCATCCGCACACTTCTCCTACAGGCGGTAACGCTCTCCTTCATCCGCTATGGTGGGATGATCGGGGTCACAACCTTAGCGGCGAATAGCCTGCTGATGCAGCTTTTCACCCTCTTCTCCTACTTCATGGATGGGCTAGCCTATGCTGCCGAAGCCCTTGTGGGCGAAGCCATCGGAGCCCGAGCCCACAAGCGTCTTGGAGAGACCGTCTCGCTCGTCCTACGCACGGGCGCTGTGACGGCGCTCACCGTCTCCCTCCTCTACCTCGCCATCCCTCACCCCTTCCTCACACTCCTGACGGATAAGGAGGAAGTCCTTCGCCGAGCCCTCGAGTACAGCTATTGGATGGGGGCGGTGCCTCTGGTATCCTTTGGAGCCTTCCTCTGGGATGGCATCCTCGTAGGAGCCACGGACAGTAGGACGATGGGAGTAGCGATGATCTTCGCTGCGATGACGTTCTTCCTCGTAGCTCAGCTCACGCTCGTCCCCTTCGGGGTGCATGGCCTCTGGCTTGCCTTCCTCGCCTATCTCCTCGTGCGAAGCCTCCTTGAGCATCGATGGGGCTCTCGACTCATCCGGAGCTATGGAAAGGCTTGATAGGCCTAGACTTACTATATTTGTCTGCATTTTTAATTTTTCCAATCCCTAATATGGCTTTTCCTCGTCTCGTCCGCATGTCCTCCCAGGCGTATATCCTGAGACTCCGTGAGGGCTTATGGCTTCCGCTATTTATACTGCTTCTGAATGCTTTCTTCTTGGTGCACTATCTACCGCACTCAGGAGAATTTGCAGGAGAGAGCTTGCTGTCTGGCTATTTATTCATTGCTGCAAAGAGCTTATTTCGCTCAATCCTATGGGCCAGCCTCTTCTGGTGGATCTATACCATTCCTAAGAGGGGGCGCATCCGCTCTTTCCTAGGAGGACTCTTCTGTGGGCTCACGATCCTTCTCCACTATCTTGAGAGTTTCCTCGTCAGCGTGTATGGCATGTGCTATTCGCACTCTGTCCTGCTGGCTATCGCAGGGACCAACCCTTCTGAAGCTTCAGAATTCTGGAGTTCGTCCGTTTCATTTTCCCCGCTGGTGCGCCCTACGCTTGAGATCATCGTCTCAGCCTTCATTGCGCTATCTCTAAAGGCTCTGTACCAGCGCTGGGCTAAGAAGAGGAACCGAGAGACGAAGCCAGCACAAGGGACGCTTGCACTCTACATCCTCTCGATCATCTGCTCTCTGCTGATCCTTACCTTCCCGACGCGCAAGACTTACGAATGGGTACAGCTTTTTGGGACGGCTTTTGACCAAACAATTAGCCCTATGGATCGCCTCCTCTGGAATACGATCGGCTTTGCACAGGAGACTCGAAAGATCCAAGAGGGTGTAGAGAACATGAGGAACATTGACCTAGGACAGCTCACCCACGAGAATCGCCTAGATAACACCTCCATAGTCGTCATCATCGGTGAGACGCTCCGTCGAGACTACATGCACTGCTACGGATACCCTCTGAGCAACACACCTCATCTTGACTCGCTCCTGAAGACGGGGGACATGATCCGCTATAGCGATGTCATCAGTCCTGCGGGCAATACGATTGAGTCGCTTACTCAAGTACTGACCATGCAGCTCTCTGGTAGCCCCAAGCCTTGGTACGAACATCCAACTTTGACCACTATTCTCTCTAAGGCTGGCTACACTACATACTGGACGAGTAACCAAGAGAGTACGGGGGCGATCGTCCAGCCTCTGAACATAATAGCCTCACTTGCTGATAGCGTGAAGTATGTCCACCCCCGCTCCATCGATGGCGATAGAGACTCCGCTGCCAGATACTTTGACGAAGCTGTGCTGAAAGACCTGCACTATGCAGGGGTCAATGGGAAGCCCTTCGTACAGTTTGTCCATCTCGAGGGGTCACACCCGATATATAGCAAGCGATTCCCCAAGGAGTTCGCCCGCTTCGGTGTGAAAGATATTCCCCAGCAGTTCGGAGACGAGCGAGATCAGATCCTTTCGGACTATGTCAATAGTGTCTACTACAATGACTACGTCGTCTCGGAGATCATACGCAAGTACAGCCAGAAGGACGCTCTTGTCATCTACTTTGCAGACCATGGAGAGATCCTCTTTGACGATCCATCTCAGCCCCATTTTAGTGGTCATGGACTTCATCCTTCGGGGGTATCTGTCCCCTTCCTCGTCTATCTCTCCCCCTCTCTGAAGGCTAAGTATCCAGACCTCTACCCTCAGCTGGAGCAGTCCAAGGAGCTCCCCATCATGAACGATCTCTTCACGCATGCCTTCTGCGACCTTCTGGGGATCAAGACCAAGTTCACTGATCCTAAGCTGAACTTCTTCTCCTCGAGCTACGACAGCCATCGCCCTAGAGTAATAAAGAGCATGGGCAAGATACTTCGGATGTAGCCCGCAGGGGTAATGAGAGAGGCGAAGTAGGCCGAACCTAGCAGGACTAAGAATAGGACTTCCTCGAAGGCGATACAGCACCACCGAGAAGGCTAGAAGATCAACCCGCTGGGACTTACAGTAGCGCCTCCCATGGGGTACTATTGTAGACGCTTGACAGTCTACAGTAGTACCCCTTTTGCTTTTCTAGAAGCCCCATTCTAAGGGCTTCTAGAGCAGGGCCTTCGAAGGATCATTTTCCCCTTCTCCTGCGCAGCAGTAGGCGATGAGTTTCTCCTTCAAAGGGAACCCCATACTTCCGCCCCTTTAGGCTCCACCTCTTCCCCCTCACAATCAGCGGATTACCCTGAGCGCTACCGCTCTTGAAGGAGCCCGATCGCCCCCGATTATCAGAAAAGAGGTATCTTTGGTAGATAGTATGCCTTCCTAGAGGCATATAGACCCGTTTTTGATGGTGCAGATGAGATTGACGAAGTATAACGATTACCTCAAACTAAGCTATATCCTGCTCCTAGGAGTTCTCCATACGCTCCCCGTGTGGGGACAGAGCTCACAGAGGAGGAATGACCGTAGCGAACTCAAAGAAAAAGCCCAGGAATACTACTACCAAGGTGTACTGGCTCAACTTGCTTCCAAGACCATGGAGGCCTTTGACCTGCTTCGTCATGCCCATAGCCTTGACCCTACCGATCCTGCTATTGCGTTCATGCTGGGAGGCAACTACTCCCAGCAGGGCATGAGTGAACGTGCTCTGCCCCTACTGGAGCAAGCCTATGCCGCTGACTCGGCTAACCGCACCTATGCACGAGCGCTCTCCACAGCCTACATCGAAGCGAACCGCATGCACGATGCACTGCTGGTCAATGAGCGTCTCAGTCAAGTCGACCCCGAAGATGACGATATACGCTATCGTCTGATCCAGCTCTACGCTCGCACGGGCGAGCTCAAGAAAGGCATTCAGATGGCTACGGAACTGCAGAAGCGTTTCCGCTCGATCCCCGAAGCCTATGGACAGCTCACCAAGCTCAAGATCCAGCTCATCGCCCTGACCAAGGACAAGAAGGCCATAGCCCAAGAGTACCGCACTTGGTCGGAGCTCTACCCCGAAGATCGTCGCACCTACTACGACTGGATCCTCTATCTCCTCGAAGAGGGTGAAGTCAAGGAGGCTGAGAAGCAGGTCCTCAAGGACGTGCGCTCGGGTCGCATCACAGAGAGCGAAGCCTGCATCCTGAAGGTACACCGCCTCATCATCCAGAAGGACTTCGCTGAAGCCGAAGCCCAGCTTGCTCGTCTCAGCACCGACAAGAAGATACCCGTAGGGGAGAAGCTCGCCCTGTGGCTTCACCTCAGCGAAGAAGCCAAGGGAAGCGAAGGCTACAATATGAGCAAGATCCTCGGTCACATACGGGATCTAGTCGAGATCTACCCCGAAGACCTTCCCTTGCTAAAGAGCTACGCCCAAGCACTTCGCTATACCGAGCGGTACCAAGAGGCTTATGACCTACTTCTACCCCAAAGCAAGCTCCACCCCAGCGAGAGCTGGATCTGGGACGAACTCCTCAATGCCTCCATCGGTCTCACTTCGGATAGTCTGACGACCCAGACCGCTCAGGCAGCCCTACCCCACCTCGCTACCGACTGGCGCATCTACATCATCCTCGCAGGAGACCTCTTCCGACAGGACAAGTACCAAGGTGCTATGGATATCCTCGAGCAGGGGATCAAGGCCATCGAGCCCAAGATCGGGGAGGGAGCCGCTCGCCTCTACAGCTTACTCGCCGACCTCTATGCCGAGCGAGGGGGAGCAGAGAAGGCTCAGCGTGCCGATAGCCTCTACCTCCAAGCCATCGAAGCGAACCCGCAGGATGCCGAGGCCCTGAACAACTATGCCTACCGCCTAGCTAAGTCTGGGCGGGATCTAGACAGCGCCGAGCGCTACGCTGGCCAAGCTATCAAGATCGCCCCCAACGAGGCCTACATCCTCGACACCTATGCCTATATCCTGCTTCTGAGGAAGAACTATACCCTTGCTAAGCTCTACCAGCGTAGAGCCCTCAGTTCGACCGAGCCCGACAAGATCTCCCCAGACATGTATGATCACATGGGGGACATCTATCTAGGCCTCGGCGAATACCCCGAAGCCATCGAAGCATGGGAGCAAGCCCTCACGGCCTTCAAGGCTAAGGGAGCCGATCCTGCGGTGCTCCGTGGGATCGAGAAGAAAATAACGGAAGCCAAGAAGGCTCAAAAGACTAAGTAAGATGACCTCAACCATAGCCCGCACCCTGCGGTCTACTCGCCGGGCTCTACTTGGCAAGACGTTAGCTCTTGCCGCTGGAGCCTTCCTCCTCTCTCTCTCAAGCTGTGGACTCCTACAGCGCACGAGCGAGACTGACGAGCCGACGACAGCTCGCCCCATAGACACCTCGAGAGAAGCCCGCCTCCGAGCCTTCCAGAGTGCTCCCGCCTATGCCTCTACCCTAAGAGGGGCACTGAGCGCCGAGCTCTTCCTCAAGAAGGACAACTTCTCCTCCAAGGTCAATGCCACCATCCTCAAGGGCCAAGGGATCTACTGGTCCGTCGTCCCCTTCCCCTTGATCGAAGCTGCCCGAGTATGGTTCACCCGTGAGGGGGTTACAGCTATCGACAAGCTCCACGGACGCTATGCCGAGGTTAGCTACCAAGAGCTCTCCGAGCTCATCGGCTTCCCCGTACGCTACGATGATGTCGAGCGCCTGCTCCTCGGCAAGCCCTTCTTCCCCAGCGGAGCCCGAGGCACGAAGGGGGGAGCCTTCAGCTACAGCATCACCGAGTCGGGAGGTACCGATGCCGAAGCCTATCTACAAGTGGCTCGCCAAGGGGGTAAGCAGGACTATCACCTTCGCTGGCTCCTCAATGCCCAGCACCAGCCTACCTACTTCGCTGTCACCGAGCAGCTCCAGACGGGCCTCCCAGTCTTCTCGCTCAGCTACGAGCAGAGCGCAGCCTCTCTGGAGAGTCATCTAGCTCAGCGCACGACTCTCTTCCTCGGTAAGACCTCCGCCCCAGCACTAACCATCGACTGGAGCAAGCTCCGTCCTTACACGGGCGAAGTCCCCGACATCACCCCCCGAGTCAAAGACGGCTACCAGCGTATCAGTCTCTCTGAGCTCATCAAGCTCTTGCCCTCGCTATGATCGCCACCCTCTTCGCTAGATACCGCCATCGGTTAGGGCAGGCTCTTCTCCTCGTCTGCCTCCTACTCTCCGTAGCCCCTGCCTCCGCTCAAGCTCGCAAGTCAAAGACACTCCAGCGCCTCGAGCAGGAGCGCAAGCAGCTACTCCGAAACATCGAAGCCTCCGACAAGAAGCTCCAGCAGCTCCGCAAGGATACCCGAAGCCAAGAGCAGACCCTGCGTGCTGTGAAGGAGCAGGTCGAGCAGCGTCGGCAGGTCGTCGCCATCCTCGGCAATGAGATCAGTGGCCTGCAGGCACGCATCGACACCCTCTCGGGGCATATCGGCAGGCTCCACCGTCGCGAGGGAGCACTCCTGCTGCGCTATCGGGCGGCACTCCTACAGCTCCAGAGGATCGACACCCATATAGACCCGCTGGTCTTCGTACTCTCCTCTCGGACTCCCTCCGAGGCGAGAGAGCGCCAGCGCTTCCTCTCTCGCTATACCAAGGCGGTACGTGAGGCCTCCGAGGCACTACGTACCACCCGCACCGAGATCGAAGCTACCAAGGCCGAAGTAGGACGCACGCATTCGGAGAAGGAGCACCTCCTCTCGCTCCGTGAAGCAGAGAAGCGCAAGCTCGAGCAGGAGGAAGTCCAGCGTTCTGCCCAAGTGAAGGATCTTCGAGGCCAACAGAAACAGCTCGCCCAAGACCTCTCCAAGCAGCGCAAGCGTGCCGAAGAGCTTGATCGCAAGATCCAGCAGCAGGTAGAGGCCGAGATCCTCGCCGCCCAGCGCCGTGCTGCCGAAGCTCAGCGCCGTGCCGAAGAGGCTCGCCGTCGTCGTGAGGCTCAGCGCCAAGGGCAGAGCTCCGGCGAGACCGCCTCTTCCTCCAAGGATAAAGGGAAGGGCTCCAAGGGCAAGACCACTAGCCCCAGCACCCCACCTAGCCAAGCGACCGAACCCGAGCCCGAGGAGCGCCGTGCTGCTACTCCTGGGGGCTACGCCATGGATGCCAACGAGCGAGCACTTGCCTCCTCCTTCGCTCAGAACAAGGGTCGCCTCCCTGCACCTATCCGTGGCTCCTACTCGATCCTCCGCACCTTCGGTGTGCATCAGCACTCCGAGCACAACCGTGTGCAGGTCAATAGCAGTGGCGTGGACTTCGGTCTGCAGGGCGATAGCCGAGCCTATGCCGTCTTCACTGGTGTCGTCAGTCGGGTATTCATGATCCCTGGCTATGGCACCGCCTTGATCCTGAGACACGGGAACTATCTGACGGTCTATGCCAACCTCAGTAGCGTCTCCGTCTCCAGTGGCTCACGGGTCTCTACGGGGCAAGTCTTAGGCTCCGTCGGTGCTAGCCCCGACGGATCGGGAGGACGACTACTTCACTTCCAGCTCTGGCACGAGCGTACCAAACTCAACCCGCTCGCATGGATAAAAAGGTAGTCGCTACTATTGGATCCTTCGACGGAGTTCATCTCGGGCATCAGTCGCTCTTCGCTCAGATGAAGGCCTATGCCTCTTCATTCCCCGAGACCGAACTCCTAGCGATCACCTTCGATCCCTATCCTGCCGATGTCCTTCAGACGAAGGGTGAGCCCGAGCACATCATGCCGACAGCTGTGCGGGATAGCCTCCTACGAGCACTTGGTCTGAGCGTTCACCTCCTTCACTTCACTCCAGAGCTAGCGGCTAAGAGCGCCCAAGTCTTCATGGAGGAAGTCCTCCATCGTGAGCTCGGGGTGACCGACCTCGTCCTCGGCTACGACAACCGTTTTGGTCACGGAGCAAAGCTAGAGCTCACGGACTACCAAGAGCTCGGTGCCCCTCTGGGCATCACCGTCCTGCAGGCTGAGCCCCTAGCGAGGGAGCAGCAGACCTTCAGCTCGACCCTCATCAAGGGGCTGATACGTAGCGGAGCGATGCCACGAGTGACGGAGATCCTCTCCCGTCCCTTCAGCTTCTTTGGCTCTGTCGTCGAAGGGCTACATCTGGGACGCAAGCTCGGCTACCCGACAGCCAATATCGCTCTCGCTGACCGCCGTCAGATCTATCCTCCCCACGGGGTCTATGCCTCGACCCTCAGCCTCAGAGGAGCACAGGGCTTCGAGGAGCGCCTTGAGGCCATGCTCTACATTGGTCAGCGCCCGACGATCGGCGGTGATCTAGAGCGGACGATCGAGGTGCACATCCTCGACTTCAACGACAATATCTATGGGCGAGAAGTGCGGGTAGAAGTGCTTGAGCAGCTACACCCCGAGCACAAGTTCTCATCCACGGAAGCTCTTCGTGAGGCACTCCAGCGCTATGAGGTGGAGGTGCGAGCCTACTTTGAGCGATCCCATCATCTTGATGACTAACGAACCATACCGATGCAGATCCAGAATCTACACGTAGCCATCGTACAGGAGCACTTTGGCCTAGGCGGAGGGGACCAAGTCTCCTCTGACACGGGACTATTGCTTGCCTCTATGGGGATCCATACCCACTACTACTGCTGTAGTATCAAGCACGAGGAATGGCGACTTCCTCATCCTACACTGACCTCCCTGCATCTCCTACCCGACACGGCTCGGCTCTGGAGCGAGGAGAACGTAGACTTCCTGCTCCGAGATACCACCGAGCAGCACATCCAAGTACTCATCTTCCCCACAGCCCATACCAATCCCTATTGGGATCGACTACGAGCCTCTTCGCTCAAGCTCATCTACTGGTCGCATGGAGCCCCCTTCTGGGAAGAGATCCTTGAATATCCAGCAAGAAAGATGCGGGCTCGCCGCAGCTTCATGAAGCGCCTAGAGTGGATACTCCTTCGTCAGTGGAAGTATCGATGGCAACGAGCCTTCAGCAACCATATCGAGGAGAAGTACCGAGCGATCATCCGCAGCGTAGACCGCTTCATCACCCTCTGCCCCGAGTACAGCGAGGAGATCGCACAGAGGCTAGAGCTCAGTGACGAAGACCGCTCCAAACTCGTGGCTCTAACGAATACCCTTCCTATTCTCCCCGACCCCCAGCTCAAGAAGGAAAAGAAGGTCGTCTACATGGGACGACTCTCTCCAGAGGACAAGATGGTATCTCGCCTCATCCGAATCTGGGCGCTCCTAGAGAAGGAGCTTCCCGACTGGACGCTAGAGATCCATGGTAGGGGAACAGAAGAGGAAGCACTGCGGCGTATGATCTCCCGCTACGGGCTCAAGCGAGCACGCCTCTGTGGCTACTGCGCCGAGCCCGAGCGTGTCTATCGTGAAGCCGCTATCGTAGCTCTGACCTCCACCATAGAGGGAGTTCCCTTGGTGCTCCTTGAGGCACAGAACAACGGATGCGTGCCGATAGCCTTCGATTGCTGTGCTGGTATGCGATTCGTCACAGGCAAAGATGGAGAGTTCGGACGGCTCGTCCCCTCCTTCGACCTCAAGCTCTATGCTGAGCGGCTCAAGGAGCTCTGCCAAGACGAAGCCCTCAGAGCTCGGCTACAAGAAGCCTGCCTGCGGAAGCGCTTGGATTATGAGCCCGAGCAGAATTTCTCCCGATGGAGAGCACTCCTCGAGGAACTATAGCGTGCACCCAACCCACCATTCATCCCCTAGAGATCCCCGACTATGAAGAAAGTCCTGATTGATCAAGAGCGACTTCGCTACCCCTACTGTGGGCTAGCCTACTACTGCCGCTGTCTCGAGACGGGGCTTCGGGAGCTCCCGACAGAGGGGTTCAAGTGCTCCTTCTACCGTCCTCAAGAGGGAGAGAGCAAGGATGTGGTTAGCTTCCGTCGCCTGCACAAGTACTTCAATCCTACCCCACTTCGCTTCGACCTGCTCCACGTGACGCACCAGCTCCAGCGCTACTTCCCTCAGAGCTGGAGCACAAAGCGCCTAGTGACGCTACACGACCTCAACTTCCTGCACGAGGATCTCGAAGAGCATCGTCGAGCTAAGCTCCAACGCATTGCGACGAAGAACCTCCGCCAAGCAGATGCCATCGTCTGTATCTCGGACTTCGTGCGCCAAGACTTAGAGGCTAATCTGGAGCTCTTCCCCCTACGCAAGGGTACCACTATCCATATCGTCCACAACGGGATCTTCCTTCCCGATGAGGAGCAGCTCCGAGCCCTCCCCACAGAAGGGATCATCCCTAAGAACCCTTACCTCCTTGCCCTAGGAGTTCTCTTCGACAAGAAGCAACAGCACCTACTCATCGAGATGCTTCGCCACCTTCCCGAAGAGCTTCACCTAGTGCTTGTCTATTCGGAAGCTAAGTCCGAATACAAGGCACGTATCGATCGGCTGATCCGAGAGACGGGCACGGCCGACCGCATCCACCTCTACGAGGCCGTGCCTCATGAGGTCAAGGATACCCTACTCTATCACTGCAAGGCGCTTGTCCACCCCTCCAAGGCCGAAGGCTTCGGTCTCCCCGTCGTCGAAGCTATGGCGCTGGGGAAACCCCTCTTCCTTCGCCCCATGACCAGCCTCCCTGAGATCGGAGGGGAAGAGGCTTATTATTTCGACTCCACGGCACCCGAGGATATGGCCGAGCTCGTCCAGCGTGGGCTCAAAGACTTCGAGCATGAGCCCCGCCGATCGGAGCGCCTGAAGGAGCGAGCCCAGCGACTCTTCAGCTACCAGCACATGGCCGAGGGCTACGCTTCCATCTATCGCCAACTACTCCATCTCTAGCATCATGCTGCTCAAGAACATCACCATCTCTGGCCTCGGAGGCGTAGGCGGCTACTACGGAGCTATGCTCGTAGAGGCTGCCCGTCAGGAAGGCTTAGGCCGTACCATCAGCTTCGTCGCTCGGGGAGCCCATCTCGAGGCTATTCGTTCCCGAGGGCTCCATGTACATACGCCTGCCCGAGACTTCACCGTCCGCCCCGACTTCATCGCCGAAGATCCAAGCCAGCTCCCAGCGACAGACCTGCTGATCCTTGCGACGAAGAGCTACGATCTCAGAGCCAATCTCGAGCAGCTCCGCCCGATCATTACGCCGAAGACCATCATCCTACCCCTGCTCAACGGCGCCGACATCACCGACCAGATCCAAGCGATCCTACCCGAGGCTCGGGTGTGGGACGGCTGCGTCTACATCTCGGGGCGCAAGCCTGCCCCAGGGGAAATCCTTCTGGAGGCGGAGCGTGAACTCTTCTTCTTCGGAGAGCGCACCGAGGAGCGAACGGAGGAGGAGAAGGAACTTGCCTCGCTGCTTGACTCCGTGCGGGTGCACGTCATCAACCCCGACCACATCGAGGAGCACATACGTAAGAAGTTCCTCATGATCTCGGCTACGGCCACGGGTACGTCCTACTTCAACCAGACGGTAGGCGATGCACTGAAGGAGCACCCCGAAGAGATGCGCCAGCTCATCGTCGAGCTCTGCCAGCTCTTCTCAGCTATGGGCTACGATCTGGGCGAAGACGCAGTCGAGCGTACCATCGAGCGACAGACCTTCATGATCCCCACGAGCACGAGCTCCATGCACGTGGACTTCATAGCGGGTCGCCCCACGGAGCTGGAGAACCTCACGGGCTACGTCGTGCGTGCTGCCCGTTCGCTCGGCCTTTCGCTTCCGACCTACGAACGTATGTACAAGGCCCTAGCCACCGAGAGCTATCCCCCTCAGATTCACTAAACAGCTATATACACACGACTATGCGAACAAGACTTCCCCTTCTGGCTCTGCTTCTTGCCGTGAGCTTCCTCTCGGCCTCAGCCCAACACTTCTCGAGCTTCTTCCGAGACAGCACGCTTCGTCTGGACTACATCCTCTCGGGCAATTCGGAGAAGACGGAGATCACGCCCGACGAACATCACCTCCTCTCGGGCTGGGCAGGTAGGCGCTACCATCTCGACAGCCTCGCCCTGAGAGGCAACGCCCAGCTCTACGTGCATGACGAAGCTTCGGGCAAACTCATCTACGCCTTCTCCTTCAATCCGCTCTACCTCGAATGGCGGCAGACTCCGCTTGCCAAGACCGAGCGTCGCACCTACGAAGAGGTTCTTCGGATCCCCTACCCCAAGGCACCCGTCCGTGTGAAGCTCGTCCTCTGCGATGCCGAGCAGCGTCCACTGGCCGAGCAGACGCAGCGCATCGACCCTCAGGACATCCTCATCCGTGACCACACGGGCAAGCCCGCCCTTCCGCACAAATACCTTGTCCATTCGGGCGACAGCAAGGAGTGCATTGACCTCGCGATCCTGGCCGAAGGCTATACGGAAGCGGAGATGGATACCTTCCTCAAGGATGCCGAAGCCGCCACGGAAGCACTCTTCTCCTACGAGCCCTTCAAGAGCTACCGCCAGCACTTCAATGTCGTAGCGGTCTTCTCCTCCTCTGAGGAATCGGGAGTTGCCGTACCTCGTCAGAAGCGCTGGCCTCGCACGGCCTTCTCGTCGCACTTCGACACCTTCTACTCCGACCGCTACCTGACGACGCGCCAAGTCAAGGCCATCAATAACGCCCTGATCGGCATCCCGTACGAGCACCTGATCATCCTCGCCAACAGCGATGTCTACGGCGGTGGCGGGATGTACAACTCCTACCTACTGAGCTCGACGCACCACAAGTGGTACCTTCCCGTGGTCGTGCACGAGTTCGGTCACAGCTTCGGCGGGCTGACGGACGAGTACTTCCACGAGGGCGACCTGGCAGCGGCGAGCGAACACGCCATGACCGTAGAACCTTGGGAGCAGAACGTCACCAACCTCAAGGACTTCTCGGGCAAGTGGTCGCATCTGATCAAGAAGGGCACGCCACGGCCTACCCCCGACAAGCTGCAGAAGAAGTACCCCGTTGGGCTCTACGAAGGGGGCGCTTATCTCTCCAAGGGCATGTACCGAGCCAGCTACAACTGCCGCATGCGCACCAACGACACGCCGGACTTCTGTCCCGCCTGCCACCTCGCCCTCGGCAAGGTCATCGACTACCACCTTCCTCCACGGAAGAAGTAACGGCTTCGCCCGCCCCTAAGAGACGAAGTAGGGCTGACTCCATGGATGGAGTCAGCCCTACTTTTCTTTTTACATGTTGAGGGGCGAAGCTATACTCTAGCGATCCTTCCCTCTTGATTATAAGTCCTACTTAAAAGGTCTCCACTTCAGGAGCTTTCTGATCTTAGGAAGGACGTGAACGGTGAAGCGGACGTACAGCTTAGGCATATAGATAAAGAGTCGCTTCTTGATCGTGGGATCCAAGATAGGGTATGCCTTGATGCTTTCGATGAAGGGGGCAAGCATCTTCTCATACTTCTTGACATCTATCCCCTGCCTGTAGTATCTAAACGAGTAGTCGACCGCACGGTGGAGCATGAAGCTATTGGCATAGACGACTAATTCGGGATGCTCCTTAATCATCTTGTCTCTCACGTCTCTAATGTTGAGGAACATGTCTTCGATGTTATCGTTCAAAGTATGTGTGATCGATCCTACTCTATTCCGGCGATAGATATACCAGGGTGCATTGTGGTAGTAATAATGCTGGATCTTTATGAGGGCTTCGAAGATATAGGTATTATCCTCGTGTACTCGGCCTAGGATAAAGCGCACATCACTGATCTTGTCTCGGACATAAATCTTTGCGCAAGGCAGGGGAGAAGGAAGGTTCCCCTGCGAATAGGAGTGCAGGATCTGAAGCCCCGACAACTCGACATCTTCTGTGCCCCCAGTATACGACTTGTATTCGGCGAACTCCCCGTCAAAGTAATCGATCGTCCCAAACTCTAGGATATCGATCTCTGGACGCTTCTCCAAGATAGCCATGCACTTCTCCAGTGTATCCAATTCTATCCAGTCGTCGCTATCGACGCACATCAGATAGTAGCCCGTTGCGATCGAAAGGGCCGTATTTCTAGCCACGGACACTCCCTCGTTGGGCTTGTGGACGACGCGGACTCGGCTATCTCTCTGAGCGTAGTCATCGCAAATCTTTCCGCTCCCGTCGGTAGAGCCATCGTCGATGAGGAGGACTTCTAGATGCGGATAGGTTTGGCCAAGCAAGGAGTCGATACACTCAGGCAAGTACGCCTCGACATTATAGACTGGGACAATAATTGATACTACACGTTCTGACATATCATTATTTGAATAGCACATAAAACATGGCGGCTATACCATTATTTATGTTGGGGTTGTACTACGAAATTACAGCGACGAAGGTACGAAAAATGGCGCAAGGGGCTTTACGAAGGAGCTGGGACGGCGCATCCACATCCAAGCGCCCACCCTTCAATAAGAGCATGAGTATCCCACCAACGCTACCTTAGCCTCCCGACGCTCCACCTTCCTTGGCGGGGGAAGAGCGGAGCCACAGTGGGGGAGACAAACTAGGGAGGGCGCACAAGAGGCCTTCCCATAGCAGAGCCCCCCGACGTGATGCGATAGGCATCCGTCGGGGGGCTCTCGGCTTTTTCAGCTTGGGCGAAGGCTTAGATGCCTACGTGACCGCCGTTGTCGCCAGGGGTGGGCGAAGAACCTTCGTTCTCCTTCGAACCCTTTTTCTTCTTCTTGCCAGAGGAGTCATAGGGGACATCGAGCGCACGCTCGGCTCGCTCCATGCGAACACCCTTCAGCGCCGTCTTAACCTTGATGCGAGGGGTGTAGATGACCTTGGCTCTGTCGACGAGTTCGACACCGACCTTCTCGGCCTTGTCTACGCCAGAGCCCGTCTTGGCAGTGATGCTGGGGCGGAAGGTCCCCATGTCACCGCAGTCGACGCTCTTGCCGTCTTGGAGCAGGCGGATGAGCACCTTAGCAGCACGGTCGAAGACGGCCTTAACGTCGGCTGACGATACGGTCGTTTCGTCGGCTACGAGCTCGATGAACTCCTCGAATTTGACATCAGAATGGAGGTGGATTGCGGGGTACCAAAGCTTCTTGCTGGTCTTGCCGAAGCCTGCTTTTCTTTCGATGGCTTTGATCTTAATCATGATGATCGTTATTAATGGTTACGAAATGTGTGTTTTGTCTGAATGACTGCGTGTTGTTTTCACTTCGAAGGTAGCGATAACTCCTTATACTCGGAAATATTTTGCTTTGCGCAAGAAAATAAATTTTCTTCCGAAAGGAAGTTCCCCTCTCCTCGGAAGAAAAGCCCTCGTCTTCCAAAGAAAAAATCCTTTTCGTCCGAACGAAAATCTCCCGCCGTGCGGAAGGGAAAAAATTTCCGCATATATAAGAGAGAATACGAAATGTAGTGGAGAGGGGACGGGTAGGGAGAAGAATATCAGCGAGTTAGGGGCGTGGACGATGGAAAACGAATTGCGTGAAGAAGTTAAATCAGCTTAAATTCAGCTTAAACTTTGAAGGGGATTTGAACGGCGATTGATTGAGGTAGGTTAAATTCCGCTTTGGTCGGCTTAAATTATGAGGGGCTGAGGGTGCTGCATCGAGCGCTCTCAGCCCCTTCTCTGTGTCCCTGGGGCGATGGATCAGGAGACGGATGAAAGTGGCTTGTATAAAGGAACTACGCACCTCTGAGAGGGCGCTGGCATGGTGGGCGATGTGGTAGACTGGAGTGTCCTCTTGCCTCCCCAGCCTAGATGGTAGTGTGTCCTTGCTCCAGGTGATTAATGAGCGTTCAATACCCCTTCAATTACCCCTCAGAAAGGCTCTAAAAAAGGTGGTAGATCGTCTCTCCTACCCCTCTCCTAAAAAGCCCCGAAATCGTATTGGATTTGCTATTGCTAGGACATTGGCAGGACATCTGTCCCCATTAATGGAAGGACAAGAATAGCGTTATATAGTCTTGATGAGAAGGGGGAAGCTTGTATATATCGCTCTTTATCTGACTACATTTCTCAATCTCGACGGGGGATAGGATACAAGTTTATCCTAATGAAGATGGCGTATTGCGCTGCTACTCAAGATTTTCCCTCCTAGGGGATATAAGGAGTAAAGGCCTTATCCGGCAAGGGCAGGCTCTTCGGAGTTCACATCGCCAGCATATTTTACCTTTCTATTGAGTTCGGCTTGGAGTAACTCTGCTCGGGCTTCAGCACTCCCCACCCTTTCTCTTAGCTCTCCAATTTCCTTGTTGCGATCATTCAGATTACTCGTAAGCTCTTGTATGGTGGTTGCGAGCTGGATGATGGCGGTGCTATCGTTGGTAGTGGTTGGCGGTGCTTCATTATTGTTCAGCATGGCCCCTTCTCCTGTGAGTAGCCAATGAGGGTTGACACCTTCGCATTTTGTATAAACAAGGTCGTAATTTATCGTATCCCTGGCTATCCAAGTGGCTACCACTTGGGGTGTAGTGCCCAAGATTCGGGCAAATTCAGACTTATTCCCTTTCCCGAAGTAGTCAACTAAGCTATTGACTCTCTCAGATTTAGAGTAGCACCCCATAGAATATTACGCTTATTGTTTTGATGTTTACGCAAAATGTTTATATCTTTGCAGTGTCGGGTACAGCAAACCGATAGTGGTGATATGTAACCGACACGAACAAAGATAGTGCAATGCGTAAAATCAAGGAAACGAGTATGCTAGAGAGCAAAATCAGCAAGGAGGATCTAATCAGAGCCAACGTTAATAAAGATCGGGCCATTCAGGCAATCAGGAGGTATGTAAGTTCTATCCCTGAATACGTAGACAAGCAAGTCAAGGTCTACTCTACTAATGGTCTTGGGAAATGGGAGATGGTTGTGTCTCAGAGAAATGTAGATGAATTTACTGATATGCTCTTATCTGCGGAATTCCTCGGCCTGATTGCCCCAGAGGATATTGTTGACGTGAGAGAGGTGATGGCGGATCAAAGCACTAAGCCCCTCTTATCTGTGGAGCTCATCGCTCGGCTTGTCTCAGAGAATCCTATTGACGATAGAGAGATGATGAAGTTTCAAGATCCGTATCCGGTATGGGGCTGGAAGGTCTCTGGGCTTGCCATGGACTCGCATAGCGAAATCAGCTTGTGCTATATGGAGATACCCTTTGAGTTCTTCAAATTTTACTAAGACATCAGAGAGGGGTGCGTCTCCTAGGAAGTTAGCGACCTGAGATAGGGAGCTATCAGGCGCACCCCACCTGATTAAACGATGGTTAAACGATGAAACGAGAAATACAAATCACTAAGGCAGTACGTCGAGAGCTGATAGATCAGTTCGGCACGACACGCAAGACGATACATCAAGCCTTAAACTACCTAGGCGGGTCAGAGCTCTTGGAGCAGATACGTACCGAAGCAATCCTTAGAGGAGGTGTAGTGATGATCACTGCCCCAGAAGAGGAGGTACTGCTAGATACTGGCGATAAGCTCGTGCAGCATCTCAATAAAGATGTCCGCCTTGAATGTGATAAGGTAACTGGGAATGCTTGCCTCTACAAGGGTAATGAGCTCTGTAGTACACACCATGCAGTCATCACACCGCTAGCCTCGATACAGGAGTTCGGCAAGACCCTATAGTATTATGGAACGAGTGAACGGAATACTTTGCGCAACGAAAGTCGAGCTTATCTCCTCCTCCATTGTTAGTGATTACACCTTGGAGAAGCTGGTTGCTAGGAAGACCCTCCAGATAGTCGTCCGAGGCTGTCGAGGTCGTCATGCTCAGTATGCTGTAGACTCACTCCCCGAGAAGTACCGAGCCGAGGTCTATAAGCGCTTTGACGTGCCCCCTATGGAACGAGTAAAGAGCCTGCTGGAGCAACTCATCCGCCCTTGCCCCGAAGCTGTGCACTACTACCACGCTTACCGCCTACCTGATGGTAGGTGCTTGCCAGCGGATAAGATCGCACAGTACGTGGCCGAAGCTCAGATCCTCGAGGCTATCAGTGCCTATTGGATGGAGCACACGAGTAAGCGGGGTAAGGCATCCCGTAGACCTATGGGCAAGGGTGAGTTTTACGGCTGGATGACTCAGATGGTAGAGGGCTTGCCCCTGGAGGAGTACCCCCATAAGCTCCCTAAGAGTCGGCTGAAGGAGAAGCACGAAGCCTATAAGGAATACGGCTTAGAGAGCCTCATCCACAAGGGCTATCAAAACCGCAATGCCAGCAAGACCTCTATGGATGATCAGACGGCGCTCCTCTTGATGCTACTAGCCACCCCGAACAGACTCAACAACCGCCAAGTGGCACGGCTCTACAATGAGACAGCCGATAAGCGAGGCTGGGAGAAGCTTACCGCCTCGGCGGTGGGCAAGATAGCCAAGAGCAAGAGCCTCCTCATCGAGGCTGGCCGTAAGGGTCGCACAGATTACCGCCTGGAGGTACAGACTGCCATCAAGAGAACGAAGCCCACCCGGGCGATGAGCTACTGGGTACACGACGGGTGGACGATGGAGCTCTACTACCAGAAGACCACCGAGGACAGCAAGGGCAACACTAAAACGGTCTATGACTGTCGCCTTGTCGTGGTGGTGATCCTTGATGCCTCTTGCTCTTACCCCATCGGCTACGCTATCGGGGAGCGTGAGTGCCCCCAGCTGATCGCCCAAGCGCTGCGCAGTGCAGCACATCACACGGAGGAGCTCTTCGGGGTGAAGTGTCACCCAAGAGAAATCCAGTACGACCACTATCAGATCGGAGCTCTTACCCCGCTCTATAAGGCGATGAGTAACAAGCTCAGCCCAGCGAGAGCGAAGAACGCCCGAGCGAAGATCATCGAGCCTTACTTCTCCCGGCTCAACAAGACCTACTGCCAGCTTCTTCCGAACTGGTCAGGCTACGGGATCACCGGGAAGAAGGGTAAGGGTACCAATAAGGAGGTAACCTCGGACCTGAGGCACAAGATCCCGACCCGCCCCGAAGTCGAGGGTCAGATACATAAGATCTTCGCCCAGGAGCGAGCGCTGAAGCATGAGGAGTATATGTCGCTCTTTGACGGCGACGTGACAGACATCCAGCTCGACCGCTCTATCTACCTCGAGCATTGGGGTGAGACCTCGGGGCGCTACATCGGTCAAAGCATCTACGGGCTCACGCCTACGATCTTCGGGGAGGTGCAGTACTACGAGAGCTTCGAGCAGGGCTTCAAGCAGCAACGACACCAACGCTGGCAGGTCTACTACGACCCCAGCGACCTCTCCAGTGTCCTTGCCATCAGCGAGGATGGTCAGTATAAGTACCTCCTGGAGCGTAAGCACCTCCAGCCGATGGCCATAGAGGACCAGAGCGAAGACGATAAGGAGCACCTCTCTCGAGTACAAGCTCACAACAGAGAGATAGAAGATTGGGTAGACGGAGAGTGGAGGAGGATGATGCCCTTAGCCCTCGAAGCCTCGAAGGATAACAGCGTCGCCCAAGAGCTCCTACAGAAGAGCATCACCCCCTTTCGGAGGGGAGAGAAGAAGCGCCCCATCGAGGACGATACCCCCGCCCAAGAAGAGTCCTTTGGGCGTGAGCTGGATGACCTCCTGCCCGACAGCCAAGGACAAGTCAAGAACAACCGCTACGACCGTAAGCTCAAGCACGAGACTAGTAGCATAGAGGAGCCCGCTCCCAAGCCCAAAAGAAAGAGCATCCTAGAAAGAGTGTAATACAAACCGATACAGAACAATGGAAGTGAAGGAAAAAGAACTCATCGCAGCTCGCCTACGTGACTACTGCACAAAGCAGGGGGGACAGAACAAGGCAGCTAATAGCCTCAAGGGGGTCAGTGCTGCTACCATCAGCAAGATCCTTAACAGCGATTGGGACACCATCGCCGAAGGGATGTGGCACAACATCAGCAAGCAGATAGGGCTCTCATCCGAGGGCTGGTCCATCGTCCACACAAACGTCTATGACGAGCTGAGCCAGCTCCTCGAGTGCGCCCAGCAGGATAGGCAGGTGATGGCTATCGTGGGTAGCGCCGGCTGTGGTAAGAGTGCCACTATCCGTCAGTATGTGGCCACGCACCAAGAGGCGTACTCGATCACCTGCTCTGAATATCAGAATAGAGGGAGCTGGCTGTCCGCTGTGATGGAGACGATGGGCCTTGATCCAAGAGGGCTGAGTGTAGCCGAGAAGATCGGCGCTGTGGTGCGTCGCCTCAAGCGCTTCGAGAGCCCCCTCCTTATCCTTGATGAGGCGGACAAGATGAGCGATCAGGTACTCTACTTCTTCATCACCCTCTACAACGAGCTGGAGGACCATTGCGGTATCGTGCTGAGCGCCACGCAGCACCTGGAGAAGCGTCTGCAGAAGGGTCTACGCATCGGTCGAAAGGGATACGAGGAAGTCTATAGTCGCATCGGCCGTCAGTGCATCCACCTCAGTGTACTCTCGCCTGAGGATGTCTCCCTAGTATGCACGGCAAATGGGCTGACCGACGGCCGTAAGGTAAGACGTATCGCCGACGAAGCCCAGTGCGACCTCAGGAGAGTGCGCCGAGCCGTCTGGAGAGAGCACCAACTAGCGAAGGAGGACTAAGATGGCACGAGCTTACTCCAATGCCAATGTCCGCTCCGCCAGCTTCAAGGTAGCCGATTTTACGGGCCCTTGGCGAGATAGTATAGGTATGCCTGTGCTGCGTGGTACATGGCTTATCTACGGGGGTAGTGGTAGTGGTAAGACTAGCTTTTGCTTGCAACTGGCTAAGTACCTCAGCCAGTTCGGTCGGGTACTCTACAATAGCCTGGAGCAGGGACTGAGCCCTACGATGCAGTCCGCTTGGATTGCTGGAGGAATGGAGGAGGCTGGGCGACGTGTCAAGCTCCTCGATAGAGAGGGGTATGATGAGCTCTTTGAGCGCCTCGCCAAGCGACAGAGCCCCGAGATCGTGATTATCGACTCGATCAACTACCTCAGGGGACTGCGCCTGAGTGATTACCAGCACCTCTCCCAGCGCTACCGCAAGAAGCTCTTTGTCGTCGTCGCCCACGAGAAGGGGGGCGAACCTAAGGGAGCGCTTGCCCAAGCTATCCGATACGATGCCGACGTGAAGATCCGTATCGAAGGTTACAGAGCCATGGTGACCTCCCGCTACGCTACTGGTGAGGTCGGCGGTGATGACTATATCATTTGGGATAAGGGGGCCGAGGGCTATTGGGGTACTGCTACCACCGACCCCAGCCAGCGAGACCAGCGCAAAAAGAAGAATGTCGAACCAACTACACCTAAGAGCGACAATGAAAGCGAAAGGAACTAGAGCGATGGACTCCCTGCAAGCAGGGGCCATCAGAAAGTATCATACCCTCTGCACCAACTTAGGGCTTAGCCCCGAAGATAAGGAGGCGCTCCTTGCCCCCTATGGCTGCACCTCCTCGAAGGATATGGAGACGCATGACCTCATAGACGTGTGTGCAGCACTTGCAAAGGAGCTGGATAAGCGCACCGAGGGGGCGGACATCCAGAAGCTCCGTAAGCGAGTCATGGCAGCTATTGGTGCTTACCTACGAAGTGAAGGCAAAGCCGAAAGCCCCTCTCTCATCAAGGGTATTGCCTGCCGAGCTACGGGCTACCAATCATTCAATAAGATCCCACGAGAGCGCCTTCGCAACCTAATCGGGCTCTTCAACGGCAAGACCCGTGACCGCCTCGCCGTCGAGGCTATCACCGCCAAGGGAGATGCGCCAACAGCGCCCTACTTCCCCCCCTCAACACTCGCCAACTAGTAACCACATAATAACTACAGACATGAAACGAGAAACGATCTTCATCGGCTTTGTTTGCCTGCTCCTTGCTCTTGGCATGGACGCTCTCACGGATAGCCGTACTTGGGTGACCCTCTGGATCGCCGGTGTTGCCCTCTGGGGCGTGTGCACAACGATGACGCTCAGCGAGCGCCTCGAGAACCAAGATAAGGAGCGACTCTCTGACCTCCAGGAACCCCAAACACCTCAGGAAAATGGTTGACTACATGAACGTTGATAACCTCTGGATGAAGTTAGCCCAAGAGGTAAACTCTCAGTTTTGCGATCAAGGATTTGTCTCCTGTGAGTATCATGAGGAAGACTGTATAATGCTCATCCTAAAAGATGTCATCGGTGCTATAGAGCAAGAAGATCTAATTAAGAAGATACGCATCCCCCAAGGTATAGAGGATATGGAGGCAGATGCTTTTGTGGATGCCTTTGAGAACTCTATCAAGGACACCTTCGAGGAAGGACTTGCAAAGATAGGGATGAGGATGCTTGACCTCTTAGTCGTACATGGTAAGCATTGCCGAGATTATATTGGGGGATTTGTGTATCTCGATCATCCGGAAGATACCCTACGTGTGATGTATAGTATCATGCGTGATCTCACCTCTGATGCCCGGCTAAGCCTCAAGCTCCGTCACGGTATGCAGACACTGCTTGGATTGGCTCATCACCTAGGAGTCGATCTCTATAAGCTCATCCAGCTCAAGCTGAGATATAACATATGCAGACTGCAACTCAACCCAAAAAGAAGATAACATGTGTGAATCAATAGACTCATTTGCCTGGCAAAAGCTTGCCAAAAGGGTAAACAAGGCCTCGGTATCTAAAGGATTTTGGGCAGATGAGTACCCGTTAAATCATCATATTATGCTGGTCGTATCTGAGCTCTGTGAAGCTATAGAGGCAGATCGTCAAGGACGGTACGCATATGTGGAAAAATATATGGACAAGCTAGAGACCGAAGAGTTTGTTTGTGTCTATGCTTGCCACATTAAGGGTACTCTCGAAGAGGAGCTGGCAGACGCAGCCATGCGACTGCTCGATATCATAGCGCAGATGGGGTGGATAATAGATGACATAGTATGTCCGGCTTACGTCTCCTTGAAGTATTACGGGTCATTCCCGCTGTACTGTTACTCGATCACCGAAGACCTAGTCTTAAAACCTGATGGAGATAGACAGGCTGTGTTATCGGCACTATACGGAGTCATGGCGGTTGCACATATGTATGGTATCGATCTGCTCAACCATATCGAGCTTAAGATGCGATATAACAAGACCAGACCCAGACTCCACGGTAAAAGATACTAACATGAGAAAATCAATCTTACTACTCATCGCCCTAGCTCTTATTGGAGCAACCTCTTGCCTTGAACCCCGATCTTACACTGGTGTCATCGAGGATAAAGAGTATATCCCTGATACATATAATGACGAGTATTATATCTGGCTCAGGGACAGCACCGGTCTCCACTACATCCGAGTAGACCAAACAACCTATCATAGGCATCAGGTCGGGGAGAGAGCTACCATCCCTAATCCCTACTAATAGATAATGATACCAGCCGACCTCTACCGCTACACGCCAGAGCAACGCCAGGCGTTAGCAGATGATACTACCACCTCTCCTGAGTTGCTGCGCCAGCTAGCCGGGGATAGCCACTCTTGGGTACGAGTATCCGTGGCAAGTAATCCATCGACACCCACTGATGTCCTTGCCGATCTCGCCTATAATGGAGATACGATGATCCGCCTCATGGTGGCGGAGAATACCTCCACCCCTAAGGAGCTCCTCGAGGAGCTTGCCTTAATAGACGATCCAGACGTGATCTCAGCTGTAGCTGTGCACCCCAACACCCCCGATACCCTTGCTCGTAGCCTAGGCAAGCGACTGAGAGCTATCGAGCGAGAGCGGGCCTAATCAACTAGCAATTAATCACCAATTAATCACCGATAAGACATGAGTACAGTGCAAGTCGAAATGACGGAGGAAGAGTTTGCTAAAATGCAGACGATTATGGCGGAGCATCGCCGAAAAGAAGAAGCCAAGCGAGCCAAGGAGGACAGAGAAGCTGTCCGCAATCTTGCCTCGACAATTGTAGATGATCTCTTCCCCGAGCTTGAAGAGGCCAGTCGTCGTCTTGTAGAGATCAAGAAGAAGGTCTACGATAGCGTCGACCAGGTTATCAAGATGAAGGAGGATGTCATGGGGGTAAAAACCAAGGGGCAACGCTCCCACAGCTTAATCTCAACCGATGAGCATAGGCGTATCATCGTCGGCTACTACCAGCGAGACGGATGGGATGACACCGTCGAAGACGGGATCTCCATGGTTAAGGAGTACATCTCGTCACTAGCTGGCGATGAGGCGACACGTAATCTGGTGGCTATCATCCTTGACCTCCTCAGCAGAGATAACAAGGGTAATCTCAAGGCTGACAAGGTGCTCCAGCTCGAAAAGTATACTGAGACTATTCAAGACCACCGATTTGGTGAAGGTGTTGCCATCATCAAGGAATCTTACCGACCCGTGCGGACTAAGGACTTTGTCCGAGCCCAGAAAAAGGGGGCCACCGGTAAGTGGACGGATGTCCCCCTCGGTATCACTGAGGCCTAGTAAAAGCAAAAGCCCCCGACCCGAAGTGAGCCGAGAGCCTCTGTAGTTGGCATTACAAAGGTAATCAAATCTCACAAAGGTCAGGGTATGGAGAATGGGAAGAAGCATAATCACCGAAAAAGTACGGTTGACAAAGCTAAGCGGGTGGTTGCGATCGTGGATCGTTACTACGAGCGTGGCAATCACCGTCGTAGCTATCCGATGATCTGGCGCATGTATGTCTATCCCATCTATCCCTGTAGCTTACGCACGATGATGTACTACTTACGTCTGGTAGCTACCCTCGATGATCCCCCCCAGGAGGAGGATGTCTCATCTCTTGGCCCGCTCTTTGACCGCTGGGATGAGCAGCGAAAAGCCTGGACTAGCTAATGCAGCAGTGGCGCTAAGGACTGACCTTAGCGCCACTGCTGCATTAGCCCTCCGCCTCGGTGATGGTAAGGCTGATGGGTGACGATAGGCGTACTCCACTACCACCCGCCCCGAAGTTAGACGGATAGCTCACGGAAGTCTTGAAGCGCTCTTTGTGATCTTGTAGTTCGGCGTGGTTATGGTCTATCTCGGAGGATGATAGTAAGAGTGGGCTGAAGCCTTGCCCCGAGAAGCCCGTCAGGGCAGACTCAATGCGCTCTAAGAGCTCGAGGTGAGCTAATCCCGTGGGGGCATCGCTACTACGTAGAGGGCGTAGCGGGATGTACTTGGTGATGACATGCAGGGTCAGTGTCACGGTCCCTCGAGGGATGCCCCGAGCTTGGTGGCTGAAGGTCACTGGATCGAACTCAAAAAAGACAGCTGGCGTGTCGAAGATTGGGCCCGTCTGGATAGCACTCATGCTCTCGTTCCAGAGGTCATAGTACTTAATTTCGGGGATCTTTCCCTTGAGACGCTCACAGATGCTGTCGAAGAGATGTCGTCGCATATTATGTAGGGTGATTGGTTAGTGCTTGTTGTGGCTCTCGACCTCCTGCTTGATCTCCGCCATCCATGACTCTAGTTGTGACTTAACGATACTGCTGATGTAGTCACCTAGCCTAGGATGCCAGCCAATGAAAGGGCGGGCTGGTAGGTTTTGCTGCATGTAGTGATTTCTGACCAGGTGAGCGGAGATGGTGACTCTTGCACGCTTTAGCCCTCGCTTGCCTCGGATTAGGCGTGTCGCTTGATAGGATCGTCGTCGATGGGCTTTGACGTGCAGCATGCCATCTACCCCCTCATTGTGTGCGGCTGCATAGGGCACGGCAGAGGTGAATACCACACTCGTATCTCGGATGTGGGACTTTAGAGACCTCCGTAGCTTGCCAGAGACCAGCAGTAGAGAGCCTCGCTCCTTTGGCCTTGGTTGGCGAGGAGCCCAGGGGCGATCGAAAAAGGCCTTGCGCTGGAAGTTGCGATCGAACTCATCGGCAAGCTTCACACGCATATCCTCGAGGATGTCGCCAAAGAGCTGTTTGCTTGAGCGCATATGATTGGACTGAAATGCTTATCTTTGTGGCATGGAGATAGCTCTTAGGCAACTCTGAACTGGATTGTAGTTCCAGCAGGGGAGTTGCTTAGGGGCTATTTCTTTTTGAGGTAGTCTAGGATGCTCGGATCATCCGTGATGCTGTATACGGTGATCTCGCCAGCTAGATCTTCACGGGCGATGATCCAGGTCTTGTCCCCATTGATCGTCAGCTCGAAGAGATGAGACCGCACGATGTTCGGGTTACTCTTATGATAGGGCACAGCCCCCAGGTACTTTGCATCTTTGAGTACTTGAGGAAGCCTGCGTATCAGTTCGTTCTTGGCGAAGTAGTGCACATGAGGCTGGTTGAGGTATTCTTTGATCCCCTTATGGGTGATCTTGATCTGGATGCCATTGCTCGACAGGTAAGCATCTCTGTAGCGCTCCCAGGCTTTCTCCTGCAGAGTCTTTCGGTAGGCTTTCTGTTCGATCGTTAGCTCGATCTTCTTCTTAGCCACTCTTGCCTGCTCAATCTCTCGTACGACCTTGCAAGCATCCCCTTCGACATCCTTGTCACCCTTGGCATGCTGAGCTACGCCACAATGGGCTATACCCTTAGAGCCGTAGTAGGGGTGCCTGTCGGGGAAGATGCGTAAGTCCTTGCCCGGATTCCCCCGGAATACCTCCTGCTTATTGCCCTTCAGCGTACGCTCCCCGAGAGCGCTAGCCTTGTCGCTATCCGAGATTGGGTAGTCCTCTGGCAAGACCTCCACGACGGAGCAACGACAGCGCCAGCCGTTAGGCGGGTAGTAGCTGAGCCAAAATGGATCACTCTTGGGTAGGGTGATGCCCTCAAGCGCCTCGTGATCGGGTCGTACTCTACTATCTCCAGCCGTGCGATACTGGAGGTTATACCTCCCTCCTGAGCGCTCTTGCTCTAGCCAGCGGTCCGCCATCAGGGCTGATCCCACAGCGTGGTCGTACTCAGCCTCGAGGTAATTGACATTGTACTTCTGATGTACCTCTAGCACCTGCTCTCTGAAGTCACCCCAGGAGCGGATATGCCCCTCTTCGGTCGTTAGCGCTAGCCCCAGCTCTCTCAGAGAGTGATAGGTGCGGAAGCCCGAGAAGATGTAGGTGTTATCATCCAGGACAGAGCGCACCGCCTCGGGGGTATCATGTGAGATGTGCTCGAGTGAAGACCGCAAGATGTCATAGCTCTCCTCGATGGCGGCTCTTACCGGCGCATCCTGGAGCATTGATGCTTTGAACCCCTTATGCTTATATACGTGCTTGGCAGCTCGAGCAAATATCCCCTGTCGGTATGCTCGCATCCCTTCCCCTTTCCCCTTCTTGCTCGCCAGACACACGGGGCAGGTGGCTGAGTAGAGGCTACCAAGCTGACGATGCAGTAGGCTGTAGCGCTCAGCTAGGGCAGGTCGTTTAGCTGGGGGCTGAGGTGTAGAGCCTAGCCCCCTTAGGCGAAAAAATCGGGCTGAAGGCTATGCTGCGCTTTATCCTCAGCTATCGGCTGGAGGGGCTGATTGCTTGCCTCCCTGCGCCCTGTGATAGGCACTCCGTAGCGGTCTATGAAGTACTGGGGATCGACATCGTAGTATTGGAGTATGACCCGCTCCTGCTCACGTATCTCAGCATCGCTCATGTCGTCGGTATAGTCCCAAGCAAAGGTCAGCCCATCGACGGGGAAGCCAGACTCAGCCATCAAGGGCAGGAGCCGGTCATTGATGATGTAAGCCATACGACGAGCATCAGAGATACAGACATTGTCAAAAATCTCCAGATGCACCTGACTCTGGCTGAGTGAGGCTCCATTGTCGATCGTCATTGTCTGATTAAGAAGAATCTTGCTTAGCTCTCGGTCACATCGGTCTAAGCGCTTGTCATAGACATTGTAGGCATCGCCACGGCTTGACTCCTGGAACGATATTTTGGTGTCCTCAGGGAAGACCCCCCAGAAGGCAGCGCCCATATCCTCCATCGTAGCCTCAATACGTGCAATATCCGCTTTGTTGGTCGCTGAGGTATTTGCAATCCTCATCGGCATGCCAAAGATCTCACCAAACGTATCCCAGTAGGCCCCCATATTCTTCTTGCTAATGTAATATGGGGCACAGCCTAAGAGTAGACCGAGGTCCTTCGGCTTACCGCACTCGATGAGCCAACGGGAGTAGTCGCCATATCTATAGGGGATGCCTTGCTGGATGTCATCGCCTTGGTCTCTCAAGATGACACCATACTCAGGGATCACGTTATTTCGTGGCACTAGCCAGACCCCCGAAAAGCGTAATCCCCCGATCTTGGGGCGCACTACCTCACCGACCTCAATGAGAGAGTGTCCCCAGAAGATGCTATCTAGGGCTAGGTCTATGAAATCCGAAAACCACTCCCTCTCGAAGAGAGCGGTTGCCTCGGAGATCTCCTTGCCGTCAGCGTCAAGGAGGCGGAAGGGACGACCTTTGGTGCGGTTCTTCCGCTGCTCGATACACCCAGATAGATGCCCATCGACGAGGCTGTCTCTATAGATGTCATGCAGCAGGATACGTCGGGGATTGTCGACCGACAAGGCTATCTGCCACGCTCGTCTCCAAGAGGCAATATCCTTGGATGTGAGAGTATCTGTCTTGCTCTGAATTTCGGCTGATATACGACGAGCTTGGATACTCTTAGCTAGCTCAAGGAGCTTGCTATCACGCTCGGTCTTGATATTGGATTGTCTTGCTCTTGACATAGCTAGTAGTGGTAGGTGGATTTGGGGAGTGATCCCGATCTGATGGAGTCTAGCCCGGTCTTGCCCGTCTCGGGATCGGTTCGGGTCGGCAGGTTGGGGTTATTTCTCCCCTTTTGTACATCTGATAGCCACTGGATGGCCCCATCATAGAGCTCTCTGTACCGCTCCATTGCCATAGCCATCGGCAGGCGGTGGCACATCTGATAGAGTGTGAGGTGTACGATGGTTAGCACGAGGAGAGGACTACGCTCGGAGCCTTCTCTGCGGAACTCTTGATCCACATCGTATCTAGCACGGAGGTAACCTGAGGCTAACTCCATAGAGGCAAGCTCTGCTGCCTGCCACTCTTGAGGATACTCGCTTATGATCGCCTGCTCCTCCTCTGAGATAGCAAGGCGATAGTCTTGGTCCGTGATGTACATATTACTGAGGGTGGGTATAGCGAGGTGCTACATATAGAGCCTTACGCATGCAGAGCCCCCTTTTATAGGGAGGTACGGAGTCAAGCTTGATGGCTATGGGTAGGATGCGTTTTATCCCTAGCCTCTTGCGCTCTGTGAGGATGACTACCGACCTTAGGCCTGTCAGACGAGTGTAGCGGTTAGCACGGCGCTTAGCTCTCGCTAGCTCGTAGTCGTAGATGATGAGATTGATAGCCTTGGCTAGGTTGCGATTGATTGAGAGGATGTCCATAATCGGTGATTAATTAGAGATTAATGAGGGTTACCAGTTATTACGGTTCTTGGGGCGGCGACCAATCCGAGGAGCTATATCTTGCGTGCGACTACGACGCTGCAGGAGCCAGATAGCTCCTTCGTCAGCGTCGGGGCCGTCGTCATGTCCAGACATACCAGCCTCAAGGCTCAAAGTCTGCTCAATGGATACCAGCATATCAGGATCATCCTTGAGGTCAAGATTATAGTACACCTTACCTCGCTCCCAGAGTGGAGATATCGCCTCGATACGAGCGAACTTGTTAGGCTTAGCCCGCTTATCCCCCGTGATGGGTAGCTGGTAGCCTCTTAGATTCCCCTCGGTCGAAAACTCGTCGAGCAAGGTATCCTGCATGAAGCTTGCCTCCATATAGATGCGGAGCGTGGCCCCTAGCCCCGTGACCCACTCATAGGTGTCGTAGACCCATCGAACCATCTCGGCTACCGAGCACTGACGGAGGAAGGGGCGGATGCAGTGCAGCTCTCCCGTCTTGGTCGTACCCCAGAGCTTAGCAGCCTTGTAGTCGTTCTTCTTAGTGCTCTTCCAGCTCGGGTCTATGTAGAGCACCATGTCCTCGTAGGTAGAGAGGGAGGGAATCTTCTTATACCTGATCCACTCGGCCCTAAACACGGAGCCTTCGAGGATGGGGTTATTCATGTTCTCCTTTTCAAAGGAGCGGTACCCCATGAAGTCTTTCTGTGCCTGCACCTCCTCCCGTGTCCACTTATCGGACCAGCTAACCTCTCCTTGAGAGTCAAGGATGTTGACCTGAGAGACGTAGACCCCAGGGATAGAGCTTATGTTCTGGAGCACGGAGTTACGAGCGATGAGGTTACCAACCATGATAAACCGCCCTCTACCACCATCTAGTGCTCCATAGAGGGCCTCACGCACCCAAGCGGTGAGCTTATTGACACGGTCTTTGTTAAGTACGATCTCATCATCATCCAAGTCGTCAATCACGATGTAGTCGGGGCGGTGCTCTCTGTGGCGTAATCCTCGAGGTGACTGACCACGGCCAAGGCTGAAGAATGCTATGCCGTCGGCCGTGACGAAGCGACCTTCTTCCCAGGACCCTTGATTCACCTGTACGCCAAAATCTGCGATATACCTCTGGTTGCTCTCGAACTCAGCCTGAATGTCTGAGAGGAGAGTTTTGGCATTATCTAAGTTCTTCCCCACTAAGACCATCACATTAATTAAGCGCCGGCCTATATACTGATGCGCCTTAAGCCATAGAGGTACCATGACATCCATGTGCGTGCTCTTTGCATGCCCTCTGGCCCACTTGAAGACAGCTTTCAGGTTGGCATTATCTCGTATCGTCTTGGCAGCATCTACGTGAAACTTGGCACAAGAGATATGACGCTGCCGCTCTTCGTCCCAGGTGAATTGAGGGAAGTAGTATTCGACGAAGGCATTGTAGTCACCAAGGAGACGACGAATACGCTTGTCCTTCTCGCTTGGGGTCTCAGTCGGGATGAAGGCGGTAGTCGAGCGTATGAGCTCACACCGAGCCTTCCAGCGCTCAAGGGCTTCTTTTTGCTTGGGAGATGCCATGATTAGGGGGGCTTTTTTGACTACAAAAGTCCCCCAACAATACCCTCTAATCAACTTTCAGTGAAGTCTTTGCAGTGGTTTTTCCATCCCTTATACAGCCTCCCGACCTTTGCCTCAGAAATCAATCACAGAGCAATGAAGCAAGTTATCATCAGCACGAGTAGCCTCAACTCCTACGGCTCGCGAGTCCTCACCTCAGGTGTGGATTTATCCCAGTACCAGCGTAATCCCGTCCTCCTCTGGATGCATCGCAGATATGGCAGAGAGGATATGCCTATTGGGCGTATTGAGAATATCCGTGTTGAGGGAGATAAGATCATCGGTACACCTGTATTCGACGAGTCAGATGAGTTCGCCATGAAGATCGCCAATAAGTGGGAGAATGATATGCTCCGCATGGCATCGGCAGGTCTGACGGTCATTGAGCTTAGTGATGATCCCGCCCTCCTCCTCCCAGGGCAGACCCGTATGACTATCAGTAAAAGTAAGCTCGATGAAGTCTCCATCGTAGACATCGGTGCCAATGATGATGCCCTCGCTGTGGAGCTGTACAACCAAGATGGCAAGCGGATCACCCTGGGAAAGGGGGAGGAGTCGGCAGATATCCCGCTTATCCAATTAAAACAGCAAGTCTCACCTATTACTAATGAAACAATGAACGAACAGATTGCCCTAGCTCTAGGGCTACCTACCACCGCAAGCGAAGCCGAGGTGATCAGTGCCATCGCTCAGCTCAAGAAGCGGGTAGATGAAGCAAACTCACTCCAGCAGTCGATCATTCAGGATCAGATCAATGATGCCATCCAGTGTGGTAAGATCACTGAGGGTCAGCGGGAGCATTACAGCAAGATCGGAGCTGCGCTGGGTGGAGAGATGCTCCGCCAGACACTGGCTAACATCCAGGAAGGTAAGCGCCCCTCTAGCATCATCCAGCCTCAGGGTGGACCTGCGCCTACCCAGTTTGCGAAGCTCTCAGATGTCCCCACTGATGAGCTTGAGCAACTACGCAAGAATGACTACCCCACCTATGCCCGTCTCTACAAGGCAGAGTTCGGTGTCGAGGTACCTCAGTACTAGTACTAACTTCAACCTATTACCAACCTTTCTATGATTAAATCGAAAATCCCTCAGTGGGTAGTCCCTCTCTTCGTCGCAGTCGGGGGGCTCATCTTCAATGCGACGGTGGGTGCCTTGCTGGCGCTCCTCGTGGGTGCCCCTCTGTGGGCTGGTGCCGTAGCCGCCATCCTTATCACCCTGTGCGTCGGGGCATTCTACAAGCCGGGCTGTGCAAATGCAGGTCTCTTCCAAGAGTTCTATACCGGCATCGTACTCAAGCGACTGCGTCAGGACTTGGATCAGCTGGGGTGGTACTCTCGTATCACAGATTACAGTGAACATGCAAATAACGATGTCATCCATTTCGCTGAGCTTGGAGGCGATCCCAAGGTCCTGATCGATAATAATACTTATCCACTCGGTATCCAGACGCTCGAAGATGCCGATAGAGGAGTATCACTGGCAACCTTCGAGACCGAAGCGACGGCCGTCACAGACAAGGAACTCGCCACGCTTAGCTATGATAAGCTAGGGACGGTTCAGGAGCGACATAAGTTGGCGATCGAAGGGTCTATCAGAGATAAAGCAATACACTCCATAGCACCTCAATCTCACAAAGAGAAGGATTCACCTGTCTTCCTCACCTCTGGCGGTACAGCTGAAGAAGGTGGTCGTAAGAAACTAACCATTGCTGACCTCCTCCAGATGAAGAAGTGGTGCGACAACAATCATATCCCGAAGGGTCAGCGTGTGCTGGTGCTATGCTCAGATCATGTGCAGGACCTCCTCAGCATTAGCGAAAACTTCGTGAGACAGTATAACATGGATAATGTCAATGGCTCCATCGCTCGTCTCTACGGGTTCGACATCTACGAGTGGATTGAAATGCCCTACTATGACATCACGGCGAAAACCAAGCTGGCTTATGGAGCTATTCCGCAGACCAAGCATAAGCAAGCCTCTGTGCTCTTCCATGATAAGTCAATGATGCGAGCATCAGGATCCTTGAAGATCTATCTTAGCACAGCTTCTACAGACCCACTCCATCACCGCAATCTCTATAACCTCGGCCACCGCTCCATTTGTACGCCTCTGCGTAGCAAGGGTTGCACCGCCGCTATCGTCAGCGCAGCTGCTTAAGCTATGGCACGTCTCTCTCAACTAGTCATTCACTGCACGGCTACGCCCGAGGGGCGTGCCGTCAGTAGTGACGACATCCGGCGCTGGCATACATCTCCCAAATCCCAGGGGGGGCGAGGGTGGTCTCAAGTGGGCTACACCGACATGATTCACCTCGATGGCCGTGTAGAGCGTCTTGTCGCTAACAACGAGGATGCCCAGGTAGATCCCTGGGAAGTCACTAATGGCGCTGCAGGATACAACTCCGTCTCACGACACATCGTCTATGTAGGCGGGTGTGCCAAAGATGGTAAGACACCTAAAGATACACGTACTCCTGCGCAACTAGAAGCCCTCAAGAAGTATGTCCTTGACTTCCATCGTCGATTCCCAGGGGCCAAGATCCTTGGACATAACCAGCTTGCCCCGAAAGCTTGTCCGAGTTTCTCTGTGCCAACCTGGCTGGTCTCGATAGGCATCAACCAGTAGTATCACTAATAATAAGTATCACCCATGACAGATAGCATCCTGCAACTCCTACAGTGGCTGGTACCCACGGGAGGTGTAGGGATGCTCCTGGGGTGGATCACCAGCACTAGACTTAGGCATGCCCGTACAGCGAAAGAAGTACATGACACGTACAAAACAATGTACGATGATGTGCACAACGAGCTCACGAAACTCTCTGGGGAAAACTCAGACATCAACCTACGCCTCGCACGCCTGGAGCAGGCTATCGCTAGAGGGCCTGGCTGTCATCTGTGGCCTCATTGTCCTATACGCCTGCAGTTGCAGCGTACGTCACAAGACACAGACATCCGCACACTCCTCGGACAGCGTACGAGAGCGTCTAGAGATCACCCCACATCCCGTCACCCTCCCCGAGGAACGAGCGGAGATGACCCTCCTGATGCAGACGCTGACGACCCTCCCTGATGGTGCGGGCTATCATACCCGTCAAGGGCGCACGTCGCTCCATATCAAACGTCGAGGGGACTCTATCTCCATCAATGCTCATACGGATAGCCTCACCGTCATGCCAACGCTCACTACACACCAGCGAGTCGAGCATAAGACGAGCGTTGCCACCACCAAGCAAGAGACGGAGACCAAGGGAGGCATCTCCTCGGCCTTGGCTAACAATCTCCCTCTACTCATCTCCATCATAATTGTAATCATCATATTAATCTCATGGCACAAGATCCAGAGCTACCTATCGAGGACGAAAAGGTAGATACGACCCCCAACGCTCCTATCGAGACACCTACTCCCTCCACAGCGGGTGACGACCAGGAGAAACAATCAGACCAGCCCGAAAAGCCTCGCCGGGGTAGAGCTAAGTCCACAGCAGCATCTACTGAGTCAGCTGATAATAGCGCTGATGCCTCCCCTGATCAAGGAGCATCTACGGGCGATACAGAGAAGCATCCCTCTCCCTCTGGGCAAGCTGAAGCCTCCCAGAAGGATGCTCAAGCTTCTCCTGATCAAGAGGCATCTACGGGCGATACAGAGGAGCACTCCTCCTCTGGAGAAGCTGAGGCTGCGAAAGACGAAGCGCCTACAGCACTCTCGAGCATCGCCCAACAGATCATCCGAGATCATGGATTGGACATCGTCTTTATGACCAGTGATGGCACGGCCTTCTTCACGTTCAACGATGCGGCTAACTATGGTCGTAACCTCGTAGATCCCGATGTCTGCTACTACACTCGTCCGGGGCTGAGTGCAGATGAGCTCAAGACGATTATCCCCGATCATCTGCAAGAAAAGACAGCCAATGAATAAGTTAGAGATCATTAGGCGCAATGGGGCTATCCCCACATCATCGCCAGGAGAAGATCACATCTCGGGATACATCGCTTATGTCGAGACCCTCCCCACCGCTGTGTCGGGCGTTACCGATGGCTATTCTGCTGCCGATCGCATCCGCCCAGTATCCAGTATCGAGCGAGCTGAAGCCCTCGGTATCACAGCGGACCACGCCAAGTGGGAGATCCGAGTCTTGCACTATCAGCTATCGGAGATCTTCCGTATCCATCCAGGGATTCTGCTCTATGTTGGGCTCTTCGCCAAGCCGTCAGGGGGCGCTTATACCTTTGCTGAGCTCAAGATGATGCAGAGGTATGCTCAAGGTCGTCTGCGACAAGTCGGCATCTGGCTTGGAGATAAGGTTGCCGATACAGCACTCATCACTACGCTCCAGGGAGTTGCCGATGAGTTGGCTAGGTCAGCTATGCCTCTTGTTACCCTCCTAGCTCCCAAGGTTGCATCTCCGGTAGCGAGCCTGCCAACTAACCTTATTGGCAAGGGTAAGAGCCGTGTGTCTGTAGTTATTGCTCAGGATGGCGAGGGACGAGGGGCTGAGCTCTACAACCATGCTGACAATAGAGCTACCAAGTCTAGTGTGTCAGCCCTAGGTGCCTTCCTGGGACTCCTCTCCCTATCCAAGGTGCATCAGTCCATTGGCTGGGTCGAGCAGTTCCCCTTAGGCCTGTCTTTGCCCGCTTTCGGGGATGGCTCGTTGTTACGCTCACTTGATGATGCAGTCGTCGACACCCTAGACAAGGCACACTACCTCTTCGCTGTCACTTATCCTGATGTCTCTGGCGTGTATGCCTCGGATAGCCACACGATGGATGAGTCTACGAGCGACTACTGCTACCTGGAACGAGTGCGCACGATGGACAAGGCTGAGCGATCTATACGACGCTATATGATCCCTAAGCTCTCAGGTAATATCTATCTCGATGAGTCTACGGGTAAGCTGGAGAGTCACTCCGTCGCACACCTAGAGACTCAAGCTAACCGAGCTATCGAAGAGATGAGTAAGGCGGGCGAGATCTCGGGGTATAAGGTGTACATTGACCCAGACCAGCCTATCCTCTCCACCTCTGAGATTGAGTTCACTATCATCAAGTTGCCTGTTGCTGTCGCTCGACGCTTCAAGATAGGTCTTGGCTTCACCACTAAGATATATAAGGTATAAGTAATATGGCATTAGATAACAACGGCACGCCCCTCATCAACGGGCGGCTATATGGATGGGCCACAGTCAAAGTCGCTATCCAAGGTATCCCCCTGATAGGTATTACCTCCATCGAGTATGAGGAGAAGCAAGAGATCGTCAATAAGTATGGTGCAGGTCGCTATGCTATTGGGCGAGGCAAGGGTCGTATCACCGTAGAGGCAAAGCTAACGGTCTATCTTGACGAGCTCCTACCTCTACAGGCCAAGAGTCGCACAGGTCGCCTCCAGGATCTTGGGATGTTTGACATCTCAGTATCCTACCTCGATGAGAATACGGGGCTGATCATTACCGACAAGATCCGCAACTGTGAGATCAGTAACAACCCTCGCAAGGCCAAGGAAGGCGACACCGATATCACTACTGATCTAGAGCTCGTAGCGTCACACATTGAGTGGGGCCAAATGGGCAAGTAATCACACATTAATTGCTAGTTAATCATGAGTAATAAACGTATTGGGGAACTCTCCCAGGAGGCTCTTGATGAGCTCAAGGCCAAGTATAGTCGTATTTACCTAGTCGAGGTGGAAGACGAGAGTGAGACGCACTGTCTCTACCTACGTCGTCCAGACTTCAACACGATCAAGGCCGTGGGCAAGGTCGCCAAGGATGATCCCGTGGAGTCCTCACGTATCCTCCTCGTCAACTGCAAGGTGGCTGGGAGTGATACCGTCCTCGAGGATGGTGTCCTGCTGATGGCAGCAGGTAATGCCTCGAGCGAGCTCCTCATCTCTGCCAAGGCTCACCTAAAAAACGTATAGAGGCGCATCTGATTGACGAGTCTGATAGCTATCATGACTATGTCATGGGATGCGCCCTCATACGGGCTCACCTCGGTGTTGACCCCGAGGCTCTAAATGAAGAGGACTGGGCGATATCTCTCGCCCAGTCCCTATGGATAGAAAAACGTAAAGAGGCTCAAATGCAGCGGGCTGTCGCCCTTGCCCTCGGAGGTGATGGCTAGTAAATAGATCGACGGCCATTCTCAGTCGTGGGCTTCTGCCACCAGCCGGAAAACGGCATTGTGATCAATACGTAGGCGAAATACCCTACTAAGAGGACAAAGCCAATCATCAGCAAGTAGCTGAATATTTGGATCAGGATCTGTGTCATAGTTGTACTCTTTTCTCACCCCTAAGGTAGTAAAATTCAATGGAAACAAACATCGAGGTCTCGTTTAACTCGAAAGGTGACTTGCTTGAGACGATCAAGAAGATCGAGTCCTCGTTCCAAGCTGTAGGGCAGAGGGTAGAGGAAACAAAAGAGCAGGTCGAGGAGACAAAGTCGGCATTTGAGCGTTTGTCGGCAGCTGCTATTAACTTCGACGGGCTACTCAGAGGCATCGAGCGTGTCACCCATAGCTTCAACGGACTCATTGCCCCAGGAGTGGCTCTGAACACCTCACTCACCGACCTGCAGGCGATTACTGGAGTCACAGGCGAAGAGCTTAGGCAGATTGAGAGCTACGCTCGAGAGACGGCGAAAGCTTTTGGGGTTGATGCTGCCGGGGCCGTGGAGTCTTATAAGCTGATACTTGGCCAGCTCTCCCCAGAGTTAGCTAAGACCCCCGAGGCTCTTAAGGCTATGGGGGAGCATGTTGCCACCCTATCCAAGCTAATGGGAGGTGATGCGGCAGCGGCTGCCGAGACGCTTAATACTGCGATGAACCAGTATGGAGTAGACTTGTCTGACCCTATACGGGCATCGGAGGAGATGGCTCGCATGATGCATGTCATGGCAGCTGCGGGGCAGGAGGGGTCTGCTGAACTCCCTCAGATTAAGGAGGCTCTGGAGCAGGCGGGGATGGCGGCTAAGGGGGCAGGTGTGAGCTTTGAAGAAGCCAACGCTGCGATACAGGTCTTGGATAAAGCGGGGAAGAAAGGCAGCGAAGGAGGTATAGCCTTACGCAATGTCCTTGCTACCCTGAGTCAAGGTCGCTTCCTGCCCAAGGATGTTCGGAAAGAACTTTCCGCAGCGGGTGTAAGTGTCACGGATCTAGCCGACAGAGGACGCTCCCTCAAGGAGCGCCTAGAGCTACTCAGACCCGTCATGGATGACGCAGCGCTCTTCAGCAAGCTCTTTGGCAAAGAAAACACGAACGCTGCCATGGCCCTTGTTGGGAGTGCCGACGAAGTGGAGCGCTATACAAATGCGATCCAGGATACTTCGTCGGCATCCGATCAGGCTTCTGTCGTCATGGAAGGCTTTGCTGAAAGGCAAGCACGCATAAGGCAGGCATTCGAGGATATCAAGATCGAGATCTTCAATAACCTTGGAGACTTCGCTATCTGGGGAGTTACGATCGGAGAGGCGATAGTCCCTATCATGGGGCTCATCCCTCTACTAACTGCTGTCGGCAATGGTGCTAAATATGCTTGGCGAGGGGTATCCTGGCTAGCAGGTGTTATCGGTAGATCATCACTCTGGTCTGGGTTCCTCAATTTCTTGTCACTTGCTAGAGTAAAGATGATCGGCTTTACTGTCTCGGTCTGGAAGGGAGTAGTTGCAGGGACAGCATTTATTGCACGCACAATCTGGTCAGGCATCCAGGGAATCGGCTATTATATCCTTTCGCTCATCACCGGAGGAACCGCACAGGTTACCTTTAGCGCTATGGCGGGTGTCGCCTTTTCTGCTTTCTCTACGGCTGTGACGACTGCTTGTACGGTCGTTAGTACAGCTATCTATTCTATCCCCCTCGTTGGGTGGATTGCCTTAGCCATTGCCGCTATAGCTGCTCTCGGGGTCTACTTTTGGAATACATCGGCCAAGTTTCGTGCTGTGCTTAAGGGGCTCTGGGCATCCTTCAAGACCGTTTTCTCAGGTATCTGGGATATGGCAAAGGAGGTCTTTACTGGGCTTGGCGAGTTGATTATATCCGCCCTCAGCTTTGACGGGGATGGTATCAACAATGCCCTCAGCAAGATGTCGGGGGCGATGAGCAAGTTCGGTGCGGACACGGCTAATGCCTTCCGCCAGGCGTATGATGAGGAGATGGCTCGGTCTGAAGCGGAGGAAAAAGCCAAGAGCAAGCAGAAGGAGGGCCAAGGGCAGGGAAGTGTACAGCTCGACAAAAGCCTCATCCAATTCATCGGTGACGGGGGGGATCCCCAGAGCAGTAAGCCTCAGCGACCAGATAAGCCATCCCAAGGGAGTAAGCCCACTGCCTCAGGTACAGTTAGCAATGGGGGCACGTACCTTACTAACAATGGGGCACCTACCTCCAGTGGTAAGACCTCAGGAGGGTCAGGTAAGATCCACAATGTCACAATCAACATAGGCAAGCTTGTAGAGTCTCTCACCATCCAGACAACTAACCTATCCACTGACCCGAGCGAGGTCAGGTCAATCATCGTCGAGACGCTCTTATCAGCGGTCAATGACGCTAACTTAGCCATCCAGTAGTATGCTACCAATCATTCAAGGTAACGATGCCATCATATCAGTCATCCTCCATCAGCAGGCTATCCAATTGGCTAGCTCTCCAGCTGATACCGCCATCGAGAGCCATAAGATAGACCTCTCTAGAGTAAAGGAGCTCTCTGTGCGACTTATTCCCTACATGCGCTGGGCCGAGGTCTCCCCCGAGTTTAGTATTCGGGATAACGTACTCGAAGTATCCTTCCCTGCCTCAAGCCAAAAGCCGGGCAAGTGGGATATCGAGATTAGCTACTTCACTCCATCTGATGACGGTGGCTATAAGCGTCAGCGGGTAAAACAAGACTTCGCCGAGGTGATCCCTGCTTATGAGCGAGCTCCAGGAGCAATGACATCGGCTTACATCGTTACCGCCGAGGTCTCGTCTATAATGCGAGGGGAGACTGGGCTCGACGCTTATCAGTCCGCCCTCGCTCGGGGTCTAGTAACATCTTACGAGGAGTGGGTCGAGTATATAAGAGGTCCTAAGGGGGATCCGGGTAATACTGGTAAGGATGCCTATGCCTATTATTTGGAGACCACAACAGACAGCCCTAAGCTATCTGAAGAGCAGTGGTCCAACTTCCACAACCACTACCTCAGTATACTCCACCGGATTATTCTCGGGGAAAACGTTCCGATGCAGGGACAAAAATCGACAGGTGACTATCTCTTGGAGCTACACACGACAATCGATAGGCTAGCATCAGCGCTACAGGCAAAGGACATAGACGTGAGGGAGCAGTCTGGCCTTGCTAGCTTTATCCCCAAAATCAAAGCGTACGAGCCTATGCATATTGTGCTGTTTAAGAAAACTCAACTGCATGGCTGGGTTCAGGAGTATTTAGGTCGTACTATAGAGGTGTACGCCGGCTGGGACAACCCAGATCTAGAGCATGCAATGTCCAATAGCCCGAATCTTAAGCGCATCCCTGATATAGTAGGGGTGGAAAGGACTATTAGCGTGAATTCGATGCTCATGAAATGCCCGGCGCTCCAGGGGGTGATCCGTTTGCCCAATTTGCCAAAAGCAATATCTGCTGAGAGTATGGCAAATGGGTGTAAATTGGTGGAAGAGGTAATCATTGGAGATATGCCCTCCTGCAAGTCAATAGTCACGATTACGTACGAATGCTTTGCAGTCAGGAATGTATATATTGGCGAATTACCAATCATCGAAAAAGCCGATTATGCGTTTGCATCGTGCCGTTCACTAGAGCGTGTGGTTTTTAGTGGGGGGATTGCTCCATCTAAATCTGCAGATAGTATGTTTAATGGCGATCGCTCTCTTATATCTATTGATGGAGTGGTAGATGTAAGTTCCATCGGTGGCTATATATCCATTCTTAGCGGTTGTGTGTCTCTTAAATCTGTTAAGATTAAGGGACTTGGCGATCACATAAACCTATCAACATGCGAAGCTCTGAGCGCCGAGTCTCTCCGGTACCTCATAGACAACGCCAAGGAGGTCACTGGGAAGATGATATTCCTCCCGAGAAAATTCTTCTCTGAGCGAAAGGAGGAGATGGAGACTATAGGCAGAGACGCAACGGCTAAGGGTTTTACAATTAATTATCAATAGATAAGGTATGAAAGAGATTATTGCTCCAGACGGACAGATGTGTGTGCATCGTAGACTACAGCAAGTTGCCTATATCATCCAGGCTCCTGATATTGAGGCTTCAGATTGGGAGCTCCTCCCCGAGGATGACGCTCTTTCCCTTGAGCAAGAGTGGCACCCTTCTCAAGATCCACCCATGACCGATAATCAACCCAAGTCTTATGACAGCGAAAGAACGAGCGGAGAAGCGTGACTTTGCCCGCCTCCTCTACTTACAAGGCGAGGAGCAGAAGACCATAGCTAAGCGGATCGGCATCTCTGAGGTGACGATAAGCAAGTGGGCTAATGAGGGAGGATGGCAAGAGCTACGAGCAGCGCAGAATATTACTCGCCCTGAGCTCGTCAATAAGATCCTACGCTCAATTGATCGCATTCTAGACAAGGCCCTCTCAAGTGATGAGGTTGATGCTGGTTTCGGCAAGCAACTCAAGAGCTTTAGTGATGCTATCAAGGCCATCGACAGCAAGGCCAATGTCGTCGATGTCATTGAGTCCTTCATTGCCTTTGGGCGCTGGATGGAGTATCGCATGACAATCGACTCGGAGGTCACACCAGAGCTCCTAAAGAAGATCACCCACTACCAAGACCTCTACATTGCCACGCTACTCGCTGAGGGTAGCAAGTAGTCCTCTCCTCTATGTCCACACTGCAAACCATCGTACCGACTGCCCTTAGCGCAGGCAAGGTCCTCCTCTATCGATTCCCTGATAAGCCGAAAGGATCAATCTCTTGGGAGCGAGGAGGGGAGGAGTATGTGCCGAGTCAAGTCGCCTTACCCATTACCGACCCATCCTATTGGGAGGGTAGATACACCCTCTGCCCACTACGTATTAGGGTAGAGGATGGGTCAACACTACTGCTCCAAGATGCCGTAGTCTCCCTCACCCGAACCAAGCAGATCACGACCACTCAAGTCGTAGGCTTAGAGGGTACTGTCAAGGAGTACATAAGCAATGGGGATTATGAGCTAAGTATCCAGGTTGGCATTCAGGGCACGGATGATGGCCACATTGCCGATATCTATCCTGAGGGTGCCCTGCGTGAGCTACGTCGCTACTTAGATGTCAATAAGGCCCTTCAAGTTCAGAGTGCCTTCCTCGATGTCTTTGAGGTCAACCGCATCGTCGTCAAGAGTTTCTCCCTAACGCAGGATACGGCAAGCAACTACCAAGAGCTATCCATCACTGCTCTATCTGACAATGAGTATAATGTCGTCAGTACAGATTACTAGCCTATGTATCGCCTAACAGCTAGAGTTGAGATCGATTCCGCCCGTAAGTGGGTTATCGACAAGCTGACTGCTTGCGAGATTCAGCGCAGCACTGATGAGCTGACCGATACCTGCAAGCTCACCCTACCCAAGCGTATGCTCTGGGATCACAAGGAGGGCGTACCCCTTCGTAGAGGAGATAAGGTGTGTGTCTACCTTGGCTATGACGATGATCTACAGCTGGCGTTTGTTGGGTATATCCGTGAGATCAGCGCCAAGACACCTATCGTCCTGGAGTGTGAGGATGAGATGTATCGACTCAAGACTACCCCAACCGTACCCAAGGCTTATCGATCTGCCACTCTGGAGCAGGTGCTAAAAGACCAAGGTATCACGTCTCCTCTACGAGTCATGGGAGAGCAGCACTTAGGAGCTTACCGCGTGAAGGCGGACAATGTAGCTAGCCTCCTTGGCCAGCTTAAGGAGCAAGGGATACGTAGCTTTTACCGCTACGAGGATGGGCAAGCAGTGCTCTATGCCGGAGTGCTCTTTGATCATCAGGTAGGTAAGGATGCTCGACAGGTCATAGCTTCCGGGGTTAATCTCATCAGCGACACTCAGCTCAAAGAGCAACATGCCGATGCTATACGTATCCATCTCAAGGCTGTATCGATCATGCCCGAGGGGCGAAAGGGGCGCAAGAAGCTAAAGATCGAGCTGGGCGACAAGGATGGGGAGCTACGTACCGTTACGACTTACAACAAGAGTGAGCCGGAGCTGCGCAAGTGGGCGGAGCAGGAGCTTCGCCGCCTAAAACGGGATGGTCTTACCGGTAGTCTCACCACATTCGGAGCTCGGCTTGTCGATAAACTTGATCACATTGGCATCCGCTTAGATGGCAAGCGGATGGGTGTCTATCAGGCACGCAAGGTAACCATCAAATATGGGGCTGAGGGCTTCCGTCAAGAGGTCACCTTAGGCTATAGAGTAGCAGAATAGTATGAGCCAAATAGCAAACATCGTCCGACAGCTCTCTGGGGCAAGCACCCATTACCTCAAAGCCTGCGAGGTTACTTCCGTAGATCAGACTGCTCGCACCGTGGACTGTCAACCCTTAGATGAATCAGCTCCCCTCTTGGCTTGTAACCTTCAAGGAGACCAGGAGGGTACGGATGGGATGACGCTCTTCCCTAAGGTCGGATCATTTGTGATCGTGGGTCTCGTCGATGGGGCGGACACTGGTGCAGTCCTCCTTGCTGATGAGTTAGATGGCATTGACATCAAGATAGGAGACCAATCACTCAAGATCACTCCCGAGGGCTTCATCTTCAATGGAGGTAAGTTGGGAGGCTTAGTCAACATAGATGGACTGACCGATCGGCTCAACGCCATTGAATCTGATCTTAATTCACTTAAGCAGGCTCTGGCAAGGTGGTCACCGGTGCCTAATGATGGTGGTGCAGCACTTAAGGGGGCTATAGCCTCTTGGTCAAGCACAAGGCTACGAGCGAGCAAGCCAAGCGACTATGAGGATGCTAACGTCAAACATTAATAATAGATACACTGATGCTGGGGATCGTACTTTCATCCGATACGGGAGACCTTGATTTGAGCACAGGTCGCATGCAACTTGGTCAAGTTCAGGCGCAGACCGCTTCTTTCCTTCTCCTTGGTTCCCCAGGGACCTTCGGAGAGTGGCCACGGCTTGGCCTGCGAGCTTACCGCAAGCTTGGAGGGCAACCAGATCCTATGTTCCCAACTGAGGCGGCTAAGCAGATGCGCTTTTGCCTCCTTCCCGTCGATAGGGTCAGCTTAACCAATGATGGCTACCTAATCTCATTCACCGACTAAACGACTACACTATGGCACGAAATATTGCAGACATCAGGCGATTGATGACAGAGGCTTTCGGAGCAAATGAGGATGTTGTTAAGGCTTATGGTCTAACTCCCGGTAAGACTTATGATGAACAGTTCTCCAAAGTTTCCATCGAGAGCCTCCTCTTCTGGTCTTTTTCCGCTGGCATTGCTAAGCTAGAGACAATCTACGACGACCACCGGAAAGAGGTGATAGACCTCATAGCCGCATCGGAGCCTCACACGCTGTTTTGGTACTCCAATCGTGCTAAGTCTTACCTGCATGGGTTTAGTCTCAAGCCCTATTCGGATGAGTTCGATACAGCTGGAGCTAGTGATGATGATCTAGCTAGAGCTCATATTGTACGCTACGCTGTAGCTAGCGAGTATCAAGACACCGTCTATCTCAAGGTCGCTGGGGTAGATGAGACAGGAGCACCAGTGGTCCTATCCGAGAGTGTGCTCAGTGGCATTAGGTCATATATTGCCCAAATCAAGGATGCGGGAGTAGCTGTGCGTGTCATTTCAGCACCTGGTGACGATCTTGATTTGAGCCTAGAGATATACATGCAGCCATCTCTTCTGCTTGACTCAGGTCTTCCATCTCAGGATAGGCAGAGGGAGATACGCAAGGTCGTAGAGCGCAACACCACATCATTACCATTCGATGGGGTGTTTAGACCCTCTGATCTGGTCGTAGCTCTTTCACGAGTCGCAGGAGTTGAGTCAAGCGTAGTCACATCGGCATCATCCTCCGCCTCTGGGGAGGATGATTGGAAGGAATTTACAGGCTTCCACCGCCCGTCGTCTGGGTATTATAAGATCAGGTCGCTCTCCATTGCCTACAAGCCATATGAGCCGTTCAATTCAATCTAACAATACTAGCATGGTTGACTGGAGCGATGTCCTTAAGGATGCTCTGCCCTTCTTCTTACGCAAGCCTCTTATCTTGGCTCTGCTCGGCGCAGCATCAGCTCCTCTACGGCAGTTGCATGCCAGATCACTGCAGGATCTCGAGCAAGACCGATATAAGCTCAAGCATAACGGACAAGTTTGCTCGCTACTGGGGATGCTCGAGGAGCAATATCCGTCCTCTCTGGGTATCCATTATCGCATTGAAGACTTGACTCCAACGGGTAGAGTGCCATTTGCAGTGACAGAGTCAGCCTCGGGCACCCCTGTGCCCATCGCTCTCCCTCCATCGGAGACATCATTGATCACAAGATCGGAAAGAGACGGAGCAGACTCGACGAGCTTCTTGGTGTGCATCCCCCAAGACGTATTCGACTCCAAACTGTCCGAGGTTCAATGGCTGATCAATAGATATAAGTTGCCAACCAAGCATCCTCAATACGTCTCGATTAATCGATAATTAATCCCCTTTCAAACATGAACCGAGCAAACTACACTACAGCAACTAATAGCGCTGGGAAGTCGGGGCAGTATCCCCTGTCAACAGAGACTCTGTCTTTCATCCAAGGACAGATACTCCAGCTCCAGGAGTTGGTGGGGATCATTGACGGGCCAAAGTCAAATCGCCCCATAATTGTCAAGTCCCCAACAAAAACGGAGACTGGGTCGCTTCTCTATAGAGGCGAGATCCTCGAGGTCGCAACCCTGACTATTGACATACAAGCTGGTAAGGACTACAGCGTGGTCATACGTGAGACAGCCTCTGATATCAAAGTCCAGGGCGATGTATATAAGGGAGCACGTACCATAAGGGTCGCCCATGTAATGCCCCTTGGTTCATCGGGTAGCATTGGCACAGTACAGTCCCGTTCGGCCGGTGTCGTACACACGGCTGACACGGCTAATCTTTACGAGCTCTCTCGTAAGTCCTATACCATGTATGCTGATGCGTCTAGTCGGGCAGTTCTTACGGGCACTCAAGTCCCACCTTTGGGGAGCATGATCCTGCTCTCAGGTCAGCTCAATGGATACCAAGACAGCCAGCTACCACTACCTAAGACGCAACTTGTAGGGGCGACACTCACAGCTAACCGCCTTGCCAACGGGGATGCAGAGGAGATCGGTTTTGTACAAGAGCTCGTGACTTCTGAGGGGATTCGCCTCGCCCGTAGAGTGATCAGTAAGCCTACGCCATCGCTGCAGGCGCATGATTGGTCTTCTACGCCCGGGCAAGTGATTGGTATCCTTAGTTTAGAGTTCACATCGTCTCCAGGAGACCTAGCTAACCCGTCTGCATTGTATAAGATGGGTGTGTTTGTCACAGCTCCTTCTCGCATTCAAGGTGGCTCTGTTCACTTTGACATCAGCCATAAGTTCGCACGTGATGTCATCGTGTACACATCAACCAATGACTTTGAGATTGGAGGTTCGCTAGGCAATGCTTCCACGTCTGTTACCTATAACAGAGATCGAGACGTAACTCACATTACTATCACGACAGGATCTCCAAGAGATAGCTTACTCAGGCCGTTCAATATCCTCGTGTTTTCCGCCTAGTAGGCATAATGCAATTGGCAGCATCAATGGTTAGACCAGATGCTGCCAATTAATTTACGGAGGTTTTCTACCTCATTTCGTTTTCCTCCGTCACTACATTTCGTTTTCCTCCGTCACTACATTTCGTTTTCCCGATTATATGTGCGCACGAAAATAAATTTCCGCATATGCGGAAATAAATTTTCTTATATACGGAAATTTTACCCCTCCCAAAACCCGCTGGGAATGCGGGTGCTGAGGAGGGGTAGATTGACAGGCAAAGGGAATAGTCCGCTTGGGGGTGTGACAGCCCCCTTTCTTAGGGCCGAAGGAGGAGAACAGAGGGAGGCGATAAGGACGAAGAGCGCGAGCACAGGGGGACGGGAGATAAAAAAAGGAAGCTCGCCCCGAGGGACAAGCTTCCTTCTTTGAGAGAGAAATTAATGTGGGGAAGGGACGGAGACGGCTTAGCGTGCGTAGACGATCGCAGATGCGACTTCGTCCGCCTTGGCCTTGCCTCGGAGCTCTTCGATTATCGCAAGCGCAAAGTCAAAGGTGTAACCTGCGGCCTTGGCCGTGATGATGTTCCCACTCTTGACCACGGGAGCCGACGAGACGGTCGCCCCTTGTAGGTTGCCTTCGAAGCCTGGGTAAGCAATGGCTTCCTTGCCTTCGAGCAAGCCCGCCTTGCCGAAGACCGAGGGTGCAGCGCAGATGGCCGCAAGGAGCTTGCCGTCGTGGCTCACCTCGTGGATGAGCTGTGAGAGACGCTGAGAACCTTCGAGGTTAGTCACCCCAGGAAGTCCGCCCGGCAAGACCAAGGCGATAGCGTCGGCGCTGTACACTTCGCTGATGGAGAGATCCGCCTCGATGGCGACCCCGTGAGCCCCCCGTACGTGAGGCTCGATCCCGACAGCGACAATGTGCGTGGACAAACCAGCACGACGAAGGAGGTCGATTGTCCCAATGGCCTCCATCTCTTCAAAGCCTTCTGCGAGGAAGACGTACACATTCTGAGACATAGGGATACGGATAAGTAGATGGTGATGAGCCTAAGCTCGTATCTTGAAGTGGTAGGTGATGGTCCCTTCCTGTTCGTCCGAGCCGGGGACGGCGTTAAAGCGCGTCTTGCGGGCCGCCTCCAAGGCTGCTTGGCGGACAGTAGGGTCTGCGATATTGGTGCCGGGGGCGATGGTGGCACGAATTACTGAGCCGCTCCCATCGACGATGATCCGCACACGAACATTCCCCTCGACAGCACGCTGCACCTGGGGAGCTACAAGAGCGCCGCCGTTGCTGATGATCTTGCGCCCTGCAAGAGCATAGCTCGAAGGACTCCCGTTGGGGTCGCCTTGGTTGCCAGCGCCCGAAGCCGCTGTGCCTTGGCTCCCCGATTGGCCCGCCTGCTTGCCGAAGGCTCCAGCCACCGAATTGCCAATCTGCTGGCTCTGCGCCCGACGCTGAGCAGCAAGCGCTTCGGCAGCCCGCTGCGCAGCTTCGGCCTTGGCCTTGGCTTGGCGCTCAGCTTCCGCCCGACGGGCAGCCTCGAGCTGAAGGCTCTTCTCATGCTGCTGCGTCTGAAGGGGCTGATCCGCCACTCGGGTGCGAGCACGCTTCGGAGTCGTCTCGGGCAGCGTCATCGCAGGCTGGGCAGGCTGAGGCGAAGGCTTCGGCGGCGCTTGCACCTCGGGGGCAGGCTCCGTGACATCCGGCGTGCCCCCAGGCTCAACGGTCCCCGAAGCGGAGGCGACATTCCCCACGTTCACAGCGATGAGTACCTCCGTCGGCTTGGGCACGGGACGCTCAGAGCTTAACTTCAGCACCCAAAGGAGCAGAAGTAGCCCGACGTGGAAGAGCACTGCCGAAGCGATGGCGATCGCTTGACGCTGAGGAGCTGATGGTTCGATCTGCGCCATGACTTACAGAGCTGGGGTAGGATCGGTCTCCGCCCGTGTGGCCAAGACGACCTTGAGGGAAGCTCGCGCGGCAGCGTTGATCACTGCGACGACTTCCTTGTAGGGGACTTGCTCATCCGCTTGGATCGAGACGAAGGTCTCGGGATGCTCAGCGGCGAAGATGCCTAGCTGCTCCCGAAGAGCTTCCTGCGTCAGTTCGACAGGTGCGCTGCGGTCAATAGACATATAGTAGCGCAGGTCGGGAGTCAGCGTGATCCGCACCGAAGGAGTCTCCGGTGCCGACTGAGGAGCAGAGCTGGGAAGGGTGACCTTGATCGTATTGGGCACGATGATCGTGCTGGTCACGAGGAAGAAGATCAGAAGCAGGAAGATGACATCCGTCATCGATGCCATGCTAAAAGTATCGGCGATTTTGGTCTTGCGCTTAAGTGCCATACGACTTCAACGATAAGTGGGAGAGCGGAGCGCCTAGTGCACTTCGTTGAGCATGTCCATGAACTCCATCGTCTTGGCCTCCATCTTGCCTCCGACCTTATCCAGCTCAGCGACGAGGTAGTTGTAAGCGAAGAGGGCGATGATCCCGACGATGAGCCCCCCGACGGTGGTGACAAGAGCTTCGTAGATCCCATTGGAGAGCAGGGCAACGTCCACCCCGCCCGAGCCAGCGTTAGCCATATCATAGAAGGCACGGACCATCCCCGTCACCGTCCCAAGGAAGCCAATCATAGGCGCACCAGCAGCGACAGTAGCCAGAAGAGGAAGGCCCTTCTCAAGGCGACCAATCTCGATATTCCCAACGTTCTCTACGATGACCAGTACATCCGACATCGGACGGCCAATGCGTGTAAGCCCCTTGCGGATCATGCGAGCGTAGGGCGTATTCGTGTCTTCACAGAGCTTGATTGCGGAGGGAGTCTTGCCCTCGAGGACATAGTCCTTGATGCGCTCGACGAAGTACTTATCCTCACGTCCAGCAGCACGGAGCTGAAGATACTTAGAGACGAAGATATAGACCCCGAGGAGTGATAGCGCTAGGAGGACAATCATGATCCATCCGCCCTTGGTGGCTAGGTCAAGGATCGAAAGAGAAGCTTGAGGTGCTGTATCAGCCAAAGTCTGGGCTAGAGAAGCCGTTGCAGTAGTATCCACGTGTTTTGTTATCGATAATTAATGGTTGTTGATATGCTAGTCTTGGTGAAGGCACGAGCGGTAGCGCCGTATCGTCTCTTCCAGCCCGAGGTAGAGGGCATCGGAGATGAGGGCATGCCCGATAGATACCTCCGAAAGGCGAGGGATCGAGGAAGAGAAGAAGGCGAGGTTCTCAAGGCTGAGGTCATGCCCAGCGTTGAGCTCCAGCCCGAGGCTAAGGGCATGCTCGGCCGCTTGGACGAAGGGAGCGATCGCCCGCTCTCGGTCTTCGGCATAGAGGGCGGCATAGGGCTCGGTATAGAGCTCGACACGGTCCGTGCCAATAGCTGCTGCTTCTTCGAGGTTCCTAAGATCAGTACCGACGAAGATCGAGGTACGGATGCCCCACTCCTTCAGCTGAGTGAGGATCTCGGTGAGGAAGGAGCGGTTTGTAGCGACATCCCAGCCTGCACTACTCGTCAGAGCATCGGGCGCGTCGGGGACCAAGGTCACCTGATGCGGGCGCACTCGTCCTACGAGCTCCATGAAGGAGGGGATAGGATTCCCCTCGATATTGAATTCTGTCGAGAGAACCTGCTTCAGGTCGTAGACATCTTGGTAGCGTATGTGGCGCTCGTCTGGTCGGGGATGTACCGTGATCCCCTGTGCTCCGAAGCGCTCACAGTCGAGGGCTACTTGGACAAGGTTGGGGACATTCCCTCCACGAGCATTGCGTAGAGTGGCGATCTTATTTACATTGACACTCAGTTGAGTCATACGTCGATCTTTTATACATTTGTACCTAGGAGTATAAATATACACCTAATGATGCAAAGGTAAGTTTATTTGACCTACCTACGATAACTAACGCAGGTCTACACCGCTATATGTATAAGATTGCGCTCATCGCCTCGCCTAATCTAGCCGCTCATGCCGAGCCCCTCACCCAGCTTCTCTCCCTTCTCGATCGCCCTGATGTCAGCCTCTGGTGTGACCGAGCGTTTCGTCAGACGCTCGCTGAGGACTTCGGTCTTCACCCCAAGATAGCGGGCTACATCCCTTCAGACTTCAGTCCTCTGGATATGGACTTCGTCATCAGTCTCGGGGGCGATGGTACGCTCCTCAGGGCGGCACGTAGAGTCTTCGCCGAAGGCACACCGATCCTCGGGCTCAACATGGGACGCTTGGGCTTCCTCAACGATCGTAGTATCCAAGAGGCGCTACCGCTGATCGAGCGACTCTTCGAAGGGAACTACACGACGGAGGAACGTATGCTCCTCTCCGTCGAAGTCGATGGGACGCACTACGGAGAAGTGCTCAATGACATCGCTCTCCTCAAGCGTGAGACAGGCTCTATGATCACGCTTCACACTCGTCTGGAGGGGAAGGAGCTCGCCAACTACGAGTGTGACGGTCTGGTGATCTCTACGCCCTCGGGATCGACGGCCTATTCGCTCAGCGCCTACGGCCCCTTGATGATGCCCCAGACGCGCGCCATGCTCATCACTCCGATCGCTCCGCATTCGCTCACGATGCGTCCGCTGGTACTCCCCGAGGAGCAGACGATCGAACTCACCGTATCGGCTCGTAACAATACCTTCCTCATCGTACTAGACGGGCAGACGAAGATCCTCCCCTGCGGTGTAGGTATCCGCATACGTAAGTCGATGAATACGCTTCGCCTGCTGCATCTGGACGACTACTCCTTCACCGACACCCTGCGCAAGAAGCTCCTCTGGGCAGCTCCGGTCCGAGAGTAGGAGCCTCGAGCAGGCATCCCCCTAAAGCGACTCCGCCCCAGAGTCTGTCCTAGTGACAGCTCTGGGGCGGAGTCTTTGGTATGAAGCACCCCCAGCTAGGGGCGTTCGTAAGTCTTAGCGACGGATACCGAGTTCCTTGATGATCGCACGATAGCGCTCGATGTCTACCTTCTGGAGGTAGTCGAGCATGCGACGACGCTTACCGATGATCATCTTAAGCGCACGCTGCGTGCTGTAGTCCTTCTTGTTCTTCTGAAGGTGACCCGTCAGATGAGCGATACGGAAGGTGAAGAGGGCAATCTGGCTTTCAGGGCTACCCGTGTCCGTAGAGGACTTACCATACTTTTCGAAGAGCTCGGTCTTCTTAGCTGAATCTAAATACATACGTTGTATTGTGGATAGTGAAACAAAATACCGCCGTCGTCAGCTCGTCTCACCGCCTTCTCCCTAGAGGGGGAAGTCAGGAGCAGTCAGACGACGTTCGGATCGTGAGCGCAAAGATACAAAGAATTAGCGAGTTGGCCTCTAGTGCCTCTCCTCGGATGAGAAGATGGCGGGAGAAGAGTAGACGCTCTGGAGGGGGCTTGTATCAAGAGCCTGCCCCCGAGTGCTAGCCAAGAAGCCGTCTCGCCTAGAGGAAGGCGGGGCTCACACGTGGTGAGCCCCTACCCTATCCTAGAGCGTGTAGTCGAGCCCAATCGAGAAGATCTGATTCTTGCGCGAATAGACCTCCTTGGCAGGGAGCGTGATCCCGAGAGCGGGCTGAGAAGCGTATGCCTTGACCTCCTTCGTGTGATCCTTGTAGTCAGAGATCATGTAGGCAAGGTTGAGCTGGATCTCCTTCGTCAGGTGCAGCCCTACGCCTAACCCGTAGGAGGTAGAACTCATATCGAAGTGGATGTTGCTCTGGTAAGCATCACTCACCCCCTTGCGTGTCAGCTGGACACCACCACTTACGTCGAGCCAAGAGAGCGCATTCCATTCGAGACCGAAGAGGTATTCGTTGGTGTCATGCTCGAGCGACTTCTGCTTGTCGCCAGCCATACGGGCATCCTTCTCGAAGAAGTGATTGTAGCTGACAGCAGCCGTAAGTGTGGGGAGGACACGATAAGAAGCACCGAGGCCGAGGACGGCAGGGAGGTCATTGGCCACACGTGCACCGTCTGCGAACTGGCTCATACCCGAGTCATTGGCCTTGGTCTTGTTCTTCACCTCGATAGCCGTACGGAATTCATAGCGAGCACCGATATTGAGGCCTTCGTAGTTGAAGTTCAACCCGAGGATAGGAGCAAGCCCTAGACCCGTCTGCTTGACTTCGATATGCTTGTCGGTAGAGTTCTTTGCCAGCAGAGCGGGGACACCGAGCAAGGGCTGTACCTTCTGCTTGACGGCATCGGGCAGACCATTGATCATAGGCTTAGCCGCCTCGATCCCAGCAGCGATGGCACCGAAGTAGAGAGGTGCGCTGTGCATCGCTCCATCTTCTCCACTGACCTTGATATCACGGATGTAGCCCGAGTAGGTATTGTAGGCATAGTTCAGACGAGCCCCTAGGTACGCACTCAGATGAGCATTGATCTTGTAGCTAGCTCCCAGCTGTAGCCCGAGGACATACTGCAGGCCTTCGAGCTGGCTGTCTACGCTGTACTTGTTAGCCGCCTTGAGGGGATTGAGCACACGGGATAGCCCGAGCTTTGCCATCGGAGGAAGGACATCATCGGGGAGGTTAGCGAGGCCAGAAGCCTGCTGAGCGATCGCCTGCGTGATGGTAGGGATCATCGCTACCCCCGACTCGAACTGAGGGAGACCGCTGGTGAAGCTAGCCTTACCCCCGCCACCGAAGACACCTGCTACGGCAGAGAAGGCCCAGTCGCCACGCTTGTAGGAGGCCATGAGGGTAGGCACGATAGGAGCCATAGCCTTCCCCTCGAAGTGCTTCGTAGCGCTTCCTCCGCCGTAAGCGAAGGGAGCGAAGGTGGCCTCTATGTCTCTGCGCTGGAGGACAGTCTGGCTATTAATCGAGAAGCGCCAGCCGTCGGGCGTGAAGACGAGCCCTGCGGGGTTGTAGTAAGTAGCGTCGATAGCGAGCGAGGCATTACGAGCCAGACTACGCAGATAGAGCGCATGGAGGCTCGTATTGTTCAGCAGGCCACCTGCTTGGGCTGCCGTAAGAGAAGTGAGGGCAAGAAGCCCAGTAAGTAGATTTCTTTTCATTACTATCTAGGATAAAGGATGCCTCTCTGCCCCTATGGAGCGCCTAGAGAGGCAAACAAAGATAGACAAATCTGCACACTTTCCTCAATCCTGTGCAAAGCCCATTCACTTTCCCAGCCTTCCTCCTCTCCCGAGCCGATACAAAAGGCAAGGGGTCTCTCGTAGTGCGCACTACGAAAGACCCCTTGCAGAGTCAATTTCCGAAGAGTAGCTCTTAGCCTACGTATTCGTCAGATACGGTGAGCTTAGCACGACCCTTAGCACGGCGTGCAGCGAGTACACGACGACCATTGGCAGAAGCCATGCGAGCACGGAAGCCGTGCTTGTTCTTTCTCTTACGGTTCGATGGTTGGAACGTTCTTTTCATCTCGGTTGTCTAATATATTTATTGCTTACTATTTCCTGATGGTCTGCATTTTGAGCCACAAAGATAGGCATTTTTATCTAACCTGAGCTAGCAGTCGCTCTATGAGGATGGGGAAGGCATAAGCTCCCCGCTCGCTCTCAGGGATAAGGAGATAGTCGAGCGAAGGATCTACCCCCGAGGCTTCGATGAGGAAGAGTGTGGCGTAGATCTGGCGATGGGAGAGGCGATGTGCGTGCTTCGAGAGGGGGGTACTATGGAAGCGTGGAGCCTCGAGCCCCGAGAGAAGTCGGCGGAAGCTCGCCTCTTCGGTGAGGGTCTCGACCTCTATCCCCTCTTCACCCGTCTCTACGAGTGGAAGCTCATAGAGCCCCTGCCAGATATCCCCCGCTCCACGGCGATGGATCAAGAGATGCGACCTGCCCGCCTCATCGGTGATCCTGACGAGGAAGTAGTACATGTAGCGGGGGAGCACCTTAGTCTTCCCCTGCTTGATCGGTAGCTGCTCTTCGATACCCGAGCGATGTGCTAGACAATAGGGCTCCAGCGGACACTCCGAGCAGTGTGGCCGACGGGGAAGACAGCAGAGGGCACCAAGCTCTATGAGGCCTTGGTTGTGTCGCCCTGGGTGTGCCCTATCGAGGAGAGCCTCGGCCACAGCCCAGTAGAGACGCTGCCCCGTCGTGGTATCGATCGGAGCTGAGAGGGCGAAGAGACGACTGAGCACCCGATAGACATTGCCATCAACTGTCGGATAAGGGAGATCGTAGGCAAAGGAGAGGATAGCCCCTCGGGTGTAAGGACCGACCCCTGGCAATCGGCTGAGCTCCTCAAGGGTACGAGGGATCTCGCCCCCAAAGTCTGAGACGATGATCTCGGCTGCTCGGCGCAGGTTGCGCCCTCGGGAGTAGTAGCCGAGGCCCTGCCAGAGCAGGAGCACCTCATCCTCCGATGCCGCCGCCAGATCTTCGACACGAGGGAAACGCTCGGTGAAGCGGAAGTAGTAGCTCATCCCTTGGTCTACCCGTGTCTGCTGGAGAATGATCTCGGAGAGCAGGACGTGGTAGGCAGAGACATCCTCTCGCCAAGGCAAGGGGCGGGCATGCTCATCGTACCATGCGCCTAGGCGGCTCTGGATCTCTCGGGTATGGGGCATAGGCGGGAGCGCCTCGGCAGTAGTCCTCTTCATCGGGCACAAAGATACGCTATAGCATCGTAGCCCCTGCATCGCTGGGATGCAGGGGCTACGTCTATTATAAGTATAGAGGAAGGAGCGAGGGCGCTACTTCGTCTCTGCCTTGAGCACTTCGACAGCCTTAGCGAGCTGGGTATCGATGCCCTGAAGCACCTTATTCGGATCAAGGGGCACGACGACATCAGGCTCCATCTGGGTATTCTCCAGATAGCGACCATCCTTGAGGCGGAAGCCTACGGCAGGGATCCCGAAGTAGACACTGGGATCGAGGAGCGTCACCCAGTTCACGCTGGTCATCGTCCCTGCTACGGGCATCCCGACGACCTTACCGACCTTGAGATGCTGGTAGACCCAGGGCGTACCATGCGCATTGCTGTAGTCGGCTTCGCAGGTCACGAGGACAGAGGGGCGGTTCCAGCGACGGGAAGACATCTCCGAATACTGGCGGCCTCGGACGACCTGATCAGCATAGTGGGTACCGGTGAAGAAGGCTTCGATATCCTCATGCAGGCGACCACCTCCATTGTAGCGAATATCGATGACGATCCCCTTCTTCTGGTAGTACTTGCCGAGGACATCCGAGTAGACGGTACGGAAGCTGGGGTCACCCATGGATGGGATATGTACGTAGCCCAGTTCTCCGCCAGAGATACGCTCGACTTCGGCGGCACGCTGCTTGACCCAGCGCTGATAGAGTAGGCGTGAGAGCTCGGAGGAGGAGATGGGTCGGATGACTTCGTCGTGCTGCTCCCCTGCTGGAGTGCGGAAGGAGACGAGTAGACGCTTACCGACCTTGTCATTGAGCAGAGGGAAGTAATCCTGCCCCTCACGAAGCTCTACCCCCTCGAGGGCAGTGATCATACAGCCCTTCTGGAGCTTGGTGCGAGAGGTGTCGAAGGGCCCGCCTGCTACGATCTCATCGACGAGGAGAGCGCCAGAGCCCTTCACTGGAGAGAGGAAGAGACCGAGCTCTGCTGTCGGGAAGGCCGAAGAGGAGCTACGGGCACGGGCTCCCGTATGGGAGACGTTGAGCTCACCCAGCAGTTCGCTGAGCATCTCAGCGAAGTCCTGATTGTTGTCGATATAGGGGAGGAAGGTACGGTAGTGATCCGTCAGTTGCTTCCAGTTCACCCCGTGCATATCCTTGCGGTAGAAGCGAGCGGCCTCCTCACGAACGACTTCTTCGTACATGACTTCACGCTCCTTGACTCGGTCGATATGACGGCGGCCCGCCATGGTGATGGCCTTGGTAGCGTCGGTCTTGGGATCAAGGGTCATGGGCGACCCCCCTAGGATGAAGAGCTTCGTCCCCTTCTTGTCGGAGGCGAAGAAGGGATCAGAGAGGCCAAGTGCCTTCTGAAGTTTGGAGGTCTTCTTGCGCATATCATAGACCCAGAGGTCTTGCCCTGCGTCGGAGGGAGCGAAGTAGTAGAGCTTCTTGTCGTCGGCAGTGAGGATCACGTCGCCATAGTCTGAGGAGTTCTGCGTCAGACGCACCGTGCGCATGTCGATGTTGTCCCACTCGATGACGAGCTTCTTGCTCTTAGCTTCCGCCGAGCCTGTGGCTGGGCTCTTATCCTTCGACTTAGTGGTGTCGGCCTTAGCCTTCTTCTCTGCTTCCTCCAGGAGGGCAAGGTCTTCGTCGTTCATGCGGTACTTCTCGTAGGCCTCACGATTGAGGAAGATCGCCATGAGGTCGGTCATAGAGCCCCAAGAGGCGTGGTTGCGCATGCCGTACTTATCCGTCTCATACAGGAGGATGCTCCCGTCGCTAGACCAGCGGGGATTGCTGCTGAAGTAGCCACTGTTCGTCAGGTTGTGTATGGGCTGGCCTCCCTCGGCAGTGACGATACCGATGTCGGTATAGGGAGCACGATTGCGAGAGACATAGCAGACGGCGATCCACTTACCATCGGGCGACCAGACGTAGTCGCTCAGCGACTGCTTGCCGTCAGTGATCTGGCGAGTCTGGCGGGTCTTGAGGTTGTAGACCATGAGACGCTCTCTGTCTAGGAGGAAGGCGACCTCATTGCCGTCGGGAGAGAAGAGGGGGTACATCTTCTCACCCTTGAGCGAAGGGATGAGCTTCTCTTCCTTGATGGCATGAGCATTGGGGAAGTTAGGGTCTTCGCTACGCCCTAGCTTGGCTAGATAGAGATCCCAAGTACCGTCCTGACTGCTTGCATAGACCACACTCTTATTATCCGCCCCGAAGGTCACCCCACGATTGGCCTCAGAGCCATGGGTGATCTGACGGGTCGTCGTGTAGTCCGTCGCCGTGACGAAGACATCCCCACGAGAAGTGAAGGCTACCTGCTTGCCATCGGGAGAGACGGCTGCCGAACCTAAGGATCGGCTCATCGTCAGATGCAGCTGTTCGTCCTCGGGGTAGTCCTTGGTGATGCGGATGGGTACACGTTGCTCCCGAGCTCCAGGGACGAGGGTATAGATCTCGCCTGCATAGCCGAAGCAGAGGAGCCCATCCAGCGAAGAGGAGAGGAAGCGGACGGGGTCGCCCGAGAGCTTCGTCAAGGGCTGAGCCTCGGTATTGGGTCCCGTGAGGCTTCCCTCGTAGACATTCATCGAGCCTCCGCCTCGCTCACTGAGGAAGTAGAAGCTCTTGCCCGTAGGTGCATAGACGGGATCTCGGTCTTCGCCGTCATGGCGAGCGACGAAGCGGTAGGTCTTCTTATCTAGATCGTACTCGAGGAGATCGAGGGAGGAGGAAGAGGTGTGGTGCTTGCGCCACTCGTTCTCAAACGTCTTCACCTCCTGATAGAGGATACGGCGACCATCACGGCTGAAGCAGACGGCCTCGGCAGGAGTCGCTAGGATCTGCTCGGGACGACCACCCGTGATGGGTACACGATAGAGCTCAGAGAGGAAGGAGTTAGGGAAGAGTGCCGAGGAGGCGGGGTCTTGTATGTGCGCCTTGAAGACGAGATACCGCCCGTCGGGAGTGAAGCTCTGAGGGATCTCCGTCCCCGAGTGCGTCGTCAGCTGGCGAGCACTTCCCCCCGTGGCTGACATGATGTAGATATTAGTGCCCAGCATATTGCGATCAGAGGTGAAGGCGATCTGCTTGCCATCGGGAGACCAGACCGGATGGCACTCATAGGCAGAGCCCGAGGTGAGGCGACGAGCCTCGCCCCCCGAGGTGGGCACGGTGTAGATATCCCCTTGGTAGGCGAAGGCGATCGTCTTGCCGTCGGGGGAGATCGCTGGATAGCGAAGCCATAGAGGACGCTCCTGAGCTACAGCCGAGAGCGTAGCAGAGAGGAGAAGCGCACCATAGAGTAGAGGTTTCTTGAGATCCATTGGTTTATTAAGTTTGGAGATGTGTCTATTTACTCTTGGTTCAAAGGTACGACAATTGGGGGGAAGGGGCGATACCCTCGTTCGCAATGCGAGGGCGAGTGCTTCAGACCAGCTCCGCAGCCCAACTAGGGGCACCAGTAGCGCCTCCCGTGAAGCACTACTGCTTCCTCCCCAGAGGCGCTACTGGAAGTCCGATGGAGGTGGTAGGGGCACGGGGCTTCCCCCTCCCCTCCTCCGTCCATGCAAGCACGGTAGAGAGACGAAGGAGCAAGCCCTTCTCCCCCCGAGCCAAACAAAATTACCCCGCCCAATGCAGGAGCGAAAAGCCCTCAGAATCGGGGCTAGCAGAGCTATAAAGGAGTTAGGATTGCACGATTTTGCAAGAAATGTGTACTTTTGCCCGTATTTGTAACGCTCGGCAGGAGGACATTTTCCCCCACAGCTGAGCCCTAAGTAATATAGGAGAACGAGGGGCATCATCACCTCATGATGCTGACACCCTCCCCTAGCTCCGCCCTGACGATCACACCAGAGGGTCGTCCTAGGCACTCTGCCTAGCGAGGGTGAGCTCTTGACAGATAACGAATGAACTTACTAGAGCAGAAATTAGCATGCTATACCGAGCCCCAGAAGGCTCAAGCAGCTGGGATCTATCCCTACTTCCGAAAGATAGAGAGTGACCAGGACACCGTGGTGACGATCGATGGCCGTAAGGTCTTGATGTTCGGATCCAACTCGTACCTCGGTCTGACGAATCACCCCGAAGTCAAGGCTGCGGCTATAGCTGCGGTAGAGAAGTACGGCACGGGCTGTGCCGGTAGTCGCTTCCTCAACGGTACACTGGACACACACATCGCCTTGGAGAAGGCACTAGCGGAGTTCGCAGGCAAGGAAGATGCGATCATCTTCTCCACGGGCTTCCAAGTCAACCTAGGGACGATCTCGTGCCTCCTAGGGCGTGAAGACTACATCATCTGGGATGCCCTCAATCATGCCTCCATCATCGAAGGCATTCGCCTCTCTCCAGCTAAGAGTCTCCGCTACAAGCACAACGACATGGCCGCTCTAGAGCGTCGCCTCCAGCAGTGCGACCCCGAGCGTATCAAGCTCATCGTCGTCGACGGAGTCTTCAGCATGGAGGGTGATCTCTGCAAGCTCCCCGAGATCGTCAAGCTCGCTGAGAAGTACGGAGCCTCGGTCATGGTAGACGAAGCCCACGGCTTCGGCGTACTCGGAGACCACGGTCGTGGGGTCTGCAATCACTTTGGTCTGACGGACCATGTAGACCTCATCATGGGTACCTTCAGCAAGAGCTTCGCTTCCATCGGAGGCTTCATCGCCGGTAGCAAGACCACTATCAACTACATCCGACATCAAGCACGCTCCTACATCTTCAGCGCTAGCTGCACGCCCGCAGCTACAGCAGCCGCTCACAAATCGCTCGAGATCATGCTCCGCGAACCCGAGCGTGTCATCGCCCTGCAGGAGAAGACGGCCTACTGCCTCGACCGCTTCCGCAAACTCGGCTTCGAGATCGGGAATACGGCTACGCCTATCGTACCGCTCTTCATCCGAGACAACGAGAAGACCTTCCGTGTGACGGCAATGCTCTTCGAAGAGGGTGTCTTCGTCAATCCCGTCGTAGCACCAGCAGTAGCACCAGAGGATACGCTCATCCGCTTCTCTCTGATGGCTACCCATACCTACGAGCAGCTCGACGAAGCGATCACTAAGATCCACAAGGTCTTCCAGGCTCTGGATCTTCCCCTAGAGCCTCGCCCATAGGCCTAGCGCTCCTCCAAAGAGATCCCTAATTATGACTACAACGGGTATCCTATCTCATAAAAAGGTAGGATACCCGTTAAGCATATAGATATACCCTCTATAGATCCTCTTGTATGACTGCTCTCCGCTTCACTCACTCCTCTCTGTCGCTCCTACTGACCAGCCTGCTCCTTCTGGCGACTAGCTGTCGTACCACTCGTGAGGGGGGACAATCCTCTGAGGAGGGGGCTCAGATGGCAGAAGGGTCTGTCGTCAGCTATTCAGCCGACTATTCGGACGTAGCTCTACCAGCACACACCTACCGCCTCACCCTCCCGCATGTCAGCCCGCTGGAGGACTTCCGTGTAGAGCTCTTGCCCGCCCTCCCTAACAGCGATCCCACGCATACCAGCATCGATGGGCGCTTCATCACGGGTGAACCGATCGGAGAATTCTCATCCTTCCGCTACCGCCAGGGCGAGGGCATTGTCACCCTCTTCGACAAGCCCATCGAGGGGCTAGACGCTAAGCCTTATATCTTCGGTGAACCGCTCCTTCTTCCCTTCCGAGGCAACAAGGAGATCGCCGTCACCACCAACGACTCCATCCAGGTAGCCTACCGCTACTGGAGAGCCATGGGCAAGCCCGTACTACTCTCCCCCGACGCACCCTCAAAGAAGGCCTCCCAGAAGAAGGGCTACGTCCTCTACACCATCACTGCCCCCGAGCGACACAAAGGCGATAGCCCTGACTACTACATCGAGCTCATCCCCAGCCGACGCATGAAGGTAGACTGCAACATCCATGTACTGAACGGGAAGTTCGAGCTCGACATGGAAGCCGAAGGACTCAACCTGCCCTACATCTTCAAGAGTGACGGCAAGACGATGTCCACCCGCATGGGTTGCCCCGATGACCGCCTTGAGGAGAAGCTCATCCGTCACATGGGGCTCGTCGTCCTACGCAATGCAGGTGAGTCCGTGATGGTCTACATTCCTCAAGGCTTCTCGCTCCTCTGTCGCTTCTACCACCCCGACGGCAAGCGCAGCCTCCTAGGCAGCACCGCTACCTCAGAGCAGGCGACTTCGACCCCTGCGGCCATCACCCACTAGCTCACACCCCTAGTCCTCTCGCTTCCCAAGCCTACCCTCCACTAGGCCTGCCCCCTTATCTCCACAAGATCTCACAGTCCTCTACAAGGACTGCCAAGCAGGAAGAGTCGCCGACAAGGCGACTTTTTCATTTAGGGCGACGGAGGGAAGGTATTTTCAGAGATAAATATCTATCTTTGTGGAGGCGTTGTGCTTGGCACGCAAAGATCTGTGTGCGTCGTGTCAGGCTTAAAAGGGAATCGAGTGCGAATCTCGAACAGTCCCGCTGCTGTATGTGCATCATACCGCTCCCTACTGAGGATCTTCGGATCCGGCCACTGGAGGTTCTGTGTCTCTGGGAAGGATGGTAGGAAGACAGGGTGCATGAGTCAGAAGACCTGCAATGCCTTTTCAAATGCTTCGAGGAAAGCTACAAGTGTGGGTCCCCTGCGCTTGGAATTTATTCCCCAAAGAGGATGTCCGCTCTTTTGAATCAAGTGGGCAACCGGTAGTTATTTGCCGTAATAATTTAGTGGATATGCCTCAGGTGGCGTCCAAGACGGTGGGGAAGCTCGCTGGTCAGGACTCCTTCCTGAGGCTTATTCGTTCGAGCAATTATCACTCCATCGGTTAAACCTCACCCCCTACTTCCCATCTAACCTCCCCGAAGGGTACAGCCCACAGTAGAGGTGCCGCTAGAGCACCCCGTCCGATGCCTAGGTGGCATCAGTGAAGTACCCTCGCCCCTATCTACGCCCCTACCCTGAGGGTAAGCGAAGGGGCTAGATCTGTATCCCTAGGCGGCTCTTTCCCCAGCCTCCTTGGGCAGCCCTATGGACAGTAAATAAGAATAGATATATCCATACAAGCTATTTATCAATCATGACACGTCGACGACTTCTCACGTCTTACCTTAGCCTACTCCTCTCGGGAGCAGGTGTGGCGCTCTTCTCCTCATGCAAGGGCGAGCAAAGCCAACAAATGGGTGCTCAAGGACCTCAAGAGCTACCCGTCCGAACCCTCTCCTCGGGCGACTTCTCCGCTGACAACAGCTATCCCGCTGTCATACGAGGCGAGGACGATGCGGAGATCCGCCCTAAGATCTCGGGCTTCATCACTAAGGTCTTCATCACCGAGGGACAAAGTGTCCGTGCAGGTCAGCCCCTCTTCCAGCTCGACGACGTGACCTATCGTGCTGCCGTCGCCCAAGCTTCGGCAAGCCTCTCCGCCGCCCAAGCTTCGCTGGCTACCGCCCAACTCAATCATCGCAATAGCCAAGACCTCTTAGCGAAGAACATCATCAGTGCAAGCAACTTCGAGGAAGTGTCCAACGCCCTCAAGAGCGCTGAGGCTAATGTCGCCGTCGCCAAAGCAGCCCTCACCTCCGCCCGTGAGAACCTCTCCTTATGCACCGTCACAAGCCCCGTCTCTGGAGTCGTAGGCTCGATCAACTACCGCATAGGGAATCTCGTCAGCCCTCAGAGCACTTTGCCCCTGACGCAGGTATCCAACACCCGTCAGGCCTATGTCTACTTCTCCGTCTCTGAGCGTGAGCTTCAGACCCTCACGGGAGGAGCGAGCGTATCCACAGGGAGCCTACCGAAGGTACGTCTTCGCCTATCCGATGGTAGCACCTACCCTGCCGAAGGCACGATCCAAGGAGTCAGCGGTGTCGTCGACAAGACGACGGGAGCGATCACCCTACGTGTTGACTTCCCCAATGCTGAAGGTCGTCTACGTAGCGGCTCCACGGGGACGATCCTTGTACCCACCCAAACCCAAGGTGCTATCCTCGTGCCTCAGACAGCGACAGTAGAGATGCTGCACAAGAAGTTCGTCTATACCGTCGACAAGGACGGCAAGCTCACGTTCACGGAGATCACCGTCAGCCCCGTAGACGATGGGCAGAGCTACACTGTCACCAGTGGGCTCAAGGCAGGAGACCGCATCCTCGTAGCAGGTACCACGGGGGTCAAGGAGGGCGAGACGATCAAGCCCCTCTCCGAAGAGGCTTATGCCAAGCAACAAGAAGCGATACGCCAGCAGATGATGGGCAAGGGCGCTGCCGCTGAGAAGCACTAAGCCCCGCCCCAACAGCAAGCATACAGAGCAATGAATTTCAACCGGTTTATTACCCGCCCCGTGCTGTCGACGGTGATCTCCATCATCATCGTCATCCTCGGGATCATCGGGCTCATACAGCTGCCCATCGAGCAGTACCCCAACCTCGCCCCTCCCACCGTCCAAGTCTCCACAGCCTACGCTGGGGCAGACGCACAGACGGTACTGAACTCCGTCATCATCCCCCTTGAAGAGCAGATCAACGGGGTCGAGGGTATGACCTACATGACCTCCACGGCTACCAACTCAGGGGGAGCTTCGATCACCGTCTACTTCAAGGAGGGCACCGACCCCGACATGGCTGCCGTAAATGTGCAGAACCGTGTACAGCAGGCTCAATCCCTTCTTCCCGCAGATGTCGTACGTGTCGGTGTGACGACGCAGAAGCGTCAGTCCAGTATGCTCCTCGTCTACTCCCTGACGAGTAAGGATGGGCGCTACGACTCACAGTTCCTGGCGAACTATGCCGACATCAATATCCTGCCCGCACTGAAGCGAGTGCCTGGTGTAGGCTCAGCCAACACCTTCAGCCAAGGCACCTACGCCATGCGCCTCTGGCTCGATCCCGACAAGATGCGAGCCTTCTCCCTCATCCCCAGCGATGTCTCGGCGATACTCTCGGCACAGAACTTCGAGGCTGCCCCTGGTAGTCTCGGCGAATCTGGCAACCGCACCTATGAGTATTCACTCCGCTACAAGGGTCGTCTGAAGAGCATCACCGAGTACGAGGACATCATACTCAAGTCCGATGCCTCGGGTAATATCATCCGCCTGAAGGATGTAGCGAAGATCGAACTGGGCTCACTCAGCTACAGCAGTAATTCCCTCTCTAATGGCAACCCAGCCATCACAGGGATGGTCTCACAGATCGCAGGCTCTAATGCCAACGACATCGTCACAGCGATTAAGGCCGAGATCAAGGAGCTCGAGAAGGACATCCCTCCAGGCATGGAGATGACCTATGTACTTGACGTGACAGACTTCCTCTATGCCTCCATATGGCACGTCATCCAGACCCTCCTCGAAGCCTTCCTTCTCGTCTTTATCGTCGTCTATATCTTCCTTCAGGACTTCCGCAGCACGCTCATCCCTGCCATCGCAGTACCCGTCTCGCTCATCGGGACCTTCTTCTTCCTCCAGATCTTCGGCTTCTCGCTGAACCTCCTCACGCTATCGGCGCTCGTACTAGCCATTGCTATCGTCGTGGATGATGCCATCGTCGTCGTCGAGGCTGTACATGCCAAGCTCGATGAAGGCTACGACTCCGCCCGAACGGCTAGCATGGACGCTATGCACGAGATCTCGGGAGCGATCATCTCGATCACCCTTGTCATGGCAGCCGTCTTCGTACCCGTGTCATTCATCTCTGGGATCAGCGGTACCTTCTACCGAGAGTTCGGAGTGACGATGGCTGTCTCGATCGTCATCTCCGCCGTCAATGCACTGACGCTGAGTCCTACACTCTGCGCCCTCCTGCTCAAGCCACACAAGGGGCACGAGGGGAAGAAGCTCAGCTTCATTGATCGCTTCCATCTGGCCTTCAACGCCGTCTACGAGAATCGTGTTCTTCGCCCCTACCGCAAGGGGGTAGAGTTCTTCGTTCGCCACAAGGTCACCTCGGGTGTCATCGTCCTCGTGAGCATCGTCATCATGGTACTGCTGATGAAGTTCACCAGTAGCGAACTCGTACCTCAGGAGGATACGGGTACGGTGATGGTCACCGTCGCTACCCCTCCAGGCACCAGCCGAGAGAAGACAGAGAAGCTCCTCAAGGATGTCGCCGACGTAGCTAAGGCACAGGATGGTGTCGAGCAAGTCATGAGTATCTCGGGCTTCAGTCTCATAGGTGGCTCGGGCTCAAACTACGGCTCGATGTTCATCCGCATGAAGCCCTTCGGTGAGCGTAAGAGCACGACGAGCGCAGTCGCAGGTAAGCTCTTCGCCTACGGAGCGACGATCAAGGATGCTTCGGTACTAGCGATGACCCCTCCGATGGTCCCTGGCTACGGGATGGCATCAGGCGTATCACTGACGATGCTTGACAAGTCTGGGGGATCGCTGGATAAGTTCTTCGCCGAGACGCAGAAGTTCCTAGCTGCACTCAATGCTCGCCCCGAGGTCGCCTACGCTATGACGCAGTACAATCCCAGCTTCCCCCAGTACGTCATCGACGTAGATGTAGCCGCTACGATGCGTGCAGGCACCACTCCTCAAGCCATCCTATCCACCCTACAGGGCTACTTCGGAGGAATGTACGTAGCGAACTTCAACAGCTACGGTAAGCTCTATCGTGTGCTGCTTCAGTCTTCGCCCGAGCAGCGCCTCAATATCAATGCCCTAAGCAATATCTATATACGTACGGGTACGGGCGAGATGGCTCCGATCACCTCCTTCATCACCACCGAGAAGGTCTATGGTCCTGCGAGCGTGAACCGCTTCAACCTCTACACCTCGATCGATGTGATGGCTTCGCCTGCCCCAGGCTATGCCACGGGAGATGTACTCAAGGCCGTCTCCGAAGTCGCCAGCACGACGCTCTCTGCGGGCTACGGCTACGACTATGCAGGTCTGACTCGTGAGGAGCAGGGAGCTTCGGATACGACGGCGATGATCTTTGCTCTCTGCCTACTCTTCGTCTACCTCATCTTGAGCGCCCAGTACGAGAGCTACCTCCTGCCCTTCTCCGTCATCCTCTCCATCCCCTTCGGTCTAGCAGGAGCCTTCCTCTTCGGCAATATCTTCGGGCACACGAACAATATCTACATGCAGATCGCCCTGATCATGCTCATCGGCCTCTTGGCGAAGAATGCCATCCTCATCGTCGAGTTCGCCCTCGACCGCCGTCGCACGGGTATGGCTCTCACGTGGAGTGCTATCCTGGGGGCTGTGGCTCGTCTTCGCCCGATCTTGATGACCTCGCTGGCGATGATCGTCGGGCTCCTCCCGCTGATGTTCGCTAGCGGTGTCGGTGCCAATGGGAACTCCACGCTCGGGGCAAGTACCGTCGGGGGAATGCTCATCGGGATGATCCTGCAGATCTTCATTGTCCCCGCCCTCTTCGTCGTCTTCCAGAGCCTACAGGAGCGCTTCAAGCCCCTGCGCTTCGACGACATCATCACCTCGAAGCCTTCGGGTGAGGTCCTTCAGTTCTCCAACACTTCCAAGACCACTCCACAAGATGAAGCTCAAGCATAGCCTCCCCCTCCTCGCCCTCAGTCTCACCCTCTCGGGCTGTGGTGTCTATAAGCAGTACCAGCGTCCCACGGTAGATACCTCCGTCTACCGTAGCGACCAGATCGATACGCTGAGTAGCGATACCAGCTCGTTTGGTAAGACACCCTGGCGCACGCTCTTCACCGATGCCTCCCTGCAAGCACTCATAGAGAAGGCGCTCCAGCAGAATGTCGATCTCCTCACGGCTAATCTCTCCGCTCAGCAAGCCGAAGCACAGCTCAAGGCCGCCCGCCTCTCCTTCTTCCCCTCGCTCTCCCTCACCCCTTCGATCTCAGCTAGCAAGACGGAGGATGTGCCCGCAGCCTACAGCTATACCCTCCCCGTACAAGCCAGCTGGCAGGTGGATCTCTTCGGTTCGCTCCTCAATGCTTCACGCTCGACTCAGGCTCAGCTCCTACGAGCCCAAGCCTACCAGCAGCTCGTGCGTAGCCGAGTCATCGCAAATGTGGCGAACAGCTACTACACCCTCGTGATGCTCGACCGTCAGCTCCAGCTCAGTCGCACGGCTGCTACCCTTGCCTCCCACACCCTTGAGGTGATGCAGGCGCAGAAGGACTTCGGCCGCACCATGGAGTCCTCCGTGCAGTCCGCCCGTGCCAACCTCCATCAGGTAGAGGCATCGATCCCCGAGATCGAGCGCCAGATCACCACGACGGAGAATGCCTTGGCTCTTCTGCTCGGAGAGTCGCCCCGTTCCTATAGTCGTTCGACACTTGAAGCGCAAGAGCTCCCCACGAGCGTCGCTGTCGGCATCCCCCTTCAGTTTCTCTCGGCTCGTCCCGATGTACGTGCTGCGGAGATGGCTCTAGCTAGTTGCTACTACCAGACGGGGAGTGCTCGCTCGGCCTTCTACCCCTCGCTGACCATCAGCGGGAATGCCGGCTGGACGGGAGCCCTTGGACAGGCGGTGTCCAATCCGATGAAGTTCATCGCTTCGGCCCTGGGGTCCCTTGCTCAACCCATCTTCGCTCGGGGCAAACTCGTCGCTGGCCTCCGTGTCGCAGAGGCCGAAGAGGAGAAGGCTCGCCTTGCCTTCCAGCAGAGCCTCTACAATGCCGGTGCTGAGGTGAGCAATACCCTTGCACTCTACCAAGCCTCTGAGGCCAAGGTCAAGGCTGAAGCCCTCCAGGTAGAGAGTCTCCAGAAGAATGTAGAGATCGTCGAGACCCTCTTCAAGACGGGGAAGACCTCTTCTTACCTCGAGGTCATCACCGCCCAGCAAGCGCTCCTCCAAGCCCAACTCTCCCAAGTGCGGGATAGCTTCAGCAAGATGCAGGCTGTCGTCAACCTATACAACGCCCTCGGTGGAGGTGCTTACTAAACCGCTATGATCTCAAGCACAATGATCAGTCCACAAGCCTATATAGCTCCTGGTGCCAAGATTGGGGAGCGTGTGAAGATCTACCCCTTCGCCTATATCGAAGACGATGTCGTCGTCGGTGATGACTGCACCATCTATCCCCACGTCAGCCTGATGAACGGCACCCGTATTGGCCAGGGGAATACCATCTATCAGAACGCTGTCCTCGGAGCTTCTCCCCAGGACTTCACCTGGCAGGGAGAGCCCTCGACCCTCATCGTCGGCGACCGCAATGTCATCCGTGAGAATGTCGTCATCAGCCGAGCTTCTCGCAGGGATACCGCCACCCAGATCGGTAGTGAGAACATCCTGATGGAGGGGACCCACATCTCGCACAACTGCCTGATCGGCGATCGCAATGTCTTCGGCTATGCGGTGAAGATCGCCTGTGACTGCACCATCGGATCTAAGGCGATCTTCAGTAGCAACGTCACGGCCAAGCCCCAGTGTCGCATCGGTGATCTGGCGTTCATCCTCACGGGCTGTCGCTTCGGCGAAGACATACCTCCCTACATCACCGTCAAGGACAATCCCGCCGTCTACGCAGGTATCCATGCCGGGATGCTCTCCAAGGCTGGGGGCATCGACGAGCGTACTCAGCGGCACCTTGCCATGGCCTATCGCCTCGTCTTCAACGGGAAGATCAGCCTCTATGATGCCATTCTTCAGATCAAGGAGCAGGTACCCGACGGCCCTGAGGTTCGCCACGTCATCGAGTTCCTCAGCTCCTCGAAGTCCCTCATCATGAAGTGATCCATCTCCCTCAGGTAGTCTAGCCGAGTCCCCCAAGTCCCAGCCCTTCGCTACCCGCCTTCCCTGCGGAGAAATAGCAAGGTCCCGCCCCGACGACTTCGTCGGAGCGGGACCTATTCTTTTGCCCATATCAGCTTTTGAAGTACCCTGTTAATCCTCCTAGTTCTTCAACTAATCCAATTCATAGGAAAAGAGAAAAAGCGTCATACATCATTAAGAGTCAGACGTTGATCAGGAGATATATCCTTTCCATGTGATATAGATATCTCCCAAAGGGAGAAGCAGGGAGAAGATGTATCAAATGCTATCTCTTTGCAGGGAGAAGCTTACTTAGACGATTTGCCACTGGAGTCTCAAAGTAGCGGTTTACGAGGATTCCTGCTATGATAGCTCCTACTAAGCTGATCACGAGACGTAACTCCCATGGAGTTGTAGGAGCAAAATACTCGAGCCCCTTCTTTACCGAGAGGATCACTAGGTTATGCACCATGTAGAAGCTAAAACTGACCTGACCCAGATAGATGAGCCATTTCTTGCTAAGCAACTCTGGAATCCCGTCTTTCTCTCCACTCTTAGAGGCAAGAGCAAATAGGAATATCGTGAGGAAGCTAGGTAGGTAGAAGAGGATCACACACCTGAGGTGCGTAAAGTCAAGTATCAAATAGAAGAGAGCTACAGCATACAAGACAAAAGGAAGAAGTTCGATCCCCCAGCGAAACACAGCAGGCAGGCGAGACCACTTCTGCTCCCAACCATACTCCAGAGCACTTTGATAGCAACGAAAAGCAATCATCCCCAATAGGAAATCGAGCATGCGGCTAGCAGGCGAGAAATACCAGTATGCATTCGTATTCGTGGGTTCATAGACAGCGGCTAAGACATGGAGCCCTATGCTGATCCCAGCAAGAAGCAGGAGAAGGCTGCGTGTCTTGAACCGTGCAACGAAAGGATAGACAGCATAGAAAATGACCAAGACCGATAGGCACCAAGCCACACCATTACCTTCAATATGCTCAATCGGCAACCACTGCAGTAGCAAAGCATTTCCCAGCAGAGGTAGAGGATATATGGCACTACTTCCCCAGGCTCCATAGGCTAGGATAATCCATGCACCTAGACACAGAAGATGTAGGGGCCATAGACGAATGAGACGCTTGAACATGAAGTCCTTCCACCGAAAGGAAGCCTCTTGCACACGCTTCTCATAGCCAATACTCATAACGAAACCACTGAGTACAATAAAGAAGGAAACGCCCATAGGCCCCGCACCGTGGAGGAGGCTAGTCTGTTCCGCATTTACAGGGAAGTGCTCCACAAAAACAAACAGCGCAAAGATGAAGCGTAAAGCTTGTAGAGAAGTGATCATATTAGCTTTCGTTGAAAGGAAATTTACTCTTAAATTGGCGCTAATATACGTCAAAGTCCTGGAAGCTGCCCCTCAAGAATAATCCCAGAGCTAACGCATAACAACACAATCTTCCTCTAATCACTCCTCCCTAATAAAGGGCTCCAGCAGGAGGTCAGACAGGTCAAGAAACCTCCACATCTATGTCCGTTCTCCAACCGCATCCATCCTTCAGCTCTCCCCATCGCCACTGCCCGCTTGCTGAGCGGGCTAGCGCACCCCCAAAAACAACCCTACCGTAGGTCGCAAGAAAAATCCACTGTGGGTCGCCTTGACGACCCACGGTAGGTCGTCGAAGCGACCTACTGTAGGTTTTTTCGGCGACCCACCATAGGTCACTTTTCACTCCTTCCTCAGAGCCTACCCTAAAGGGATAAAGTAGCCCACCTCTTCGACCCAAGAAAGTCTTAGCTCAGGGCTACGGAGCGAAGCCGATGCTTATCTCGGGGGAAATCTCGACCTTTGCAGGGACAAAAGGAGGGGAGCATACGTACTCCCTTCGCCTCATCATCACCCGCCGTTTATATGAAACATCTGATCATGACCCTCATCTCCTCCCTGGGCCTTTGCTCGGGATCTGCTACCGACGAGCCTATCCAGCTCCTTGCCCCTAAGGCCTTCATCGCTGCTGCTCAGGCAGACAGCACCGCTGTCATCCTAGACGTTCGCCGTCCTGCCGAATTTGCCGAAGGTCACCTGAAGGGAGCTATCCTCCTGGACTGGCTGAGCGAAAAGACCTTCATCGAAGGACTCGAGAAGCTCGACAAAGAGCGCACCCACTACGTCTATTGCCGCAGTGGCAAGCGTAGCCACGCTGCCGCCACGCTGATGCAGTCCCGTGGCTTCAAGATCGTCGAGATGGAAGGAGGTTACCTAAATTGGGTATCCGAAGGACTTCCCGTAGAGAAATAACCCCGCACCCTTAGACTCCAGATGATCAAGATCTATGGGATGGCCTCCTGCCCCGATTGTACCCATGTCTGGGAGCAAGTCCAAGGGGATGCACGCTACGAGGTCATCGACTTTGGGCTCAGTGTACGGGAGCTGAAAGCTTTCCTCAAACTAAGAGATGAGCTCACGCTCTTCAATGAAGCTAAGAAGCGAGGAGCCGTGGGCATCCCTTGCTTCGTCCTCGAAGATGGCTCCGTGACGCTCTCTCCCGAAGAGGCGGGACTGCAGAGTCGTCCGCCCCAAGAAGGCGCCACCTGTAGCCTCGATGGCTCGGGGTGCTAAGCATCTAGATCGCCTCATCCGCTGGATGGGGCGATCTTCTTTTATCCTCTCCACGCTTGTAGGTAGATGACTTCGTAGTCCCACGGGCGGGATCTACCTATATGTAGGGAAATTTGGAATTTACGAATCAGGAGCATCGCATTTACGTACTTTTGCATATCCCTTCTACTTCAGGAGGTCTTCCCCCGGTCATACCCTCTCAAAGCTAAGAGAAGCGGGGTATGACCCTTCATTATACTGATGACTTCATGATATCCAGACATCTATCCTTCATGCTCGTACTGGGAAGTATGAGCTTACCCGCCCTAGCACAGACCGAGGCTATCGACCGCACCCTCGATGGGGTCACTGTCGTCGGGACACGTATGCCCGAGGTCAAGCAGAATGCAGCTGCTAGCATCACCATCATCTCAGCCAAGCAGATCCAAGAGATGAGCCAGATCTTACCTGACATGCAGGCGATCGTCGGCTACTTCGTCCCTGGCGTACCTCCCACGGGGAACTCCGTCAACGAGCGCTACAATACCCTCCGAGGGCGTAGCATCCTCGTCCTCATCGACGGCATCCCTCAGTCCACCCCGCTCCGTGCTACTAGCCGAGACCTACGCACCATTGATCCCTCCGCCGTCGAGCGTATCGAGGTGATCAAGGGCGCTACAGCGATCTTCGGGAACGGGGCCAATGGGGGGATCATCAACATCATCACCAAGCAGAACAAGGAGCATCGCCCCCTAGGCGGGATGGCGACCCTTGCCTATACCGATCACAACTTCTTCAAGACTTCGGAGAAGACCTCAGGCTACCGAGCCGGCGGTCAGATCTATGGCGAGGTAGGAGACTTCAGCTATCTAGCTAGCGGTACCTTCACTCAGACAGGCTCGCCTATCAGCGCTGGTGGTGTCTACCTCTCACCACGCTACGGGCTGGGAGACACGAAGAGTCTGAATGCTCTGGTGAAGTTCGGCTATGCCTTCAGTGAGCGTACCCACCTCGAGGCGATGTACAATCTCTTCCGCTCCGAGCAGCAGAGCCCGCTCATCGCTTCGGGAGGGAAGTACCTCGTATCGCCCCGTATCGGTGTGCCAGGGAAACAACCTGCAGAAGCCATCCCTGAAGGGATACCCCACAACCACAACGCCTATATCAAGCTGACCTCTCAGGAGCTATTCAGCCACACAGACCTCGAAGTATCGCTCTTCGCTCGTGGTGTCAAGGTCGTCACCGACTACCGCAAGCACAATCCTAAGAGCCCTCGCTGGGAGGAGACCAGTGGACAGGCACTGACCAAGGCGCTACAGACGGGTGCACGGGCACAGCTCCTCTCCCGCCTTCGTCTAGCCAGTGAGACGACCCTCCATCTCCTCTATGGCGTAGACTTCCTCCTCGACAAGACCAGCCAACCACTCGTCGACGGAAGATACTGGGTACCCGAACTCAAGGCGTATAACTATGCGCCCTTCGCCCAAGGGAAGCTGAATCTGGCCGATCACTTCACCCTCAAGGCTGGTGCACGCTACGACTGGATCAATGTCCAAGTCCCCGACTACGACGTACTGCGTGTACGTAAGACAGACCCTCAGATACACGTCTCTGGCGGGACCCTACGCTATCGCAATCTGTCGGTGAATGCTGGGCTGACCTACAACGGACTGCACTCATTCCAGCCCTACTTCGCCTACTCCCAAGGCTTCTCTATCTATGACCTAGGGCGCACCCTACGCTCAGCTAAGTCCGATGTCCTCGGTAAGATCGAGACCGACCCCGTACGCACGCACAACTATGAACTGGGCTTCTACTCTCCTCTGGAGCATCTCTTCGGTGAGGGGACACGCCTAGATCTCCAGGGAGCTGTCTACTATACCTATGCTGCCCTCGGGAGCGACCTCAAGAGTGAGAGTGGCTTCTGGGTCGTAGACCGATCCCCCCAGCGTATCCTAGGCGTCGAGCTCTCTGCTGATGCCACGCTCAGCCCTAAGCTCTCTGTAGGAGCTACCTTCTCTGCTCTGGAGGGATACAAGGAGACGAGTAAGGGAGCTTGGTCTACCTACATGTCTGGGCAGTCCATCCCTCCTCTGAAGGTCACCGCTCATGTGACCTACCGTCCGATCCAGGAGCTATCCCTTCGACTCTACGGACTACATACGGGGCGGCGTGCTCGGTTCGCCCCTGCCACCCCAGGAGGGAATGACTACCAAGAGGCCGAAGGTCCCGTCCAGCCCGTCACCCTCGTAAGTGGACAGGCTAGCTATGCTCTAGGACACTTCACCCTCGGGGTAGGGGTAGAGAACCTCCTCAACACGAGCTACTACCCCGTCCAGTCACAGCTCGTCGCCCGTGATGCTGAGTACGTCCAGGGAAATGGGCGTATGACGACCCTCTCCCTCAGCTACCGCTTCTAGCATACTTCATATACGCCGTGGGGCAGTCTCCTCCAGCTGGAGACTGCCCCACGGCGTGTATATATGGGTCGGGAGAGAAGGGTCTACTCCGAGTCGATGACTTGGAACTCCGTGCGCCGATTGAGCTGATCGCAGATCGCCTGTTCCTCGGGAGAAGAGAGCTGGGCGATGAAGTCCTCCGTCAGCGTGCTCCCTGCTGCGAGGAAGGGATAAGCCTCTGCCGTCCGTCGGGAGACGACATAGGGGCGGGACTTCCCATAGCCCTCTGCTCGGAGGCGCTCTGGTGCGATCCCAAGCTCGGTAAGGTAGCGGACGACCGCTTCGGCTCGGCGCTGGGAGAGACGAAGGTTGTAGCCCGCAGGTCCATGGCGGTCAGTATGGGAGAGGAGGCGGATAGACACCTCGGGATTGTCGGTGAGGAGCTTGTAGAGCGACCGAAGTGCGGGCTCACTCTCGGGCAAGACTTCTGCCCTATCGAAGGCATAGTGCACCTCCCTCAGTTGCTCAACAGCGACACGAGAGGCGAGGTAGAACTCCACCGAATAAGTTTCGCTCTCCCCACTTGGATCGGTGCTGAGACGCACATACTGATTGAGGTAGTTCGGAGCAGAGGCCAGCATGACATACTCCATAGCTGAGCGGGCAGGGAGACGGAAGGCTCCCTCCCCATCCGTCGTGACTACTCGCTCCATCTCCTCGGCATGATTGCCCACCAAATGGATCGTAGCTCCTCGGATAGGCTCACCCTCCCGATCGAGGACGAGCCCCATGATCGTCGTCGTGACCTTCGCCCTACGGAACTCATACAGATGCGGGCGACCCCGAGCATCGTCCCTTGCTGAGGCGAAAAGTCCCACTTCGGCAAGGTCTTCACCTTCCCCACGAGGCCACGCATCGGGGACGGGGCTAGGGGCAAAGGCTAGGTCATCCGAAGGGCTATTGATCGGGGCAGGAAGAGCTGTCACCCGATACACACCTTCGGGGGATAAGACCGCCCGATAGATATCGAGCCCGCCCAGCCCGCTAGGTCTATCCGACGAGAAGTAAAGGATGCTGTCCGACACGGCATAGGGGAAGAGTTCGTCCCCCGAGGTATTGACTTCAGCGCCTAGAGGGAAGGGCTCTCCGACACGCCCGCCATCGAGGCGCACTTGATAGAGGTCTTTACCCCCTCGTCCTCCTGGGGCATCACTGACGAAGAAGAGCACATGCCCCGACGGGCTCACCGAAGGATGAGCCACGAGGATCGTGCTGTCGGCGAAGAGACGGAGCTCCCGACCTCCTCGCCACTCACCCCGCTCCCCTTGCTCCGAGACATAGATCTTCGGGACATTGCGCCTTCCCCGATCGAAGCCGACCATGCTGTAGTAGAGCCTTCTCCCATCAGGGCTGAGGCTTGGCGCACCCTGCTCTACTCTCGGAAGGCTCAGCCCCCTGAGGCTATCGGGACGCACCGCCCACGACCCATCGGCACGCTGGCTAAGAGAATAGAGCGCTCCTAGGGGTTCACCCGTCACAGGCGAATCGTCCTTCTTCGCTCCGTAGCGCCTTCTATTGCTTCCGAAGATGAGGGTCTTCCCATCTGCGCTGTACGTGACCCCATAGTCGCTGTAGGCTGAGCGAAGAGGCTCGAAGGGGAGCACTTCATAGGGAGAAGTCTCCACTTGCTCCGCCATCGAGGCCAGCTCGGTGGATAAGCGTACCCGATCTAGGGGCTCTCGAAGTAGGCTGTCGGGGATATGTAGGCGCTCTGCGGCCCTCAGGAGGTTCTGCGCCGCAGCGTAGTGCCTTGCCTCTAGGGCTACGATCCCCGCTTCGTAGGCAAAGTGCCCTTTATCCCCCGCCTTCTTACGTGGAGTGCTCGCATACAGACGCTTATAGAGCTGCTCGGCACGATGGTATGCCCCAGCACGCTTCGCCTCCTCAGCCTCACGCAGCACCGAAGGGGCACACGAGGCGAGGAGGAAGATGAGGAAGAGGGCATGCAGTCCGTGACGAAGCGAGGGCATGTGGATGTAGAGACTAAGGGATGTGGATAAGCTTGTGCATCTGTAGGCTCAGTTGCCATTCGGGATGCTCTAGGACGTACTTCACACAGAGCTCTACCGCCTCACGGTCGACATCGCCCTGCGTCTCTCCGACGAAGATCGGACTCACGAGGTACGCCCCCGCAGGAGGAAGGTCGCTGATGGCAGGAGGGAGATCTACATCACGACCGATCGGGAAACGGAATTCCCCCACGCCCTCGGGGAAGTTCTGGTGCAGGAGGCGCATTGCCTCTCTTTTGGGGCTACAGGTGATGTAGTCCAGCCCACGAGGGGGGCGGCGTGTGCCGTTGGTCTCGATGGACTGATAGTAGCCGAGTGCCTTGAAGTAGGCGACGACCTCATCGGTGAGCTGGAGGGTGGGTTCTCCGCCCGTCCAGATGATGCGTCTTCCTGGATAGACGGCGATGGTATCACGGATCTCCTCCAGAGTCATCTCGACTCCCGAGTCAAACTCTGTATCACAGAAGCTACAGCGGAGGTTGCATCGGCTCAGGCGGATGAAGATGGAGGCCTTCCCCATGTGTACCCCTTCGCCCTGCAGGCTGTAGAATATCTCATTGACAAGCATAGTATTCTTTTCGTTCATCGTAGACAAAGATACGACGACTCCCCCAGCCCTTACGTCCCAAGGCCTACGCCCCTCCCTCCCGAAGACTAGGAACAGCTGGCTCTTCTCCCCTTGCTCCACCCGCTACGCCACCGCCCTAAAGCATCCCCAAAATACGACCCACGGTAGGTCGCCAAGAAAACCTACTGTGGGTCGCATCGACGACCTACGGTAGGTCGGTCGACC
>NZ_CALHVI010000019.1 GCF_938039215.1 uncultured Porphyromonas sp. | reverse complement strand
GGCTAAGTCGTAACAAGGTAGCCGTACCGGAAGGTGCGGCTGGAACACCTCCTTTCTGGAGTTCTGAAAATGGGCTTTAGTATAGTTAGTGTAGTATGTACGTATGCGATGAGTTAGGTTCGTCTCTGACGGATGTACTCACTTCTGCTGTCATATCAATCTTCTCACCCATAGGGCGGTAGTAGCTTAGCTATTACCGCCCTTCTTTTGATAATATATTATCTATCCTTCCCATTCCCAATGAGCCAAGACTCTACTCCTTATGCCTCCTCTACCTCTTCTCGCCGCGATACTGAGATTACCTCTGTAGTTGATTTTATTAAAGCGATTGAAGAAGACGTTAAAGATGATCCCTTCGCTATAGATGAAGCTACTGAAGTCTTCTACAGAGGACATGCTGATGAATCTTGGGATTTGAAGCCTTCAATCGTTAGGTCAGATAAGGGGATAAAGAACGAGCATTTGTTGTTTCGTGATATGGTGGCACATGTGCCACAGGACTTTTCTGAATGCAAGTCTGCATTAGATTACCTTGTCCAGATGCAGCATTATGGCCTGCCTACCCGCCTTCTAGATGTGACAACCAATCCTCTGGTTGCCCTTTACTTTGCCTGTCAGCCAGCTGGTGATACTACTGTCTCTGGTATAGTAAATGCTACGTTTGATGCTGCTTATGGTATTGCGCTTGATGCTGAAGCCTATGCAGAAAATTATCCAGATGGCTCTTCTATTAGTAGTAATAGTGACCGTTTAGAGGAGATTCTTTCTTCTGTAGGGGTTTTGGCAGGAGTTCTAACTGCAGCTAGCACTAAGCATGAAGAGAATCCTATTGGAGATAGAATGGTTAGCTGTATAGTTGCTCCTCTTATTAAAGAGTTCCCGGATTTTGCAGCGGAGATACGGGCAGGAGTGGATGCAGGGAAAAAGGCTGCGATAGAGGCTGGCCCCAAAGATGGAGCTGTTTATTTATTTTCTGTCCCCGAGGATAGAGTGAAGCATTATGATAGTGACACGGTCTCTATATTATCTAACCTCGCAAAGTGTGGCGATATAGAGATTAATATACATCAGGATGAAAAGTTAGCGACCAAGCTAGAACAAGAAGAGGATGTACACATGGAGCATGAGGATCCAAGTTTGCTGGCATTCAATAATAAGGGTGGTATCCAAATTTTGCTTCATCAGATTCGAGAGGAGAAGCCTTACTTTCAGCCGTTAATTAATCCTTTTGATTTGTGTTGTACTTTCCTTGTGAAGGCAAAGTATGGTAATCCTCGCATTGTTAATCAAGCGGGAGCGTTCTTTCTGTTTGGGCTTAAGCTTACTGCTGGTGTCTTTGCGGTGTGCTTAGAAAAAGGGAAAGGAGAAGAGGTCCCTAGGGTCCCAGCTCAGTGGGTTAAGAGAAAGCTCATTGTTCCGAAGGGGTGTAAGGCAGATATACTCAAGGAGTTGGAGCTTTTGGGGATTACAGATTCATATATCTACTCAGGCATGGAGCAGTATGCGAAGGAGCTGAAGAAGAAGTACAAGCTTTAATGAGAGACAAACACCTCGTAGTGCTCTTTGCGCTAGGCTAAAGTCGCACCTTTCAGCTTAGCTCATCATAGCGCGATGCGGTGACCAGCAATGGCTGGTCACCGCATCGCTTTTTTAGGGGGAAGGGTCGGAGGGCGGAGAGCCTTTGCCTGCGGGTATTGGAAGGGGCTGTTTAGCTTGAGCGGAGAGGGAGCTTGGGGAGGGGCAAAAGAAACCTACTGTAGGTCGTCCTTGCGACCCACGGTAGGTCGGTGAGGCGACCCACAGTAGGTTTTATTGGCGACCTACGGTAGGTCGTTTTTGAGGGCTCTTAATTACCCTTCTTTAGCCCTGCTGTGAAGAGGACTTTTTCCCCATGCTTTCGGCATCTTTGGATTGCCCGTTCTTTGGAGCTCTTCTTCGCTTGAGTTTGACTGTGTAGCGTACAGCGGAGTGCGGAGGCTAGAGGTGCATGATCTTCTTCCGAGGTCTTCGTGTAGCACTATAAAAACTCTTTAATTTTATATGATTAAAGAGAATTGTTACTTTTGTGCATAGCATAAGGACTAGTTATGAGCACGCAGATAGAGACACCTCCGACCTTGACCGCTGAGGAACAACAGTATATTCTCAGCCATCCTACAGATACTCAACTGAAGGCTCTCCTAAGTGAGTGCAATGATCGCTATGCCTATTGGACGGATGTCAAGTACAAGTATAAGGGGCTGGAAGCGCCCTTGACTCCCCGTCTCCTATGGGGCTATCTCAAGGGGCAGCGTAGGGCGGCGGGTATAACCATCTACCCTCGCTACGGGCTTCATCTCTTCGTGACTCCTCAGATGCAGGGACTGCTTTATGAGCTGGATCAATTGCTTCAGACCGACCGCTTTGTCGCTGAGCTTATTCCCCAGGGGCACAAGCGTCGTTACTTGCTGGGGGCGTTGATGGAGGAGGCTATTCGTTCGAGCCAAATAGAGGGGGCAGCGACGACTCGTCATGTAGCTAAGGAGATGCTGAGAAAGAATATCACACCGCGAGATCGCTCTCAGCGGATGATCCTCAATAACTACCGCACGATGGCACTCTTGCAGGAGCAACGTAATGCTGAGATGACCGAGGAACTCCTCCTACAGATACATCGGTCGATGGTACGGGGGACGCTGGCGGAGGCTGCTGACGAAGGGCGCTTCCGGACGACAGCGGACGAGGTCTATGTGGAGCATCAGTTGACTCGTGAGGTGGTGCATCTACCGCCTAGTGCTACGGAGCTCCCCGATTTCATGCGCTTCTTCCTTGCACTCTGTAATGACCATGCCTTGCCGATCTTCATCCACCCGATCTTGCGGGGGATCATCATCCACTTCCTCATCGGCTATATGCACCCCTTTATAGACGGCAATGGGCGTACGGCACGTGCACTCTTCTATTGGTATATGTTGCGCTCGGGCTATTCGCTCCTAGAGTACCTTTCCATCTCTCAGGTGATCTATAAAGGGAAAAGCCAGTATGAGGAGGCTTATCTCAAGGTCGAGGCGGACGATCTCGATCTGGGGTACTTTGTTCAGTACCATCTGAAGGTACTTCGTCTTGCTATTGAGAGCTTCAAGAGCTATGCCCAGCAGAAGCTCAGAGAGAAGGAGCGTCTCACCCCGCTCCTGCGTATCGGGGGGCTCAATGAGCGTCAGATTCAGATCCTTCAGCTCTATAGAGAGAGCGAATCACTTGAGCTTACAGGTGGAGAAGTCGTACAACGCTTTGGGGTCACCTTAGCCACGGCTAAGTCTGATCTGAAAGGGCTTGTTGAGCGAGGCTTCTTGGATGAGATAGCTCGCAGTAAGATCAAGCGTGGCTACCTCAAGAGTCCCCGCTTCGATGAGCTCTTGGAGGAGGGCTTGGCGGGGTGAGGGACTAGGGTTCGGTGAGCTAAGTCTTCGTACCTTTGTGCCCGTAAATACATTGACAGATATGACCAAAGACCAATCCTTGCGCCATGAAGGCGAACATCTACTCGACGAAATCAAAAACCTTGGGAAGGAACTCCTTGACGAAAGCAATGAGCCCCGCTTGCTCCCTGCGATCTATACCCGCCGATCCATCCGTAAGTTCGTCGATACTCCGCTGACGGGCGAGGAAGTGCAGATCCTGCTGGAAGCGGGACTTCGTGCCCCTTCGTCCAAGAATAAGCATACGACGCAGTTCATCCTCATCGAGCAGCGTGAGATGCTTGATCGCCTCAGCCACATGCGTGAGAGTGGGGCGCTCTTCCTCCAGCAGGTGCCTCTGGGGATCGTCATCCTTGGCTCCCCGATGGAGTGCGAGCGATGGATCGCTGATGCTTCGCTGGCGGCAGGCTACATCCAGCTGCAAGCCGAAGCCTTGGGGCTGGGCTCCTGTTGGGCAGATGCCTACGGCTGCTACACGGGGAATGGACAAGAGTCTTCGGAGTATGTGCGCAATCTCCTTGGGATCCCTTACCAGCTGGAGGTCTTCTGCATCCTAGCTATCGGACATAAGGCAAGCGACGCTGCTCCACGTCCTACAGAATCGCTGAAGTGGGAGAAGATCCATATCGAGCGTTACCCCGAACTCGAGGAGACTGAGGCCCCTAATAAGTAATGATGTCCGAACAAGAGACTCCTGAGCGCCTTGTCCTGCTTGGTGCGGGGAATGTGGCGACGCATCTGGGGCGAGCACTTGTGGCCTCAGCTTCGTCTGCCGTGCGCCTCTCTCAGATCTATAGCCCTGGGGGAAGTTCGGCTCGGGTACTGGCTGAGGAGCTGGGCGAAGGGATTAGTGCGGTTGGATCTCTGGATGAACTTGATCTTGATGCAGACTGGTACATCTTTGCTGTGCCCGATGATGCCTTGATCTCCTTGGCTGCGGCCCTTGCTGGGCGAACAAGAGGTCTCTGGGTGCATACCTCGGGTTCGACTTCCTTGGCAGAGTTCGCTGGTGGGTATCGACCTGCAGGTGTTCTTTATCCCCTGCAGACCTTCTCGAAGGCGAAGAAACTGGACTTTACCGAGGTGCCACTATATGTGGAGGCCACCGACCCAGAGACGGAAGGGCGGATCCTTCAGCTAGGTGGTTTGCTTAGTCGCTCGGTGGCTCGTGCGACGAGCGAGCAACGTCTTGTGCTCCATCTCGGAGCGGTCTTTGCTTGCAACTTCTCCAATCACTTAATTGCTGTCGCCGAGGAGCTCTTGACCCAACATGGCCTTCCCGAGAAAGCCCTCCTACCGCTGATCGATGAGATGACAGCGAAGCTTCATGAGCTCCCTGCACGGGAGGCGCAGACGGGACCTGCACGGCGAGGCGACGAACTGACACTGCACCGTCATGAGCGCTTCTTGGCTTCAGAGCCCGAACTCGCTCAGCTCTATACCCTCCTATCCCAGCAGATCCGAGTTCGCTCCGAGAGGTAGTGCCTTTTGCTCTTGATACACCTTGCGTATCGGTGGGGATGGGATGGAAGCCTCCTAATCTTAAGGTGAATAGGACGAACCTCATCTATCCCTCCAGCTGCGTCTAGCTGGGAGGTCCAAGGGATAAAAGTGTGATACGACCTGCCCTGCTCCGCTGGGAAGTCCCAGAGGACACGCTTGTACCGCCTTTGGGGCTCTTTGTAGCGCGGAGGGTGATCTCTCCGAAGAATCATTCTCTTTGAGGATGGGGGCTTATCTCGGCTCCTTACCAAGAAAAGGGGCGCATTAAAATTAATTTTTTTACTTTTGTACCCGCTACCGTGAACAATACTCCCTATGGGTCGTGTTATCACAGTACAAAGACAATGACATATTGCCTTGGGCGTCGGGAGACGGCCGCCAGGTCTCTTAGGAATCATACCTTCTGGGTTACGGGAAGATTGCGTTTGGTGTTCGTAGTGTGGTAGGGTGTGATCACCGAGGACCTACATTAGGCGTGTGGTTAGATTGCTTCGGCATCGAGCCACACGCTTTCTGATTTTATATGCTCCCCCGTCTTTATTCCTGCTAGCCCCTTCCGAAGAGGGGGAATACAACAAGGGTCGCATGCCTGCCGTGAGCAGACGTGCGACCCTTGTTGTAGTTGGTGCTTAGCGTATCGGAGGTTTAGCGTCGGGCGAGGTCGTCGTGCGTCAGCTGGAGGAGGGCACGACCGAGGCTCTGGCGCAGTGGCGAAGGGGTAGGCACATCCTCGAGGACACGGCCACTGACGTTGTCCACGACGGTGCTCCCTGTGGGATCGATGAAGCCGAAGCCATCGTTGAAGGTGTAGTAGGCAAAGGGCTTCGTATAGTTTGGAGCTAGGATGTTCCTGCTGAAGGGGAAGTCCTGATAGGAGAGACCAAGCTGTGCGAGGAGGGTAGCCACGAGGTCGGATTGGTTCATGAGCTCGGGGATGACACGAGGACTGCGCACAGCTCCACCTAGCCAGAGGAGTGGGATGTGATGCACGGCGGTACTATTGCGGTCGTCGCTGTCTCGGTCAGAGAAGCCGTGATCCGCTAGGCAGATGATGAGAAGGTTCTTCCACTGAGGGGTCTTCTTCAGACGCTCGATGAACTTTCCCAGACTTTCATCCAGATAGGCAAAGGCATTGGGTATGGGCTCAGCAAGGCGCTTGTAGGGCACATCGAAGGGCTCATGACTGCTCAAGGTCAAGAAACCCTTATGCCAAGGTTTGTCCGTCGGCTGGCGTAGTATCTCCTCATAGAGATAGTCGAAGGTCACTCCGTCGGGTACACCCCAGTTGGTGCGAGGTAGGCGCTTGTCGAGGTCCTTCTCATCGGTGACTCGCTGGTAGCCCGAGCCAAGGAGATACCCCTTCATATTGGTGAAGTTGGCATCGCCCCCGTAGAGGAAATCTGTCGAATAGCCTTGCTTCCTCAGCTGGGCACTCAGGGCGGAGAGGCTACGGCTCTTAGCGGGGAGCTTCATCACGGAGTGCGTGGGGAAGCTGGGATAACCGCTAAGTGTTGAGAGGACACCTCGGTCGGTGCGGTAGCTATTCGCATAGCAGGAGGAGAAGAGGATCCCTTCCTTAGCGAGCCGATCGAAGTGTGGGCTGACCTCAGCCATTCCGCCTAGCGAGCCGATGTAGCGAGCGCCGAAGCTCTCCATGATGATGACGAGGATATTCGGTCGGCGAGTAGTGAGTAGGGTATCCAGACTCGCTGCTTCGGCAGGGAAGAGGTCGGCGGTGAGGCGGGCAAGTTCCGCATCTGTGTAGAAGTTGTATTCCGCCCCGAAGTCTTCGGTCTTCCCCAGCGAAGAGAAGAGGCTAAAGACGGGGTTGACCGCTGCGTGATTGAGGTACTGACGATCGCTGAAGTACACCTGCCCGACATTGGCGGTAGCTTGGCTCACTCCGCCTCGGATGAGGAGGAAGGTCGGGGCAAGGAGCACGAGTGTCCCGAGGGCAGGGATCCAGCCCTTCTTGACCGAAGGCCAAGACTTCTCCAGCCTCCACCCGAGGGCGAAGAAGATAAGAGCTGACCACAGAGCGATGAGGAGGAGGTTAGCGAGGATGAAGCCAAGACTGACGCTGGCGAAGGCTTCCCCTGGGCTGTCGAGGTAGAGGAAGACCGACGCATCGAGCTTGAAGCCCCAGAAGGGATAGAGCCGCAGGTCGACGACGGTCACGATCCCGAGGAATAGCGCTACGAGGATGTGATAGGGGCGAAGGATTCGCCTTGCGGGGAAGAGCTTCGGGAGGAAGCTCAGCGCAAGGAGGATGAGCGGTACTACGAGGAGATACCCTAGGACGGATAGGTCGAGACTCAGCCCATGGTATAGGACGGCGAGCGCATCCCCCAGCCCCGTTTCCCCATCACCAGGAGTGAGGAGAAGGAAGAGTAGCTTCTGCAGGAGGAAGCTCACGAGGAGCACAAGGATCAGCCGAAGAAGATAGAGGATGCGAGGCTTCATCTAGGGTGGGGTAGTGAAGGAGGGAATAGATATGAGGCAGACGGCACAGCCTTCTTTGGGGAAGGTGTGTGCCGTCTGTGCGTTGGGATAAGGGGCGTAGCTCTAGGGCTTAGCTACGTACGGCGATGACCTCGATCTCTACGAGGCCATTCTTGGGAAGGGTCTTGACGGCGAAGGCCGAGCGAGCAGGGAAGGAGCCTGTGAACTGCTTCTCATAGACGGCATTCATGGCTGCGAAGTCGCCCATGTCTGCGAGGAAGCAGGTGGTCTTGACGACCTGATCGATGGTGAAGCCCGCTTCGGCGAGGATGGCCTTGATGTTGCGGAAGACCTGTTCGGTCTGAGCGGTGACACCTTCGGGGAATTCGCCCGTAGCGGGGTCGATGCCGAGCTGACCAGAGGCGAAGAGCATGTCCCCAGAGAGGATAGCCTGACTGTAGGGGCCGATAGCTGCAGGAGCGTGGGTGGTGGCGATGACTTTCTTCATACGAGTGAGGAGTTGTTTATGTGATGAGTATTAGAGGATGAAATGATGCTGTCTGGGGTCACTTGGAGTTGAAGCGGTTCATCGTCGAGCTGATTCCCTCGAGGCAGAAGGCGATGGCAGCATCGCAGAAGGTCTCGATACGTTGGGGTAGTTCGGCAGACTCTTCGCTAGAGAAGGCTCCGAGGACATAGTTGATCTGAGCACCTTGGGGGTAATCGTTGCCGATACCGAAGCGCAGGCGGGCATAGGACTGTGAGCCGAGGAGCTGGGCGATGTTCTTCAGCCCGTTGTGTCCAGCGTCACTGCCCTTGCTCTTGAGTCGGAGGGCACCGAAGGGCAGGGCTAGATCATCGACGATGACCAGCACGCGCTCGATGGGGATCTTCTCCGTGCTCATCCAGTAGCGTACGGCCTCGCCACTGAGGTTCATATAGGTGGAGGGCTTGAGGATGACGAGCTGGGCATTCTTCACGCGTCCCATAGCCACGTCGCCATAGCGCTTCGTCTCGAAGCGCACTCCAAGGCGCTCGGCCAAGGCATCGGCTACACGGAAGCCGATGTTGTGGCGGGTCTGAGCATATTCAGCGCCGATATTCCCAAGGCCTACGATGAGGTATTTCATAGAGTTGTCTTGTCGTGCAATAGCGTTGTGCAGTGCGAAGATACGGAATTTCGAGGTGCTACTTAGAAGGAGTGCTTAGACTGCACTCTGGTGCGGTCTCCAGAAAACCCACTGTGGGTCGTCCTTGCGACCCACGGTGGGTCGGTCGGACGACCTACAGTAGGTTTTTTCGGCGACCTACGGTAGGTCGTTTTTCGGGGTCACGAGCGAGTGCTACGAAGCGGGGCTATTTGCCCCGTAGAGACCCCTCCGATTCTCTCGCCTCGGATCGAAGGCTTGAGACCTCTCATTTCTGGGATAGGAAGCAAGGCAATTGATTGGCCTCCCGCTTGGGTTTCTCGAGAATACTTTGTACACTTGCATAGAAGAGCCTAAGGGATGTCCCCTTAGATCATTACCCAACTTCACCGAACGTATGGATACAGCTATTCGCTTGCGACACTTCATCATTCTCCTCTCTGTCTTCTTCCTCGGTTCGCAGAGGATGGAGGCGCAGGTTCAGACTTCTAGCACGATCATCGGGAGCATGATCCAAGCAGCCAAGACCATGAAGACCGACACCATCGCTAAGACGGTCATCGAGCCCTGCCTCTACCGAGTGTACTACAGCATTGAGTATCATCCCATAGCCAAGACACCCAGCCCCTCGCATGAGTGGATACAGCTCCTGCAGGTCGGAGAGACTGCACAGCGGTACCTAAACTATGGGAGCTGGCAGGCGGACTCGATCCTCGATCATGGGGTGAAGGCAGGCCTGCGCCCCGAGGACTTCATCCCTGCCTACTACTCGGCCGGCAAGAGGTCGCTCTCGGGGAGTCATCTGCTCTTTCGGCAGGCGGAGGGGAAGGTGGAAGGCTTCGATCGTATCGTGATGGATTACTTTACCTACGAGGAGCCTATCCCTCACCAGCAGTGGGAGCTCGTCCCTGGGGATAGTATTATCGCTGGCTATGCTTGCCACCGAGCTCAGACGCACTACCGAGGCCGTGACTATACGGCTTGGTACACGGAGGAGATCCCGCTGAGCTATGGGCCGTACAAGTTCAGAGGTCTACCCGGACTCATCGCCTGTATATATGACCGAGATCGGGACCATGTCTTCACCTTGCAGGGCTTCGAGCGAGCTCCAGCCGAAGAGATGATCTATCGGAAGGAAAGAGAGTATTTCAAGACTACGAGGGAGCGCCTGCTGGAAGCGAAGCGTCGGTATATGGCTAATCCTGGAGGCTATACCTCCTCTAAGATCGTCGTCCAGGGGAAGAAGCCCGTACGTCCCCCCAAGCCCTACAACCCGATCGAGCTGGAGTAGCAACTCCCGCTTGCTCGCTTCGCCCTCATCACTCGCATGAGACAGTCCGTCCGCTTCGCCCGTCCGCTTTGGTGGCTCCTTGCCCTCCTCTTCCTCCTTCCCCTAGGGCGGGAAGCTTGGGGACAGACCGAGGAATGCCGTGTGACCGCCCGTATCGTGAGTGCCGAGACAGGCAAGGCGATCGTCGATGTCTTGTGCTCAGTATGGGACGGCGAAGGACGGCGCACGGGCTTTACTCAGAGCGATACTAAGGGAGAAGCTCACTTCCGTCTCTCGCCCCGAGATGTGCGTATCACCTTCGCTCTGCTAGGCTATACGAAGCAGGAACTACGTATCAGCGAGCAGCTGGGCGACACCTTCACCATCCGCCTACAACCCTCGACGACACCCATACGGGAGGTGCGTATCAAGGCTCACCCGATCCGCATGCGGGGTGATACCCTTCACTACCGTGTCAAGGCCTTTGCAGGCAAGCAGGATCGCTACCTCGAGGATGTGATCAAGAAACTCCCTGGTATTGAGGTCAAGGAGAATGGGCGCATAGAGTATCAGGGCAGGGCGATCAATAAGTTCTATATCGAGGGACAAGATCCTCTGGGAAGCAACTATACACAGGCCTCACGCAATATCCCTGTGGATGCCGTCGAGCAGGTAGACATCATAGAGCACAATCAGCACAAGCGTATCTTACAAGGATTCGCCATGAGTGATCAGGCTGCTCTTAATATCCGCCTAAGCAAAGGCTCTCGCTTCCGACCCTTCGGAGAGGTCATGGCAGGAACGGGTGTGCGCCCACCCCTCTGGGAGGGGAAGACCTTCCTGATGCAGGCAGGACGCACCAACCAGCTCATCACAACCCTCAAAGGGAATAATACTGGGACAGACCTCTCGGGGGACTTTGCCCAGCAGATAGATGCTTCGAGTCCGCTCCCACAGGTGCCCTTGCCCTCTACTGTGCTGGAGACCTCAGCCCCCAAAAGTCCTCCACTAGATATCAACCGCTACCTCGATGATCGGAGCTTTAACTGGGGCTTCAACGACCTACAGAAGCTCACCCAGTACAGCGACCTTCGGCTCAATGTCTCTGGCTATCATGATCGCAGGCTTCTTCGCTCGGAGAGCGAGCGACATTACCTCGGCACGATGCCCTTAGACCTCTATGAGGCCTCCCAGATCACTCAGAGGCCGAACTACTACAATGCCTCCCTTCGCTACGAGCTCAATGCTCCCAAGCGTTACCTCCTCGGCGAACTGACCTTCGGTGGGAGGCGCTCCGATGAGCAGGAGGGGCTGAACTCCAATAGTCGACGCTATGCTCTACAGCTCCGACAAGAGCCTCTTTGGCTACAGGCTTCGCTCCAGACAACCCTCACGCTCGGAGGAGCTCTACTAGACTTCGTTTCCTCCACCCGTGGCTACACCGCTGGGGAGATCCTCCGTGGGGAATGGACAGAGGGTGCTCTCCCTCGCCAGCCTCTCCATGAGATGAGGCGCATCACCCAGCTCCATTCGACGCATCGGGCTTCGATGATCTTTCACTTCGGTCGTACTCTGTCGCTCAGCACGGGACTCAGCGCTACGGCAGACCTTAGAAGCTATGATACACCCCAAGCGAGCCTATCTCGCTCTTCAGGCTATCGAGACCTTGCCCTTGGGCTAGATGCCTCTTTCACGTACCGCCCCGAGGGCTTCTATCTTTCGGCTGGAGTGCCCATGACCTTGGAGCGGGAAGCACTCTACATCGGGGGTATTCATGACGAGGCGACCCGCCTTCGTGTATCACCCTTCATCAGCCTAAGGAAGGGTATCGGGCAGCGAGGAGAACTGTGGCTACGTGGGGGCTATGCACAGCGTCCAGATCTTGATACCTACTACAGCCCTAGCCAGCAGCGTAGGGGCTATCGACTCTATTACCAGAGTCTTGAGAAGCTCTATACACAGGAGAGTCTCTCGGGCTCGCTACGGCTCTCCTACCGTGATCCTTTGGAGCTCTTCTTTGCTTACCTACATCTGAACTATCTTCTGACGACCCGTGGCTACTACCGTGATTATACATACAGCTCCGACCGAACAGTGAGTGTCCCTATCGATAGTATGCACCACAGACAGACCTTCTCCATAGCGGGGGCGGTCGACAGGACTATCTCGGTGCTCGGACTCAGTCTGCACGCTGAGCTGAAGTACAGCCATGCTAGTTACCTCAGCTCACAGGCACGGCGTACCTATCCGATCCAGAGTAACATCCTTCAGCCGAGTCTCACGATGATGTGTAATAAGTTCGTTCCGCTGGAGCTGGCCTACACCTTTGAGCTAAGTAGTGCATGGATACATCACCCTCTAACCAAGCTTGCCCCTGTCCTCTCCCTAAGAGAGAGCCTGGAGGCTGCCCTTCCCCTAGGTGATAATTGGCTCCTCGGCCTGCAGGTCGTCCACTCAATGAATGAGACCAGCCCACAGCGCTACAAGCATACTTTCTTCGGTGACCTTGATGCCCGATGGACCGTAAGTAAGCGTCTCAAGCTCTCGGCACGGATAGCAAATCTCTGGGGGCAGACTGCCTACCAAGTGACGCATCTCTCCGCTACGGAGGTCTCGAGCTTCGCCGTCCCGCTTCGTCCTCGAGAGCTGATCGTCACAGCCTCCTTCCGTATCTAGATCCCGTCCTTCCCTCGGGTGAGCTTCACGCCATCCCCTAGGCTCGGGGAGATACAAAAAGACGAACGCTGCAGCCCCAAGTGGAGGGGATGCAGCGTTCGTCTTATCTAAGAGTAGATGGGTTTACTCTTGTGTGGGCTGAGCTTCTTAGAGCTTGAAGGTCACACCGAGGTTGAGGTAAGCGATGCTGTAGCCAAGCTCACCGAAGGCACCGATGTTCTCCGTGAAGAAGTAGCGAGCACCGAGGTAACCGCCGAGAGCCACCCCACTAGCTGCAGAAGCAAGGCTATTATACTCAGCTCCTGACCAGGAAGAAGACACGATGTTGTAGCCGAGCATCAGACCTGCATAGGTGTCGAGCTTAGGGGCAAACTGATAGTGGAACGCACCACGAGCGCCGAGGATAGCGTACGAAGCGTTGAACTTAGAGTTGTAGAAGGTGGCACTGCTAGCGGTGTAGCCGACATAACCCCCGATGGAGATCGACCCGTTGTTGCCATTGATCATGTTGTCTACGACACCGTAGTCAAGGCTGACAGAGAGAGGGGGGATGGAGAGATTGCTGAGGTAAGAGCCGATACCGACACCTGCATTGATAGCAGAGGTACCCTTGGAGAAGATTTCCTGAGCGTTAGCTAGGTTGGCGCTGCCTACGAGAGCGAGGACAGCTAGAAATACTTTCTTGAGCATTGATGAAAAGTAATTTGAAAATATGAGGTGAGATACAAGAGCTAAAGGCACCAAAGCCCCTAGCTCAATTGCAAGCAAAGGTAAACATTTCGACTGGGAGCACAGCGGGGGTCGCCCAGCTGTAGTCCCAGTCGAACGCCGAGGCTAAGCCTTGGTGTGGGGGAGGAATTTCTTCAGAAGCAGGTAGCCTACGACTCCAGAGACGATCGTCCCAGCGAAGATGCCGAGCTTGGCCTCGTTGAGGAGCTGGATGAGGTCAGGGCTGTCGTAGGAGAGGTTGGCGATGAAGAGGGAGACGGTGAAGCCGATACCACCGAGAGCTGCGAGGCTGATTAGGCGGGGAAGATTCATGCCCTCAGGCCAAGCACAGAGCTTGATGCGGATAGCAAGCCATGTGAAGAGGCTGATGCCTACGGTCTTACCAGCGAAGAGTCCGAGGAAGATCGCAAGGGGAAGGCCAAGGAGCATGTCTGCCGAGACTCCGCCCAGCGATACCCCTGCATTGACGAAGGCGAAGAGGGGGAGGATGAAGTAGTTCACCACTGGAGCCAGTGCGTGCTCGAGTGTCTGCACGGGGCTGATCGCCTTGCCTGCGGTGGCCTTGATCATGGTGATGGTCTTGAGCTGCTCATGCGATAGGATGAGTGCTCGGTCTGCTTCTCGGGCTTCAGTGGAGAGGCGGCTCGTCGCTTCGTGGAGCTTCTGAGAGAGCTCGCGGATGTGGACCTTCGTCCCTGCGGGGATGCAGAGGGCGACTAGGACACCTGCGATCGTGGGATGGATCCCGGACTGGAGGAAGAGGGCCCAGACAGCGATCGCTAGGATGATGTAGGGCTCGAGGGTATGGATGCGCATGCGCCCTAGGAGGAAGACGACTCCTACGAGAGCAAGGCCGATGGCCAGTGGCAGGAGAGCGACCTCCGAGCTATAGAAGAGGGCGATGACGATGATCCCCCCGATATCGTCGGCTACGGCGAGCGTGGCGAGGAAGACACGTAGGCTCTTGGGTACACGATCACCCAGCGAGGCTAGGACAGCCAGCGCAAAGGCGATGTCGGTAGCCATAGGGATGGCAGCACCGATACTCTGAGGATGCTCGGGTGCGACAGCTAGGAAGAAGAGCACGGGGAAGATCATCCCACCGAAGGCTCCGATGACGGGGAGTAGTGCCTTCTGAGGAGAGGCTAGTTCGCCGACTAAGAGCTCCTGCTTGATCTCCAGCCCCACGAGGAAGAAGAAGATCGCCATGAGGGCATCATTCACCACTTGGCTGACGGTCATCGTATGGCCGAGGTGGCGGAAGAGCTCGACCCCTCCGACGATCACCTGCACGGGGTAGTGGAGGAGGAGCTCGTAGCTATCTCTCCAGGGGGAGTTGGCTATACATACGGCGACGATGGTCGCTAGGAAGAGGAGTACTGTGGGATTGGGGCGCAGGGCGGTGACTCGCCGTAGTGCAGAAGACCTTTGAGAAGGGGTTGTGCTCATCTTTAATTTGGAGATTTGTACTGATTGGCTACTGGCCGTTGTGCGTCCTTGGTGTCGCATGCAAAGGCAGAGCGGGGAGATCTGTGATCAGACCACCCTATCCTCCACTTTTGTACAAAGTTAGTGATAATTGGGTGAAAAAGTCGGGAGATGAGTGATTTCCTAGGGGAAGTGTCTTCTGTCGGAGTGTGTCGCTCCGCTGCGATGAGGGGGTGATCAAGAGGCCGCTTACGGAGCGGCTTCTGGGAGGGTGGAGAAGAACCCTATGGTGGGTCGCCGAAAAAACCTACTGTGGGTCGGTCGACCGACCTACGGTAGGTCGTCAAGGCGACCCACAGTAGGTTTTTTTAGAGGCTTCCCGTAGGGGAGCTTTTGGGGGGCTGGAGGAGCTGAACTAAGAGGGGTGGGGAGGACGCTCCGATCAACTTTGTTGCTTATGGATAGACGTAATAGATCTTGAAGAAATGGCAAAATGTTAAACAATCGTTATGATTTATCGCATAATCACTATCTTTGTTAAATCCGATAGGTTGCCTAGAACTGTTGGCAGTTCAGCGTCTTAGCAATTTTTACTCTCGGTTCTTCTCCAGAATGGGACTTGAGGGGCGCTTGGCGTGTGGACTGTGGGTGTCGTAGCTTCTACTATTCCCAGCATACGCTACGGCTAGTAGCCTATGGGTCGAACTTAATCCATTGAGGTCGAATGAGAATAATTACAACGCTTTTAGTGGGGGGCTGGATCTTGGGTTCAGCACTCTCCGCCCAGGCCACTTCTCCCAACTTGGCTATGTCCTCGGGGGGGAATGCAACGCAGCAAAATGAACCCCGATCGACGATCCATGTCTATAGCGGGACGGTCTATGATGAGAATGGCGACCCTATGCCGCTGGTGACCGTACAGGTCCTCGGTCAGACGGGGGGCTTCATCACCGACGGCAAGGGGCACTTCGAGTTCCGCTCCAAGAATCCTAGTGAGCGGGTGCGTGTCACCTTCATCGGCTATAAGTCTAAGGCGCTTACCCTACAAGGAGGTAAGCCCGTCCGTGTTGACCTCGAGCCCGATAGCCAGTCGATCGAATCGGTCGTCGTCACGGGCTTCACGAAGAAGGATAAGAAGAGCTATACGGGGGCTCAGACGACGATCAAGTCCGAGCAACTTCTCTCGGTCGGGACGAAGAACCTCCTGCAGGGACTTGAAGCCTTTGTCCCAGGTCTGCAGGTCGTCCACCAGAATGACCTCGGCTCTGACCCCAATGCTCGCCCCGACCTCAACCTGCGTGGTCGTGCTACCTTCTCGGGTGCAGCTAACCTTCCCCTTTTCGTCGTCGACGGGGCGATCGTGGATGTCGAGTATATCTACGATATGGATATGAACACCATCGAGAGCGTCACCGTCCTCAAGGATGCCTCGGCCTCGGCGCTCTATGGTGCTAAGGCTGCTGCTGGGGTCATCGTCATCACGACGAAGCCCATCAGCGAGGGAGCTATCCGTGTGAACTATAGCGGTACCCTGCGTCTCTCGATGCCTGACCTCAGCGACTACCACCTCCTCACGCCCCAGCAGAAGCTCCAGTATGAGGACTTGGCTGGCCTCTACAAGGCTGGTGGTACAGCGATGCTCCCCTCCTTTGATCTGCAGCACAGCCTTGATCTGCGTCGTGACCGCGTCGTGCGTATGATCCAGAGCGGTACGAATACCGACTGGCTGGCTAAGCCCCTGCGCACGGGTGTCTCACACTCTCACACGGTCAGTGCCGACGGGGGGGACAAGTACGTGCGCTATGGTCTCTCGCTCCGCTATGGCAATGAGACGGGGGTCATGATGCAGTCCGCACGTGAGCGTCTCTCGGGGACCTTCAAGCTCTCTTACAACAAGCAGGGGAAGTTCTTCGCCTCGAATACGCTGACGGTGAACCGCTCTACGTCGCAGGATCCCAGCTATGGCTCCTTCTCGAACTTCTCGAAGCAGAACCCCTACCAGTCGCCCTATGATGCTAATGGTGAGCTGCTCGCAAAGCTCGAGCATGATCTGGATAATCCGCTCTACGAAGCCTCGCTTGGGAGCTTCAACCGCGCTGGGAGCATGGACTTCCTGAATACGACGACGGCGCAGTACTGGATCGATCGTAACCTCCGTATCGATGGGGACTTCTCCTTCACCACGCGTAATAACTACTCGCGTAGCTTCAAGTCACCCCTCTCCTACACCTTCCGTAATGAAACCGACCTGACGAAGAAGGGCTCGATGACCGAGAACCTCGGTCGTGGTCTGAGCTTCCTCGGTAAGCTGATGGTGTCCTACAACCGTACCTTCTTCGAGAAGCTCTACGTCACGTCAATGGCGGGCTCGAGCCTCGAGTCTACGACGGCGGACAACAGCAGCTATACCAGCCTTGGCTTCTACTCCGATGTCCTTGGACACCCCAACTTCGCCCTCGGCTATGGTGGTAGCGCCCGTCCCTCGGGCTCTGAGTCGCTGGCTACGGCTGCCGGCTTCTTCTTCAACGGGAACGCCATCTACGACAACCGCTATTCGGTGGACGTCGTCTACCGCTACGAAGGCTCCTCGAAGTTCGGTAAGAACCAGCGCTTCGCTCCCTTCTGGTCACTCGGTACGGCTTGGAATATCCACAATGAGAAGTTCTTCGAGGGCAATAAGAATATCCAGCTGCTCAAGCTCCGTGCGAGTATCGGGTATCTGGGGAATATCTCCTTCGACCCCTATCAGGCCCTCACGACCTATACCTATAATAATCGTATCAACTATATCGTAGGTGCAGGCTCCGTGCCCCTGGCTATCGGGAACCCCGAGCTGAAGTGGGAGCGCACGCTCAGCAAGAACGTCGGTCTTGACCTGACGCTCTTCAAGAACCGCTGGGACCTCACCCTCGATGCCTATCAGAAGACGACGGACAACCTCCTGCTCGACGTCTCTCTCGCTCCCTCGATCGGTGCTGTCACCGCCCGTCAGAATGTAGGGGAGGTCGAGAACAATGGTATCGAGTTCCAGACGCGTGTCGTCCCCATCCAGACGAAGGACCTGCAGTGGTCGCTCTCGCTGAACTACTCCTACAACCGCAATAAGGTCAAGAAGGTGAGTGATGCTCTCAAGGCGCTCAACCAGAAGAACCTCGGTGTCGACTCCCTCAACCGCGGTACGACGCCCCTGCCTCTCTACGAGGAAGGTGAGTCGCTTACGGCTCTCAAGGTCGTCCCCTCGGCTGGTATTGACCCTGCTACGGGTAAGGAGATCTACATCAAGCGTGATGGTACCTATACCTTCACCTATGATCCCAATGACCGTCGCGTCTTCGGCGACACGTCTCCTTGGGCCTATGGCTCGCTCACCTCGTACCTGATGTACAAGGGCTTCTCGCTGAATGCGAACTTCGGCTACTCCCTCGGTGCTACGGTCTACAACGCTACGCTCGCCTCTCGTGTAGAGGGTACAAAGAAGGAGCAGAATGCTGACCGTCGCGTCTTGGAGAGCCGCTGGAAGCAGGCTGGTGACGTCACCCGCTATCGTGACATTGCCTCTACGGAGAGCCCCTATCAGACGAGCCGCTTCATCCAGAAGGAATACTACTTCACGCTGCGTAGTCTCTCTCTGGCCTATGAGACCGAGGCTACTTGGGTCAAGAAGCTCCACATGCGCCGTGCACGCGTCGAGCTCCTCGCCAACGACCTCTTCTACCTCTCCACGGTCAAGCGCGAGCGTGGTCTGGACTATCCCTTTGCTCGCAGCGTAGAGATGTCTCTGCGTCTCTCCTTCTAACCCTAAATGAGAAGTGTGTTTATGAAGAAGACAGCTTTATATATAGCCTTCGGAGCGCTTAGCCTTGCGGCTCTGCCTTCGTGCAATAAGTTCCTCGATGTCCAGCCTAAGGGTACCCTCCTGCAGGAAGTCCAGTTCTCTTCACTCCAGGGGTACTACGATGCCTTCTATGGTGTCTACGGGACGATGGCTAAGTCTGACCTCTACGGGCAGCGCATGACGAACGGCTTCGTCGACGAGCTCGCTCAGATGTTTGGCTCTACGGGTGCAACCTCGACCTCAGTGAAGACCCGCGCTTATAACTATACGGACGTGTCCGTGCAGGCTGAGATCTACAGCCTGTGGCTCGGTCAGTACCAGGTCATCTCCTACGTCAATAATATCCTGGCGAACCTCGAGTCGCCCTCCTTCAACAGCAGCCACCTCTCCCAGCTCAAGGGCGAGGCCCTCGGTCTGCGTGCCTTCCTGCACTTTGACCTCGTGCGCCTCTTCGCCGAGGACTACCAGAGAGGCAAGGACTCACGCGGTATCCCTTACTCGTATGACTTCAACCTCAAGAACCGTACGGTCTACACGGTCGCAGGGACCTATGAGAATATCCTCAAGGACCTCGACGAAGCTGAGCGCCTCCTCTCCGATATCGATGAGACGGTGAGCCTCGATGGTACGCAGTCTACGGACTTCTGGTCACGCCGTGCCATCCACTTTAATAAGTATGCGGTCTACGCTACCAAGGCGCGTGTCTATCAGGCGATGGGGAACTCGGCAAAGGCCGCTGAGTATGCTAAGAAGGTCACCGATCATACGGCGAGCTTTAAGCTTGCAGGTCGTAACTCCTTCGAGTCTGTACGTCGCTTCCCTGCTACGGGCGAGCTGATCTTCGGGCTCTATGCGAATAGCTTCCTCGATGACTTCGCTAATCGCTTCCTGAAGAATGTCGCTGGTACCGATGAGGGTGTCCAGGCACACAGCCGAAGCGTCCTCGATCAGCTCTATGCTGTCACGGGAGCGGCCGCGGGTGCTATCGACAATCGTCAGGCAGCCTTCTACCGCAATGTAGATACCTACCAGCAGTTCATCCGCTTCGCGTCCAGCTCGGAGGAAGCTACGGCTGCAGCGACTGCGCAGCGCGGGCTGACCCTGATCCGTCTGCCAGAGATGTACTACATCCAGGCCGAAGCCCTCTACTCCTCCGATCCTACGGCAGCGCTTGTTGCTCTGAATAAGGTGCGCGAGAGCCGTGGTCTGAACACCCTCACCTCGAGCGACCTGCCCACGCAGGTGGACTTCAAGGCTGAGCTTGTCAAGGAGTACATGCGTGAGATGCCAGGTGAAGGGCAGATCTTCCCTGCGCTGAAGCACTTCAACTCCTCCTTCCTTGATCTCCTTGGGAGCAGTACGATCCAGCCCAGCTCCAGCATCTTTGTCCTGCCCTGGCCTCAGGATGAGCTCACCTACGGTAACAAGTAAAAGCCCACGACAATGAACAGAAGATATTCACTGGCCTCGCTTGCCCTGGCCGCTCTCGGCCTCCTCAGCGCTTGCTCCAAGTCGGACATCTACGCCGGAGAGTACAGCAAGGATGGCTACTACAATGAGTCACGTGTGATCTACTTCCCTAACTCGGGGGCAGATACCATCGCCGTACAGAACCTCGCCCTCCTCGAGGACAACAATGGGAAGATCCCCTTGACCTTCCAAGTGAACCTCCTTGGGAAGCTCTCTTCTTCGCCTCTGAGCTATAAGGTAGAGCTTGATAAGTCTCGCTCTACCGCTACGTCGGGCGAGCAGTTCGATGCGCTGCAGGATAGCTATACGATCGCAGCAGACTCCATCAAGGGCTCCTTCACGCTGCAGCTCAATCGCTCGAAGATCTCGACCGTGCAGCAGGAGAACGGGAAGTACATCGTCACCCGTGACGGTGTCCGCACCCTCCTTGATGCCCTCTCAGATATGGAGCCTGGTGACGTCCCCCTCCTGAAGTACGACACGATCACGATGCATCTGTCTCCTACGGCAGACCTGCGGACGGCGGTCAATAAGCGCAATACAGTCGTCCTCTGTGTGACGAATCAGCTCGAGATCCCCTTCTGGTGGGGCTTCCTCCAAGATGTCTATCTCGGGAAGTATAGTGAAGGGAAGTACCGTATGCTCATCAATGCCTACGGCCTCCCCAAGAATGGGGAAGACCCCATACAGCATGCCCTATACTCGTCTGATGCTAACATCCAGTATCCCCTCCTGCTCCGCCTCGAGAAGTATATGGATGAGCATGGTGAAGAGAAGCCAGCAATTCTGGTCCGTCTCTTAGCTCAGTATCGCTAACCTCACAGAGTACGAATGAAGATGAATAAGATCTATAAGTCACTGGGCCTTCTCCTGGCCCTCTCACTCTTCTCCTCCTGCTACAAGGATCACTCGGTCAATGGCGATCACCCTCTGGCTGTCGTCAAGGTAACAGAGCCCATCGCCTCGGTGCAGACGGCTGCCTTCGGTGAGGTTACCGTGATCAAGTCGCCCGCATATACCATCACGACGGGTGCATCTGTGACGCCCTCCTATGAGTGGATCGTCGATGGCGTGGTCGTCTCTACGGAGAAGGACCTCTCCTATAGCCCTACGAGCTATGGTAAGCATGATGCCCGTCTGCGCATGTACACGCCTGACGGCTCCTACTTCTACCGCTTCACTATCGACGTGCCCTACCGCTATGTCGACGGGCTGTACGTCCTGGCGAGCAACGAAGGGAAGACCATCCTCTCCTACCTGCCTGGCGGGGAGAAGACGGATGCCTTTGACCTCGATGCCTTCGGGCGAAGCAACCCCACCATCGATATGACGGGGGATCCCCAGTCGATGCTCTTCTACCGCTATGTGCCAGGTGCAGGTGCATCTCGTAGCTATCTCGGTATTGCCCTCGGCCTCCCCACACGCTACTATCGTGTGTCTGCTGACTCGCTGAAGGTCCTCTCGCCTCGTATCTCCTTCACGAACCCCGTAGATTTCAGCCACGCCAGTGGCAATCAGTCTACGGTCAGGGAATACTTCATCTCGGGGGCTAACGTCTGGGAGCTGGAGAAGACGGGGAATATCCCAGCTAAGAAGCACGATCGTTATCTCTCGCCTGTTGCCCCGGGCTACTCGCTCGCCTCGGCTATCGTGAACTGGCGAGCCTTGACGGGTACACGTATCAGTGAGGGGATGGCTTTCTTCGATAATGCGGGAAGCAACCTGCTGTATATGATCCTTGGATCAAGAGTCACAGTGAAGAAGGTGCGTACCTTTACGGCGAGTGCCTTCCCTGGTGGGGCTCCTGAGGAGACGAACCCCTTCGAGGGCATGACGCTCATCGATATGAAGAGCGCTGGTGAAGGGAACTATACTTATAACTACACCCTGCTGCTGCTCAAGCGCAACTCGGATAGCAAGTACTTCGTCGCTCGCCTCACGGCTGGGGACTTCACTCAGTCGCAGAATGTCGATGGTGCTACGGTCTCCATTGTCGAGTTCACCGAAGGCACGCCTACGCACCTGATGCCTAACCTCGGTGGTACGGCTGCGCTCGTAGCGACTGCGGACAAGGTGTACTTCTACAACATGGCCAATACGACTGTCACGGAGCATCCAGCGTGGATCTCCCTCCCCTCAGGGCAGACCATCTCTTCGATGGCGCTGACCACCGACAACCGTCTCTTCATCGGGGCTAACGGCTCTGGCTCGGGACTTGTCGGCTCGATCTACAGCTATGATGTCTCAGGTATCACGCCCGTGCTCATCAAGGCTGAAACGGGGATCACGGGGAAGATCAAGCAGATCATCTACCGCCAGTTCAATCGCTAACATACCGCCTTCCTCCCGTCCCTCCTTTTCGGGAGGAAGGCTCCGCTCCTCCGTCGCCCCAGTAGCCTACTCCCATGAGGAGAAGGGCTACGGGGCTTCGGTCGCTATCCACCTCGGGACTGAGGTGGAGATAGCAAAGGAGAGCTAGGAGAATAAGAAGGGGAATAAAGAAGGTACTTGCCCGATGGCTCTTCGCCTACGAAGACTCCTCCTTGCTCCGCCACAGAACAAAGTAATCACACTATAATCCTCATCCATGCACAAGAGTTGTATCCGATGCCTGCTCGTGGCTACTGCCATCGCTGCGGGATCACTGGGCCTCGCTGCGGCCCCCTCAGCTCTCTCTTCTCGCGCCTTCGGTGATGACACCAAGGAAAAGAAAGAGAAGAAAGAAGACAAGTACACGAAGTTCTTCAAGGACAAGAAGGTCGAGACTGCTCGAGGGAAGTTCGTCACCCTCCACAAGATCGATGGTAGTGTCTATCTAGAGCTTCCTACGAAGTACCTCGGCAAGGAGCTGATGATGGGCGCTAAGGTCACCTCTACTACCGACCCCGACTATCTAGCTGTCGGTACGATGAACTCCGCTCCTATCGTCTTCCGTCTCGAGAAGCAGGATAGCGTCATCGTCATGAAGGCTCCTAACTCGATCGTCTACCGCCGCGATGCTTCGGCAGAGCTGCAGAAGGCCCTCGAGCTGAACTACCGCGATCAGTCGGTAGAGTCCTTCACCCCAGAGGTGTACAAGGCAGACAGCTCGACAGTCGTCCTGAAGATCAACTCGCTGGTGACAGAGTCGAGTCCCTTCTTCGAGATCATCCCTTCGCAACAGGGACCCTTCAAGATCACCTCTTCTCGCAAAAGCAATCTCACCTTTGTCAAGGGGCTGAAGTCCTTCGACTCCAACGCTAGTGTGCGTGTCGAGATGAACTTCTCGGTCAATGCTTCGCTCATGGGGGTGCTCACCGTCGCTAAGGATATGCCTCTGACGGCAGAGGTGACCTATACGATCCTCCCCGTGGAGGCTTCGACGGCCATTCCTCGCTTCGCTGATGCTCGTGTTGGCTATCGGACGACACGCAAGGTGTCCTTCCCCGACTACCTCGACCAGAGTGAGCCCGTCTATCTGGCACACCGCTGGCAGCTCGTCCCCAAGGATAAGAAGGCCTATGCTAAGGGTCAGCTCTCTGAGCCCGAGAAGAAGATCGTCTTCTATCTGGATAGCGCTTTCCCCGCTAGCTGGCAGCGTCCTATCCGTGAGGGTGTCCTCCGCTGGAACAAGGCCTTCGAAGCCGCTGGCTTCCGTAATGCCATCGAAGTGCGCGACTTCCCTAAGAATGATAAGCAGTTCGATCCCGACAACCTTGAGTACTCGTGCATTCGCTACATCCCCAATAGCCAGGAGACGGTCGCTTCTTCGAACTGGACGGATCCTCGCACGGGAGAGATCTTCAGCGGGAGCCTCACTATATATAATAATGTAGAGGCGCTCATGCACAAGCAGCGCTTCATCGCTACGGCTGCCGTAGATCCTGCTGTTCGCTCTTCACGTCTACCGCAGGCCCTCTTCGAGGAATCGCTCTCTCAGCTCGTCTCTCAAGAGATGGGTAAGGTGCTTGGTCTCCTGCCCAACTATGCTGCTTCTGCTGCCTACACCACGGACCAGCTCCGCTCGGCGAAGTTCACTAAGGAGTCTGGCCTTGCTCCCTCGATCCTCGATGGGGCTAGCTACAACTATCTGGCTCAGCCCTCGGACAAGGGTGTCCGCCTTATCAACGACCAGCTTGGTGCCTACGACCTCTTTGCCATTGACTGGGGCTATCGTTACTTCGATCTTCAGGGCGACCCTGCAGCCGAAGCTAAGGAGCTTCTTGCCCGTGTAGACAAGCGTGCTCGCGAGCCTTATCTCCGCTATGCCCCCGAGCAGCGCTATGCCGTAGACCCTACTGTCCGTACGGAAGACCTAGGGAATGATCCGATTAAGACGGCTGATCTTGCGATGAAGAACCTAGCCTTCATCCAGTCCAACCTCTCTAAGTGGATCACCAACGACCCCGATAGCCGTAAGAAGAAGAGCCTTTACCTAGCGATCGTGCAGGGCTACTATCTCCACCTCAAGAATGCTATGAGCCTCGTCGGTGGTGTCGTGTGCCAAGAGAGCCGACTCTCTACGGGGCTGCCCCGCTATCAGGTAGTACCGAAGGCGAAGCAGCGCGAAGCCTTCCAGTGGCTCCTCCGCCAGGCAAAGGACTTCCAGAACTACGCTGACCGCAACTTCGAGCGCAAGGGCTTCCTCGATATTAGCTACTATGAACAGATCCTCGAGTACCTCATCAAGGACATCCTAGATCTGCGCTCCCGCATCATCATCGCTTCGCAGATCGACTCCAAGAGCTACAGCCTCGGCGAATACTTCGATGATCTCTATCAGGCGGTCTTCGCCTCGACGATCGCAGGCAAGAGCCCTAACCATATGGAGCGCCTCATGCAGGCAGCCTTCATCGACAAGTCGGTAGCAGCTACGGTCAATCCCCGCAATGCGACCCCAGGGATGCCCACTGGTTTCACCAGCGCTCCTGCCCTTGTGGGTGGTAAGCTCGTCAACCTAGCCTCCTCGACGGATTATAGCGAGGCGCTCAAGGGTAGTCGTGCTAGTTACGGCGGAGGCAACCCCTCGTCAAGTATCTACCCCATGGCCAATGTCCCTGCCCTCGATACCTCGGAGCAGTACATGTACGCTGCCCTTCTGAAGGTACGCCCTCTGCTCGAGCAGCGTGCTGCCTCCACCACGGATCGTGTGCTCAAGGCTCACTACCAGACCCTGGCCTTTAAGGTTCAGAAGCTCCTTGATGCTAAGAAATAGACCCACCCGAAGATGATCAATAGAAAGATAGCACTCCTACTGGCCGCAGCTAGCCTCACGCTGGCTCCTGCTACGGCTCATGCGGGTATCTTCGACTTCCTCAAGCGAAAGAAGAAGCCCAAGACGGAGAAGGCACCCGAGAAGAGTGCCTACGAGAAGATCCTCACCGACAAGGCCATCGTCTCGGCTAAGGGCGACTTCCTCACCCTGCACAAGACCGACAACAAGCTCTACATCGAGCTTCCCGTCAAGACCATCGGCAAGGAAGTCCTCGTCGCACTCACCCTCTCCTCCATCTCCAATCCTCAGCTTGGGGTGGTCGGCTTCAAGAACTCCAACCCCGTGCACATGCGCTTCGCCCAGCGAGACAGCGCCATCGTGCTCGAGGCGGTGAACTCCGAGCCCTACCTCATGGGGCAGCTGGAGAAGGAGCTTCGTCCGACCTTCGCTCCTAGCTACACGGACCTGCCTCTGTATAAGTTCCCCATCAAGGCTTGGAACAAGGACAAGTCCGCCGTAGTCTTCGATGTGACCTCGCTCTTCACTCAGGATCAGAAGTACTTCCCCCTCATCGGTAAGAGCATGGGCTCCTACAAGGTGGAGTCGAATCTGCAGAGTGACCTCAGCTACATCCGTGAGATCAAGTCCTTCGAGGATAATGTCTCGATCAAGATCGATCGCAGCTACCGCATCACCCTCACCTCCCCTCGTGGAGGGGCGAGCCTGCTGAAGGACTATCCCGTCACCCTCGGGGCTACCTTCACTATACTTCGTCTGCCTGAGCAGCCGATGACTCCACGTCTAGCGGATACGCGTATCGGGGTCTTCCACATCTCGAAGAATGCTTATGACCCCGAGTCGAAGCAGATCGAGACGGTGCGCTTCGTCAAGCGTTGGCGACTCGAGCCCTCTGATGAGGCTGCCTACAAGGCGGGTCAGCTCGTTCGACCCAAGAAGCCCATTGTCTTCTACGTCGAGAATACCTTCCCTCCTGTATGGAAGGCTGCGATGAAGGAAGGGACGCTGCGCTGGAACAAGGCCTTCGAAGGCATTGGCTTCAAGGATGCCATCGAGGTGCGTGACTTCCCCACGGACGATCCCACCTTCGACCCAGACAACCTCAAGTATAACTGCATCCGCTACGTGCCCATCGCTACCGAGAACGCTATGGGTCCTAGCTGGGCAGACCCTCGCTCCGGTGAGATCATCAATGCATCGGTGCTGGTCTGGAGCGATGTCTCGAAGCTCAACAACAACTGGCGCTTCATCCAGACGGCTCAGGTCGATCCTCTGGTGCGTGCTATGAAGCTCCCCGACACGCTTATGGTCAAGTCCCTAAAGTATGTCATTGCGCATGAGATCGGTCACACCCTTGGCTTCATGCACAACATGGCTTCTTCGGCTGCCTATTCCATCGACTCCCTCCGCTCTGCTACCTTCACGGCCGAGCACGGGACTACACCGTCGATCATGGACTACGCACGCTTCAACTATGTGGCGCAGCCCGAGGATCGTGGTCTCAATCTCGACCCGCCCACCGTCGGTACGTATGATAAGTACGCCATCGACTGGACCTATCGCTACTTCCCAGAGACCAAGGGTAACATCATCGAGGAAGCTCGCTTGCTGAACGAACTCATCGAGAAGCATGCTGCCGACCCTGAGTATCGCTACGGAGTACAGCAGATGGGTGATCATCGCTACGACCCCTCGTCCATCGAGGAGGATCTCTCGAATGACCCCGTCGCTGCTAGTACGCTGGGGCTGAAGAACCTCAAGTACATCCTAGGGCATCTGGCTGAGTGGTTCCCCCGTGACGAAGAAGCGGAGCATCGTGCTACGCTCTATGATGGTATCTCCAATCAGGCTCTGCGCTACGTCTCCAATGTCTTCATCAATGTCCCAGGGATCTACCTCTACCAGACGAGTGAAGCCTCTGGGCTTCCCCGCTACAAGGTAGTACCTAAGGCTCAACAGAAGGCCTCTGCGAAGTGGCTCCTCGATCAGGCACTCACCATCGATAGCCTTCGCAGTGAAGCCCTAGAGCACACGATGAATGACATGGTAGGCACTTCGCCCTATGTCATCCTCGGAGCTATGACGCGTGCCATGGCGATCCGTAACATTGGGAACCTCAACGTCAGCTACTACCTCGACTCTACGTCGTACTCCCCCCTTGAGTATGCCGATGATGTCTATGCCCGTGTCTTCGCCAAGACCGAGGCTGGTCGTGAAGACCTCACGGCTGCAGAGAAGCAGCTGCAGGAGTACTTCGTGCGCTATGTCACTTCGTACACCGAGGATCTTGTGAATAAGACCACGGGTCGCTCGGGGCTTACGCTGGCAGAGCTTACGGGCTTTGCTAAGGCGGGAGAACCCGTCCGCACGGAAGGGATGACGGACGAAGACTTCATCGCCCTTCTGCCCAAGCTCCGTGGTGAGCATTTCTGCTCGCTTGATCACGATCACTCGGCTGATCCCCTTGCGAAGCTGGATGCTGTCGGCTTCCTCAACTTCGGGAATAGCTACGGCGAACCTGCAGACCTCTTCACGGGTGCGATCAACAATACGGGTGACCTCTATCTCCCCTTGCAGTATCGTGCTGAGGCTCTCCTGAAGAAGGCACTCTCTTCCACGAAGAGCGAAAGTCTGCGTATGCATTACCAGACGCTCCTGCGCAAGCTCGAGAAGATCACGAAGTAGGCATCCCGCCTGCTCCTTTGCGATAAGTCCTCCCCTCATTTCTCTTGTAGAGTGAGGGGAGGACTTGTTTTGTAGACTAGGCTAACTTTGTTCCCATGAAACGTCTCCTCCTCTTCCTCATAGCGTGCCTTATGTTTGCCTGTCTGGCCGAGGCTCAGCGTACGCACGACACTATTTATCTCAAGAACGGGTCGGTCCTCTATGGGCAGATCATCGACGAACTCCCAGACAAGCAGGTCAAGATCCGTCTCAGTGATGGCTCCCTCCTCATCTGTCCCTATGCCGACTTAGAGCGCATTGAGTACTCCACGGGGCGAGCTTCCCTCTATGAAGAGCCTCGTGTACCTCGCCTTGACTGGCACTTTGATGCAGGTTACCTTTTTGGAGCTTCTAACCGCCAGCATGCAGGGCTGTTCGCCAGCTACGGAGCGCGCTTCAATCGAAGCCTCTTCCTCGGCATCGGTTCTGGCTTCATCTATGCTATGACCGAGACGGTAGATATGGTGATCCCCGTCTATGGGCATCTCCGTGCTTACCTCCCCGTCCGTGGTCCGATTAAGCCCTTTGTGGATCTGCGTCCTGGCTATGGCTTTGCTCCGATGCATGGCATCTCTGGTTTCTACGGTACTGCGTTAGTAGGGCTGGACATCTGGCGCTTCACATGTGGCGCTGGGATCGGCACGGTGTGCAATGCCTTCGACAAGCATTCTTTGCATGACCGAGAGGTCACTCCCTTTAGGGCAACGGGGCTCACCCTACATATAGGTATGACCCTCTAGAGAAGGCACGTACGAAGCCCTCCCTCCGCCTTTCCCCTTCCCCGAGTGATATCCTCCATCGCTCGGGGAAGTTGCTTTTGTCCCATCCCTCTTCCCTTTCCTCTGCCTTGCCTTCCCCTTCTTCACTTGCCACTCGCTCTCTTCAGGGTAAGGGCCTTCTGTGAGGGGAATAGCTGTTCAGTGGGAGTAGAAAAGAGCTCTTGCAGATTTCGGCTAATAGGAGGTGCAGGCGAGATGTCGGAGGCGCTACTGTTGCCTCTTTGGAGGTGCTACTGTTGCTTCTTGGGTGGCGCTAGTAGCGCCTCTAGGGAAGTTAAAGTGCTCGTAGAGTTTGGACAGAAGTTCGGACTGTTTCTTGGGGCTTCTTGAGGCTCCATTGAGTCGAAAGAGGCAAGCGCAAGATAGGGGTAGGGGAGAAGCCTTCCCCCGAGGGGTGAAGATAGAAGGTCGAGACTAAAATAGACGCATCCTATTGTATATTCGTGAATTATGTGTACCTTTGTGCACTTCGTGGAGTATACCTATAGTATGCTCTGTGGCTACTAATCAGTAGATAAGTTATTCAAACATAAGTAGAAACGAAATGCCAACTATTCAACAATTGGTTAGAAAGGGACGTGAGTCGCTCGTCGAGAAGGGTAAGAGCCCTGCTCTGGACTCCTGCCCCCAACGCCGAGGTGTCTGTGTGCGTGTGTACACGACGACCCCTAAGAAGCCAAACTCTGCGATGCGTAAGGTCGCTCGTGTCCGCCTGACGAATGGTAAGGAAGTCAACGCTTACATCCCAGGTGAAGGTCACAACCTTCAGGAGCACAGCATCGTGCTGGTACGTGGTGGTCGTGTGAAGGACCTGCCAGGGGTTCGTTACCACATCGTACGTGGTTCGCTCGATACAGCTGGTGTCAATGGTCGTCTGCAGCGCCGCTCTAAGTATGGTGCTAAGCGTCCTAAGCCAGGTCAGGCTGCTCCAGCTAAGGGTAAGAAGTAAGACCCTAGCGGCGTAAACGCTAACCCTCCGGAGAGACGAGGAGTCTCGCCGACCCAAGAGCCTCACTAGCTCTGGCCTCGAGAGGGGCTAAGATGAGAGGCAAGCTAAGAATCAATAGAACCAAGTTTCTTGAGTTCGTTGGATAGGCTAGCAAGGTTGAGTAAATGCTCCAGCGGGAGCGTTGAAGAAGATCCAAGCACAACCAATCGAAAGAAACGCAATTACATTAAGCAATGAGAAAAGCTAAACCCAAAAAGAGACAGGTACTACCTGATCCCGTATTTGGTGACGTAAAGGTGACGAAGTTCGTTAATCACCTGATGTACGACGGTAAGAAGAATATCGCCTTCGATATCTTCTACACCGCGCTTGAGATCGTAGGCAAGAAGATCCAGCAGGAAGACAAGTCTGCTCTGGAGATCTGGAAGGCTGCGCTCGATAACATCACTCCTCAGGTAGAAGTCAAGAGCCGCCGTATCGGTGGTGCTACCTTCCAGGTGCCAACGGAGATTCGCGCTGAGCGTAAGGAATCTATCTCCATGAAGAATCTCATCCTCTTTGCTCGCAAGCGTGGTGGTAAGACCATGGCAGATAAGCTTGCAGCAGAGATCATGGATGCATTCAATAGCCAAGGTGCTGCCTTCAAGCGCAAGGAAGATATGCACCGCATGGCAGAAGCCAACCGTGCATTTGCTCACTTCAGATTCTAATTCTAAGACAAGCAAAAGACAATGGCTGACCACAAACACCTCGAACTAACAAGAAATATCGGCATCATGGCCCACATCGATGCCGGGAAGACAACTACGTCCGAACGTATCCTCTTCTACACCGGTCTGACGCATAAGATCGGTGAAGTACACGATGGGGGTGCTACGATGGACTGGATGGAGCAGGAGCAGGAGCGTGGTATCACGATCACCTCTGCTGCTACGACGACGTTCTGGAACTACGCCGGCACGAAGTACAAGATCAATCTGATCGACACTCCGGGGCACGTAGACTTCACGGTCGAAGTAGAGCGCTCGCTCCGTATCCTCGACGGTGCCGTCGCTACCTTCTGTGCAGTAGGTGGCGTACAGCCTCAGAGTGAGACGGTATGGCGCCAGGCTGACAAGTACCGTGTGCCCCGTGTCTGCTACGTAAATAAGATGGACCGCTCTGGTGCTAACTTCTTCGAAGTCGTCCGCCAGATCAAGACCGTCCTCGGCGCTACGCCTTGTCCTATCCAGATCCCTGTCGGTCAGGAAGAAACCTTCCGTGGGGTCGTTGACCTCGTCACGATGAAGGCTCTGGTCTGGGACGACGAGACGATGGGTGCTCACTACGACACGATCGACATCCCTGCTGAACTGCAGGCTGAAGCCGAAGAGTGGCGTGACAAGATGCTTGAGACCCTCGCTGACTGCGACGATGTCCTCATGGAGAAGTACTTCGAAGATCCTTCTACGATCACCGAAGACGAAATCCGTGCTGCCCTGCGTAAGGGTACGCTTGCGATGAAGATCAACCCTATGCTCTGCGGTTCTTCCTTCAAGAACAAGGGTGTACAGACGCTCCTTGATGCTGTCGCAGCTTACCTGCCCAGCCCAATGGATACGCCTGAGATCGTCGGGACGGACCCCAACGACTCCGAGAAGGAGATCGTCCGTAAGGTCGACCCCAGCTCTCCTCTGACGGCTCTTGCCTTCAAGATCGCTACCGACCCCTACGTAGGTCGTCTCTGCTTCTTCCGTGTCTACGCTGGTGAGCTGCAGGCTGGTTCTTATGTCTACAACTCTCGCTCGGGTAAGAAGGAACGTATCTCTCGTCTCTTCCAGATGCACTCCAGCAAGCAGAACCCCATGGAAGTCATCGGCTGCGGTGACATCGGTGCAGGTGTAGGCTTCAAGGACATCCGTACGGGTGACACGCTCTGCGCTGAAGATGCTCCTATCGTCCTCGAATCTATCGACTTCCCCGAACCCGTTATCGGTATCGCTGTCGAGCCTAAGACGCAGAAGGATATGGACAAGATGGGTGTTGGTCTTGCTAAGCTTGCTGAAGAAGACCCAACCTTCCGTGTTCAGACCAACGAAGAAACAGGTCAGACTGTCATCAGCGGTATGGGTGAGCTCCACCTCGAGATCATCATCGACCGTCTGAAGCGCGAATTCAAGGTCGAAGCTAACCAGGGTAAGCCTCAGGTCTCTTACAAGGAAGCTATCACCAAGCCCGTCGAACTCCGTGAAGTCTACAAGAAGCAGACTGGGGGTCGTGGTAAGTTCGCTGATATCATCGTACGCGTAGAACCAGCTGACGAAGGCTTCGAAGGCGACCTGCAGTTCGTAGACGAAGTCAAGGGCGGTAACGTGCCTAAGGAATTCATCCCCTCTGTACAGAAGGGCTTCCAGAAGGCTATGACCAACGGTGTCCTCGCTGGTTATGCACTCGACAAGCTGAAGGTTACGCTTCTCGACGGTTCGTTCCACCCCGTGGACTCTGACCAGCTCTCCTTCGAGATCTGTGCTATTCAGGCCTTCAAGAACGCTTCTGCTCAGGCAGGCCCCGTTCTCCTCGAGCCTATCATGAGGCTCGAAGTCGATACGCCTGAAGAAAACATGGGTGATGTGATCGGTGACCTCAACAAGCGTCGCGGTCAGGTAGAAGGTATGGACAGCACGCCTTCGGGTGCACGCCTGGTTAAGGCTAAGGTGCCCCTGGCAGAGATGTTCGGTTACGTGACGAGCCTCCGTACGATCACTTCTGGTCGTGCTACCTCGTCGATGACCTTCTCTCACTACGAAGCAGTATCCTCTTCGATCGCTCGTCAGGTCCTTGAGGAAGTAGGTGGTCGTGTAGATCTGATCAAGTAAATAGTATTACAACTAGAGATATGAGCCAAAAGATTAGAATTAAGTTGAAGTCGTACGATCATACGCTGCTCGATAAGTCGGCAGAGAAGATCGTCAAGACCGTCAAGGCCTCTGGTGCTGTGGTTAGTGGTCCAATTCCCCTGCCTACGCACAAGCGTATCTTCACGGTGAACCGCTCGACCTTCGTCAACAAGAAGAGCCGCGAGCAGTTCGAGCTTAGCTCCTACAAGCGACTCATCGATATCTACAACTCCACGGCTGAGACCATCGATGCGCTTATGAAGCTCGAGCTCCCCAGCGGTGTAGAAGTAGAAATCAAGGTGTGATCAACTAAATAAGAAACTGAAATGCCAGGTTTATTAGGAAAGAAAATCGGAATGACATCCGTATTCAGTGCCGAGGGGAAGAACATCCCATGCACTGTTATTGAAGTAGGTCCTTGCGTGGTGACGCAGATCAAGTCTCTTGAGAAGGATGGCTATGAAGCACTTCAGCTTGGGTTCGTGGATGCTAAGGAAAAGCACACGTCCAAGCCTCTTCAGGGTCACTTCCAGAAGGCTGGCGTTGCTCCCAAGAGACACTTGGCCGAGTTCAAGGGGTTCGATTGCAGCCAGTACAATCTCGGTGATGTGATCGACGTGAATTTCTTCGAAGGGACGGTCTTCGTCGATGTAATCGGCACGTCCAAGGGTAAGGGATTCCAGGGTGTAGTCAAGCGTCACGGCTTCGGCGGTGTCGGTCAGACTACGCACGGTCAGCACAACCGTCTTCGTGCTCCCGGGTCTATCGGTGCGTGTTCGTACCCAGCTAAGGTCTTCAAGGGAACTCGCATGGCGGGCCAGATGGGTAACGAACGTGTCACCGTTCAGAACCTCGAAGTGATCAAGGTAATGCCCGAGCACAACCTCCTGCTCATCAAGGGGAGCGTGCCCGGTGCTAAAGGTTCAATCGTTGCAATCGAAAAGTAAATGGAACTGAGCATCTATAACATCAAGGGAGAAGATACCGGTCGTAAGATCACGCTCGATGATGCGATCTTCGCTATCCAGCCTAACGACCACGCTATTTACTTGGACGTAAAGCAATATCTGGCCAACCAGCGTCAGGGTACGCACAAGTCTAAGGAGCGTAGTGAGATCTCTGGGAGTACCCGCAAGCTGATCCGTCAGAAGGGCGGTGGCGGCGCTCGCCGTGGGGATATCAACTCTCCTGTCCTCGTAGGTGGTGGTCGTGTCTTCGGTCCTACCCCACGTGACTACAGCTTCAAGCTCAACAAGAAGCTCAAGGCTCTTGCCCGTCGCTCTGCTCTGAGCTACAAGGCTTCCTCTGAGGCGATCATCGTCGTCGAGAACTTCGAGCTAGCTGCTCCTAAGACGAAGGACTTCGTCGCTCTCTCTGAAGCACTCCATGTAGCTGACCAGAAGGCGCTCTTCGTCGTCGAAGCTCTCTCGGACAACCTCGTCCTCTCTTCCCGCAACCTTCCTTCCGCTCGCGTGATGAACGCTTTCCAGCTCAATACCTACTCGGTACTTGACTGCAAGAAGCTCGTCCTGACGGAGGCTGCTGTAGCGGTGATCAACGAACAGTTTAAGGCATAATCAAAGGAGATACTGAATCATGGGAATTATCATCAAGCCCGTTATCACGGAGAAGACAACTGCCCTGACTGAGAAGACTGCCGAGCGCTACGTCTTCCGCGTCTCTCCTGATGCCAACAAGATCGAGATCAAGAAGGCCGTCGAGGCTCTGTACAATGTAAAGGTCGAAAGTGTAAACACCGTGAACTATAGCGGTAAGCGTAAGGCTCGCTATACGAAGAGTGGACTCATCCGTGGCAAGGTCGCTGCGTTTAAGAAGGCTGTCGTTACACTTGAAAAGGGTCAGACCATCGACTTTTACGCTAACATCTAAGTTCAACAATGGCAATACGTAAACTCAAGCCCACTACCCCGGGGCAAAGACATAAGGTTATTGGTGCGTTCGATAACATCACTGCCAGCGCACCAGAGAAGTCCCTTGTCGTAGGTAAGAAGAAGTCCGGTGGTCGTAACAACACCGGTAAGATGACCATGCGCTACATCGGTGGTGGTCACAAGCAGAAGCTGCGTCTTATCGACTTCAAGAGAAGCAAGGACGGTATCCCTGCTACGGTCAAGAGCATCGAGTACGATCCAAATCGTACAGCTCGTATCGCTCTGCTGTACTACGCCGACGGTGCGAAGGCTTATATCCTCGCTCCTAACGGCCTGCAGGTAGGTCAGCAAGTGATGTCAGGTGCTGAAGCAGCTCCTGAGGTAGGGAACAGCCTTCCCCTGGCTAACATCCCTGTCGGTACGATCATTCACAATATCGAGCTTCGTCCAGGTCAGGGAGCTAAGATGGTCCGCTCTGCGGGTGTCTTCGCTCAGCTTACTTCTCGCGAAGGTCTCTACGCTGTCATCAAGATGCCTTCGGGAGAGACTCGTCGTATCCTCTCCGCCTGTAAGGCTACCATCGGTGCCGTAGGTAACTCAGACCACGCCCTCGAGCGCTCAGGGAAGGCCGGTCGTAGCCGTTGGCTCGGTCGTCGTCCTCACAACCGAGGTGTCGTCATGAACCCTGTAGATCACCCAATGGGTGGTGGTGAAGGCCGCGCTTCTGGTGGTCACCCACGCTCTCGTACGGGTCTCTACTCTAAGGGTCTCAAGACTCGTGCTCCTAAGAAGCACTCGTCTAAGTACATCATCGAGAGACGTAAGAAGTAACTGATTAATCAAAAAGAATTATGAGTCGTTCATTAAAGAAAGGTCCATATATCAACCTGAAGCTCGAGAAGAAGGTCTTGGCGATGAATGAATCTGGCAAGAAGGTCGTCATCAAGACTTGGGCTCGCGCCTCGATGATCAGCCCTGACTTCGTCGGTCATACGATTGCCGTACACAACGGGAATAAGTTCATCCCCGTGTTCATCACCGAAAACATGGTAGGGCACAAGCTCGGAGAATTCTCTCCTACGCGTACCTTCCGTGGTCATGGCGGTAACAAGAAGAAGTAATTCGGCTGGAAGTAATTCAGACCTTTAAGTAAGAAAAGAAACAATGGGTGCAAGAAAGAAAATATCAGCCGAAGAAAGAAAGCAAGCCCTGAAGTCTACGTACTTCGCTTCGCTCCGCAACGTCCCCACCTCGCCTCGTAAGATGCGTCTCGTGGCTGACCTCGTGCGTGGCATGGAAGTAGGTCGTGCGCTCGGGGTACTCAAGTTCTCTAACAAGGAAGCCGCTGCTCGCGTGGAAAAGCTCCTCCGCTCAGCTATCGCTAACTGGGAAGAGAAGAATGGACGTAAGGCCGAAGATGGTGAGCTCTACATCTCTCGCATCTTCGTCGACGGTGCTGCTACGCTCAAGCGTATGCGCCCCGCCCCTCAGGGTCGTGGCTACCGTATCCGTAAGCGTTCGAACCACGTCACGATCTTTGTCGATTCACTAACCAATAAAGAGAACTAAACCAGATGGGACAAAAGATTAATCCTATTAGCAGTCGTTTGGGATACATCCGTGGATGGGATTCCAACTGGTATGGCGGTCGTAAGTACGGTGACAAGCTTCTTGAAGATAGCCGCCTGCGTCGCTACCTCAGCGTCCGTCTGGCTAAGGCTAGTGTCTCTCGTATCGTCATCGAGCGTGCTCTCAAGAACGTCACCATCACCATCTGCACGGCACGTCCAGGCATCGTGATCGGTAAGGGTGGCCAGGATGTAGATACGCTCAAGGAAGAGCTCAAGAAGATCACCAACAAGGATGTTCAGATCAACATCTTTGAAGTTCGTCGTCCAGATATCGATGCTGCGATTGTCGCTGACAACATCGCTCGTCAGCTCGAAGGGAAGATCGCTTATCGTCGCGCAGTAAAGGGTGCCATCGGTGCTGCTATGCGTGGTGGAGCAGAAGGGATCAAGGTACAGATCTCTGGTCGTCTGAATGGTGCTGAAATCGCTCGCTCCGAGATGTACAAGGAAGGACGTACCCCACTGCACACACTCCGTGCCGACATCGACTATGCTCAGGCTGAAGCTCTGACCAAGGTCGGTATCCTCGGTATCAAGGTGTGGATCTGCAAGGGTGAAGTCTACGGTAAGCGTGACCTAGCTCCTTCGTTCACCAACCCTCAGCCAGGTCACGGTGGTCGCCGTGAAGGTGGCCGTGATCGTCGTGACAGCCGTCGTGATGGTCGTGGTGGCAGAAGAGGAGGCAATCGCTAACGTATAAGAACAGAAGACAGCAATGTTACAACCTAAGAAAACTAAGTTTAGAAGAGTCCAGAAGGGTCGCGCTAAGGGTAACGCCCAGCGCGGCAACCAGCTCGCCTTCGGTTCTTTCGGGATCAAGTCACTCGGCACTCGCTGGATCACTGGTCGTCAGATCGAAGCAGCTCGTATCGCTGTGACTCGCTATATGCAGCGTCAGGGTCAGGTCTGGGTACGTATCTTCCCAGATAAGCCTATCACCAAGAAGCCTGCCGACGTCCGAATGGGTAAGGGTAAGGGTTCTCCTGAAGGCTTCGTAGCCAACGTTACGCCAGGTCGTATGCTCTTCGAGATCGAAGGTGTTTCCTTCGAGATCGCTAAGGAAGCGCTCCGCCTTGCTGCGCAGAAGCTCCCCGTCACTACCAAGTTCGTCGTCCGTCGTGACTACGATATGTCTAACACTAACCTGTAATAGAAGAGATGAAACTAGCAGAGATTAAGGCGCTCACTACGCCTGAGCTACAGGAGCGTGTGGTAGCCGAAGAGGCAGCTTACGACAAGAAGCGCATTGACCATGCAGTCACCCCAGCAGATTCTCCTGCTGAGCTCCGCCGCATGCGTCGCACGATCGCTCAGATGAAGACTATTCTTCGTGAGCGTGAACTCAACAACAATTAATGTGTCCGCCCGATGGAACAGAGAAGATTAAGAAAAGAACGTGTAGGCGTCGTTTCTTCCAATAAGATGGACAAGACCATCACGGTCGCTGTCAAGTGGAAGGAAAAGCACCCTATCTATGGTAAGTTCGTCAACAAGACGAAGAAGTACCATGCTCACGACGAGAAGAACGAGTGCAACATCGGTGATACTGTCCGTATCATGGAGACTCGCCCTTTGAGCCGTACCAAGAGATGGAGATTAGTCAATATTATCGAAAGAGCTAAGTAGTATATGATCCAGCAAGAATCAAGACTCGTAGTAGCAGACAATAGCGGAGCTAAGGAAGCCCTTTGTATCCGTGTCCTCGGCGGGACTCGCCGTCGCTATGCCTCTGTCGGTGATATCATCGTCGTTGCTGTCAAGAGCGTCATCCCTTCTTCTGACCTGAAGAAGGGGGTCGTCTCCAAGGCGATCATCGTGCGTACCAAGAAGGAAGTCCGTCGTCCCGATGGCTCCTACATCCGCTTCGATGACAACGCTTGCGTACTCCTCAACGCTGCTGGCGATATGCGTGGTAGCCGTATCTTCGGCCCTGTGGCTCGTGAGCTGCGTGCCGTGAATATGAAGATCGTTTCTCTCGCGCCTGAAGTCCTCTAACCCTTAAAGACGAAAGAAGAAATGAGTAAGTTACATATCAAGAAGGGCGACCAGGTCGTCGTCCTCAGCGGTGTAGACAAGGGTAAGACGGGACGCGTGCTCGAAGTCCTCGTCGACAAGCAGCGTGCGATCGTCGAGGGTGTAGCCATCGTCGCTAAGCATGCTAAGCCCAGCGCTAAGAACCCTCAGGGGGGTATCGAGAAGAAGGAAGCTCCTATCCATATCGCTAAGCTCAACGTCCTAGATCCTACGACGGGTAAGGCTACGCGTATCGGTCGTCGTCTCAATGACGAAGGGAAGCTTGTACGTTATTCCAAAAAGTCAGGAGAGGAGATCAAGTAATGAGCAATACTGCAAGTCTAAAGAACGAATATAAGGAACGCATCGTTCCTGCCCTGCTTCAGCAGTTCGGATACAAGTCCAGAATGCAGGTGCCCGTCCTCAAGAAGATCGTCATCAACCAGGGTCTTGGTATCGCTACGGCCGATAAGAAGATCATCGATGTCGCTATCGCTGAGCTTTCTGCCATCACTGGTCAGAAGGCTGTAGCTACGGTCTCTAAGAAGGACATCTCTAACTTCAAGCTTCGTAAGAAGATGCCTATCGGTGTCATGGTTACCCTGCGTCGTGAGCAGATGTACGAGTTCCTCGAACGTCTGATCCGTATCGCTCTTCCTCGTATCCGTGACTTCAAGGGGATCGAAAGCAAGTTCGATGGCCGTGGAAACTATACCCTCGGTATCAGCGAGCAGATCATCTTCCCTGAGATCAACCTCGATGGTATCACGAAGATCCTCGGTATGAACATCACGTTCGTTACCTCGGCTCAGACGGACGAAGAAGGTTACGCACTCCTCAAGGAGTTCGGCCTCCCATTCAAGAACGCTAAGAAAGGCAACTAAATACTATGGCAAAGGAATCAATGAAGGCACGCGAAGTAAAGCGTGCGAAGCTCGTCGCTAAGTATGCTGCCAAGCGTGCTCAGCTCAAGGCCGAAGGGAACTACGAAGCGCTCCAGGCTCTGCCTAAGAATGCTTCTCCCGTACGTCTGCACAACCGCTGCAGCATGACGGGTCGTCCTAAGGGTTACATGCGCCAGTTCGGCATCTCTCGTATTCAGTTCCGTGAGATGGCTTCTGCCGGCCTCATCCCTGGGGTCAAGAAGGCTAGCTGGTAAGCTCTTAGCTAACCAATCCTAAAGAAGGAGACTGTACCAAGTGTACGGTCTCCTTCTTCTTTTTGTTCGAAGTCCTTCTGCTGCTCCTTTGTAGCTGATCTGCTCGTGTAGCACTTCGGAAATGACAGCTGAATGGCGGTGTGAAGTTATTGCTTCCTGCGCTGTCCGCATAGCTTCGCTTGGAATGTAATATTATTTCTATTGGGATCTTATATTACTTTTGTTAGTAGTAATATTGCTTCTGAAAGAATGCTATATAGCTTCGACTAGGATCCTATATAGAATTGCTGACCTACTATAGCACCACCTCTTAGTGTCATCACCTAATTATTCATCTCCCACTATGAAGCGTCGATTACTTCTCTCTCTATTTACCTTCTCCCTCCTTGCTGTTTCGACCCTCTCCTGTAGCTCTTCGCATGCTACCGAAGGTGGTCGCTGTACGGGCAAGAAGTACTGCACGGCTTGCAAGAACTGCCGTTACTGCAAGCATTGTGCTAAGGACGGTGGCCGCTGCGGTATCTGTAGTCCCTCCCGTCGCTGACTCTTCCTTCTTAGTTAAGCCTAGGATGGCTTTGCTTATTATCGGGCACCAGGATCTAATCAGCTGTACTTATTGATGTAAAGCGAGTACTTGTTGCTGAAGCTAAAAAGCAGTGATCCCCACTTCGATATCGAGGTGGGGATCACTACTTTTATGTATCGGTATCTTTAAGCGAAGAAGCTGGCTTCAACTTGTTGAATGCGCTCCTTCAAGGAGGGCTCGATGTTGATGCGCCCTTCGATCGCCTTGCAGCCGTGCATGATGGTCGTGTGGTCGCTGCGGTTGAGGAGTTGGGCGATGGTATTGTACGAAGCGCTGGTGTGCTTCTTCACAAGGTACATCGTCACTTGGCGAGGGAGGGCAAGAACTGACTTGCGGGAAGGCGTGCGAAGCTGTTCCTTTTCGACGCCGAAGACCTTACATACCGTGTCAAGCACTAGTTCGGGGGTCACCTCCTTGCGCTCGATGGAGACCGTGCCTCCGACGATGCGGCGGGTCATGTCGATGTCTACCGCACCGAGATCCGAGAACTTCGAGTGCGTGACGATCGTGCGGATGGCGCCTTCGAGCTGGCGAACGTTGTCCTGCATGTTCTCGGCGATGAACTCAACGCATTCTTCTCCGAGCTCAACTCCGCTGTCTGCGACACGACGCTGAAGGATCTTCCTTCGTAGCTCAAGGTCAGGACGATCAATGCGGAGCATCATCGCACTCTGGATGCGCGTCATGATACGAGCTTCCATGCCCTTGAGGTCCACGGGAGGGACATCACAAGTGACGATGATCTGCTTGCCGAGGAGGTAGAGGTGATTGAAGATATCGAAGAAGGCTTGTTGGGTCTTGGTCTTCCCGATGAGCCCTTGGATGTCATCGATGATGAGGATGTCCATCTGCTGGTAGAAGTCGATGAACATGCCCCGCTCTGTCCCACGCATCAGACTGTCCCGGATGAACTGCGTCTCGAACTTAGAGCTCGACACATAGCATACACGCATCGTCGGATGAAGCTCCATAGCTCGCTGACCGATGGCTTGGCAGAGGTGGGTCTTCCCCACACCGCTGGGACCATAGATGAAGATGAAGTTCAGGGGTGCTTGTCCAGGACGAGCAGCTGTAGCCTCTGCGATGCGAAGTGCTTCGCGGTTACACGCACTCTCATAGAAGGTTTCGAAGCGAAGATCTGCACTCAGATGTGAGGTGTAGTCCTGCGTCCGAGCGATCTTAGCGGGAGAGGGGGCAGGAGCTGCTTGTGCAGGGGCAAGGTAGATCTCTAACCCACGTGGGGTGAGCACCTCCTGCTGCGCCCGGATGAGCTGGGTCTCATGCGCCCGAAGAAGCTCTTCATAGAAGCTCTTCGATGGCACCTCTAGGACAAGTGCCTCGAAGGATCCCCCCTCGTCCTCTCGAGTTTCTATCCCGAGGGGGCGGATGGGAGCGAACCAGCGCTGCAGTGTCTGAGGATCGCAGGAGCGAGCGATGATCTGGAGGCATTGCTTCCAGAGCTGCTCCCCGTCCTGTTGGATGGGGGTATGCATGAGTGTATGCCTCGCGTAATCGTGAGCCAAGAGCATTATACTTATTATAGAGCCTAGAGGGGTTCGGGTGCTAGGGGAAGCATCCGTGCGTGCCGGGCTACGTTTCTGATGGATTTGAAGAGCTTATCCACAAGCAAGAAGGAGGCTAACTCTTTATATTGCAGTAAGGTAGCCATGCCTTGATGGTGTCCTTGGGATCTCTTTTCTGATGCAAAGTTTGCCAATTATTAGGAGAAAAAAAAACGGGAAAAGGTTTGCTTTTCTCGTTCCTTCTGTATGCCTTTTGTTATCAGAGGCTTATACTATCCTCCCAAAGGGCTCCCAAGGGGGGCTATCCTAAGCACTTATAAATCAGAGCTTCTGAGGAGTATGCACAAGGTTACTCACAGACTTATACACAGGGCTATGGTTTGCTAAGTGTTTGATAAATAGTCTATCTGTGGTGCCAGGGTAAAAGATTTCCACAAGTAAGGTGTCGGTAGGGAAAGTAGTACAAGACTCTTACTAATTATGAACGAGGGAAGTCCAAGCTATTCAGCGAGAGCTTTCCTCGTCCTTCTCTCCTGCTTAGCTCGAGAGGAGAGCTAAGCTAGAGAGAGGAGTTGATAGGGCGAGGATTGATGGAGGGTGAGGGCTAGCCCTATGAAGCTTGCAGAGTGAGCCTCTGGGACGATGCTTGAAGAAGGAAGAAGAGGGTGATTGGAGAGCGGGAATAGAGCCGAAGTGAAGGCTGTAGAGAGAAGCTTGAGGAGATGTCTGAATAAGGTAGAAGAGAGTGCTTGGAGATGGGGATAGAGCTATCGGGAAGGTAGGAGAGAGTGGGGTAGGCTTAGGGAAGGAGTGGACTAGGCTTAGAGAAGGAGGGAGAGCTAAGGAGGAGCTAAGGGAAGCTCTAAGGGGGAGCTAAGGAAGAGATCTGAGGAGGGGATCTAAAGTGGGGCATTGTGGGTGGGTCAATGGCGATAGTGGTAGTCGATGCCGAAGAGAGCTCCAGCGAAGGTCATCACCTCTCCGTAGGCCACAAGGACACTGGAGTGAATCTCTCCTGGTGGAGGAGTGAAGAAGGCTACGCCTAGCAGGATGAGCCCAAAGAGGCAGAGGACGGAGGCGATCCAAAGCTGTAGGGTCGCCTTGGGGCTTTTACTATCCATGAGAGATGCTTGTTGAGGTGAGGTGCTTGTACTCTGTGCGTGCATCGAAGCAGGGGCAGAGCTTGATCCATTCAGAGGGATCAATGCGCCCATCTCCATTGCGGTCGGGGCTGAGGTCACGATGTCCTAAGATCTCGGCTTGGGGTGCTAGACCTTTGAGACGAAGAAGGAGCTGGCGAAGGGTCGCCTTCTGTGCTTCGGTTCGGGTGTCCGTGCCCTTCCCGTTGGTGTCGAGCCCGCCCTCATAGCAGATGCCCCAGCTACAGCTATTGTACCCCTTGGCGTGCGCACCTATCTGATGCAAGGGGCGGAGGGGAATAAGTTCGCCTGACTGGCGGATATAGAAGTGGTAGCCTGCCCCGTGGAAGCCTCGTGCACGATGGTCCCGCTCAAGGGCTTCGGGAGAATAGGGCCGATCGGATCGTGTGGCGCTACAATGCAGGACGATGTAGCGGATATCTTGGGCTCTCATCGCTGTATCCTCCGATAGATGTAGCCTGCTCCGAGGAGAAGGCAAAGGAATAGGGTAAGCTCGAGCAGGAGTTGCCTGAGACCGCTCTTAGAGCTCTTGGAGGAGTGATCTAGTTGCTCTTGATGCTTGGCTTGCTCCGTTTGCTGGAGCTCGTCTGAAGCCTCCTGTCGGGAGCCTTGGTGCCGTGCAACTTGCCTGCTATGGTAGCGGAGGCTCCAGCCCTTCTCTGCGGGGAGGAGCGATCGAAGTGGAGTAGAGGGAAGGCTATCGCAGGTAAGGGGGATGAGGCGAAGTTCTTCACTTACCTCAAGCTCGATCGAGTCGAGCGCAAAGGTGCGATAGGTGCGGGTGTCGGCTTGATGATGGGAGCTTTGCTCGGTGTGCTCTACTCGTGCTTGCTGTCGGTGGCTGGAGCCACAGCTGAGGCAGGGGCTGAGTAGGAGAGCACAAGTGAAGCCCTGGTGGATAAGCTGTCTCGTGCGCATGATCATATACAATATATAAGAAGTAAATACCCTCACTCGGGGGAGAGGGGTAGCCCCTGCGTTGGGGCTGCGATACAAAGGTATTCGCACGCACGTGGGCGGGTAACCCAATGCTCCTCAATTGTCCCTTAACGATACTTCGCTGTCGCTATCCCCGTGCACTACGCTGGGGCGCTAGGGGAGCTCTACGCTGGTCTCTCTGGGGGAATACCTATGCGCGAGCTTGGAGAGCAACTGGGGGCTTGCTGGAGGGAATAGAGCTTATCTTATGGAGATGGAGGTATCAGTTCAAGAGGGACGAGAGGGAAGACAGGGCTGTGCGGAACTAGGAGATCGAGCCGTGCGGAGCTATTAGATAAGGTAGAGGCCAATGCAGCGAGGGCTACACTGGAGTGGTTTGACTCCGAGTGTAGCCCTCGTGGCATAGCTGTGGGGACTTTAGAGCGTCCCTAGGTGTGCGAGCTTACTTCTTTTCGCGGCGAGCACGGAGGACGTGGCGCACTTCTTCGAGGCGCTCTACACGGCGTAGGCGTGCGGGCTCATCTTCGACGAAGAGCTCTTCCTTGTCTGCTGGGCGGACATAAGCCAGAGCTTCGCCCTTGCGGATGTTAGCACCCTGAGCGACGACTTCAGCGAGGCGACCAGTGAAGTTGGAGATCACGGGTTCGAAGTAGCCAGCTGTAGTCTGGATGTAGCAGAGAGGTTCGCCCGTCTTGACTGCGGTGCCGACAGCGGGAGCGGTAGAGTAGTCTTCGGGATCGACTTCCCAGATGATCTGTCCAGAGGCAGGAGCCTGAATGGGTTCGGTGCCTTGGCGCTTGATCTTCTGAGCATCTTCTGCGCTGTAACCCTTCTTCACAAGAGCTTCGGTCTTAGCCTTGTCAAGCTCAGCCTGGAAGCGTTCCTTAGCTGCACCGCTCTTGTAGTCACGGTACTGAGCTTCGTGCATGGCGAATTCGAAGAGTTCTTCGTCGTCTTCGCCGAGCTCCCAGTCGTTCTCCTTCATCTCTGCACGGAACTTATCCAGCGCATCGGGGTAGTTGAGCTGTGGGTCTTCGGTGGTGAATTCGAAGCCCTTCTCCTTAGCTAGATCAATGATCTCCTGATCGAGCTTACCGGGCAGACGACCAGACTTCCCGAGGATCATACCCCAAGTGTTGTTGTCAATCGCTTCCCAGCGACCCTTCCCGATGGTGAGGTTGTAGACATTCATCAGAGCTACGTTCTTCACATACTGGCTGAAGGGGGTGACGAGAGGGGGATAACCCAGGCGAGGCCATACGTAGGCCACTTCGTCGAAGAGGCGAACGAGCAGATCATCGACGCTCAGTTCGGCTTCTCCCTTCTTGCGCAGGTGCATGTTGATCCCAGCGTGTACGCCCTTGAGGTCAGCCATCATCGAGCCCATCATACCACCAGGCAGACCGCAACCTACGAGGAGCGAAGAGGTCAGCATGTTGGAGGGGTTGATGAAGTAGCCGAGGAAGTCATCGATGAACTCCTGCGTGAGTGCACGAGCCTTCATGTAAGCGTCCATGTTGATCTCTGCCACCTTGTAGCCAGCGTCTACGAGCATCTCACGAATGGTGATGACGTCTGGGTGGATCTTACCCCAAGAGAGGGGCTCCATAGCTACGTCGATGACATCTGCACCGTTGTCGCAGACCTCGAGCATGGAGGCTACAGAGAAGCCTGGGCCTGAGTGACCGTGGTACTCGATGATGACTTCGGGGTGCTTGGTCTTGATGGCCTTGACCAGACGACCGAGGAAGCGAGGACGACCGATACCAGCCATGTCCTTGAGACAGATTTCGGGTGCACCAGCAGCGATGAACTGGTCAGCCAGATCAGCGTAGTACTCGACCGTGTGTACAGGGGAGTGTGTGATACAGAGGGTAGCCTGAGGGATCATCCCTGCTTCCTTGGCGTAGTGGATGGAGGGGATGACGTTGCGGGGGTCATTGAGCCCGTCGAAGATACGCGTGATGTCGACACCCTGCGCCTTCTTGACCTTGTACATCAGACGACGTACGTCGGCAGGCACGGGGAACATGCGCAGCCCATTGAGCCCACGGTCGAGCATGTGGGTCTGGATGCCAGCTTCGTTGAGGGGCTTGGTGAAGGCACGTACGGCCTTGTTGGGGTTCTCGCCGTAGAGGAGGTTTACCTGCTCGAAGGCACCACCATTGGTCTCAACACGGGCAAAGCAACCCATCTCGACTAAGACGGGGGCGATACGCTCAAGCTGATCCTTACGGGGCTGGTACTTCCCCGAAGACTGCCACATATCTCGGTAGATAAGGCTTAGTTTGATTTCTCTCTGTTCCATAAGAGTGAGTGATTGAATGAGGGTACTTATTTTGTTGGTTGCTTAGCGAAGGAAGAGCCGTGGCCGATCATGTCCAGAGTGTGCAGCCACTGCAGACCGATGAGCCCTGCGGTCTCGGTGCGTAGTCGGCTCGAGCCAAGCGTGATGGGCTGGCACTGAGCAGCTACTGCGCTCTGGATCTCTTCGACGGAGAAGTCTCCTTCGGGCCCGATCATCAGAAGGATCTTCGCCTCGGGGCGGAAGACTCGGTCGATGGTTGTCCGCTCGGGGGCTAGTCCCTCACGACAGTGCGCCATGAGGCGAAGATCGTAGTCGGAGGTCGCCTCGAGGAGGGCGGGGAAAGGAAGGTCTGTGGTAAGCTTAGGCAGGAGAGCCTTGTGTGACTGCTTCATGGCACTCTGAAGGATACGCTCTAGGCGGTCGGCGCTGGTATGCTTGCGCTCGGAGTGCTTTGTCTTGATGAGGAAGATCTCATCGAGACCTACCTCGACCATCTTCTCCAGCATCCATTCGATGCGGTCAAGATTCTTCGTCGGAGCGATGGCTACGCTCCAAGTGCCTCGCCAGTACTTCTGCCAAGGCTCTTCGTGAAGGATGCTCAGGAGACAATGCCGACGATCTACACCCGTGACTCGGGTCTCGAAGAGTGTACCCCGCCCATCGGTGACAAGAAACTCATCACCCACCTGCGCGCGTAGGACGCGTAGGGCATGCTGCGCCTCACCCTCGGGGAGCTGGAGGTCGTCGCGAAGGTGAGGGGCATAGAAAAGGGGTAGGTCTTTCATTTGTTCATCATTGTTTCCTCGTATCAAAGTTAGTCTTTTTACGCTGAAAAACCGCAGGATATGAGGCGATCGGACGAAACTCCTCGGATGAGCGCCAAAGAGACCTACGGTAGGTCGTCCTTGAAACCTACTGTGGGTCGCCTCGACGACCTACCGTGGGTCGTCAAGGCGATCCACGGTAGGGTCCTAAGGGGGTCTCTCAAACCCTCTGTTTATGCGGACTCTGAGAAGCCCCTTCCGACCCAAAACAAGCGAGGCCCCTCTACCCCGTAGGATAGAGGAGCCTCGCTAGAGGTCGAGACCGATGCTATCGGCCTGTGGTGTAGCCTATTCGTGAGCGTCGTCGCTGTGCTCGTAGGAGCTAGGGGCAGACTGATTGGCATGCTCCTGAGCTTCACGCTGACGAGCGACGGCTTCTTCGTAGCTCATGGGGCGAGCGGGGCGACTTTCTGCCGTGCTTGTAGGCTGGCTGATGCGGACGGCAGGTAGTTCGGTACGCTGTGCTGGCTCCGTCGTAGGCTCGGCTGGACGGCTAACTGGGCTCTGGGTGGGCTGAGGAAGAGCTTCCCGCTCAGGACGCTCTTCGCTGCGAGCAGGACTAGGCGAAGGCTCTGCGGTGCGTCGAGCTTCACCACGCTCCGTGCGCTCGGGGCGCTGACGGCGCTCTTGACCTGACTCAGGGCGAGGAGCACGCTGCTGAGCTGGAGCTTCTGCAGTCGCTGCTTCGGTAGTGCTAGCGGTAGCTTCTTCGCTACGCTCGGGGCGCTGACGGCGAGGGTTGTTGCGTGAGCCTTGTTCACGACCTTCCTGAGAGCGCTGATCTTGAGCCGAACGCTCGCCTCTAGGCTGGCGGTCGGTGCGCTCGTCTCGCTGCGACTGCGTGCGTGCTTCTTCGCCGCGGGAAGCACGGTCCTCACGCTGGGCGGGACGCTCTCCTCCTCGGGGCTGCTGACGCTGCTGGCGAGACCTGTCCTCTCCCGTCTTGTCGGCAGGAGCTTCTGTAGGAGCATTAGAGCGCTGACGGCCCTGTCCTTGCCCTTGGTTCTGCCCCTGAGACTGGCGAGACTGCTGGGGCTGTGCTGGAGTAGGAGCAGGTGTAGCTGTTTGTTCGGATGTATCCTTGTCTTTGTCCTTCTTCTTCTTTTTCTTGCTCTTGGACTTCTCTCTCAGGAGGGTCTCTTCGTCAGGACGCTGACGGAGCGAACTGCCATACTCCCGACGCAGCGAATGGAGATTGAGGTTCAGGGCCTTGACCGAGATCTGGATCTCCCAGATGCAGACGCAGAGGGAGAGCGCCAGCAGGATCATCCCGAAGCCAAAGACAATGCCCGCAAGGATGTCCCACACGATGTAGAAGAGGAACATCGCCGTCAGACATGCCAAGAGACTGCCTGCGCCGAGGATCTGCATCGCACGGATGAGCTTGAGGCGGAGGTAGAGATTTTCGATCTGCTTGAGTGAAGTGCTCTCAGCGTCGGGGTTGTTCTCGTAGCGCTCCTGCAGATTGCGGACAATCGAAGCGTAGGAGAGGAAGCGGTTGGTGTAGGCGAGCAGGATCAACGAGATCGCCGAGAAAAGAAGAGACGGCGTCGTCAGATTAAGCTCAGTCATTACTGTCATAAGATATGATCAATGATAGGGGTCAAACTAAAGAAAAACTAAAAGCGAGGAGGTAGGAGCGCCGACAGACGACGGTGCAGGATCGAGGCGAGCATGTGCTTGGCTACCGTCATGTCCACTTCCTTACCTAGCTCCTCGGCGATCGAGGTCACCTTGCCATCCTTGAAGCCACAAGGGTTGATCAGATGGAAGGGCGAAAGGTCGGTGTTGACATTCAGTGCGAAGCCGTGCATCGTCACATAGCGGCTGCTCTTGACTCCGATGGCGCAGATCTTGCGCTCCTTCACTGGGTCACCGACATCCAGCCAGACACCCGTAGCACCCGCCTTGAGCGTAGACTCGATGCGGTAGAAGCGTAGTAGCTCGATGACCGATTGCTCCAGAAGGTCAATGTAGGCCTTGAGCCCAAGTCCGAAACGCTCCAAGTCAAGGATCGGATAGCCCGTGATCTGCCCTGGACCATGGTAGGTCACATCCCCTCCACGCTCGACGGTGAAGTAGTCATAGCCATGATCTCGGAGGAAGTCTTCGCTCATCAGCATGTTCGCCACGTTGGCGTGCTTACCCATGGTGAAGACCGGATTGTGCTCGCAGAAGAGGAGGTAGCTCTCCGTTGGGCGACCTTCGTGCTTCGCCTCAAGCTGTGCTTCGAAGAGCTCCTTCTGCTTCGCCCAAGCTTCTGCATAGGCGATGCGTCCGAGATCCCGATAGGTGTAGGGCTCTTGATAGGCAGGTAGAGGGAGGACATGCACGCCCGCCTTGTCTACTTCGATATACTCGAAGTCATAGGCGGGCTGGAGATCTTCGGGCAGAAGGCTGGAGATCTGTGCGTGCGAAGGGGCATGGTGAGAAAGGTGCGTCAGTAGCGTCAGCTCGGGACGCTCCGATAGGCGGGGGAGGAGACGCTCAACATCTTGGATCGACTGATGGCTGGGATGCGGACGCTGGTAGCGCAGAGCATTGATGACCAGGAGCTGTGAGCCACTTACCTTAGCCCATTCCTCTAGTTCGATGCTCTTCATGTCCGTGATGTAGCTCAGCGAACCGATGCGATAGCCGACGATGGGCAGCGCTCCGTGAGCCAGCGAAATCGGTGTCACTTGCTCTCCGAAGAGTTCAAATGAAGTATCAGCCCCCTCCTCTATGGGATGGAGCTTGAAGCGAGGAGTGCCTGGGTAAGGGTTGGGGCTGAAGACATAGTGCATGCGTGCCTTCACCGAGTCAAGGACTCGTTGCTGCCCGTAGATAGGAATGTCTTCCCTCCAAGCGATGGTGCGGACATCATCCAGCCCAAACGTGTGATCGTAGTGCTCGTGCGTCAGCAAGATCGCATCGATCCGATCGATGCCAAGACGTGTCGCTTGATAGTGGAAGTCAGGACCGCAGTCGATGAGGATCCGATGCCCCGAATCGGTGATGACCAGAGCAGAGGTGCGTAGACGGCGGTCACGAGGGTCAGCACTGTGACAGACAGGACAGCCACAGCCAACTTCAGGAATGCCCGTGCTGGTGCCCGTGCCGAGAAGTATAACCTTCATAAGTGATGTGGGGAGCTCTTCCCAATGAGCTTAGCGTCTCACGATGCTAAGCCTAGGGATGAGTAGAAGATAATGAGGGAGAATAGGCATCAAGGAGAAGGGTGAGAGCCTAGAGCATGAGGTTTAGCTCTCAAGCTAAATGAGAGGATCGTCCTATGGGGAAGGGGAGGGTGCCTATGAGCTAGTAGCTACTAATAGCTAAGGCACATGCCTCTCACTTGCAAGCTGGAAGATCGCACACTAGGAGACCTTCCTCGCTATGCGCTTAGGAGATGTACCTTACCTCAGGCTCGATGCGTATCCCGAAGTGCTGCTGGACTTGCTCCTGAATATATTCGGCTAGGCGAGCTATGTCTTGTCCCGTAGCCTCACCATCGGCATTAACTAGGACAAGGGCTTGTTTCTCATAGACTCCTGCATGCCCGAGGCGATAACCCTTGAGCCCACAGCGGTCGATGAGCCAGCCCGCAGGGACTTTGACTCGACCATCCTCTAGGAGATAGTGGGGAGCATTGGGGTGTGCCTTCAGAAGCTCAGCAAAGGCTTCGGGAGAGATGATGGGATTCATGAAGAAGCTTCCTGCATTGCCAAGCGTCGCAGGGTCGGGTAGCTTCTCTTGGCGAATACGGATGACTTCTCTTCTTACGTCAGCAGCCGTCGGCTCGGCGGTGTGTGAGGTGACACGCTCACGAAGATCTGCATAGTCGAGGTGAAGAGCAGGCTTCTTCGAGAGACGAAGGACGACATGCGTGACGATGTAGTCTGCCCATTCGGGTTCCTTGAAGATGCTGTGTCGGTAGCTGTAGTTGCACTCGTGCTGAGAGAAGTGACGCACCTCACCGCTACGACGATTCACAGTGTGCACCTCTTGGATGACTTGGCTTACCTCTGCTCCGTAGGCTCCGATGTTCTGGATGGCAGCGGCTCCTACTTGTCCAGGGATGAGGGAGAGGTTCTCCACACCATACAGCCCAAGGTCGACCATCTCTGCGACGAAGTCGTCCCAGTGTACACCTGAGCCCACGAGCATGTCCACAGTCTCCTCTGTCTCGGCGATGACTTGCCGACCGAGGATCTTGGAGTGCAGGACTATCCCATGAAAATTGGCGAGGAAGAGCAGATTGCTCCCCTCGCCAATGGTGATACAGCGACACTCTTGGAAGTACTCATCACGGCTCAGGAGCTGCAGGTCTTCGATGCTAGTGAATGGGATGAACCAGTCTGCTTGGGCATCGATGCCGAAGGTATTGAGTGTGCGTAGCGAGTAGTTCTGTAGTATCTCCATATTTGGATATGGTGTAGCCCGAGTGGGGCTCCTTCTCTTAGTTGTCGTTCTCTAGGAGCCAAGCATCCTTGAAGTCAGGAGCAAAGCGAGCCTTGATAGCTTCGCGGCTAGCTGCAGCTTCTGCTCTGGTGTCGAAGCTGGATACGATGACGCGCAGCATACCTACTTCGTTAGTCGCTAGGACAGCGTTGTAGCCAGCCTGTACCATGCGCTCCTTGAGGTTGCGGGCATTGGTAGGATTCTGGAAGCTCCCGACGACGACGCTGAAGCGCTTGAGGCGGGTAGCATCTTCGCCCTGATAGGTGGTGACACGCTCCTTGCGCACAGTCACAGGGACGGCAGGTCTTTCCTGAGCAGTGGCGACGGGAGCTTCATACTGTACCGTGGTCTTGGAGTCTTGGGTAGCGATCTCACGCTGCTTGGCCTGCTCATAGGCCTTGCGGTAAGCACTCTTCTTCTTCGATCCGCAGGAGCTCAGTGATACAGCTGCGATCAGGGCAAAAGAGGCCAAGATAATCTTCTTCATAATTCTATTTCTGTGATTATGGACGTGATCCAATGTAGTCTATTATCTACAAAGGTAACAAATAATTAGGACTGGTGAGCGGGACGGCGCAGGACATGGTGGAGCACGAGTCTCCACACATAGAGTAGATCTTCACGAGTGAAGAGATAGGCCAGGAGGAGATATACTATCCCCATCACTAAGCTCCCCAAGGATAAACGGAAGAAGTCGGCAAAATTAGATAATAGCATGTTGTCTATGACCCAGACAGCCCCACCTGCTATCCCTGCCATCAGAGCAAATGGGAGGAGCTCGCCCAGCTGTTGTATTAGTGGATAGCTGATGATTCGTCCCGAATAGTATGTGTTGATGTATAAATAAATCACCTGGGTAATTACGGAGCTCCATAGGAGTCCGTAGACTCCAAAGAGTAGTCCAGTGAAGATGGCTATGATACCGATGGTGCGACGTGCTATCTCGAGGCGTAGGTGTAGGTCACTGCGACCAGTTACTTCGAGGATATTTGAATTATACGAGTTGATTGGATAGAGTATTCCACAGATACAAAGGATTTGGAAGAATGGAGCAGCTTCCATCCATTTGTCTCCATAGAGAAAGTGGTATAGAGGGGAAGAAAGGGCGATGAGAAGACTCATTACGGGGCATGAAAGCTGGAAGAGTAAACGGATCATACGACGATATCCAGCTCTGAGTCTGTCGGGGTCCTTCTGCATCTTTACTAGGATGGGGTAGGTCACCTTATAGATCGGATCCGCCATAGTTGCGACAGGAACGACATAGAGCGAATTGGCGTTGTTGTATAGCCCTAGGGTGCGAGTTGAGAAGTTGCGCCCGATGACAGCTAAGGTGAGATTGTCGTAGGCTGAAACAATGATCTTAGAGATGGCCATCCGTGATCCAAAGGCAAAATGAAGCTTAAGGCGCTCTTTGCAGAAGACGAGCTTAGGATACCACCCCGAGAAGTAGAAGAGTAGGGCTACCCGTACGGCGGCATTTACAATAGCAAGAGCTACTAAGGACCAATAGCGGAAGCCACACAGTGCCATGATAATGCCTACGCTACCACTGATTAGACCTTGTATTATCTGGATATAGACCTCTTGGCGGAATTTCATCTTTCGCCAGATTAGGATACCAGGGACGTTTCCCGGAGCGTAGATGACGAAGCTTAATGCTAGGACCCTTAATACATCGGTCAAGAGGGGGTTGTGGAAGTAGTCGGCGATCCAAGGAGCTGCTGTGAAGAATATCCCATAGAGGATGAGCCCCATTGTCGCTGTGAAGTAGAAGACCGTAGAAGTGTCTTTTTCATCTAGATGCTCAGTTCGTGCTAATGAGGAGGCAAAGCCAGCATCAGCGAGAGCCATGGATATAGCGATGAAGATGTTGAGTACAGCTACGACACCGAAGTCCTCGGGGACGAGGAGACGTGCTAGGACAAGGTTGACAGAGAAGGTCGTCAGACGGCCTAGGAGTTGCTGGGCGGTAGCCCAGCCGAAGCCTGAGACCGATTTTCCTTTGAGTGTAGCTATATCCTCGGGGATTTCACCGAGGCGTTCTTGAGGTTTCTGCTCGTTATCTTCCATTTCTTCCATTCTATTCTTTTTTGAGTTCTACCCCGTAGATGCGCTCTAGGCGAGTGAAGAGTTCGTCGAGACGACCTGCTCGTATCTCCAGCTGGAGGAGGCAGGACTCTCTGAAGTCTTGGACGAGGACTTTGGCTTCGGTCTCCTTGACTTGACGCATGATGGGGCCCATCAGATCATAGGGGAAGGAGACGCTGAGACGCTCCTGCAAGATACATTCTTTGCGGGGCGCTTCTTCTAGGGCGGCGAGGGCTGCTTCGCGGTAGGCTTCGATGAGTCCGCTCGTCCCGAGCTTGACTCCTCCGAAGTAGCGTACCACGAGGACGATGACCTCGGTCAAGCCGAGGGAGACAAGGATCCCGTGGATAGGTTTCCCTGCGGTGCCCGAGGGCTCTCCGTCATCGTTGGCACGGTAGGGTTCTCCCGTAGGCCCTAGGCGATAAGCCCAGCAGACATGCCGAGCATCATAGTATTTGGCACGTAGCTCTGCCACACGAGCCATCGCCTCCTCCTCTGTGGTGACGGGGTAGGCAAAGGCAAGGAACTTACTCCGCTTCTCCGAATACTCGCCTTCGGAGGGCGCGGCAAGGGTCCAATAGCTGTCGGATTGTGTCTCCTCGGCTTCGTTAGCTCTCGTTGTGCTCAAGTCTTGTCGGGCTAAGCGGGCTAAGCGAAGAGGTGGGCTGCGTAGGCATCTAGTGCCTTGCGTGTAGCGTCGAGGCGCTCCATGAGTTCGGGACTAGCAGGGACAAGCGGCAGGCGAAGCTGGTTGCTGTCGATCAGACGCATGAGGTAGAGCAGTGCCTTGATCCCGACGGGGTTTCCTTCTTGGAAGAGCTGCGTATTGATCTGACGCATCTCAGTCTGGATCATGTCTGCCTCGTTGAGTCGTCCGTCCATCGCTAGATGGGTGAGGTGGGAGAAGAGGCGGGGGTAAGCGTTGCCCACGACAGAGATGACTCCCTGAGCACCGTTCTGGATGAAGGGCACGGTGAGGGCATCATCGCCCGAGAGGACGACGAAGTCTTCGGGGAGTTCGCAGGAGGTGATTTGCTCTGCCTGTTGGGGGAAGCCCGAAGCTTCCTTGATCCCGATGATGTTGTCGAAGTCACGTGCCAGACGCACTGCCGTGCTGGGAGCCATATTGACACCGACACGCCCAGGGACGTTGTAGAGGACGATCGGCAGTGGGCTTCGCTCCGCTAGGTGGGCGAAGTGGCGGTACATGCCTTCTTGGGAGGGCTTGTTGTAGTAGGGGACGACGGAGAGCACGCCCGAGAGTCCCGTAGGGTCAAGCTCGCTGATGCGTTCGCCGATCTCTCGGGTATTATTCCCTCCGAGCCCGACCATCAGAGGGCAGCGCCCTGCGACCTGCTGGATGATGTGCTGGATGACCTGATTCCGCTCCTGGCGGGTAAGGCAAGGCGATTCGCCTGTCGTGCCGTGGATGACGATGAAGTCTGTGGCTTGGTCACGCAGGAGGTGCTCGATGAGCCGCTCAAGGCTCTTGTAGTCTACCTCTTCTTGCTCGGTGAAGGGGGTGACCAGTGCCACGCCCATACCACGAAAGGGATGTTTGCTCATAGCTTGCTCTTCTACAACCATAAATGTGGGGATCTCCCGAAGGCAAAGTTAGTGATTTTGCGGACGTTGTCCACAGAGCGCAAAGGCCATGCTCCTAAAGGTCTAGCTGTAAGGATGGCGTACCCCCAAAAAGGACCCTACGGTAGGTCGTCGGAAAAACCTACTGTGGGTCGTCGATGCGACCTACCGTGGGTCGTCAAGGCGACCTACAGTAGGTTTTTTTTGACCCCTTCAGAAGGCGCTCCGCAGCAGGCTTTGTGGCGGGGATAAATTTCGTGCTGAGAAGAGCCTCCGAAGACGGGGTGAAACTCGGGTCGTTTGCGCTATATTCCGTACCTTTGCCCGATATTGTGTGAATAATATGAGTATCGTACAAGCTGAAGACTATCATGTGCCTGTCATGCTACAGGAATGCCTCGAGGGAATGGAACTTAGCCCAGAGGGGTGCTATGTCGATGTGACCTTCGGTGGCGGAGGTCATTCGCGTGCGATACTTGAGCGACTCTCGGCGGGGGGGCATCTGTACTCCTTCGACCAAGATCCAGATGCTGCCTCCCGAGCTCTGGCGAGTGAGCAGTTCACCTTTATCGCTTCGAACTTCCGGCACCTCGAGCGCTTCATGGACTACTATGGATGCCTCGGACGGGTAGATGCCCTCTTGGCAGACCTCGGGGTCTCGTCCCATCACTTCGATGATATGGAGCGTGGCTTTAGCTTCAGAGACGAAGCCCCTCTGCTGGATATGCGCATGAATAATCGAGCAGGCCGCTCGGCTCGGGATATACTCAATGAGTACGACGAAGCGATGCTAGCAGATATCTTCTACCGCTACGGCGAGCTGAAGCAGAGCCGCCAGATCGCTCGCCGTATCGTCCAGGCACGCTCGGCAGCTCCTCTGCAGCGTGTGGGGGATCTAACCTCGGTCGTTCGCCCCCTTGTGCGCCCTGATCAGGAGAAGAAGCAACTCTCCTGCATCTTCCAAGCCCTACGCATCGAAGTCAATGGCGAGCTGAATGCCCTAGAGGAACTCCTAGAGGGGACTAAGCGAGTCCTTCGCCCTGGGGGACGACTCGTCATCATGACCTACCACTCTCTGGAGGATCGCCTCGTGAAGAACTTCCTTCGTCAGGGCGACGACACCGACGATGCCCGTATCTATGGGGCTTCCTCCGCCTCATGGAGGCTCGTCACACGCAAGCCCATCACGCCTTCTGCCGAGGAGATCGCCCGCAATCCTCGTGCCCGTAGCGCCAAGCTCCGCATCGCCGAATTGCTCTGACGCTTGCCCCTAGCTCCCATCCTTAGACTTAGTTTACTCGATCCAGATGACGACAGACCAGCAGCAATATCCCGATCAGGAGCTCCAGACTCAGCCTTGGGCTAACGAGCCGTCTTCTCCCCAAGAACCGATCGGCGAAGAAGAGGAGTATGATCGCAATCTCCTCGAATGGGTAGAGAATGACCTCTGGGGACTTCCCGTCCTGCGTAATAACCGCCGCTTCATCCTCTTCTGCCTCTTCCTCGGGGCAATCGCCATCGCTTGGCCCTACTTCTACCAAGGGAGCCTGCGAGAGATCACTTCTCTGGAGGAGAAGCTCAAGGATATACGCTACAAGTCGCTCTATACCTCCGCCGCACTCATCGAGTACGAGCGTATCAACAACATCGTGGACAAGGTCGATCAGTACCAGCTCCAGCTGGTCCCTGCGACCCAACCTCCCTACCTCCTCGTCGACTCTGGGCAGTACCCGCTGGCTCGCCCTCACTGATCTCGCTCTGTAGTTCCTTCCCCTCTGAGCTCTCATGACTTCACGTACTCGATCGCATGTTTAAGGCCTTCTTCTCTGGGATACGCACCCTCGCTCTCGGACTCATCAGCAAGTCTAATAGAGGAGTCGAATGGCACCGTCTGACTCACGACCGCTTCCCCTGGATTGTCGCCCTAGTGACGCTGGTGATGATCTTGGTGATGATCCGCATTGTCCTCTTCATCCTCAGTCCCGATGGGGCGGAGTATGCCCGACGAGCAGCCTCCGTCAACCCTCCTCGTCAGGTGCGTGAGGAGCCTATGCGTGGCTCGATCCACGCACGTGATGGTCGCCCGATCGCAGTTACCTCCCCCATCTATCGTCTGTTCATCGACTTCAAGGCTGAGGCTCTAGCCCCTCTGCGTAAGCCCCTTCCTCCACGAGGGAGGAGTAAGAAGGATTCCCTCCAGCGAGCTAAGGTGTTGGAGTTACGGACAGAGTTCGATGCAGGCCTCGACTCCCTAGCGGAACTGATGGCTACGACCTTCGACCTCTCTGCTCGCAAGCTGACCAAGTCGAAGCTCAAGGAGCGTTGGCGTCGAGCCTTCGCTTCGGGTGACCGCCACTGTGCCGTCTACCCAGCGGACGTGACCTACGTACAGTACAAGGCCTTCGGGAATGCAGCTCCCTTCGCTCCCGTCAAGACCAAGAAAGGCGGTACACGCACCAGCCTCTTCTCCAAGCTGGTCTACACGGAGAATGAGACCCGCCGCATCTATCCCTTCGGTTCGCTCGCTTACCGCACCATCGGTCAGCTCTACGACCGCACGAAGGAAGGACTCACCGAACCCAAGTCGGGTCTAGAGCTCCGCTACAATAACTTCCTTCGTGGTGAGCTCGGCCGAAGCCTCTACTTCTATAATATGGGGAAGTACGAGCACATCGTCCGCCAGCCCGCCGTCGACGGAGCTAGCGTCTACACCACGCTCGATATGAACATCCAGAGCATCGTGGAGCGTAACCTGCGTGAGCAGCTCTCCCAGCTCGAGGCAGAGAGCGGCACGGTCGTCCTGATGGAAGTGAAGACAGGTAAGGTCGTGGCGATCTCGAACCTCCAGCGTGCTACCCCTGGGGTCTACCGTGAGACGACGAACATGGCAGTGGCAGACCTTAGCGAACCAGGCTCTACCTTCAAGGTGGCCTCTATGGTCGTAGCCCTTGATGATGGAGTGATCCATCCCAACGATACCATCGACGTGGGCAACGGGCTCTGGTCCTACAAGGGCAGGACGGTGCGTGACCACAATGCCCATCACGGAGGCTATGGTAGGCTCTCCGCAGCGCAGACCATCGTCAAGTCAAGTAATGTCGGTGTCGCCAAGATCATCACCAAGGCCTATGAGAATCGCCCCGATGAGTACGTGCAGAAGCTACGAGAGCTCGGCTTCGGTTACGACCTAGAGCTGGAGATCGAAGGCTATGCACGAGCACGCATTCGCAAGCGTTCGGATGATCCGAACCGATGGTTCAATACGACCTTGGCTTGGATGTCTTACGGCTACGAGACACAGATACCTCCGATCTATACGCTTGCCTTCTTCAATGCGATCGCCAATGGTGGTCGCTACATGCGCCCCTACTTCGTCACCGAGATCCGTCGCCGTGATGAGATCCTCAAGACCTTCGAGCCTCGGGTCATCAAGGAGCAGATCTGTAAGCCCGAGACCCTTCAGGCTATCCAAGAGATGCTTCGCCGTGTCGTGACCGAAGGGACAGGGAAGAAAGCCCGTTCCCCCTTCGTGGCGATTAGCGGGAAGAGTGGTACGGCTCAGCTCTCCTCCGGCCGTGGGGGCTATGTGGACTCCACGGGGCATGTCCGCCATCAGGTGTCCTTCTGCGCCTACTTCCCCTCCGAAGCTCCTAAGTATTCATGTATCGCAGTGATCCGTAAGCCCTCTAGCCAGTTCAGTGCAGGTGGTGGGGTGATGGCCGCTCCGATCATCCGACGCATCGCAGAGAGCCTCCTTGCTCTCGAAGCTCCTATTCCTCTGGACTCCCTCCATGTCTCTTCCTCACCGAAGGCCTATACGAAGCAGATAGCCTCTGGGCGAGCTTCGTCGGTCCTCGCTATGATGAGCCAGCTGGGCCTTCCCGCCCCTCGCATGCCTAAGGATGCCGCCGTCTACGTGCAGGTCGATACGGCTCTGCGTGCTACCTCGTACCGCCAACCCGCAGGGCGTATCCCTTCGGTCATCGGTATGAGTGCTATGGATGCAGCCTATCTCCTCAGACGTATGGGCTACCAGCCTCGCCTCAAGGGCGCAGGTAATGTGCTCGGGCAATCCATCCCAGCAGGCACTGCCGCTGCAGCTGGGACAGAGATCACCTTAGAGCTTGGCTATCCGAACTAAGCCATTCTATCTTTTATCCGCATCGCTACGATGACACTGATCCAACTCCTTCAAGGAATATCCTATACCACCCCCTCTGATAAGTCTCTACTTGAGCTGCTGGAGATCACGAAGATCACCGAAGACTCTCGAGCTGTCACAGCAGGTACTCTCTTCGTTGCCCTACGAGGCACGCAGGCCGATGGCCACCGCTTCATCCCTTCGGCGATCCAAGCGGGAAGCCGTGCTATTGTCCTAGAGACGCTCCCCGAAGAGCTACAGGAGGGTGTTGCCTACATCGTCGTGCCTTCGTCGTCCGAAGTGCTGGGCCTTTTGAGCTCAGCCCTCCATGGACATCCCTCCCGACAGCTTACGGTCGTCGGGGTCACGGGTACGAATGGCAAGACGACGATCGCCACACTGCTTTTCCGTCTCTTCCGTGCACTCGGCTACCGCTGTGGTCTGCTGAGTACGGTCTGCAACTACATCGAGGACGAAGCCATCAGCGCTACGCACACCACCCCTTCTGCTCCTGATCTACAAGCGCTACTCGGCAGGATGCGTGATGCAGGCTGTACGCATGTCTTCATGGAAGCGAGCTCTCATGCCTTGGCACAGCATCGTGTCGCTGGGGTGCACTTCCGTGGGGGGATCTTCACCAACCTCACCCGAGATCACCTCGACTATCATGGCTCGGTGCAGGAGTATCTGCGTGCTAAGAAGAGCTTCTTCGATGGGCTCGGGAAGGAAGCCTTCGCACTGACCAATGTCGATGACAAGAACGGGCTCGTGATGCTCCAGAATACCCGAGCAGAGAAGCACAGCTATGCCCTACGTTCGGCTGCGGACTATCGGGCGGAGATCCTCGAGCAGTACCCTTACGGCACGCAGATACGTATCGGAGGGAAGGAAGTGCTGGTGCGTCTGGTCGGTGAGTTCAATATCTACAATCTCCTAGCCGTCTATGCGACGGCACTTCTGCTGGGAGTGCCTAAGGAGGATGTCCTCATCCAGCTCAGTCAGCTGACGGCTGTCGATGGACGCTTCCAGAGCTTCATCTCTGAGAAGCGTGGCTATGTGGCTATCGTCGACTATGCGCACACACCAGATGCGCTGGCGAATGTCCTTGAGACGATTCAAGAACTGAAGGGTCGCAAGGCTGAGGTCCTCTGCGTCGTCGGCTGTGGTGGCGATAGAGACCGAGGTAAGCGTCCGATCATGGCTCAGGAAGCTGTGCGTCGGTCGGATCGCGTCATCCTCACCTCAGATAATCCTCGCTCGGAAGACCCTCGGACGATCATCGAAGAGATGAAGGCTGGTCTTACTCCCGACGAGCTCGCTCGTACGCTCTCCATCACGGATCGGGCTGAAGCCATTCGCACGGCTACGATGCTAGCTAAGGCTGGGGATATCATCCTCGTCGCTGGTAAGGGTCACGAGACCTACCAAGAGATCGCAGGGGTACGTCATCACTTCGATGACCGAGAGATCCTGCTGGAGCAGTTTGCCCACGAAGTATAGTTTTTCTCCACACCATAATGATTTATCACCTCTTTGACTACCTGACGCGTCAGGGTATCGCTTTACCATTCTCTCGACTCTTCACCTACGTCTCCTTCCGAGTAGGGATGGGGGTCATCCTCGCCCTTCTGATCAGCACGATCTGGGGTGGGCGCATCATCAACCTCCTTCAGCGCAAGCAGATCGGCGAGCTCGTCCGTGACCTCGGTCTCGAAGGGGAGCAGACGAAGAAAGGAACTCCCACGATGGGTGGGATCATCATCATCATGGCGATCCTGATCCCCACGCTCCTTTTCGCTCGACTTGACAATATCTATATCCTCTTGATGATCGTCACGACGGTGCTCATGGGGCTCTTAGGCTTTGCCGATGACTACATCAAGGTCTTCAAGAAGGATAAGAACGGGCTCAAGGAGCACTACAAGATCCTAGGCCAAGTCTTCCTCGGCCTTATCGTCGGGGTGACGCTCTACCTAAGCCCTTCGGTCGTCATCAAGCGCAATAGCGAAGTGGTGCGTGAAGGCGGTGCTCGTGAGATCCGCTTCGAGACGACAGATACGAAGAGCCTTGCTACTTCCATCCCCTTCATCAAGAACAATAACCTTGACTACTCGGAGATCATCCCCGTGGGTGATCCTGCTGTCAAGAAGATCCTCGGTGTGACCATCTTCATCATGATGACGGTCGTGGTCGTGATGCTCCTCTCTAATGGGGTGAACCTCACCGATGGGGTCGATGGCTTAGCCTCGGGATCGTCAGCCATCGTCGGGGTGGTGCTGGGGATCCTGGCCTATGTGTCGTCGCACCACGATATGGCGGGCTATCTCAATACGATGTTCATCCCCGGTGCCGAAGAGCTGGTGATCTTCGCTGCGACGCTGGTCGGGGCAACGGCTGGTTTCCTCTGGTACAATTCTTATCCAGCTCAGGTCTTCATGGGCGACACGGGTAGTCTGGCTCTGGGCGGGATCATCGGGGTCTTTGCTATCCTCATCCGCAAGGAGCTCCTACTGCCCATCCTCTGCGGGATCTTCATCGCCGAGTTCACCTCGTCCTTCATCCAGCGCTTCTACTTCAAGTTCACCCGCATGCGTACGGGTAAGGGGGTACGTGTCTTCAAGATGGCTCCCCTGCACCATCACTTCCAGCTCCCTGGGGGAGCGGCGACGGATAGCCTGCTGAAGCGCCCTGTGGCTAAGATCCCCGAGGCTAAGCTCACCATGCGCTTCTGGCTCATCGGTATCATCCTAGCGGTGATGACCATCGTCACGCTCAAGATCAGATAGCCCCAGCGACACGTGATCCAGATAGATGATAAGATCGTCAGCCAAGACATCTTCGATGTGCTCTTTGTCTGCGACTATGATACGTGCAAGGGGATCTGCTGTGTCGAGGGAGAGAGTGGAGCTCCCCTTGATCCTGGCGAGTCCGATGCTTTGAGACGCTGTCTCCCAGAAGTTCGCCACCTACTCTCACCTGCTGCTCTAGAGATCATCGAGGAGCAGGGGGTCAGCTACTTCGACGAAGACGGGGATGAAGTGACCTCGATCGTCCACGGCAAGGACTGTGTCTTCACTACCTATGATGAGCAGGGACGCTGTGCCTGCGCTCTGGAGAAGGTCTACCGTGAGGGTAAGACCGACTTCATCAAGCCCATCAGCTGTCAGCTCTATCCCATCCGCCTGACGAAGTACCCCAGCTTCACCGCTGTGAACTATCACAAGTGGTCGATCTGCAAGTGCGCTCTCAAGCTAGGGCGCAAGCTACAAGTACCCGTCTACCGCTTCCTCCGTGACCCGCTCGTGAGAGCCTTCGGGGAGGAGTTCTACACCCAGCTCGAAGAGGTGGCTGCGCTGCTGGAGGCCGAGAAGGCCGAGGCGGGTAGCACGAGCCATTAGGCTCGCCTCTCTCGGGGATATTCCCTTCCTCTTTTTCCGCCCAATTGATCCCATTCACAGACCCCTTTAGCGGGCGCTCTGTGAGCGGGTTTCGAGAGGCTTCTGCATAGCCCTCTCAGAAAACCTACGGTAGGTCGTCCTTGCGACCCACGGTAGGTCGGTGAGACGACCCACAGTGGGTTTTATTGGCGACCTACGGTAGGTCGTTTTTCGGGTGTTCCTAAGTCTTTGATTTACGAGGCTGGGTCCTGCTCCTTGCTTGGGGTAGGGATGACTCATAGAGAAGGACGAAGGCGGGAGAACCTCACGGATAACCCGTCTTGGCGGAAGGTATCTCGAGGCATTCTCTACCTTCTCATAGGTCGGGAGGGAACGTTTCGAATAAATTTTAAGATCTTTGTAAGGTAAATCCATCCGCGTTATTATAATATCAAGTAGACTATATGAATAAAAGTGCACTCCAGCAGGCGCGTAGCAAGTACGCTCCTAAGCTCCCCAAGGCTCTCGAGGGGAATGTCAAGGCCGTCCTCGGCGAGGCTACTAAGAGCGTTAGCGATCAGGAAGCTATCGCCGCCCTCTTCCCCAATACTTACGGTCTGCCTAAGCTGACCTTCGAAGCAACCTCCGAAGCAGTAGCTAGCCAGCCTATCAATGTCGGTGTTATCCTCTCGGGTGGTCAGGCTCCTGGCGGGCACAACGTCATCGCAGGTATCTTCGACGGCGTGAAGAAGATCCACGCTGATGGTCGCCTCTATGGCTTCCTCATGGGTCCTGATGGTCTCGTCCAGCACAACTACATCGAGCTGACCGCTGACATCATCGACGAATACCGCAACACCGGTGGTTTCGATATCATCGGTTCGGGTCGTACCAAGCTCGAAGAGAAGGAGCAGTTCGACAAGGGTCTTGAGATCCTCAAGCAGCTCGATATCCGTGCGCTCGTGATCATCGGTGGTGACGACTCCAACACCAACGCTGCAGTCCTCGCTGAATACTACAAGAGCATCGGTGCTCCCGTTCAGGTCATCGGTTGCCCTAAGACCATCGACGGCGACTTGAAGAACGAGCAGATCGAGACCTCCTTCGGCTTCGATACCGCTACTAAGGTCTACGCTGAAGTCATCGGTAACATCCAGCGTGACTGTAACTCTGCCCGCAAGTACTGGCACTTCATCAAGCTCATGGGTCGCTCGGCTTCGCACATCGCCCTTGAGTGCGCCCTGCAGGTACAGCCCAACGTCGCTATCATCAGCGAAGAAGTAGAAGCTAAGAACCAGACCCTCGACGATGTCATCACCTATATCGCTGAGGTCGTAGCTGCTCGTGCGGCCAAGGGTGAGAACTTCGGTACGGTCCTCATCCCCGAAGGGCTCATCGAGTTCATCCCTGCCTTCAAGGCGCTGATTGCTGAACTCAATGACTACCTCGCTCACCATGAGGCAGAGTTTCGTGCAGTCCCTGCTGATGAGCAGCGTGCCTATATCGCTGAGCACCTCAGCGCTGCTAACTCTGCTCTCTACGCTAGCCTCCCTGCTACGGTAGCTCGCCAGCTGACGCTCGACCGTGACCCTCACGGCAACGTCCAGGTGTCGCTCATCGAGACGGAAAAGCTCCTTGCAGAGATGGTCGCTACCAAGCTCGCTGCTTGGAAGGAAGAAGGTCGCTACGCTGGTAAGTTCTCTCCTCTGACACACTTCTTCGGCTACGAAGGTCGCTGTGCTATGCCTTCGAACTTCGATGCTGACTACTGCTACGCACTAGGCCGTACGGCTGCTCAGCTCATCGCTGCGGGTGTCACCGGCTACATGAGCTCCGTGCAGAACCTTACGGCTCCTGCTGCTGAATGGATCGCTGGTGGTATCCCCACGACGATGATGATGAACATGGAGCGCCGTCATGGTGAGATGAAGCCTGTCATCCAGAAGGCTCTTGTCGACCTTCAGGGCAAGCCCTTCGCCTTCTTCGCTGCACACCGTGCAGAGTGGGCTAAGGACACCTGCTTCATCTACCCTGGTCCTATCCAGTTCTACGGTGATCCCGAGCTCTGCGACCAGCCTTCACGCACACTCGCTCTTGAGCAGTCGAAGTAAGCCCTAAGGCTCACACTAGCTAAATAGAGTCCGCCCGACCTCCCTCGTGGGAAGTCGGGCGGACTTCTTTCTTCCTCCAAGGTGCGGGTGGAATGTCCTCTCTGATGGGGAGAAAGAGCTCCCCATCATAGCACCCTCCAGCTACCCATGATGGGTCGCTCGGGTGACCCATTCATGGGGTTCTCTTGCGACCCATGAATGGGGTATATTGGGTGGCTATCTTAGGGTGCTATCTGATTGGATGGTGCACAGTAGGGGAAAAGTGCTATTCCTCTCGGCGAGCTAGTACCTCCCTCCCATCTCTCAGGGCATAAAAGAGTCCGCCCGAGTACCCACATGGGGTGCTCGGGTGGACTTTATTTGTATTTGCTTTCGTGCTATCGAAGCATCTGGCGATAGTGCTTGTCGATCTCCCGACGAGCCTCTTCGGTGGGCTGGAAGACATCGGAGGACATCCCCTTCAAGAGATCTTCATGCTCCTGCTCGCTGAGCTTAGGGATGAAGACATTGACATTGACCAGAAGGTCACCCTTGCCGTAACCATTGACCGAAGGCAAGCCCTTACCACGTAGGCGAAGGACCTTGCCTGGCTGGGTGCCTGCGGCGATATTCACACGAGCCTTCCCGCCGATGGTGGGTACTTCGACCGTACCGCCTTGGGCAGCTGTAGCCACCGAGATGAGGAGGTTGTAGATGAGGTCGTTGCCATTGCGGATGAGGTTAGGATCTTCTTCCTCGTGGATGACGACCTGCAGGTCGCCAGGGACACCACCTCGGGGAGCGGCGTTCCCCTTACCTTGGATGCTGAACTGCATGCCTTCGGCTACCCCAGCAGGGATGTGGAAGGAGACCACTTCTTCACCGATCTGCGTACCCTTACCCTTACAGTAGGAGCAAGGCTTGGTGATCACTTCGCCCGTACCCTCACACGTAGGGCAGACGGACTGCGTCTGCATCATACCGAAGATGCTACGCTGGGAGGAGATGACCACACCCGAGCCATGACAGGTCGAGCACTGTTGCTTGCCACTGGGCTCCATCGTACCATCGCCATGACAGTGGGAGCAGGGTACTTGCTTCTTGACCTTGAGCTTCTTCTCCATGCCCTTGTCGATCTCCTCGAGGGTGAGGCGGACACGTGCTCTGAGGTCGGAGCCACGGAGTACCTGACGGCCTCCGCCACCACCGAAGCCACCGAAGCCTCCAAATCCACCGAAGCCTCCTCCACCGAAGAGGTCACCGAAGCGGCTGAAGATATCCTCCATGGACATGCCTCCACCGCTGAAGCCACCGCCACTAGCAGCACTACCGCCGACACCCGCGTGACCGAACTGGTCATAGCGCTGGCGCTTCTCGGGATCGCTGAGTACATCGTAGGCCTCGGCTAGTTCCTTGAACTTCTCTTCGGCCTCCTTGTCCCCAGGGTTCTTGTCGGGGTGATATTGTATAGCGAGCTTGCGATAGGCCTTCTTCAGCTCATCGGCTGAAGCGCCCTTCGCTACGCCTAGTACTTCATAGTAATCTCTTTTCTGTGCCATAGATCAATTTCGCTTAGCTATTACTGTCCGACGACGACGGAGGCATGGCGAAGGACCTTGTCATGGAGCTTGTAGCCCTTCTTTACGCAGTCGATGATCTTCCCCTTGAGTTCGTCGCTGGGGGCGGGGAAGGTAGCGATGGCTTCGTGAAGTTCTTCATCGAAGGGAGCATCCTCCGTGGTGATGGGGGTGATCCCTTGACGGCTCAGATAGTCTGCGAACTTAGCGTAGATGAGGTGCATGCCTTCCTTGAGTGCCTCGAGGTCGGATGCCTTGTCGAGGTTCTGTAGGGCGATGTCGAGGTCATCGACGACGGGGAGCAGGTCGGTGAGTGCCTTTTCGCCCCCGCTACGGATCAGTTCGCTCTTCTCCTTGAGGGTGCGCTTGCGGTAGTTGTCATATTCGGCTACGAGGCGCAGGTGCGTGTCCTTGAGCTTATCGAGTTCGCTCTGAAGCTGCTCTTCTGCGGAGAGTTCATTGGGGGTAGCGTCCGCCAATTCTTCACCCTCAGCGGTCGTGGAGGTATTTGACTGACAATTTGTCTCCTCTTCGGGGAGCTGCGTCTCTTCTACTAGCTGTGGATCTTTGATTTCTTCACTCATATTATGGATTGTTATTTGCTTAATACAGAGAGCTTACCTGCGCTCTAGAGCGTGCGTAGGTAGGCTGGGGATCCTCTGCCTCTTCTAGAGGAGGGGAGGAACCTATATCGGGTGTGCAAATATGATACCAAGGGTGGGGTTCCCACCGAGTAAAGGGTGGAAATTAGAGGCTAAGCACCTATGAGGAAACAGAACGAGCTACCAAGCACCCCAGCGACGGGGTAGCTTGGTAGCTCGAGGTCTTTGGGGCTAGGCCCAGGGGACTACTTGCGCTCTCCCAGTTCCTTATCCAGGAAGAGGAGCGAATGGCCTTCGCTGAGGCGGATGCGGTCGATGAGTGTCGTAGCGTTAGCTTCTTCTTCGACCTGCTCACGGATGTACTTCCAGAAGAAGTCCTGAGAAGGCATGTCCTTCTCTTCGGAGGCGAGGCGAACGAGCGCTTCGATCTTCTCAGAGACGAGGCATTCGTGCGCATAGGTCTTCTCAGCGACTTCGAGTGCAGAGGAGAAGTTGGTCTCTACGGCATCGACAGCCTTGATCTCAACACGTCCGCCACGGGTGATGATGTAGCGCATCATGTCTTCAGCATGCTCCAGCTCTTCGCGGTACTGCTGGAAGAACCAGTGAGCGAAGCCGTCGAGGCCCTGCTGAGCGAAGTAGGCAGACATAGAGAGGTAGGTGTTCGCGGAGAACATCTCGAAGTTGATCTGCTCGTTGATGGCAGATTGCATTCTTTCAGTGAACTTCATAAGAGCTCTTTGATCTTGATAATCGTGATAAAATAGTGAACCGTGATCTAGAAGTAAGGGGAGGAGTTCCTTGAGGGAGATCCCCCCTTACATATATAGAGAAAGCGAAAAGGCATGGAGTTGTTCAGCACGGTCTGAACAAATGCCTCGGAGTCAAAGCTTGGAGAAGTCCAGCTCGGTGACCGAGCCGAAGTCGGGAAGGGTAGCAAAGGCATCCACCAGTCGGGTCGTACCAGCGAGTGCCCGAGCGCAGTTGATCACACCTCCGTGGCAGAAGACGAGGATCTGCTCGAGCCCCTCACGGCGCTTCTCACGGATGAAGTCCTCGACACGGCTGTACTGCATCACCAGAGATTCGCCCTCGGGGGCAGGCTGCTCGATGTAGCGAGCGAAGAACTCGTCGACGGGCTCATCACGGATGATCTCTGCCCAAGGTCTTCCTTCCCAGAGCCCGAAGTTCATCTCCTTGAGGCGGTCGTCGAGTAGGGCCTCGGGGTGACCACAGAAGGAGGCGAGCTTGCGTGCTCGCTGTAGGGGGGAGGAGAAGACAGCATCGAAGGAGAGCCCTTGGAGTGCTCGGAGTGTCACCTCGGCTTCCTCGGCGAAGGTAGGACGCACATCGATGTCGGTCTCCCCATAGCAGGTCTCATTGCCGTCCCAGAGGACAGAGGTGTGGCGTACGATATAGGCTTTCATCGGTGGGGTGTGGCACGTTAGTCTTCATCATCGTAGGAGCGGAAGCGACCCTGAGGACGGTGCTTGGGGCGCTCGGTGCGAGCACTACCTCGGCGACCGCTATTGTGATGGCGCAGGAGTCGCTCATCGAAGGTGTCTTCCTCATCGCTCCAGCCAGCGAGACGAGCTTGGTGCTGACGCTTGTTCTCGGGGTTGTTCTTGCTGGTCTTACGCAGGGCAGCACTCTTGGGGGCTGCTTGTAGGCGCTGACTCTCGGCACGCTCACTACGGCGGTCTTTGGAGCGGGGGCGCTCACTATCCTTCTTGAGCTTGCTCTGGAGCTTCTCCTCGGCAGCATGCTCTTGGAGGAGCTCCTTGACAGGAAGGTCTACTTCGTCGAAGAAGACTGTATCCGTCTCCGAGACAAGGTCGGAGAGCTGGGCACGTCGTCCATTGATCTTGACACGACCCTTGCGGATGTACTCCTCGACATCACGACGCGAGCCTAAGCCTGCATCGCTGATGAGCTTGTTGATTCTTAGTTTCATTCGTAGATAAAATGCGGATGGGGCAGGGGCAGGAGCTTAGAAGAGGATCCCCCTAGTCCTCTAGGAGTGAAGTCACCGCCTGGACGATGCGCTCGGGAGCTAAGGCTCGGGAGCAGGCGAAGTTCTCACCGGTGTGGCAGCGCTTGTTGTTACCGAAGATGCTACACGGTCTACGTGGAGCATCCTCGGGTTGGAGGCAGTCTTCCCAGCGCTGACCGATACCTAGGAAGCCCGCTGCGGGGTGGGTACAGCACCAGACGGAGAAGACACGGGTGCCGACGAGAGAGGCTAGGTGCATGTTGGCACTATCCATCGAGATCATTGCTCGGAGGGAGGCCATGAGGATGAGCTCGTTCGAGAGGTCGAGTTGTCCTGCGACCGAGCGTAGATGCTGGCGGCCTAGAGCCCATTCCTCGAGGGTGGCTTGCTCTCTGCCTCGTCCTCCGAAGAGGAAGATCTCGAAGCGCTCGGTCTCCTCTAGCTGACGGATCACCTCGAGCATACGCTTGAGGTCGTAGGTCTTAGCGGGGGTGGAGGCGAAGGGTGCTACTCCGAGGCGGATGCGTTCGCTCCCACGGGTAAGGAGCTCGGGGTGAAGTCGTTCGAAGGTAGCCAGTATCGATGGGTGGATGACTACGGGTGGGATGCTCTCGGGGACGGTGAGTCCAGCCAAGCGGAAGACCTGCTGATAGAGGCTCCACATCGGGGGTAGGGGCGTAAGGTCCTTCTTCGGGTCATCGGCCACGAGTCGTCTGCGCGCTTGGCGAGGCTTCACTAGATGCTGGGTGGGGACACCCGTCAGACGAAGTAAGCCACGGAGAAGCTTCGTCCTCAGTACATCATGTAGGTCCAGTACCGCATCGAAGTGCTCTCGTCTCAGACGCTGGGCATAGCGTACGAGCCCGAGGAGGCTATGCTCCTCACGGCGAATGTCTATGGCCATGGCCTCCACATTGTCTGGGGCATCTAGGAGGAGCTCCGTCAGGAAGGGCTGAGTGAGCAGGATGAACTCATGCTGCTCGTTGGCTCGTGCCACGGCATAGAGGAGCTGGACGAGCATCGCTACATCGCCCATGGCCGAGAGGCGGATGATGAGGTATCGAGCCACTTGGAGAGGTTAGCTAGGGACTGGGAGGGGGGGGAGGCTAGAGCGTCTGACCCTTGAGCATGGGGTTGAGCTCGGGGTCGTTGTACATCTTCATCTGCTTGTAGACCTTCATGTACTTACGTCCGGCGGTGATATCCTCTAGGAGTTCGTCGATAGCGGTGGAGAGATCTCGCTCTTGCTCGAGGAGGACTTGTAGCTTGGTGCTGCACTTCTCACGAAGAGCTTCGTCAGAGCCTGCACTCTTGACCGCCTTGTCCATGTTGTAGATCTTCAGCTCGAGGATGGAGAGTCGGTCGATGGCCCAAGCAGGGCTCTCGGTGTTGATCTTGGCTTCGGGGAGAGGCTTCACGTCGGCGAACTGTGTGAAGAAGAAGCTATCGATGAGCTCCACCAGATCCGTGCGCTCCTGATTGCTTCGGTCGATACGACGCTTGATCTTCAGCGCTTCGACGGGGTCGATCTCAGGATCTCGGATGATGTCCTCGAGGCACCACTGGGCATTGTCGATCCAGTTCTTGCGGAAGAGGTCGTGCTCGATGGTGTGTGCTGGGTAAGGATTGCCCGAGCAAGGGGTATCGACACTGCCCCTGAGCTCGTACTCATGTATGGCCTCCTTGAAGATGCGGATGGCTAGTTGGCTGAACGGCTTCATAATAGTCAAAGCGCCTTGAGATGTGAGGTATATAGCGCCTACCAAAGATAATGAAAAAGGCTAATTCGCATATCTCGGATTGGGTGGCTTCTTCTAGCCCTTTGTGGAAGGTGCTTGGGAGGGGGTGAAAAACGACCCACGGTAGGTCGCCTCGACGACCTACCGTGGGTCGGTCGACCGACCTACAGTAGGTTTTTTCGGCGACCCACAGTGGGTTTTATTTCGAGCCTTCCCAAGGCCTGTATTTATGCAGTCAGGGCTGACGCTTTTTGAAGCGCCAGCCCTGACCTTTTGGAGGAGCTTATCTCCCTCGTCGGTGACGATAGGCCGAGAGGTAGAGGCGAAGCTCGTGGTAGTCGTAGCGCCCCGAGGTCGCTTCGTAGATAGGCTTGAGACCCGCAGCTTCGTCCATCTCGGCGAAGTAGGGGGCGAGCTCTTGGAGCTTCTCGGGTGAGATGAGCGCTTCCTCATCGCTGATCCGTCCCTGCTCGAGGAGCTGGGCGATGTGGGCGTAGATCGTGCCGATGCTGAGTGATCGCTCGCCCGCCACCTCCAGCGGAGTCTTGCCCGCTCGGAGGAGCTCAAGCGTCTTCTCCTGTGTGGAGATGCGGGGCTCTTTCGCCTTCTTCTCCTTGGCGGTCTTCTTGCTCGTCGAGCTCTCTTGGTTGGGGACGATGTAGGGGATCTTGACCTCAGCCTTCGCCATCCGCATCCAAGCCTCTAGACGCTCTTCGATCTGGATGGTCTGTCGGTCGGGATAGAGCCCCGAGGAGAGGGTCTGCATGCTCCCCTCGATACGCAGAAGGGCTCGCACCTGACGGACGGTCTGCCCGTAGAGGAGATCGAGCTCGGCAATGAATTCCTTCACCTTCTTCATGCCTCGCACTTGGTGCTGCGTCTCCATCAGACTGGAGAAGAGCCTTCTCCAGCGAGGGAGGAAGTAGCGGGTAGCCTCCTCGACACGCCGAGCGATCTGCGGGAGAGCCGCCTCGCCCCCTGCATAGAGGGAGCGGAGCTGGAGGATGAACTTGTCCGCTATCCCTCGTAGCTCATCCATCAGCGCTGACTGCTCCAGCGCCCAGTCCCCGAAGGAGCTCTTCTTGCTGCGCTCGCTCTCGATACGATAGCTGTACGCATGCTGGCGGTAGAGGTCGGAGAGGGGAGCCCAGTTGAAGGCTTCGATTGTCTCCGCCTCCCAGTAGCTGAGCTTGTCGCTCGAGAGGATTTGCTCAAGCTCCGTGTCGCTGGACTGCGTCTTCTCGTAGTCGGTGATGAGGCTGGGTACCGCAAGGGTGTCAGAGCTGAGCGGGGAGAGGAGTACTAATCCCTCGGGGCTACGCAAGCGGGAGAGAGCTACATAGGCCTGCCCCGAAGCAAAGGCCGCCTCGAGGTCGATGGCTGCACGGTCGAAGGTCAGACCTTGGCTCTTGTGGATGGTGATGGCCCAAGCTAGACGAACGGGGAAGTGCTTGAAGACCCCTTGGATGTCGGGCTCGGTGTCGCCTGTCTGCTCGTTGAGTTGGTAGCGGGCATTCTCCCAGGAGTAGAGGGGAACATCTAGGAGTTCGCCGTCCTCCAGCCGTACGAAGAGCTTCTTGTCCGTCATCTCTTCGACGGTGCCAAGCATACCGTTGTAGAAGCGTCGGGGTTGCTGGGTATCGTTCTTGATCATCATCACCCGAGCCCCGATCTTCAGGCGGAGCATGGGCTCCAGAGGATAGAGGTGCTCGGGGAAGTCCCCAGCGATACGAGCATGATAGTCTTGGTAGGCTCCGGGGAGGGCTTCGAGTGCCTTGCGGTTGATCTCATCGGCTCGGGCATTGTGCGTCGTCAGGGTCACATAGCCTTCGCTCTTGATGGGGTCGAAGGTGGGACGTACCCGACTCTTCAGCCAAAAGAGATCGTCGCCCGTGAGCTGGCTGTAGCGCAGGTGATTCAGCAGACCGATGAAGCGCTCATCCTCTTGGCGATAGACGTGCGTCAGCTCGATGTAGAGGGGCGGGTATCTCTGCAGTACCTGTGCGTGGAAGAAAAAGAGACTGGGGTAATACTGGCTGAGCACGCTCCACTCCTGAGGCTTCACCACGGGTGGGAGCTGGAGGAGATCCCCGATGAAGAGCACCTGCACCCCACCGAAGGGTAGGGGGCTACGGCGCACACTCCTCAGCACAAGATCTACGAGGTCCAGCGTGTCGGCACGAAGCATACTCACCTCGTCGATGACTAGGAGCTCCAGCGCTTGGAGTAGGCGGATCTTACGCTCCTGCAGATGTACATGACGACGGAAGTCCCTCGGGGTGACGAAGAGCTGGGATGGGGTCGATGGGAGCTGAGCCATCGAGTCGGGGATGAAGGAGCCTATGGGTAGCTGGAAGAGGGAGTGCAGGGTCGTCCCTCCCGCATTCAGGGCAGCGATGCCCGTCGGAGCAGCGATGATACAGCTCTTGTAGGTATGCTCTCGGATGTAGTGGAGCAGGGTGGTCTTCCCCGTGCCCGCCTTGCCGGTGAGGAAGATGTTGCGTCGGGTATGGGCGATGAAGTCCTGGACGTATTGCTTGCGCTGCATGGCTAGGCCGATAGGATACGGGATATGAGTTCGGAGTAGAGCTCCGAGCTAGGGATAGAGGCATCTACCCCCTTGGAATAGGCATCGATCAGCCGTAGGTGGTGGATGATGGCAAAGGTCTGAGCTGCGGTGTAGTTCCGTCGAGCCAGATCATAGTCTCGGGCTACGAAGGCCTGCACCCCCAGCAGGGTAGCGATGCTTTGCTCCTGAGGGTTGGGGAGGTAATAGACGGCCATCAGGTTCGAGAAGAAGCCGAAGAGCGTGGAGAGGGTCATCTGTATGGGATGAGTGCGCTCATTGGCAGCGAAGTAGAAGGCGATGCGGTAGGCTCGCCCCGAGTCTCGGCGCAGCAGAGCGGAGAGGAGCTCGAAGTTGTTGTACTCCTTACTGATGCCGACATAGTACTCGATGAGCTCTGGGGTGATGGTGCGGGTCTTACCTGAGATGGCGATCGAGATCTTGTCGATCTCTTGGAGGATCTTCTCTAGGTCATTGCCCGTAGCATCGGCCATGAGGTGCGCCGTACGAGGGTCGATCGTCAGCTGACAAGCGGCGAAGCTCTTGATGATGAAGTCGGGGATCTTCGAGTCGTACATGCGTGGCGACTCGTAGACGGCATCTAGGGCACTGGCGGCTTTGTAGAGGGCCTTGCGCTTGTCTGCCTTCTTCTTGTAGCAGAGGATGAGGCAGGTGGATTCGGGGAGCTCCGAGAGGTGAGGGGCGAGCTGATCCAGATCACGTACCTGCTGGGCTTCACGTACGAGCACGAGCACTTGGCTCCCCATCATCGGGAAGCGCAGTGCCTCGAGGAGAATATCCCGAGCAGAGACATCGCCTCCGTAGAGGATGCTTTGGTTGAAGTCTCGCTCCTCCTCGGGGATGAGGTGGCTCGAGGCGAAGGAAGCGATCTGATCGATGAAGAGGGGTTCGTCGCCCGTCAGGAGGTAGACGCGCTTAGGTCGTCGTTGCTTGAGGGCTCGGATAATGTCGTCGTACGTGGGCATCTCTACGATAAATATGTACCTTCGTAGGGGTTTGTACCCACGAAGACCTAGGTACAAAGATAGTCATGATCGAGCTAAATCTCCCGAGGTATCCCGCACGTCTGACCCGTCGTGATGGGAAGCCCTACATCTATGATGAGCTGCGTCGTAAGTTCGTCCGTCTCACCCCAGAGGAGTGGGTGCGTCAGCACTTCGTTCACTTCCTGCTGGACGAGGGGGGCTATCCCCAGCAGCTGATGCAGAATGAAGTAGCCCTTCAGCTCGGAGCGACCACCAAGCGCTGTGATACCCTACTATATGATCGGGCACTACGTCCGCAGATGATCCTCGAGTACAAGGCTCCGCATATCCCGCTCTCGGAGACGGTGCTGCAGCAGATCGTCCGCTACAACTATGTGCTTCGTGTCCCCTACCTTGTCCTGAGTAACGGCATCGAACATCTGGTCTGTCAGATCGACTACGAGGCGATGTCCTACACCTTCCTCCCCCAGTTCCCCGCTTACTCGGAGCTAGTCACGGGCTGATCGCTCGGCTCTGAGTCCTAGGCTTGTGGTGCTCTACACCCCAAGCCCTTCCCCTCGTCTACCATGGAAGCCTTCCTTCACTATATCTGGGCCCGTCGTCTGTGGGCTCGTCTCATCCCTATGGGTGGTCTCCGAGATGCTCGCATCGAGGTCATCGACCCTGGGGTGCTCAATCATCATGCGGGTCCCGACTTCTTCGGGGCAAAGATCCAGATCGATGACCTGCTGTGGGTCGGCTGTGTGGAGATCCATCATGCCTCGAGCCAGTGGTACCAGCACGGGCACGACGAAGATCCGGCCTACCGCTCGGTGATCCTGCATGTCGTGGAGCTGGATAATCGTGCCGTCCAGCACCCTGCGGGCGGGGAGATGCCCACCTGCCTCTTGATGGTGCCCGAAGTGCTCCCAGAGCCACCTAGCTTAGGCTATTCGGGGGAGATGATGCTCCCATGTGCCGAGGGGCTAAGGCTGGTCTCGGAAGACCTGCGCCACACGTGGCTCTCCTGCCTCTATCGTGCTCGTCTGGGGCGCAAGGCTGAGGAGGTCGATCGCCTTCGTGCCCGCTCTTCGGGTGACTGGGGGCAAGCGCTCTATGCCCTTTTGCTGAGGCATCTGGGCTTTGGGCTCAACAATGAAGCGATGGAGCGCCTTGCCTTCCGCTTGCCCCTTCACCTCCTGCTGAAGCATCGGGATCAGCGCCTCCAGCTCGAGGCGCTCCTCGTGGGGACGGCAGGCCTTTTAGGCTTCCTTCCCGAGGGCGAGCGACGGACACGCTGTGAGGAAGAGTTCGCCTTCCTCCAGCATAAGTATAGCCTAGAGCCTCTGCCTGCAGGCTCATTCCGTCGGGCTCGCACCCGCCCAACGAACCTCCCCGAATTTCGCCTGCTCCAGCTTGCTGCCCTCCTTACCCAGGTCGATCTCTTGGGAGAGACGCTCCAGCAGGTATCTACCCTTGGGGAGCTTCACCGCCTCCTACATCATCCTCTAGATGAGGCTTGGTGTGGAGGGAAGTGGCGAGGGGATGGAGGTCTGAGCCAAGCTGCGTGTGCGAGCCTCGCGATCAACGTGCTCTTGCCCTATCGCCGAGCGTGGCGCATGGCCTACCAAGAGCCCAAGGAGGAGTCTTTGCCCCGCCAGCTGATCGAGACGCTCCCCGCCGAAGAGAACCACATCACCCGCCTCTTCACCCGTGCAGGACTTCCCCTAGAGACTGCTCTGGAGTCGCAGGCCCTTCTCGAGCTTCATGAGGGCTATTGCCTTCGGGGAAGATGCCAGCTCTGTCCCTTCGCCTCGGGGCGGGAAAATGCCCCCTCGTAGAAGTCGCTTGTGGAGCGGTCTCTAGAGGGGGTGAAAAGAAACCTACGGTAGGTCGTCGAAAAAACCTACTGTGGGTCGCCTCGACGACCTACCGTGGGTCGCCTCGACGACCTACCGTGGGTCGGTCGACCGACCTACAGTAGGTTTCCTTTGGGGTGTAGCTGTAGGTCGGTGATGGTACATTTTGTCATGAAAAACGAAGGAATTAGTCCAGACTTAAACCATGGCATCCCTTTTGCCTCTTATTTAGCAGAGGGAGAGGACTCGTGTATATGGGTCGACGCTCCCTCCTCGTTCATTACGAGGCACACCGAGCCGAGCTCCGCCTTCCGAAGATGGGGGCGGTGAGGCTCGGACCAACAGAATTAAAGCTATATACTTAAAGACTTATGAGCAAGGTATTGAAGAAATCCATGGCTATCCTAGGTTTGGTAGCAGTGAGTGTCGTCGCTTCGGCTACGACGGTGCATCTGATGGCTCGCAGTGGCAAGGCTCCCGTGGCCTATGGCTCGAGCTACGAACCCGAGGGTGTCACCTCGGCCAGCGAATATGGATTCCAAAACACAGCCTACGCTGTCGGCTCTCGCCAGCTAGGTAATGCCCCCGACCTAACGCCTGCTGCTGAAAGTTCGGTCAAGGCAGTCGTCCATATCAAGGTGAAGAAGACGCAACAGGTGCGTGAGCAGCAGATGATGGATCCCTTTGAATTCTTCTTCGGGGGAGATCCACGAGGGAGCCGTCGTAGTGAGCCCGTCATGGGCTACGGCTCGGGAGTCATCATCAGCAATGATGGCTACATCATGACCAATAATCACGTCGTCGACGGAGGGGATGAGCTCTCTGTGACGCTCAATGATAACCGCACGTTCAAGGCGAAGCTTATCGGATCCGACCCCTCCAGCGACATCGCTCTGATCAAGATCGAAGCCAAGGATCTGCCCACGATCCCCTTCGGCAACTCGGAGAACCTCCGTCTCGGCGAATGGGTGCTGGCTGTTGGGAACCCCTTCAACCTCACTAGCACCGTCACTGCTGGTATCGTCAGCGCTAAGTCACGTGCTGCCGCTACGGGTGACCAGCTCGGTGTAGGGGCTTTCATCCAGACCGATGCCGCTGTCAACCCTGGTAATAGTGGTGGAGCACTAGTCAATGCTTCGGGTGAGCTCGTGGGGATCAATACGATGATCTATTCGCAGACGGGGAACTATGCCGGCTACTCCTTCGCCGTACCCATCAATATCGCCGCTAAGGTCGTCTCCGACATCAAGAAGTACGGCACCGTACAGCGTGGGATGCTCGGTGTCGTCGGGGCAGATGTCTCCAGCGAGCTGGTGCAGAAGGAAGGTCTGAAGGTCAACGAAGGCTTCTACATCGCTGACTTTGCCGAGATCAGCGCTGCTCTGGCTGCTGGTCTGGAGAAGGGCGATGTCATCACTGCCATTGAAGGTCATCGCATCACCTCGTTCGCTCAGCTACAGGAGCAGATCTCTCGCTTCCGTCCTGGCGATGCTATCTCTGTGACGGTGAACCGTAAGGGCTCTGAGAAGACTTACAAGGTCACCCTCCGCAACCAAGAGGGTGGTGCTAAGCTCCTCAAGCAGTCCCCCAATGCAGCCGATAGCCGCCTCGGGGCTACCCTCAAGGAGCTAAGCGCAGGCGATCTTCGTGCCTATGGTCTCTCCTACGGCCTCGTCGTCGAGTCGCTCCGTGCAGGTGCGCTGAAGAAGGCTGGGGTGCGTGAAGGCTTCATCCTCCTCACGGCTAACAACACCCCGCTGCGCTCCCTGCGTGACCTCAATCAGGTAGTCGCTACCCTCGACAAGGCAGGCAGTCAGACCCGCTCACGCCGTGCTCCCCTCCTCGTGCGTGGCTTCTATCCACAGACGGGTGAAGTGATCTCCTTCACGATCGAACTCTAGCGCTCACACCTTAATATATAGTGTCCCCACGGGCAAGGTTAGGTAGCTTAGCTATCTTCCTTGCCCGTGGGGACACTGCATGTCTTACCGCCTTTGTACTGCGAAAAGGCTATCTTTGCCTATGCTAGTAAACAAATACGTATTCTCTAAATGATATCGTCGAATAGAAGCAAGATCTACTCGCTTATTACTTTGGCTACCCTAGGGGTTAGCTCCCTCTCCTCCACAGATGTAGCAGCCCAGACGGGTATAGGTCTGCGCCTCGGTCAGCCCGAGGAAGTCACCCTCGGTGTCGATGGTCGCATCACGCTGGATATGGCAGCCTTCTCTCCCGTCAATAAGTCCAACTTCACCTATCTGCCTGCAGGGGCAGCCGTCGAAGAACCCTTCCGTATGGCAGCGGGTCACTCGATCACACAGGCCCGCCTCGGTGTCTTCTCGAGCTATGGCAACTGGTCAGGTCGTGTGGATGTCAACTATCGTGGACAGCGGGTCACCTTCTGCGATATCTATGCGGCATACGCATTCAATCCCCGTACTCGACTCGTCCTCGGGCATCAGCTTGAGCCCATGAGTCTCGGGATGAATACCTCTACCCGCCACGGCTCCGTCACCACGCCGATGCCTCTGGACTTCCTCATCCCCTACACACGTCACTGGGGGCTCGCAGGGACCCATTGGGGGGATAAGTACTGGCTCGGAGCAGGCTTCTTTGGGGGCAGTAGCGAGCGTGTCAATGCTCGTGAGAATCACATGGGCGAAGGCTATGGTGTCTCCATGCGTGCCGTCTACCGCCCCATCAACAACGACAAGCGCACCCTGCACCTCGGCTTCTCTGCCGTAGCTCGTACACCCGAGCGTGTGACCTCTGATGAGGGGATTGTTGCCCTTGGAGGTGGCTCGGGCTCTGCCGTAGAGAACCGTGCCTTCATGGCTGGCCGATTCAGCGGGATCGACTACTATACGATCTATGGCTTAGAGGCTGCTTACCGCAACGATTACTTCTTCATCCAAGCCGAAGCCTTGCACTCGTCCTTCGTCGCTGGTGCAGGAGGAGCAGTCCTCACCAACGGGTCCCGCTCACTCAATATCAGTGGCGACAAGAGTACCTCCTTCTGGGGGGCTTATCTCGTCGGTTCGTATATGCTTCGTGGTAAGCAGCGCAGCTATTCCAACGGGAGTGCTGCCTTCTCCAATGTCAATTGCGCCCCAGAGCCTGGAGGCAATCTCGAGCTCATGGCAGGTGCAAGTGTCCTTGATGCCGAGCCTCTCGTGGGGCAGGGGTATGAGCTCGTCGGAGCGCTTAATTGGTACCCCAACACGGCGATGATGCTTGGCTTGAGCTATACCTTCACCGGACTATCCGATGATGCTACTGCCCTTGGTCGACTTCGCTCGAAGAATGGCAAGGGGCTAGACTACCATACGCTACAGCTCCGTGCTCAGTTCGTCTTCTGATCCCAGCTTACGTCTCTCCGCAGATCTGCTATTCATGCGTTTACGATCGATTCTCCTCTCCGTCCTCGTCCTGATCCCGCTCTGGGGTGAGGCGAAGGTCGTCAAGCCCAAGGCTCCAGCCGTCGCCCCCGAGCAACTTCTGCAGGAGGCGATCACGGCTTATCATGCCTATCAGTTCGAGCAGGCTACGACGGCGCTAGAGAAGTACTTCGCCGCCCTGCAGCGCAAGCATCAAGCTGTCCCCGATAGCGCTAAGATGCTCGAGGCTCAGATCTCTCGAGCCGAACGGATGTACGCCTCGGCAGATGCCCTTCACGTAGTGGATAGCACTCTGGTGCGTATGGATCACCTCACTGAGCTCCTTCCCCAGATTAGTCGGCGCTTCCTCCCTGCTGGGCTGCTCCCCAAAGAGATCCGCTCCCTCCTCCCCGTGGAGACACCCGCACTAGGCGACAGCCTGCACCCAGCGTCTCCCGTCTTCCCTATCTTCGGCTTCGTCGATGCTCTGAGGCGCAATAGCATTATCCCCGATGGCCGTACCCTCGCTTGGTTCGCTATGGTGGGGGATTATAGCTGGGAGCGTCAGGGCATAGCTACCAAGGCGCTGGAGTCCGATGCGCCTATCCGCTCGCCCTTCCTCCTCGAGGATGGCATGACGCTCTTCTTTGCTCGTCGCTCTCCCGCAGGCCTCGGTGGCTATGACCTCTATATGACGCGTCTCACCGAGCAGGGTAATAGCTTCTTTGAGCCTACGCTCCTCGGTATGCCGTACAACTCCCCCTACAACGACTATCTGCTCGCCTATCACGAGAGCGAAGACTGGGGGATACTCATCAGTGACCGCTTTGCGCCTCGGGGGCAGGTCCACGTATATCGCTTCACCGGTCGCCCAGCCTTCCTCTCCGGTCGTCAGGGTGGTGAGACGACGGAGCTTGAGCCTGAAGAGGCTTACCGTCGTGCGACGCTCTCGGGTGTCCTCTATGAGGGTAAGGCCCTAGCCATGCAGCATGAGGAAGTGATTACGGAGTACCCCGAGCTGACCTTCCACCTCCATGGCTCGAAAGTCTACCACAACTGGCCGAAGTTCGAGAGCGAAGCTGGCCGTCGTGCCGTCGCCGAAGCTGAGGCTTTGCGCATCTCCCTCGCTCGTGAAGAGCTCCGCCTCCGTGTGCTCCGTACTCGCTGGAAAGAGGGTGATGCTTCCGTGCGCAGTGAGCTGCGCAGCGAGATCCTGCTCCTCGAAGTCTCCGTCCGTGAGAAGACTAAGCAGTACCGCGACCTCCTCAATGCTGTACGTCGCCACGCAGGCGTACGCTAACTCCCTCCCTACTTAATCCTCACTCTACTTGGAATCATTTAGTCAGGTCATCAGGGAAGTGATCCCTTGGGCAGCATGGATAGCCCTTGCTGTCTCCGCCGTCCTGCTCATCCTTTCGGCCTTCATGTCTTCATCGGAGGTCGCCTTCTTCTCTTTGTCTCCTTCGGATATTGATGCGATCAAGGAGGAGGAGCACCCTGCGGACAATGCCCTCCTTGAGCTTCTCAAGGATTCAGAGCGACTGCTGGCGACGATCCTCATTGGTAATAACCTCGTCAATGTCGCTATCGTCATCCTTACGGGCTACGCCTTCACTCTGATCTTCGACTTCTCTTCGTCGCCCGTACTAGGCTTCCTCACGCAGACGGTCATCCTGACGCTCCTTCTGCTTCTCTTCGGTGAGATCATTCCGAAGGTCTATGCCCAAGCTCGCCCACTTGCCTTTAGTCGCTTCTCGGCGGGTAAGATGCGTCTCGTCTCGAGTGTCCTTCATCCTTTCTCCTCCTTCCTCATGCGCTCGACAAGTCTACTGACGCGGCGCATGCAGCCGAAGCGCTATGACCTCTCGGTCGATGAGCTGTCGCAGGCCGTCGATCTCCTTGAGGGGCACGAACCTGAAGAGAAGGAGCTCTTCGAAGATATCATCAACTTCCACAGCAAGACGGCCTCCGAGATCATGGTGCCTCGAGTGGACATGGTCGATATAGACATCTCGTGGGACTTCCATCGGATGCTCCACTTTGCTTTGGACTCGGGCTATTCGCGTATCCCCGTCTACGAAGATTCGGAGGACAATATCCGAGGTATCCTTTACCTCAAGGACCTCATCCCCTATAAGGACGAGGGAGCAGACTTTGACTGGAAGAAGCTGATCCGTGAAGCGCTCTTCATCCCCGAGAATAAACCGTTGGATGACCTCCTCGAGGAGTTCCGTAGCACGAAGAAGCACATCGCTGTCGTCGTCGATGAATATGGCGGTACTAGCGGGATCGTCACCATGGAAGATCTCCTTGAGGAGATCGTCGGGGAGATCTCGGACGAATATGATGAAGAAGAACTGCCCTACAAGCGCCTGCCCGACGGGAGTTATCTCTTCGAGGGAGGGACACCTCTGAATGATGTCCTCCGAGCTCTGGACCTTGATTCGGGGATCTTCGGCAAGGTCGAGGATCAAGTAGATACCCTCGGAGGTCTTGTCCTCGAGCTCAAGCAAGACCTACCTCGTAAAGGGGATGTCGTCACGGCTGGCGGTTGGAGCTTCCGAGTTACGGGGCTGGAGAAGTTCCGCATCACCGAGGTGAAGGTCACACCTCCTGCCTCGTCTATGGATAGCGCAGTATGATACTTGAGCATATCGAAGGGTTGCCCCTTGGGGTAGCCCTTTGTCTTTGTCACTTCCCGCCTGCTTCTCGCACGGAGCGCAGGAGTGTAGAGCAGAAGGCTGTAGAGCTGATCCTCTCGGAGCTCCTAGGGGAGTCGAAGCCTCGGCGAGGCTATGATGCACTTGGGAGACCGATCCTGCTGGATCATCCAGACCGATCGCTTAGTGTCAGCCATGCGGAGGGGCATGCAGCAGTGCTCCTTACTCCTTCGGCTGACAGAGTGCCAGGGGTAGATATCGAGACCTACCGCCCGCAGCTCTACGATATCACCTCACGCTACCTCCATGCTGAGGAATGGGATCGGGTGCATGCTACCTCTTCGCTTGAGGAGCTACAGCTGCGCTCACTCCTCTGGTCAGCCAAGGAGACAGCCTACAAGATCTTCAACCCTTCGGATGCATCTCTCTTGGGCTTCACCGTCGCACAGCTTAGTGCTGACGAGCTAGTCCTAGACTATGCCGAGGGAGGTGCTCAGCTAAGCCTCGGCTATCAGCTTCGCTCGGACTACCTCTTCACCTACGGGACGCATCCTTGTGCACCTCACCTTGGATAGCCTCGATACAAGACCCTTCATGATCCTAACTAATCATTCTAAATAGACCAATGACTATGCGTAAGTCTCTCTTTGCCCTTCTCGTGGCGCTTGGGGTAAGCCCCCTAGCTCGAGCTGACGAAGGGATGTGGCTCCTAGAGCAACTCTCCAAGAAGTACCCCGAGCTCGTCAAGCGTGGGCTCGCGATGCAGGAGTATGATCTCTACAATCCCAACGGCACTTCGCTCAAGGATGCCGTCGTACACTTCGACGGAGGCTGTACGGGTGAGGTGATCTCCTCGCAAGGACTTGTCTTGACCAACCACCACTGTGGCTATGATGCCATCCAGAAGCTCAGCAGTGTCGAGCACAACTACCTCGAGGACGGCTATTGGGCGAAGAGCTTCGCCGAAGAGCTTCCTGCCGAAGGGGTCGTCGTGACCTTCGTAGATAAGATCGAAGATGTCACGGCTTATGTCCAGGCCGAACTGAAGAAGATCCGTAAGGGTACGGGCATGGAATACCTCTCCCGCCACTACCTCGATGACCTTGCTCGCAAGCGTGTCGGGGAGGCTTATCTCAAGGCACACCCAGGGACGAGCGTAGAGATCCGCCCCTTCTACAATGGCAATAAGTATCTGATGTTCACCAACAAGGTCTACTCGGATATCCGCTTTGTAGGTGCTCCTCCCAGTGCCGTGGGTAAGTTCGGCGCTGACACGGACAACTGGAAGTATCCGCGTCATGCAGGGGACATCTCCATCTTCCGCATCTATGCCGATGCCAACGGCAATCCTGCGCCCTACTCCAAGAGCAATGTGCCTCTGAAGCCTAAGCGCTGGTTCAACATCTCTACTGATGGTGTCCAGAAGGAAGACCTAGCGATGATCATGGGCTTCCCTGGGCGCACGAACCACTTCTTCCTCCCATCGGAAGTTGAGGAATGGAAGACGATCGACAACGATATCCGCATCCGCATGCGTCAGATCCGTCAGGAGGTTATGCTCAAGGATATGCTAGCTGATCCCAAGGTGAACATCATGTATGCTGCTAAGTACGCCCGCTCGCAGAACGCCTACAAGCGTGCGATCGGAGCGAACTTCGGTATCGAGAAGAACAACTTCAAGGCTACTAAGCAGCAGGAGATGGAGTCGCTACTCGAATGGACCAAGACGAACGCTCCTAAGTCCTACCGATCCTATGCAGATGCCATCGCTACCATCGACAAGGCGATCGCTGGACGCAGGGATATGCGCCGTCAGTTCTGGTATCTGGATGAAGGTCTGTGGCAGGCCATCGAAGCAACTCGAGCTCCAGGGGCAGATGATCCTCTGACCGCTACGGATCGTGCCTTCGTCGCCTACAACAACAAGGACTACCTCCCCGCCCTCGATGCCAAGATCGCTAAGGCAGAGCTCGCCGAATATACCCGTCAGATCGATCGTAAGGACTGGCCTGAAGCGATCGCCGAAGGGATCGATCAGTTCGGTTCGGTCGAGTCCTATGTCGATGTGATGTTCGCTCAGTCTACCTTCACCACCCCCGAAGGCTTCGAGGCATTCAAGAAGCTCAGTCCTAAGGAGCAGCAGGTCGTCCTCACCACGGATCTGATGTCCCGCTTCGCCGCTTCGGTGCGCACCAAGCGGGAGCAGCTCACCAAGGCGCTACGTGCCTTCGACAATCCTATTGATCTGGCTCGTCGGACCTATGTCGGTGGAGTCCTTGCACAGCGTGGTGCAGAGAACCTCTGGCCCGATGCCAATAGCACCCTGCGCTTCACCTTCGGTAATGTCCGTGGCTATTCGCCCGTCGATGGGGTGGAATACCAAGTGCCCACGACGCTCCGTGGGGTGATGGAGAAGGAAGATCCTACTTCTTGGGAGTTTGCCGTTCCTGCCCGCCTCAAGGAGATCTACGCTAAGCAGCTCTATGGTGCTGGCCAGCGCTGGGCCTTCAAGAACGCTGCTGGTGCCTATGAGATGCCCGTGAACTTCGCCGCTACTACCCACACTACGGGTGGAAACTCCGGTAGTCCCGTCTTCAATAAGTACGGTGATCTCATCGGGATCAATTTCGACCGCAACTGGGAAGGTGTCGGTGGCGACATCCAGTATCTGCCCTCCTATCAGCGTAGCATCATCTGTGATATCCGCTACGTGCTCCTGCTCATCGACCAGCTCGGTGAGTGTCCTCGCCTCATCGACGAGCTCTCGCTCGTCTCACGGCGATGAACGCCTCTCAGGATCAGCGCCCTCATCTCGTCGTCCTCTCGGGGGCGGGGATGAGTGCCGAGAGTGGGCTCTCGACCTTCCGTGACAGTGACGGCCTCTGGGCTGGGCACAATGTGCAGGAGGTCGCCAGCATCGAGGGCTGGGAGCAAGATCCCCAGCGGGTGTTGGACTTCTACAACATGCGCCGTCGGGAGTTCGTCGGGGCTCAGCCCAACGAAGGGCATCGCCTTCTGGCCCAGCTGGAGCAACGCTATCGGGTAACCATCGTGACGCAGAATGTGGACGATCTACATGAGCGGGCGGGAAGTACCCACGTCATCCACCTGCACGGCGAGCTGATGAAGAATCGCTCCGTGCACAATGCTCGTGTGACCTATCCCGCCGAGGGAGCGACGCTGGAGCTTCATGTGGGGGACTTAGCCCCCGACGGCTATCAGCTCCGTCCCTTCATCGTGTGGTTTGGTGAAGAAGTCCCCGAGATGATCCCCGCAATCGAAGCTACGGAGCGGGCGGATCTCTTCTTGGTCATCGGTACTTCGCTGGAGGTCTATCCAGCTGCGGGGCTCCTAGGCTATGTGCCTCATCGTGCGCCCGTCTACTGCATCGACCCCAAGCCCGTGCGAAGTAGTTACCGCCCCGATCTCATCCACTTCGAGACGGGTGCGACCGAAGGGATGCGTCGCCTCTACGACCTGCTGATGAAGTAGCGTCTCCCTCCTTTTCCTATCCATCTACAGAAGCCCCGATATCCGTCTGCGGATGTCGGGGCTTCTGCTACTTTTCTATCTAGCCCTTCGACCCGTCAAAAACCTGCCTCCCAGCTGTGTTTTCGCCAAGCTCGCAGTGGGGGGCAAAAACGACCCACGGTAGGTCGCTCTTGGAACCTACTGTGGGTCGCATCAACGACCTACCGTGGGTCGGTAAGGCGACCTACCGTAGGTTTTATTTTCCCCTTCCCTGCGACCTATCGCTACCGCATATTTCGAGGGGGGCTGATCCTCCTTCGGCGGGGCACATGAATTGCCGTATCTTTGCCCCCGTACGTGGTGGTCGTATATCCATGTACGTATTAAGCTATTGAGATGCGATTTATGACTTTCTTGCGCTGGGCTCTGCCCGTGGCGCTTCTGATGAGTGGCGAACTGCTCGCTAGCCCTACTTCAGCCCTTCGGACGAAGCCCACTCTTCGTCCCGATAGCAGCTACCGACGGGCGCTCACATACTTCTTCGATCGTCCCGCTCGGGATATGATGGAGGAGCTCCCCTTGGGCAATGGGCGCCTCGGGATGCTCTCCGATGGCGGTATCCAGACCCAAAAGATCACGCTCAATGAGAGCTCGATGTGGAGTGGGTCGGTGGATTCGACCGCTTGGAATCCCGAAGCTGTCAAGCATCTGCCCGCCATTCGTGAGCTTCTCCTTGCGGGGAAGGCTAAGGAGGCTGAAGATCTTATCTACCGCACCTTCGTCTGTGGAGGAGAGGGGAGTGGCCGAGGTAATGGGGCGAATGTCCCCTATGGGAGCTACCAAGTCGGGGGCTTCCTCCACCTCACGTGGGGACAGGCACCTTCCCCTAGCCGTTATCGCCGAAGCCTCAGCCTCAGCGAAGGGGTGAGTAAGGAGACCTTTGAAGTCGCTGATCGCCCCTACCGCTCCAAGCGCCTTTACAGCGCCTTCGGACGGGATGTGCAGGTCGTGAGCCTCACCAATCACAGCGAGGAGTCCAGACGTGATACCCTCCGCCTCACCCTTAGCCGTCCTGAGCACGGGCAGTGTCGGGTAGGAGCGGGCTATCTGATGCTCTCCGGTCAGCTCCCCGATGGTCGTGGGGGCAAGGGACTTCGCTATGCCATCGTCGTGCGCCCCGTCCTACCCCAAGGGGGGAAGCTCATCACTCGTGAGGGCGAACTGCTCATCGTCGATGCACCCAAGGTGAACCTCTACATCACACACAATACCAACTACTATAATAAGCGGGCTGCGCTCGTAGCCCTTGGCGTAGAGCAGCTGCTCGAGGCCGAAGCTCAGGGCGAGGAGAAGATCTATGAGGCGCATAAGCGTCAGTTCTCCAGCCGTATGGATCGGGTGCAGATGCGTCTAGATGGCGGGGATGCCTCTCGCAGTGTGCTACCCATCGATCAGCGCCTCACGGCCTACCACGAGCACCCCGAGGCGGATCCTGCCTTAGCGAGTCTCTACCTCCAGCTGGGGCGCTACCTCCTCATCTCCAGCACCCGTCCAGGAGCTCTGCCTCCCAACCTGCAAGGTCTCTGGACAGAGACGATCCAAGCTCCGTGGAATGGCGACTATCATCTGAATATCAATCTGCAGATGAACTATTGGCCCGCAGAGAAGGGAGCCCTCTCTGAGACCGTCAGTCCGCTGACCGATTGGGTCGAGAGTATCGTCCCTTCGGGAGAGAAGACCGCCCGCACCTTCTACGGCGCTGAGGGCTGGGTGACGCACGTGTTGGGCAATGTGTGGCAGTTCACCGCCCCAGGGGAGCACCCCAGTTGGGGCGCTACGAATACCTCCGCCGCTTGGCTCTGTGAGCATCTCTTCAATCATTATCGCTACAGCCAAGATCGCTCTTATCTCGAGCGGATCTATCCCGTGATGCAGGGTGCTGCTCGCTTCTTCCTCACGACCCTTGTCCGAGATCCGAAGACGAACTACCTCGTCAACGTACCGACTACTTCGCCCGAGAATAGCTACTACACCCCCGAGGGGCAGGAGGTAGCTGTCGCTGCAGGCTCGACGATGGATAATCAGATCCTCCGTGAGCTCTTCACGAATACCCGTGCGGCAGCGCTCCTGCTCAAGCGAGACCGCACCTTCGTCGATAGCCTCTCTACGGCGCTTCGCTGGCTGAAGCCTACGACGCTGGGCCCCGACGGCCGTATCATGGAGTGGATGGAGGACTTCAAGGAAGTCGATCCGCACCACCGTCATGTCTCCCATCTCTATGGGCTCTTCCCCGCCAGCGAGATCACACCGGGTGAAACACCCGAGCTCGCTGAAGGGGCAAGGAAGACGCTTGAGGCACGTGGCTCGAGCAGTACCAGCTGGTCAATGGGCTGGAAGGTGAACTTCCATGCTCGTCTCGGTGATGCAGCAGGGGCGTATGAGGTGCTGAATATGCTCCTTCGTCCTGTGGGTGCGATCGATCCGAAGACCAGCCACCCCTATGGTAGTGGGACGCATCCCAACCTCTTCAGTTCGCATCCTCCCTTCCAGATCGATGGTAACTTCGGTGGAGCTTCGGGGATCATGGAGATGCTCCTCAGTAGCGAAGCGGGTGTCCTTCATCCGCTACCTGCCCTGCCGAAGGCTTGGCAGACGGGGCAGATCGAAGGCCTACGTGTCGTGGGGAATGCTGTCTGCTCCCTCGCTTGGCGAGCAGGCCAGCTGGAGCACCTCGAGCTCGTAGCTGGTAGCCCTTACCGCCATGTGCTTCTCCTCCCCAGCGAGGGGCGAGGCTATGAGCTTCGCCTCAATGGTCGAGTGCTCGCTCCGAAGAAGCTCCTTCGTGCGGGTCGCCTGCACCTTCCCCAGCTGAAGGCGGGTGATCGTCTCGAGGTCGTCCGAAAGGCCTCCAAGTAAGGTCCACTGCAGGGGACAAGAAAAACCTACTGTAGGTCGGCGAACCGACCCACGGTAGGTCGCAAGGACGACCCACAGTAGGTCTCTGAGACGACCTACCATAGGTCGCTATCCATGCGTCAGTAGCGTATCAAAAAAGGCTTCGGTGGCTATTTGCCTCCGAAGCCTTATCTTTGTGCTCATCCTATCGTATAGTCAGTAGCTTATGGTCATCAAATCGGCAGAGTTCGTCATCAGCAATAGTCAGGTCAGTAAGTGCCCCACGACGGGTCTACCTGAGTATGCCTTCATCGGGCGCTCCAATGTGGGGAAGTCCTCCTTGATCAATATGCTCACGGGGAAGAAAGGACTGGCGATGACTTCGCAGAAGCCAGGGAAGACCCAGCTCATCAATCACTTCATCATCAACGATGCTTGGTACCTAGTGGACCTGCCAGGCTACGGCTATGCCCGCCTGAGTAAGGACGGCAGGGAGAAGCTCAAGAAGATGATCGAGGACTATACGCTGGAGCGCAAGGAGCTCATCTGTCTCTTTGTACTCGTTGACTCCCGTCACGAGCCACAGAAGATCGACTTGGAGTTCATCCAATGGCTGGGCGAAGAGGGTGTACCCTTTGCCCTCGTCTTCACCAAGGCGGACAAGCTCACCAAGGGGCGTTTGGCTTCTAACCTCGAAGCCTATAAAGCTCGCCTCCTCGAGGAATGGGAGGAGCTCCCCCCGATCTTCGTCACCTCCTCGGAGCAACAGCTCGGGCGGGACGAACTGCTTAGCTACATCGAAGGCATTAATACTACCCTATAATAGATCACTCGAAGAAGATCATGAAAGGAATCATTCTCGTAACAGGTGGGACGGGCTACATCGGCTCCCATACCACGGTAGAGCTTATCCAGGCAGGCTACCAAGTCATCAGCATCGATAACCTCTCCAACTCCAACATCGAAGTCCTCGACGGGATCGAGGCAATTACGGGTATTCGCCCGATCTTCTACGAAGCAGACTGCAATGACGAAGCGGTCATCGAGCACATCTTCAAGACGCACCCTGGGATCAAGGGGGTCATTCACTTCGCAGCAAGCAAGGCCGTAGGTGAGTCCGTACACAAGCCTCTGCACTACTACAAGAATAATATCCTCTCGCTCATCGTCCTCCTAGAGGCCATGCAGCGTCACGGTACGAAGGGGATCGTCTTCTCTTCCTCCTGCACCGTCTACGGTCAGCCAGAGATCTTGCCCGTCACCGAAGAGGCTCCTATTCAGGTCGCCCTCTCTCCCTACGGCAATACCAAGCAGATCAACGAAGAGATCCTCAGCGACGTGGTCTATGCCGGTGTCCCCTACAAGGTCATTCGCCTGCGCTACTTCAACCCCATCGGTGCACACCCATCAGCCCTCATCGGTGAGCTGCCCAATGGTGTGCCTCAGAACCTCATCCCCTATCTGACGCAGACCGCCGCAGGCCTACGCCAGCAGCTAAGTGTCTTCGGTGATGACTACAACACCCCCGACGGCTCTTGCATCCGTGACTACATCAATGTCGTAGACCTAGCGAAGGCACACGTCGTAGCGATCGAGCGTATGCTCGATGAGAAGTCTGGTGCCGAACCTATGGAGACCTTCAACATCGGTACAGGTCGTGGTGTCAGCGTGCTGGAGCTCATCCGTACCTTCGAGGCTGTCACTGGAGTGAAGGTGCCCCACAAGATCGTCGGTCGCCGAGAAGGGGACATCGAGAAGGTCTGGGCTGATCCTACCAAGGCCAATACCGTCCTAGGCTGGGAGGCTAAGGAGTCGCTGGCCGATACCCTGCGCTCGGCTTGGGCTTGGCAGCAGTACCTCATCAAGAAGGATAAGTAACACTACCAAGTAAGGAGAGGGGTAGGGCATCTAGCCTTACCCTTCCCTTTCATTATTAGATATAGAAAGACTGGATGAAGAAGAACTTCAAACGTACCCTCATCACCGCCGCCCTGCCCTATGCCAACGGACCCGTGCATATCGGACACTTGGCTGGTGTCTACATACCCTCCGATATCTATGCTCGCTACCTGCGCCTCAAGGGCGAAGAGGTGCTCTTCGTCTGCGGGAGCGATGAGCATGGTGTCCCCGTCACGATCAAGGCTAAGAAGGAGGGTATTACCCCTCAGGATGTCGTAGACCGCTACGATGCCATCATCCGCAAGTCCTTCGCAGACTTCGGGATCACCTTCGATACCTACGGACGTACGACGAGCCAGACGCATCGTGAGCATGCCTCTGCGATCTTCCGTACGATCTATGACAAGGGGGGCTTCATCGAGGAGGAGAGCGAGCAGTACTATGACCCCGAGGCAAAGCAGTTCCTCGCTGACCGCTATATCACGGGTACTTGCCCCCGCTGTCAGCACGAGCATGCCTATGGCGACCAGTGTGAGCACTGCGGATCGACGCTCAATCCTACCGACCTCATCCACCCCAAGAGTGCTATCTCTGGAGCAACACCAGAGCTTCGCAAGACGAAGCACTGGTACCTCCCGCTTGACAAGCACGAAGCCTTCCTGCGTGAATGGATCCTCGAGGGGCACAAGGAATGGAAGACCAATGTCTATGGTCAGTGTAAGAGCTGGCTCGACGGAGGGCTCCAGCCTCGTGCCGTGAGCCGTGACCTCGACTGGGGGATCCCCGTCCCTGTAGAGGGAGCAGAGGGCAAGGTGCTCTATGTGTGGTTCGATGCGCCTATTGGCTACATCTCCAATACGAAGGAGCTGCTCCCCGATAGCTGGGAGAAGTGGTGGAAGAGCGAAGATACCCGTCTGCTGCACTTCATCGGCAAGGACAACATCGTCTTCCACTGCATCGTCTTCCCTGCGATGCTTCGTGCCGAAGGTTCGTACATCCTGCCCGAGAATGTCCCCGCTAATGAGTTCCTCAACCTCGAAGGTGACAAGATCTCTACCTCCCGCAACTGGGCGGTCTGGCTCAATGAATACCTTGAGGATCTCCCCGGTAAGCAGGATGTCCTTCGCTATGTCCTCACGGCCAATGCTCCCGAGACCAAGGACAATGACTTTACGTGGAAGGACTTCCAAGCACGCAATAACAATGAGCTCGTCGCTGTCTTCGGGAACTTCGTCAATCGTGCGCTTGTCCTTACCGAGAAGTACTTCGATGGTAAGGTGCCTGCCCTTGGTGAACTGACGGACTTCGATCGGGAGACGCTGGCTGAACTCAGCGTAGTGCGAGCTTCGATCGAGAAGGAGCTGGATAACTTCCACTTCCGTGAAGCTCTGAAGGAAGCGATGAATCTGGCTCGTCTGGGGAATAAGTACCTCGCAGACACTGAGCCTTGGAAGCTCGCCAAGACGGATATGCCCCGTGTGGCTACGATCCTCAACCTTTCCCTGCAGATCACTGCCAACCTCGCTATTGCCTTCGCACCCTTCCTCCCACAGAGCAGCGACAAGCTCCTCGGGATGCTTCAGATCGCTCTGCCCGCTTGGTCGGATCTGGGTCGCTCCGACCTGCTCGCCGTAGGGCATCAGCTGGGTGAGTCTAGCCTCCTCTTCGAGAAGATCGAGGACGAAGTCATCGAAGCACAGATCGCTAAGCTGCAAGCTACGAAGGAAGCTAACGAAGCCGCCGAGGCTGCAGAAGCGAAGGCTGCTGCCGTAGCTCCCGACATTGCCTTCGAGGACTTCACGAAGCTCGATATCCGTGTGGGTACCGTCCTAGAGTGCACGAAGGTGCCCAAGGCAGATAAGCTCCTGCAGTTCCGTCTGGATGATGGCCTTGGTGGGCGCACCATCCTCTCGGGGATCGCTCAGCACTACGCTCCAGAGGAACTTGTCGGTAAGCAGGTCTGCTTTATCGCTAACCTTCCTCCCCGCAAGCTCCGTGGGATCGAGTCGCAGGGGATGATCCTCTCGGCTGAAGACCTTGCTACAGGTCAGCTACGTGTCATCTCTCCCGCAGGGCCAGTCGCCCCAGGGAGCGAAGTCAAGTAACCTCTCTAGCTTCACTATGAATCATACTCAAGTTATAGGCATCCTCCGCCCCATCATGTGGGTGGGGATGCTTCTTTTTGCGCTTGCAGGCACCACGCTCCACGCTGAGAAGAAGGTGCCGCCCACGACCCAGCATCACCTGCGTATCCTGCATACGACCGATGTCCATGGGAATATCTTCCCCTATGACTTCCTCAATGACCGAGCTGGGACGGGGAGCATGTCTCGTCTATCGACCGTGCTGCGTGAGGTGCGTCGTACCGATCCCGAGACACTGCTGCTGGATGCGGGTGACCTGCTGCAGGGAGAGCCACCTGCCTACTACTACAACTATGTAGATACGCTCTCGCCACACATCATCTCCTCAGCGATGAACTACCTTGGCTATGATGCCGTAGCCATGGGCAATCACGACATCGAGCCTGGGCACAGCGTCTTCGATAAGTGGGCTAAGGAATGTAAGTTCCCCCTTATCGCAGCTAATATCCTCTCCGAGAAGACGGGACAGCCGTACTTCAAGCCTTACCATGTCTTCACTCGTGCGGGACTTCGTGTGGCTGTCCTTGGGTTCACTACACCGGCTATCCCTCAGTGGGTGCCCGCTCATCTCTGGGAAGGACTGCGCTTCGATGATATTCTGAAGTCTGCCGACTACTGGGTGCCCTTCATCCAGCAGAAGGAGAAGCCAGATCTGCTCGTCGTCCTGATGCACTCGGGGCTGGAGAATGACAATCCCGATTATCTAGAGAATGCAGGTCGGGCACTGGCAAATCGTCCCTTAGGTATTGACCTGCTCTTGATTGGGCATGACCATCGTCAGGAGCTGGAGTGGATCCGTCCCGAGGGGCGTACAGACTCCGTCCTGCTGATCAACCCTGCCAACCACCTTGAGCGTGTCGCCGATATCAAGATTACGGTGCGTAAGCAAGGGGATAAGGTCATCGAGAAGAGCCTTTCTCCTTCGTTCATCTCACTGGATGGGGTAGAGCCAGACCCTGCCTTCCTCCGTCACTTTGCTCGTGAGGAAGCTGCGGTGAAGGAATACGTCTCGAGTGAAGTAGGTTCGCTGGAGGGAGAAGTGCGTGGTCAAGACGCTCTCTTTGGTACGAGCCCCTATATGGATGTCATCCATCGGATGCAGCTAGAGGCGATCAATGCCGAAGTCTCGCTAGCTGCTCCGCTGAAGCCTTCGGCGGTGCTCCCTGCTGGGAAGGTCTACATACGTGACCTCTTCAAGTTCTGTCCCTTCTCCAACTTCATCTATGCGATGGAGCTGACGGGGCACGAGCTACGTGGCTATCTGGAGCACTCCTATGCCGGCTGGATGAACGGGATGACTTCTTCGGAAGATCCCCTGATCCGTCTTCGTCCAGGAGCTAAGGTCACGGATAAGTACAAGACCTTCGTCCCGCCCTACAACTACAGTGCGGCTCAAGGGATCGACTATGTCGTGGATCTGACGAAGCCCGAAGGTCAGCGTGTGACCATCCTGCGTCTCACCGGGCACAGCGAACCCTTTGATCTTGATCGCAAGTATCGTGTAGCCGTCAATTCCTACCGAGCAGGTGGTGCAGGCGGTATGCTTACGCAAGGAGCTGGCATCCCCAAGGAAGACCTTCCGAAGCGCATCGTCGGAGCTACTTCGCACGACCAGACATACTACCTAGCGGAATTCTTCCGTCGCCACGGATCGGTACGTCCCGTGGATCCCAAGAACTGGCGTATCCTGCCCGAAGACTGGGCGAAGGAAGGTGCTGAGCGTAGCCGAGCCTTCCTCTTCCCTAAGAAGTAAGCTCGACCATGCGTCTTGCCCCACTTCTTCTTCTGCTCCTTCCCCTAGTGCTGGTGTTGGTGCAGCTCTTGCTGAGGTGGGGACTTCAGCGCCGTACGGAGCTTCTCCGCTCGGCACATAGCTATCGACCTCTACGGCGACAGGAGACACCTGTCGTCGTAGAGGTCGATGTCGATTCTTCCCCGCTCTTTGACTCTCCAGCGCCAGAGGGAGCACAGCCTCACTACCTCGTCCTCGATACGGAGACGCAGGATGTACTCCACGGAGAAGAGGTAGGAGAGGAGATGACGCTCTCACCTCTGATCCTGCTCTCGTGGCAGGTGCTGGATGCTGCGGGTGCCTGTCTCTCGGAGGAGACGCACCTCATTCGTCGCACTTCGCCGATCACAGCGGAGGCTACAAGCCTGCACGGGATCTCTACCGAAGAGATGGAGGCTGAGGGGGAAGATCTTCGCCTTGTCCTTGAGCGCTTCCTTCGGGTAGTCCGTGAGGTGAAGGTGCTCGTAGCGCACAACGTTCGTTTTCATAGGACGCTTCTCCTCTCGGAGCTGGAAGCTGTGGGGCTTCCTTCGACTTCGCTAGAGAAGCTCCCTCAGCTCTGCACGATGGAGCGTGGTCGTGTCTTGGGCTTCAAGCGAAGCAGTTCGGGGGAGGCTATGTATCCGAAGCTCAGCGAACTCTTCGGCTACCTTTACCTGCATCAGCCCGAGGTACATATTCGCTTTCACCAGAAGGGGCTTCGTGATGTTCGGCTCCTAGCTGCCTGTTTGAGGCAACTGATCGTCTAGCCTAGAAGTCTCCCCTTATACAATAGATATATATACAGCCAGCCGGCATCCCACTCTGATGTGGG